>JBFMBS010000001.1:0-188435 GCA_040755055.1 Bacteroidota bacterium
TTTGTACCGGCTTTAACAAATTGATTAAAAGTATCGCTGAATGTTACACGTGAACCTTTGAAACCGATCGTGTTAACATTAGAGATATTGTTCCCAATAACATCCATCATAGATTGGTGATTGCGTAAACCGGAAACGCCGGCAAAAAGAGAAGTTAAAAGTGCCATTTGTTACCTCCTTGGTATGATCCGGCTTCAGTCAGTCAGCCGAACCGGGAGCGTCCTTGGTAGGTCCCGCCCCATTATTGATTATGTTTAATTAATTAATTTGCAAAAACTACACTATCGATGTTGGTAAATACATTTTCATTTGTATCGGAAACCTCCATTGCTGTTACTACAGTTTTGTTAGGAATGTTAACGATGAAAGCAGTGTTATCCATCATCACAAGAGAATCCTTAGCTCCTTTTGATTCGGCTTTATCAACGGCATTCTGGATTTTTTCCAAATCAATTTCGCTAAGCTGAATATTCCTCGATTCCAATCTTTTCAAAGCATGGTTGGAGAACTTAACCTTCTCAAGTTCTTCTTTGAAGATTGAATCGAAAGAAGATGAAACCGGGTCGGCTTGCTTTCTTACGACTTCGTTGTTACCAACAATCGGAATAAACGGGACAGTGATTCCGTTAATCTCTGCCATCAGTTACCTCCGTTGTTTGATGAATTAATAACTTCTATTATATCGGAAATTGAATATTCTGCACCATCTATCACAAGCATTGTTCCATCATCGGTATATCTAATTCCATCAATAATGCCGATCTTGTATGAAGAAACCGTCATTTGTTCGCCACTCATATTATATGCTTCAATTTCTATTGTATAGCCGCCATTATTAACTTTTGTACCATTATTATCGTATAGATCCCAGGAAACTTTATTGCTGCCGGCTTCAACCGGTGCTTCTATTGTTTTCACAACAGTGCCGTTGCTATCAACAATTTTAATATTTACGTTCTTAGCTTGCGCTGGTAGGTTGTAACCAATATCAATATTTTCTTGACCTACAACCGATAATGTCTCTCCGTCAATCTTGACTTCCTTACCGATCAAATTTGCCATAAGCGTATTGTTGATTGACTGTGTGAGCAGATAGTTAGTATCGATACTTTGCTGCATATAAGAATTTAAATTGGTCAACTGTTCGAGCGAACTGAACTCGGCTAATTGAGAAGCGTAGTCCGTTCCATCCAAAGGATTCAACGGGTCCTGGTTTTTAAGTTGTGCAATCATCAACTTTAAAAAATCATCTTTGTCCAATGTGCTGTTATTAGAGCTAACCTGGCTTGATGACGTTGTGCTGTTAATTGGATCTACCATTCTTAATTTCCTTTATGCTAAAAACTCGTATGTGTTGTATCCTAATTTTTTCTTCGGAGAAGTAATTTCTTTTTCGATTTGTAAGCCGTTACCGTTCACAAAATTCTTTTTCTTTGCAGCCGGGTTCTTGGTTGAACGCTGCTCGTAATTACCAAGACTAACATTCACATTTGCAGATTGAATGCCCGATGATTGCAAATTACTTTTTAACTGATCAAGATTAGTTTGTACAATCTGCCTTATTTGCTCATTCTCAACTTCTATATTTGCATGTAACTGGCTGTCAACCATATCGACCATTAATTTAATCTTTCCCAAATTTTCCGGTGATAGCTGGAAAGTGATGCTTTGTTTTTCGTTTGTCTGCAAATATTTGGTTATCTCGGTCATTACTTCGTTAGCATTAATAACTTTAATATTATCATTGAACGACGAAGCATCCCCGATAATCTTTGCTTTAACAGCTTTAGCAGAAAGAGATTTTAATTCGTTATTAAACAAATTTTCATTATTCAACGTCTTTGGCGATTCCTTTAACGAACTAACTTTAATTTTTGATTCGGCACCCTGGATTTCATTTGAACTTAACGAATGATCACCCGATTCTTCTTCATGAATTTCCGATTCTTTTGCAGCAGCTTTTGTTTTGTCAATTAATTTTGAGGAATTATCATCAACATTAATTTCCGACTCTTTACCAATTACATCTTGATTGATAACTTTAACTTTTGTTCCGGCCCCTTCATTTCCCGAACTTCGTATTGCATCTTCAAAATTAATTTTCTTTTCTTTTTTCACCTTCCCCCTGGAAGTGGAAGAACTTTCTAATTTTGTATCAGAATTAATCTTATCCTTTACAATAAATTCTTTTAACGTAGTTTGCGCGGCTATCTGTTGTGTCGTAATATCACCAACCTTCGGCGTTTCTTTAATAGTTGGTTTACTCTCCGAATCGGTTTTATTTATAATTGATTTTGTCTTTTCCAAATCAGGGATCTCTTGGTATCTGCCCGGTTTATTAAGAATTGGTTCTTCGAGATTTTGACCGTGAAGCGTATCCTCACTTACTTTAGACTTGCTGTCTAAACCAGGTATTAATTCATCTTTTATTTTTGTTTCGTGAAAATTTTCCCCGAATGCAATTCTAGCATCGGTTTGAGTATTCTGACTTTTGCCGGTTATAACACTCTCATCTACATTCGTTAAAGTATTTTTTCCGGAACCCGTTATTTCCTTAACATTCTCACTGCCCAATTCAATGCTACTACCCGGTAAGAGGTTTGTTTTAGTTTCAGCTCCGCTGTTGATGTAAAATATCTTACCGACTTTCTTATTCTCATTTATTGGTGATTGTTCACCGGATGATTTTGGAATTTCCCCATGTGTTGTTAATTGATTATCATCGACATCGTTGCTTGAATTATCGGCGTTACTAGCAATGTTTCTACTTGAAGAGTAATTACTTAAAAATTTTTCAATCTGTTCCGACGTATTTTCATCCAAATGAAACGGTGAATTAACGGGAATAGATTGTTTTTGTTTTTCGCTGCTCTCGGAGTAGATTACCTCAAGCTGGAATATTTTTGTATCATCCGCAGTGGTAGATTCGTTACCGGGCAATTGCTCAATCTGTTTAGATTGAGCAATGTTGTTTTCTATTACACCTACCGGTTGGGTATTTTCTGACGAGGCGGTGTTAAGAATTGTTTGTGTTGTACTGTCTTCATCACCAGAGCTAACTTCACCGTTGCCGTTTGGTTCAATGTTAAGATTAGTTAAATCAATACTAAATTCTTTGTCAAGCTGTTTCAGTTCTGAGATCAGGAAGGTAATTTTATTGGCGTCTGATTTGAATGTAAATTTAATCGACTCATGATTTATCAAAGCATTAAGAACAACATCAGTGTTTAATGTGCTCTCAAAAACAAAATCTTTTTCCGAATCAACTTCCGGTTCACCGGTTCCACCCTTATTTAAATGTTCAGCTTGGTCTTTATAAATTGATTTAATTTTTTTAAGAACCAATTCCAAACTTTGGCGGTCGAATATTATGCTACTATTTGAAATCTTAGCATTCTCCAAATTGTACAGATCATCGTCAATCTTAAAATTCTTTAAGTCGGGGTTATTGAACAAGAATTTAAGTTTTTCTATAACTGCTGCATCAACCGGCGTATCTATATCAATTTCATTCAGGTTGGCTAATATTTTATCAAACTGAAGATTTACATTTTTGAGATTGTCCTCCTTTAATTCTTCTTCGGTAACTTTTATAATATCGGAAAAAAGATGTGGTTCGGTACCGTTTTTCTGCTGCCCGATAAAAAGTTTGTCGGGTTCGCCGGATATTTTATTAAAGAATAAAGGATTTAAATTCATTTCACACTTACTATTCTGCTGGCAATTTCAGGTTTTAGCTCTGCTATAATTTCTGCTGCTTTCTTTTTCTTCATGGAAAACAATATATCTCTTGCTGTATTATCGGAATAACCAAGAATTATTTTAGCGGCTTTTTTTGTATCCATTGCTTCATAAAGCTTAACTGAATTTTTCACCCATTTGTTATATGCAGTATCTGTTTTGGCTGTCTGCTCCGCCGGTTCCGGTTCAACTTTAGTTGCCGGGACTATAGTTGTTATTGGTGTGGTTTGCTGCGCTTTAAGTTTTTTGACTTCATCCAGGAGTATTTTGATACTATCCACAATTGACGAATCTCTTAAATGAAAAGATGCAGTATCGTATGCCTGGTAGTCGTTGAAGGATTTCAAGCTATCGAGCAATTCATTCTTGAGTTTGGCAATATCTTTAGGATCAATACTTGCTTTTAACATGTTGGGTTTATTTGCATTATTTTCTGTTGTAACTGGGGTAAAGTCGAATGCAAATATGTTTTTGTACGATGAAGCCCCGTAGTACATAGCGCCGGTTACTAATAAAAATGCGAGAATGAATGACACAGCATATATCAATTTTTCTTTCATTTCTCTTTCCTTATAAAATTATTTATCGCCAATTCATTTAACTGTTTTAGTTCTTCTCTATTATAATCGAATAGAAATTCTTCTTTTTTATTTTCCTTGAGTGTTTCGAATATTTTCAATTCCTTTTTCTTTTGAACCAGTTCTAATCTCTTTTGCTCTTTTCTGCTTTTTAATTCCTCAATTTTCTTTTCATAGTTAATTACTTCTTTCTCTAAAATTCTTATATGGGATTTGGCACTTCTGTATTCATAAACTTTTATGTTTCCGCTGTTAATATTTTTATGTAATTCACTTTTTTTCTCATTCAATGATTTTTGTTTTTGAACCGACTGCTCTATTTCTTTGTCAATTAGCGAAATCTCCTTCATTACTTTTTTTTCAAAAACTTCTTTTATTCTTATCACCGAATCAAATTCGAAAACAAATTTTTTCATGGGTCATCATTGCAAATTCAAATCGATGATATGGTTAAGTTTATAGATCGTATCGTTGTATGCGGCTTTTTCCATAATATCTTGTTTAAGAAACGATTTCAATTGCGATATTTTCGAAATAGATCTATCTATAACCGGGTTGCTTCCCTTCACATAAGCGCCGATATTGATCAAATCTTCCGCTTCACGGTACGTTGCAAGAATCTCGTTGAAATGCATAACCCGTTTATGATGTTCAAGGTCGATTATATCCGGCATCACTCTGCTAACACTTTGCAGTGTATCGATTGCCGGGTAGTGCCCTTTGTTAGCAAGCTTACGCGAAAGAACTATATGCCCATCAAGAATAGAACGGACCGCATCGGCAATCGGTTCAACCATATCATCGCCGTCAACCAGAACTGTATATATACCGGTGATTGAACCTTTATCGGAATTACCGGCTCGTTCCAGTAATTTAGGCAGCAATGCAAAAACCGAAGGAGTATATCCTTTCGATGTAGGCGGTTCACCAATTGTCAATCCGATTTCCCGCTGTGCCATTGCAAAACGCGTAACCGAATCCATCATCAGCATAACATTCATCCCAAGATCCCTATAATATTCTGCTATGGTTGTACCTACATAAGCGGCTTTCATTCTAACTAAGGGGGATTTGTCGCTTGTTGCAACAACAACAACAGAACGTTTAAGACCTTCCAGACCAAGATCCTTTTCAATGAACTCGCGTACTTCCCTACCTCTTTCACCGATCAATATGATAACATTAACATCCGCGCTTGTATTCCGGGCAATCATTCCAAGCGTAACACTTTTGCCAACACCGCTGCCGGCAAAAATTCCTATGCGCTGACCTTTACCAATTGTTAATAATCCATCAATTGTTCTTACGCCGGTTTGAATTGGTGTAGTAATTCTCTTTCGTTCAAGCGGATTCGGCGGTTCTCTGTGTGCTTCTCTAAACGAAGAATAATTGATCTCGCCTTTACCATCTATGGGGTTTCCTAAACCATCGATAACTCTTCCGAGCAATTCCTTCCCGAGTCCAACATTAAATCTCTTTCCCGATGCTTTAATTTCGCACGCCGGAGAAATATTATTAACCTCCCCAATGGCGATTGATAAAACTTTACTGCTCTTGAATCCAACAACTTCGGCTTTACACAATTCTTTTCCATTTTGATCGACAACGGAACAAATTTCACCCATTACCGCATTGGGACCGGCTGATACAATTACAAGACCGATAACATCCAAAACTTTACCGTTCACCTTTATGGATTCGGATTTATTTATCACAACACGGTACCGATCGAGTATTTCATCAACTGCAATCATGATGGTTTTTTGTTTTCTATACTTTCTTCAAGTTTCCTTCTTAATTCTTCCAACTGAGTAGAAATCCTTGCGTCCACATTTCCTATTTCAGTTTCAATAAGACAACCGCCAATTTCAATTCTCTCGTCGCCTTCAAATTTTATTTTGTTGAAAGAGCTGCTGTTAATAAGATTTCTACTGTTAGCATCAATTTGTTCTACATCAACGGGATGCATTTTAATGCGGACCTCGTTGGCACCGATTACTTTTGTAATTGCCCGGCTTACAGTTTCGTTAATTATCGTATTATCAACCACATCCCTCTGAACTATTTTTTTTGCTAATTCAAAAGCGGTATGTATCACTAATTTTTCAAATCCTTGTTCATACTCTTCTATCTTTTGGTCATAAGCTTCAAGAACATGATAAACTTCTTCATATTTTTTATAAAGTTTGTCGGTGTATTCTTTATCTAGTTCTAATTTTAATTTTAGCTGCCCTTCTTTAAATCCCTTGTTATAGGCATCTTCAATTTGTTTTATTACGGAAATTGTTTCTTCTTCTTGTGTAAAAGTATTTAAGGAACTGCTGTTTTTAACATTAAGCTTCGGTTTGGAATTCAAGCGGAGAATATTAGACATAAACTTCCTCCGGTCCTCCTCTAAGGTTCAACGATATTTGTCCGGCTTCCTCTAAAGCTTTAATTATATCAATTATTCTCGCTTGTGCTGCTTCTACCTCTTTTAGTTTTACCATCCCCATGTATTGTAATTCTTCTTTAAGCAGATCGGCAGCACGCTCAGACATATTTTTGAAAATCTTTTCCTTAAGCCGTTCATCGGTAATTTTAAGTGAGAGTGCGAGATCTTTTCTATCAACTTCCCTTAGAATCTTCTGAATATCTTTATCAGATATATTTATAATTTCATCGAATATGAACATCAATCTTTTAACTTCATAAGTTGTCTCGGCATCTTTCTCTTCCATCTTTAGCAAAATATCTTTTGTAAGCGATACATTTAATCTGTTCAATATACCGGCAAGACATTTGGCACCGCCAAGTTTGCCCACCGATTGACTCATCGATAGCCCGGCGATATCATCTACTACATGCTCGATTTGTTTTAAAGTCTGCGGTGCAATTTTGCCGAGTGTTGCAATACGGTATGCAACTTCAAGTCTCATTTCTTCAGGCAGCTCTTTTAATGCGTTTGCTGTTTGGTCAGGGCTAAGCTGGGAAAAAATAAGAGCCATTGTTTGGGGATGTTCTTTGTTCAAGAAGTTTATTAATTGTGCCGGTTCAGCTTTCTTAAGAACATCAAAACCCTTAAGTGTTGTCAACCTTTTTACTTTATCAATTATCTCATTGGCTTTTGGAATGCCAAAAGTTTTTTCAAGCAGAGCGTGAGCATAGTCGAGTCCGCCTTCCAATACATATTCACGGGCAGTAACCATGTTATAAAATTCATCGATTACACCATCAACTGTTTTGGAAGGAATATTTTTTACTTTGGTAATTTCGGCAGAAAGTATCTCTATATCGATCGGGTCAAGATATTTAAACACAGCCGAAGCTGCTTCAACATTGAGGGCGACCATCAGCATAGCTGCTTTCTGCACCCCGTTTACTTCTACCAGTCGATTATCTCTATCAGATTTCATCTTCGTGCATCCAGGCGTTTATTAGTTTAGCTGCATCTATCGGATTTTTTGCAACGTAGTTAACAATTTTATCTTGCTGATTTTTCTTTAATAATGCTTCATCTGAAATTTCATCTTCTATATCACCAAGCGGTAAAACTTTTTTCTTTGGAATATTTAATTGATGGGTAAATGCTGCTTCGGACTTCGGCTGTAACAAAGGCGCCGGTGATGCAACTGCCAATTCACCGGCATTAAATGTTCCTATCACAATTTTCTCACTTTTGAGTTTCTTCATCAAACTCTTCAAAACAAACAGCGAAGAAACTATTGCAAAAACTATAAGTACCAACTTTATCATTTCATCGGTGTTCGGCATAAGCGAGCTGCTTTCTTCCACCGGTATTTCTTCTATTTGTTTTTCTTCAAAAGGAATGCTGATTAACGAGAACTGATCTTCCCTATTCATATCGATACCGACCGCATTCTTGATTATTTCTTCAAGTTTTTTAAGCTGCTCTTGCGATCTCGGTTCATATACTGTTTCCGTTTTATTCCCCTTCGTTACCTTCTTAGGAATATCATTTATTACGGCAGCAACACTTAACCTTTGTATATTGCCGCTTCCTTCAACTACTTTTTGTATTGTCTTGCTGATCTCATAATTCGTTAGCGAATTTTCATTTGCCTGGTTGGTTGAATCACTTGAGGTTAATCCAAGATTGTTTGATTTGATTGTCTGCTCGCTAATTGCAACCTGTGATTCGGGATCGTATTGTTCCATAGTTTTTTCAACTTGATCAAAATTCAAATCGGCATTAACCTGGACCATCGCATTACCGTAACCAACTACATTATCCAGAATGGCTTGCGCTTTTTTAGCGAGATAATTTTCTACCGATTGTTTTACCTCGTATTGTTTTGAAGAAGCATATGCAAGAGGTCCATCTTCGGATTCGTTTGATAGAATTCTTCCCTGGGTATCGATTATAGAAACTTTGGATGCCGGAAGTCCTTCAACACTTCCGCAAATTAAATTTACTATCGAAGTAATATTTTCCTTACTCAAGCTTGTATTGTTTTTTAACTTAAGAACAACCGAGGCAGAAGGAAGTTTTTCTTCTTCCCTGAAAATTGTTTTCTGAGGAATTACGATATGAACGCGTACACCTGAAACTCCATCTAACTGGGCAATGGTTCTTGCCAATTCGCCTTCCAAAGCTCTCTTGTAGTTTAGCTTCTGCATAAACTCGGACATACCCATTGTGGTTTTATCAAATATCTCGTAGCCGATAAAACCGGAGCTAGGTATTCCTCTACCGGCAAGCGCCAATCTTGTTTCGTACACTTTTTCTTTTGCCACTTTTATGGTTTGACCGTTGTCGTCAATTTTATAAGGAACCTTTTGGCTTCCTAAATAATCAACAACTTTGGATGCGTCATCAGCAGATAATCCCGAATATAAAGTAGAGTAATTCGGTTCATTCATAAAAAATAAAAGAATAATCAGCAATCCAACGGTAAGAACAATACCGCCGATCATCATAAATTTTTGTTTTGGGTTTAACTTGCTGATAATGCCTAACAATGCTTGAAATGGATTTGAATTCATAATTATACGGGCATCCTTGTTAATTCTTTGTACATGTCAACTGCTTTGTTGCGGATTTCCATCAGCAGTTCAAGACTTGTTTTAGCTTTCTCGCCGGCAATCATAACTTCGTGAAGTTCGACACCGTTACCGGCAACAAAATCTTTTACGGACTGTTCCGAATCTTTCTGGGCTTCGTTCACATTCTGGATAAACTCTGAGAAAGTTTCGGTAAAACCCGATTCCGGTAAAACTTTTTTTGTCTGGTTTGTTAAATCGGGAATTAAATTCCCAAGTCCTTCTATCTTCATGTTAACCTCTCTTATCAATTACGGAGCCGAGCGAAACACCGGTTATTTTCCCTTTGGGATTGTAAAATTCATATTTCATAATCTCTTCTTGTTTAGCCGGATACATCCTGGCAAAAAAGGTTTTTTCTTCTTGTGTAACTTTTTCTTTTGGTGTCACTTCGGGCTGAACCTTTGGGGCCGATTTGTTCACATAGCTTGTACTATAATTGCCGAATGAATTTGTATTAATCGTCATATTATATCTCCAGGGAATCTTTGATCATTTGCTTTGATGAGTTAAGAGCTGTAAGATTAGCTTCATAGCTTCTTGTTGCAGCTATCATATCTACCATCTCGTTAATAACATTGACATTGGACATCTGCACATAACCTTTTTCATCCGCATCCGGGTGTTCGGGCATAAAAACTACTTCGCCGGGTTTTTGATCAATTGTCTCACTTATGTTCAGGTCACTTTTCATTTCGGGCAAAGAAACTGATTCTGAATTATTCGCGCTAAAATGATTTGAGTTACTTTTATTTAATTTTAGTAATTGTCCTTCAACCGAAAGTTTTGATGCAAAGCTGTTTTGATCTTGCTCTACATTTAGAACTTTGCGTTGATACGGCTGCCCGTTTGTGTTTCTTACCGAATCGGCATTTGCAATGTTTTGTGAAATGAGTTCCATCTTCTTTCTTTGAATACTCATTCCTCTTGCACTTATACCTAAACCGAATAAACTTCCTAATTCTTTCAAAGCCGTCCTCCTCCTCTAATTACATTTTGAATACCTCTGTAATAATCGCCGACTTTTTTCGAAGCGAATTTAAACCGCAGCGTATTCTCAGCAAGTTCGGACATTTCTTGTTCAATGTTCACGTTGTTAATCCCCGAAGTCACTTCGGCATTTTCATCGTAAACAATGCCAAATGCGTTATTACTTTCTTTGGGTGTGTTAACCGGGCCTAAATGCTTCGTATTTGAAATTTTAAGAGAAGAATTTGAATTTTCCTCGAGAAGATTCTTAAATGTAACATCTTCCCGTCTATAACCTTCGGTACCTACATTAGAAATATTTTTTGCGATTACTTTGTTCTTAACAGAGCAATAGTCTAATAGATTTTCAAGCAGTTTAATTGATGACATATACTTTTCGGGTTTTTTCGGTATATATCCCAAAAGGAATGCCAGAGATAAATTTCGTTTTTTTCTGAAATGTTAGAAGGAATCGCGGAAAGATTGGCTAAATATGAACACCTGTGAATTATTCTTCAGAATAATCAAGTACAATACTCTTAGTTTGACCGCAAGAACAAACAAATTTAATTTCTTTAACGGCATCATTAGCATCTTTCTTTAAGTAAATTTTCACATCATCGTGATCTTCGTTTTCCATTGTAATTTTAACAAGACCATTAAATTGTATATCCGATGATTTAATAAGATTACCGCTTTTCAGCGAATTTTTTGAATATATATCTTTAACCAATGCATCTTCAAAATGATTTGTCATTTAGATCACCCTATTTATAGTTTCAGAAATTTTTTCTAATGGAAGAATATTGTCTGCCAGCCCGGCATCAACAATTGCTTTGGGCATCCCGTACACAACGGAAGACTGTTCATCTTGAGCAATTGAATAGCCGCCTATGCTCTTTAAATTTTTAATTGCTTCATAACCGTCTTTCCCCATGCCGGTCATTATTACACCAAGTGTATATTTACCAAAAACATTTATCACGGAATTCATCATCACATCAACCGATGGCCGGTGCAATGTATCCGATGGATCTTCCGAAACTTCAATCAAACTATTTGACAAACTAACTTTCTTAAGTTTTAAATGATAACCACCCGGAGCGATATAGATAACACCGCTTTTCACTGTTTCGCCATCCTCGGCTTCTTTAACTGTAAGCTTACACATCGAATTCAATCTTTCTGCTAACGATTTTGTAAACTTTGGAGGCATGTGTTGAACAATAAATACCGGCACATTTATTTTTTCCGATAAGAGCGGTACTACTTTTTGCAGAGATAGCGGACCTCCGGTTGAAATACCTATCGCCACAGCTTTATAACCGATTTTTGGTAAAGTTTGTTGCGCTGGAATAGTATGACCCGGTTTTTCAACCTGGGGTATTGATCTTAATCTTGCTAATCTATCTCTGTATAATTTTTGTTTGACGATCTCTTTTACCTTGGTGACAAGTTCTTCTTTGATTTTTGTAATGTTCACATTCACATAGGAAAGTTCTTTTGGTATGAAATCGACAGCGCCGAGTTCCAAAGCTTTTAATGTAGCTTCGGCACCTTCGGTGGTGAGAGAGCTTACCATAATAACAGAAGTGGGACAATCGCTCATAATTTTTTTGAGCGCCGTTAGCCCGTCCATTACCGGCATTTCGATATCGAGAGTTACAATATCCGGCTTTAAATTTTTAACAAGCTCGTAACCTTCCTGACCATTCTTTGCCGAGCCAACTACCTTAATATCTGGATCGCTTTCAAGCATAAGGGCAATGGACTTACGCATAAAAGCAGAGTCATCAATAATCAATGCGGAGATTTTACGAATCAATTTGGCTTTCCAGCTTGTTGAACAACTCATTAATATCAAGAATTATAATCACGGTACCATCACCCATAATTGTAGAGCCGGCAATACCATTTATCTTTCCTAAATAATCGCCAAGGGTTTTAATCACAACTTCTTGCTGACCGACCAACTCATCTACTTTAATCCCGAATCTTTTTTCGGCAATACCAACCTCTACAATGTATTGCCATTTCTTATCGTTCTTATGTCCGTTGCCGTTGCTTGTAATTAAATCTTCAAGCGAGATTATCGGTAAAATTGAATCACGTAAGTTGATAACTTCTTTACCGCGTATCGTTTCAACTTGATCCCGGTTTACTCTAAGTACTTCGATAACGGAATGAAGCGGTATAACTAACGTTTGCCCATGTGCTTTGACAATCATACCGGAAATTATGGCAAGTGTTAAAGGCAAGCGGAGTAAAATTGTTGTTCCTTTACCAACTTCCGAATCTACAGCAATCGTTCCGCGTAATTTCGAAACATTGGTTTTCACAACATCCATTCCAACGCCTCTGCCCGAAACATTGGTTACTACTTCAGCAGTAGAAAAACCGGGATGGAAAATTAAATTATACGTTTCTTGTTTTGTAAGTTCTTTTGCTTTCTCTCTCGATAAAAATCCTTTTGCTATTGCTTTTTCTTTTATTATTTCGGGATCGATTCCTTTACCGTCATCAACGACTTTTATAACGATATTATTTCCTTCATGTTCGGCAGATATAACTACTGTACCTTTACGACTTTTTCCTTTTTCGATCCTCGATTCCGGTTTTTCAATTCCATGGTCGATCGAATTACGTATTAAATGAACTAGGGGATCATTAATCTCTTCGATTAGGTTTTTATCTACCTCGGTATCCTCGCCGTGAATAACCAGTTCAACTTCTTTATTCAACTCTTTACACATATCGCGGACTACACGCGGAAACCGGTTAAAGACTTTGCCAATCTTGATCATTCGCAATTTCATTACAACAAGCTGAAGTTCGGTAGTCATCAAATCAATCTGTTTGGTTGCATCGGCAAGGTCCTTTGAAAAAGGTGTCCCTTCATATTCAAGGGCAAATTGCGAATTCAACTGTGCAAGCCGGTTTCTACCCAACACTATTTCCGATGCAATATTTAACAAGGCATCAAGACGGTCAACGTCAACACGGATTGTATTGTCTGCCTTCTTCGTTTCATTATTATTTGATTTTGATAACGCCGAATCTTTCCCGGTGTCCGGAATTTTAACATTATTTTTAGCTTCATTAATAGGCAAGTTTTCAACTACAACCGGCGAATTTTTTTCTTGTTCATTAGCGGGGTTAATACTTTCCAATAAATTCACAAGTTGGGTTATAACGCCATCTACATTTACATCTTCATTTTTGTCGTTCTCGATTACGCTTAACAGTTCTTTAATTGTATCGTAACCTAAAATAATTCCATCCATCAAAGATGAATTTAGTTTTATTTCACCTTTGCGGAGCTTATTCAAAATATCTTCGCATTTATGTGTTACTTCGGGCAGTTTCTCTAATCCTAAGAATCCTGAAGTACCCTTAATGGTATGGAATGAGCGGAAAATCTGGTTGAGAAGACCCAGGTCTTCGGGACGTTTCTCCAATTCCATCAAATCCACATCGAGCTTTTCTAATATCTCTTTAGTCTCAAGTAGGAAACTATCAACAATTTCCTTCATCTCCGGATCAACTAACATCGGGTTTTGCATAGATTTATCAATCACCTGGCAAAAAGTTTATCAATCTCTTCTTGTGAAGTCTTTTTATTTTCATTTACTATGCTATCAACAAAAACTTGTTTTTCTTGGCTGCGGTCGTATCTTGCATCCTCATTAAACGATTTATCCTTATTCTCTTCTTCAATATCAAATTCAGGTATCGAAACTCCGCTCTGTTTACCAAGATCGAACAACAGCGAAGCCAGTCTCTTTTGTACGGATTGGATAAGATGATTTACCGAAGCTAATTGTTGTGCTGTTATATCTTGCACTTGTAATGAAATCGTGATATTGGTTGAGTCATTACCGATTTTATCAACAATACTTTCAAGCGATGTTACTTTGTTTTCCAATTCATCTATGCTCATGCCTGATTTCAGAGCATCAAATTGACCATTTAAATTTTTGAACTCGCTTCCAAATTTTTCCAGTGCAACGCGCTGGCTGAAAAAACCGTTTTTTAAATCTGCAAGTTCGGTTCTAATTTTTGTAAGATCCAGCGACATTGAATCTACAATATCAAGAATTTCGCTTGTCGCAATTTCATTTGCGTTAGTTACATTTTTTATTTGAGTAGCTGCTTTCGGAATTTTGCTTGTACTATCATGTATCGAGTTATTTACGTTCTCAAGAAGAGGAACAACATCTCGCATGAAATCTATAATTTTTTGTATTACCGGAACAACTTTTTGACCAAAAACAAAAAATGATTTCAGGTCACCGAGTTTTTGAAATACTTGTTCCATATTAAGTTGCTGACCCATAAAACGCTCCATTATGCACTTGCTAAAATTTGATCGATTTTTTCTCTAAGAATCTGCGGTGTAAACGGTTTTACAATATAATTGTTAACCTTTGCTTGCAGAGCTTCAACAATATCATCTTTCAAGCCGCGTGTTGTAACCATAAGGATCGGTATTTTACAAAGTTTATCGTTGGATCGAATACTTTTTACAAGCTCTAAGCCGGAAACATCGGGCATATTCCAATCGGTAATGATAAAATTTATCGAATCATCACCGCTCAATTTGGATAAGGCTTCGCGCCCGTCACCGGCTTCGACAAAAGCATCATATCCAATTGTTTTAAGAGAATTAGCTACAATTCTTCTCATTGTAACAGAATCATCTACAACCAAAAATTTGAGAGCCATGTTATTTTTCCTCAATTCAAATATTTAGAAACTTCGTAAAGGACTCGTTTCGGATCGAAAGGTTTAATTAAATATGAATTAGCACCGCATTCGAGTCCGCGTTGAATATCATCATTGCTGCCCAGAGAAGAAAGAACAATAATCGGCAATTCTCTAAATTCAATATTATTTCTTATTGATGATATCAGCTCATAACCGTCAACATTCGGCATGTTAAGATCAGTTATCAGCAGATCAATTCTGTTATTGGGTATTTTCTCCAATGCTTCCATACCGTCGGAACAAGCAATGATATCATAACCTTTTACGGTTAGAGCAACAGAAACAAATTTTCTAATTGTAGGAGAATCATCTGCTACAAGTATTACCCTTTTCATTTTATTCACTACTCCTTTTTATAACCGACAGTTTTGGGAAAACTAACAAGATTGAATGCTTTTGAAATACCTTGCAGTGTTTCTGAGTAACCGATAAACAAATAACCGCCGCGGTTAAGCGAATTATATAAATGGGAAACTACTTTTACTTTCGATGCTGTGTCAAAATAGATAAGAACATTCGCACAAATAATCAGGTCAAAATTCAACATTGTTTTCATCATAAAATCATCATACAAATTCATTACCTTGAACGTGGCCATCTTTTTAATTTCCGGTACAACTTCATAAGCACCGCTGTTATTCTTAAAATATTTTTTTAAATAATAAGGAGGTGCGTTGCGGATCGAATAATCTTTATACACTCCCTGGTTTGCAGACTCAACTATGGCTGCACTTATATCGGTTCCTACAACCTCCAATTCCATGAAAGGAAATTTAGGTTTAACAAGATCCTGAAATACCATTGCAATAGAATAAGCTTCTTCCCCAGATGAGCTGGCAGCACTCCAAATTCTTATTTTATTTCTATTCAACGTATTTTTATTGGCAATAATTTCAGGGAAGATTTGCGATGCCAGTGCATCAAGCTGCGGCTGGTTACGGAAAAAGAATGTTTCGTTAATCGTTATTGCTTCATAGAAATATCTCTTCTCCTCGGCAAATGATGTTCCGCCAGATTTTAAGAGTGCAAAGTATTCTTCGAAATTTTTTAGACCGAGAAAATTAATTCTTCTTTGCAGTCTGCTTTCCAACAAATATTTTTTATTATCCTGAAAATAGATGCCGGTGCTGTTATAAATGTATTTACGTATTTCCTGGAATAATGATATAGACATCATTAGCTGTTTAGGCAACGAAGACGCTAAACTTTTACTAAGATCGGGCAATTTCAATTCGGTTAATTGATTCATAATTCATCTATTTAGTAATAGGATAAATTTCATTTTGTTTTCTTGAACTTAAAATCTGTTCCACTCTTTCCCTAACCATTACATCTTCATCTTGGGACAATTTTTCAAATGCGTCGTTAGCTTCTTGGTTATCAATAAATTCAAGCAGTTCAACTAATCTGAGACGGTTCCAGATATTTTCATCTTGTGTCATCGAATCAACAAATAGTATTGCCGATTCGTAGTCGAGCATGAATAGAATTTCCATGCTTGCTCTTCTCACTTCCTCATCTGGGTGATCAAGATATTCGCTGATACCGTGAATGATATTCCGTTTTTGAACTAACGAAATATTTAACTGCCCGTTTTCGGAAGAAACATATGTTGCAACGGAATAAAAAAGATTAAGAAGCTGTCTTAGTTTTCCCGGGTTTTCAACAAGTACTTTATTAATCTCTTCAAATAAATATTCCGGGTTCCTATAAATTTTTGAACGTATTATCTCGTCCAATTCGTCGTCCTCACCAATATATTTCAAGCTTTCCAACAAAATATCTTTATCGTTAAAAACATTGATCAATGAGAGCGCAATTTTCTTGTGTTCGGCAGTTCCTTCTTGCAAAGTGTACATTAAAAGGTTTTTCATTTTGTCATCGAAAGGTATATCGAGCCCGTATTTCTCTTTAAGGATAAAAATCGAGGTAATTAACGGCCAAACCAACGGGCCATGAATACTTACTACTTGTTCCAGCAGAAAGAAATAAGTGTCAACATCACCAAGATAACCAAGACTTTCAAGAATGGAATACTTTGTTAATTCATCTTCTGCCGGGTATTTATCTAGAAGAAAGCCGCTCGCCTTGGCCGAACCTATTTTACCAAGGGCTTCAACAACGGACGGTTTGTATAACTCACTCCGATCGTATAAAAGAAGTAAAATTTCTACTGCGTTATCATATCGGATATTTCCTAATGCTTCGATACAAGCAAGTACTACGTTATCATTTTCGGTTGCGCTTAAAATACTCAAAATATGTTCGGCGGCTGATTCACTGCCGATTAAACCAAGCAGATCAATTATAAATTTTTGATCGTCATCATTCTTTTCACAGTTATATTGGATTAAAGTATTTACGGCTTTTGCCCCTAATTTTATTAGAATTTCCCCGGCTAAGTTTCTTAGCGTAATGTTGTTTGAAGAAACAAATTTTACAATATGTTTTGCGGCGTCTTCGGGTTGGTTATTCATTATCAACATCGATGCTGTATTTCTAATTCCTTTGTCATCATCCGCAATACAATTGCACACTTCAACAACATAATCAGCCATATCGTCTAAGGTGAGCAGATAATCCAGGATATTTCTTTTTTCTTCTACGGAGCTTCCGTTTAGAACGTCGATTATTTCTTTCCGGTTGAATATTTTTTCTACACTCATAACCTATCTTAAAATTATTTTTAAGTACGACTTATTTTGCAATTAATGTGCCGGGACAAAAAAATATCCATTGCCTCTAAAAACCAACCGAGCCGTAAAACAACATGTTGAATATTAGCCAAGTGTAAATTATTTTACTCTATGATATTATCGGAATAAAAAGGTAAAATTTTAATCAAAAAGTGTATCTTTGTTTAGCTGATAATTATAGGTTCCGGGGGGAGCTGCTATTTTACTATATGCCTCTAAAAAAATCTAAAAATTCATCGATAGTACCTTTAGTAAAAAATCTCTACACATTAAAAAGAGTATGTAGACAAGTAATAAATTTTAAATAAATAGTAAAAACTATGTTACCGAATAATGAAATCTTCCAATTAAAGAACACACCGGGTGAAGAAACTAAGGATCGGCATAGTTTACGCTTATTATATCTTATCCTTAACTCTATCAGTCTTGGAATTATCGTTTCCGATATAAGAGGCAAAATAATTTACTGGAATGATCCCCTTCTAAAGCATCTCGATTTAACTTCCGACCTACTCTATGCGAACGACATCGACTTTCTAATTAGACACATATACAACAATTCAACTTTTGAAAAAACCCCTGAAGAGAGCATAGATAAACTCATACTTACCAAAGAAAAAAGCTTTGACGGAATTTTTTCATTCAAGGGTTCAAAAAATTTAACCCTACTTTCTTACCCCTTACACACGCAGCAAAATGTTTACAGAGTCTGGATCTTTTCCGATATCACCGTAAACCTTTCCGGCGAAACCCCGGACCAAACCTCAAAAACGGATAACATTGAATTGAACGACTTAAAGTTGATTTTTTTAGCTAACATCAATAGGGAACTAGAAAGCAACCTTGAAAAAATAATTAAAGAAAAAAATTCCAGGGATGTACTTCTATCCGTGATTGCACATGATCTGAAAAGTCCATTCCAGGGTCTGCTCGGTTCTTTTGATGTCTTATCCGAGTCGTTTGATGAGTTGGATAAAGATGAAATAAAAAAATACATCAGTTACGGCAAGTCTTCATTGCACGATCTCTATTCGTTGATCGAAAAACTCCTCGAATGGTCGCGCCTTGTGATGGGTCAAATTAAGTTCAACCAGACAAAATGCAACTTGTACTACGAAATGATTAGTGTAATTAATCAATTCAATGCTGCCATTATTAAAAAGCAGATTAGAATTGTAAACAATATGAACGATGACTTAGATACATTAGCCGATGAAAATATGATCAATACAATCTTTAGAAACTTCCTTTCAAATGCAATTAAGTTTTCCCGGAGAGGCGGAACAGTAACGCTAACTTCGGAAAAGAAATACAATTTTATTATAATCTCCTTTACAGATGAGGGTGTTGGGATCGATAATGAAACGAAGGATAAATTATTCGATCTGGCCGAACATTATTCGGCAAAAGGAACCGAAGACGAAGAGGGCTCTGGTTTGGGGTTGGTATTATGTAAAGAAATGGCAGACTGGCACAACGGATCTATTAGTTTTGAAAGTGAGATAGGCAAAGGCACAACCTTTCATCTAACATTACCCATACTCAGTTAAACAGAAAGGGAAAATGAGAAAAACCAACGAAATAAGAACACCGGGTAACGAGATTCTGGAAAGCTCAGTTTCCACAACTCATATTCTCAGTGTTACCTTCGAACATCTTACCGAAGCTGTTGCGGTTCTTGACAAAGAAAGAATCGTTATGTGCAATTCTGCTTTTAAATATTTATTCGGCTACAGTAAAGTTGATGAGCTGAAAAACTTTTCTATACTTAACTTTATTCCCCCGGCACAGTTTGGTAATTACCTAACCAAATTAAAGAGTACTACTCAAAATGAATTATTTGCTTTGGGTCATGAATGCCATGGTATAAGAAAAGATTCATCTTTAACTGATGTTGAAATCAGTATTAAAACCGACAGCAGTTCCGGAAAAGAGATTACAATTTTAAGTGTAAAAGATATCACGGAAAAAAAACATATCCAGGATCAGATTAATAAACTTTCCCGTGTTGTTGACCAAAGTTCTTCAATCATAATTATTACCGATCCCGAAGGCAGAGTTGAATATACAAATCCAAAATTTTCCGAAGTAACCGGTTATTTCTTTGAAGAAGTCTATGGCAAGAGAATAAATATTGTTGGAGAAGATGACGCATCGGAAAGCAGACAAACCGAATTATGGAACAGAATTTATAATGGAAGAGATTGGCGCGGAGAATTTAGAAACTACAAAAAAAATGGTGAGCTATACTGGGAATCCGCAGTTGTTACGCCGATAAAAAATGAAAATGGCGATATGAGCCATATTCTTGTCATCAAGGAAGATATAACTTCTAAAAAAGAGATGGAGCTGGAACTAAAAAGGGCGTTAGACAGTGCAGAAGAAGCAAGCAAATTAAAATCAAATTTGCTTTCCAACATGAGTCACGAGCTTAGAACTCCTATGACCGGCATTATCGGTTTTTCCAGTTTGCTTAGAGACGAATTGCAAGATTCCGATCACGTTGAAATAATTGATAAAATTCTTAAATCATCAAAAAGATTGCTCTTAACCCTAAATTCCATTTTAAATTTATCCGAAATTGAATCAGGTACCTACCCCATAAATCTTACCGAGTTCAATTTAGGTTCATATACAAAATATTTTCTTACCAATTATGATAAAACTGCCGCCGAAAAAAATCTTGATTTTAATATTCAAATTCTTGACGAAGAAATTTGCGCTGTAGGCGATGAGAATCTTTTCAAACAAATACTAATGCACATCGTTGATAATGCCTTGAAGTTTACTTATAGAGGCGGCGTAAAAGTTCAGATTACTTCCGATGAAGATGGATCGGGTAATACCATGGCAATTGTCAAAGTTATAGATTCGGGAATCGGAATTGGTACAGAAGATCAGAATAAGATTTTCAGGGAATTCAGACAGCTGAGCGAGGGCATAAGAAGAAATTTTGAGGGAAGCGGATTAGGACTTTCCGTTGCCAAGAAAATGGCAAAGCTAATGAAGGGCGATATCAACGTTGAAAGCGAGCTTGAGAAAGGTTCCTCTTTCAGCATAGTACTGCCGGGCATTAAAAAATCAAATGATGATTCTTCACTCACAATTGCATATAAACCACCCTTGAATTCAATGCCTCAAAACGAAGCCCGTAAAAATATGATTTCGATGATGGGTAAAAAACTCCCTAACGTTTTAAGTATTGAAGACAATTTATTAAACTCCGAATTAGTTAATCTTTTCTTGCGGAATATATGCAATGTTGATACTGCGCATAATTATTTCCAGGCAATAGAGAAATTAAAGAATAAAAAATATCATGCCTTATTGATAGATATTAATCTTGGAAATGGCCCATCGGGAATTGATATCGCTAAAGATATCCGGTCACTATACGGATATGAAAACACTCCTTTAATCGCTGTAACCGGTTACGCCCTACTTAAAGACGAAAAGATTCTTCTGGACGAAGGATTTAATTATTACTTGATTAAACCTTACGATCGGGAAGATTTAATTAATATCCTAGTAAAAGCAATTAACAAATAACTTCAAAGAAACTTATTTAAAAAAGGGAGACCATGTTAATAACATGGTCTCTTGTGACGGGGTCTTTGAGGGCTATGGGCAATTATTTAAAAAAGTAATTCTACTTTCACAAAAAGTATTTTCACTATGGTTATTATCGGTCAGCTTAATAAAAAGTTTAGGGCAAATTAAGAGGTATGAGAAATTAAATCAGTAGTTAATCTTCGGGAGTTTGGGATATCAGTTAATTTGTTTTGTAACCTCGATACCAAGTTGTTCCATTCTATAGCGAAGTTTTGAACGCGAAAGGCCCAAAATTTTTGCAGCTTTTACCTGGTTTCCGCCAGCTATCTTAAGGGTTTTCTGAATCAAGGATTTTAATACAATATCAATCTTAATACCTTTGGCCGGTATCTGAAGTACAAATTTATCGTCCGGCTGCTGTTCCGCACCTTTATTTTCCAGCAAGGCACCAAAATGGTGATCTGTTAATTCTAAATCCTCGCACAATAAAACAACGCGTTCCATTACATTACGCAGCTCGCGTATATTCCCTTTCCAGTGATAGCCCTTTAAAAGTTCGATTGCAGATGAATCGATAGAATTAACCTCTTTATTAAATTTCTGCGCAAATTCCTTTAGGAATGAATAAGCTATGTAAGGTATATCTTCTTTTCTTTCTCTTAACGGGGGAATTAAAATTTTTGCAACATTAAGTCTGTAATACAAATCTTCCCGGAAATTTCCTTTTTCAATTTCATCTTCCAAATTACGATTGGTAGCAGCAAGTACGCGAACGTTAACCACAATTTCTTTTTCGCCGCCTAATCTGTAAAATTTTCTTTCTTGCAGAACACGAAGCAGTTTTACTTGCATATCCAAACTAAGTTCGCCGATTTCATCAAGCAGTATTGTTCCGCCATTTGCTAATTCAAATTTACCAAGCTTTGTTTTCTGAGCCGCACCGGTAAACGCTCCTTTTTCATGACCGAATAATTCACTTTCAGCTAGATCTCTTGGTATCGTTGCACAGTTAATGGTTATAAACGACGCGGCATTCCTGGGACTCTTTTGATGTATGAATTGAGCAAAGACTTCTTTGCCGGTTCCGCTTTCTCCTTCAATTAAAATTGTGGTATCGGCACTTTTTGCTAATTTTTCGACTGAGGTTAAAAGCTTTTGAATTTTAGAACTTCTGCCAAAAAAATCTTTTGATAAAGTATCAGTTTCTAAAAGTGTTGTTAAGCGGTCAACTTCGGATTTAAGTCTTATATTTTCAAGCGCTTTGTTTAATACCACGTTTAATTGCTCTAGATCGATTGGTTTCAGCAAGAAATCAAAGGCGCCGGATTTAATTGAAGTAACCGCCATTTTTACATCGGCATAACCAGTTATCATTACGACCGGTAAATCTCTAAAACTTTTTTTTAGAATTTTTAGAATATCAATGCCGTTAAAATTTGTTAAGTAGATATCAAGAAGCACAACATCGGGCTGGAACTCGGCAACTAAACTTTTTGCCTCGTTAGCATCAAGACAAGTTTCAACGGTGTAATTTTGTTTTATTAAAACTTTTTTTAATGATGACGCAACCAGGTCATCATCATCTATTATCAGTACCTTTGGTTCCATATCGTTTTCTAATTAGTAGGCATTAAACATTATATAAAACTTTGAACCTTGTCCATATGAAGATTCAAACAAAAGATCGGCGTGCATTTCATCAAGAATCCTTTTACAAACCATGAGACCAACACCCGATCCTTCCGATTTGCTGGTATAAAATCCATTTTGAATTTTTTGAACATTCTCCGGGTTAATTCCGCACCCAAAATCTTCAACTTGCCAGATAACTTTTTTCCTATCAGTACCATTCTCTTCAAAAGTAGAAACTATAATCTTGCTTTTATTTTGGGAAGCTTCAATCGCATTATTCATAAGGTTAAGTATAACTTGCAATAATTTGTTTTCATTAGCTACAACATCCGGAATATTGGTGTCTAATCTCTTTTCAGTAGCAATACCTCTTTTTGAAGCGGTTGAATAAATAATTTCAATGGCTCTTTCGGTTACTTTATTAAGCGAAGCACCCTTATTCTGCTCATTGTTTTTCTTAGTAAAATCCAGCACATCGGAGATTATATGATTGATTCTTTCAAATGCTTCCAGCGAAGATGTGATTGATTCGGTTATTTCACCCGATAATTCTTTTTCATACATTTTCATATAATCGAGATTCAGTTTGATAGCAGTAAGCGGATTACGTATCTCATGGAGTAGTCCCGCAGTGAGCTTTCCAATTATAGTCAGTTTATTATTCTGAATTAGATCTTCCACGAAAAAAAGAGTACCCGGTTTTGAATGAGTAAGTAAATCTTATAATCAATAAACAAATTTTTGTAGCGCAAAAATAATAAAGATTTTCCTTAATTGATTAATTGAATACAATATATTTTCACATAAAAAGTCACAACATCAATTATAATGATTCAAAATAACGTGCGGTTTCAATAAGTCCGCTTTTAATATCAAATTGACTGAAAAATTTTAAAATGTTCTCTGTTTCTTTAACCGAAGCCAGACTATGCTTAATATCTCCGGCGCGTTCTGTTTCATAAACTATTTTACTTTTACTATTTGTTATATCAATTATCATCCGTGCAAGTTGATTAATCGAAATTGCTTTACCGGTTGCAATATTGAAAACACCGTTCACATTCCGGTTTGTGGCGGCAGCAATGTTTGCATCAACAACATCCTTAATAAAAATGAAGTCTCTCGTCTGCTCGCCATCACCGTAAATTACTATCGGTTCATTTTTTATTGCCTTAGTTAAAAAGATAGGAACGGCTGCAGCATATTGACTTTTGGGATTTTGACGCGGACCAAATACATTAAAATACCTTAATGATATACCGCCCAAGCCATGCATTTGGTTATATATCTCTAATTGTTTTTCGCCTTCTAATTTTGTGGATCCGTACGGAGATTTAGGAGCTGTTTTACTTTTAATCGTTTGCGGAGATTCAGGTTCGTCCCCATAAACTGCTGCAGAACTGCTGAATACAATTTTTTTAATACCAAATTCTTTTGAGGCATCAAGAACGTTTAATAAACCGTTAACATTAATTTCATAGCACTCATCCGGTTTTTGGATAGATTCGGGTACCGATACCATTGCTGCAAAATGATGGACATAATCTGCTTCTTTAAGTACCTCGAATACTAATTTACGGTCGGTTATACTGCCTTTATGGAATATTGCTTGAGGAAACAATTCAACATTTGAAATAAAACCAGAACGCAGATTATCTATAATATGAACCTCTGCACCGTCCTTAACCCAATGTTCAACGATGTGGCTTCCAATAAAACCGGCACCGCCGGTAACAACAACTTTGATTTTGTCCATCTATCAATTATTTTTTTAAGTAGGCACAAAACTAATAAATTTTATTGAGTGTAAACCAAATTATGTTCAAAGTTTACAAAGTAATTTAGCTAACATTATTGTTGCTTAAATTATGATATAACACTCAATATCATAATCTACCCGGGCAGCAAATAATTAATTCAATTAGTACGGAAGGTTTGAAAAATATTGATTTATTATTCCAACCAGACAGATTCTATTTCTAAGGTTTGATCCAATTGTAGCTCTCCATTCTTTCCATTAGCATTGCAGATAATTTGTAGAAACTCAATGTTTAATATTTCACCTTCAAGTTCTTTCCCGGTAATATCGGACTTCCAAATTTTCGGTAGAAATTTTGGATAAGAATTAGGCAGAATAAGTGCTTCTGAAATTTTAAATTCTTGAATTGGTATTGTAATGGTTGACCAATCATTATTAAGTACCGCTTCAGTTCCAAAAGATAAACCGTTTTTAGTTAAGAAAATCACCTTAACTGGCATTTGTTGTTCATTTGTCCGGGCTTTTATTACAATATTTTTATATTCATTTGGTTTCAAAAGGTTTATATACTTTTTAACATTTACCTGGAAACCAAAAGGAATAGTACTACTATCTCTATAATGAATTTTTAATTGTAAAGAACTTTTACCATTTACGGATCCGGTTTTATAATCGGTTTCATATCTCATCTGTTCGGTAAAATGCGGCAGCACAATATCTTTTTGATCCCGATTCACATCGAACAATACAAGAGGTAATTCATTTGAAATAAACGTTCCTTTCCAAAGTTGGTTAATTCCAAAATCCCAATCGGTTGGACTTTTCTTAATATTCCCCGGGAATGTGATGATTCCGTCTTCTGTTTCAAGCGTAACACAATATTCAAAATCTCCGGGCTCTAATTTTATTGCACTATCTGCCAGTATATAATCAAATCCTCCTGAGTTTTTTAACACATACTTAGCGAATCCTCTCCAACCTAATCGTTTAACAAATAAAAATACCTTATTGATTTTCCTTTCGGCGGCTATCCCGAAAACAAAATCTTGTGAATCAGCTATCAATTGATTTGAAGAATTCACCACAAAAATTTCCTTTTGATCTTTATTTGGTATGTAAATCCCATCTAAAAACTTTTCACGTTTAGATAAATACTTCTGTGTGCTTTTCTTATCTACCATCTTAGAGACCAATAAATAAATACCGGGTGTAGCATCGAAGAAATTTTTATCGACTATTAAATGCTTTTCCATTTTCCCATTTAATTGATTTACGGAAAACTGTTCGTCTAAATCCGGCAGATTAATTTCAAGTCTTCTTCTATTCCAGAACAATCGCGCAACTTCTCGTGATAAACTTGTTTGTTCAAATGGGTCTCGTATCCAAATGCAATCGGGATAAACTTCAAGTCTCCAAATACCATTTTCGAGTTTATCCAAAAAGTAAGAACCGGTACCATCGTATTTCACAACGGATGAATTTCCCACACCGGCAATGTTTGTAAGTGATTCCAATTTTTTTGGTAATGATAAAGTAGAATTTGAATAATAAAATTCAGTTTCCGAATTCATCTCGCTCAAATTTTCTTCGCTGCTTATTCTAAAGTTTTCAAAATTATTGTTCGAAGGAAAATTACCGTACGATTTATAACGTTGAACATTCTTAAAAACTTTACCGGCTATCATCAGACTTATTGCTTTGGATGGCGTGTATAACAAGTTTAAAAAATGTGTGGGATATTCGGTATTACTCCATGCTAATTGAGTTGGATCGTAACTGAACATCGCTGCAAACTGCATTCCGGCTTCACGGAAACTGCGCGTCATAGCCGGATACATAAAACTGCCGGCAATATCTGCTGCGTCAAATTCATAAACCATTTTAGCTTTATTACCAAAGTTCTCAATTTTCTCATCAGGAATTTTATATTCATTCACATCAATCAAATAATTTCCATCTAACGTTTTGTTATGAACCAAGCTGGTCGGGTACCATTGAAACGATATTCCTTCAATTTTTGATTTTGTTACTGCGTTCGCTTGAGAATCATTCCAATTTTCACTGATGTTATAAAAAATCGGTTTAGTAAAACCGGTTTCCCTGATAACTTCATACAACTCATTAATATATTGAGTTACTTGCGCCTGATTATCAGGATGGCGGGGTTCATTAATTATTTCAACTGCAATTATCGAAGGATCGTTTTTGTAAGAAAATTTTGTGTATGGATTAACATGATCCATTATTTGTTTAAGATAATTTCTCTGCGCTTCGCGTGCTTTACCATTCGTTATCAATTCAACTTTGGAATAGACTTGTGAAAAACCGGGCGTCTCAATATCGGGTTCAGGCCAACCGGTACCCCACCACGCAATCGGAGTTAATATTGTTTTAATCCCATTTCCGGAAAGTTTTGCAAGCAAATAGTCAAACAATTCGAGATGTTCATTCTTTAGCAAATTTCCATTTCTATCGGAAATTTCTCTATCCCAAACATGAACGCGGAATGCATCAAACCCTAACCGGACCATTTGAGCAACATCAAGATCAATTGCTTCTTTCAATGATAAATTCAATTTCTTATGCGTTCTGTATGAATAGGCAAATGGAGTTGTATAATTCACTCCGAATAAGCTTACTTCTTCATTGTTTTTTTTCCATCTTAATGTGCCCTCATCATCAACAAAAATATTTGTATCGGTTTTAGTTTGACTTAAAATAAATGACGTGAAAAGAAAATATATGATAAGTAATCTTGGGTTCTTCATATCTAATCCTTTCGAATTCTCACTTGATTAGCAACATCTTTTTCGTCTTATAAAACACTGAACGGAGTGAAGTGTCTCGAATCATTAACGTATAAAAATATACGCCGGAGGCGTATCCGCCTTTGGCGGAAACACCACTTGGTAAAGACTCGCCGCCCGTCGAGACTCGGTCTCGTCGAGGCTGATGGCGAGTCTCTACATTAAAAACCACACTATATTTTCCCGGCTGTTGGTATTCATTCACAAGCGTTGCTACTTCTCTGCCTAGGATGTCGAAAACCTTCAGCGTTGTAAAGACGACTCGCCGAGTCGTCTCTACGTTTGTTATACTGTATTCAATAGTTGTGCTCGGGTTAAACGGATTAGGATAATTTTGATACAAATAAAATTCTGTGGGTACTTGAGATATATCATCATCTACGCTCGTTCCGGTGCTGTCGTTAAAAACCATAATTGCGTCGGTCGCTTCATTCGAGAAATCAAACAACGCACAATTTTCCCATGATGAGCCAAAGTTTGATAAAGAAATATATCCTGGTTCCCAATAAAAAAATCCGAGTCCTTTATTATTTGTAGTCTGCTTAACAATGTTTTTAATCTGTGTTAAGAAATTTTTTTGCCCTTCTTCCGTTGCCGGGTATCCGGGTAGCAACTGCGAATCTAACCCAACAATGTTATTAGTGTTATCTTTAAAATCGAGTGTCCACGGATAAGCAGTTTCAACAACGACAATTTCTTTTTGGTACCTTACCGCAAGTGAATTTAAATTACTCTGCAATTGTGATAATGAGCCATGGTACCACGGATAATATGATAAACCGATTATATCAAATTCAACGTTGCGTGCAGTCAACCTATCGAAAAAATAGACCGAGCCGCTGTAATCACCGCCCTTTTCGATATGGATCATAATTTTTACAGATGATGTATCAGCTGCATCCCGAACACCACGTACACCTTCTTTTACGAGTTCTGAAAATTTATCCCACTGCACAGTTTCATTACCGGCTCCATATAATTTCCCATCCGGCCATAACATTCCCCCGGCAACTTCATTTCCTATCTGCACAATATCCGGCAATGTATTTTGATTTTTCATTAATGTTATCACACGTTTTGTGTATTCGTAAACACTATCCTTTAAGTTTTCGAAAGGTAGGTTTCTCCATGCATATGGTTTTGTTTGATTTGACGGATCTGCCCATGTATCGGAATAATGAAAATCGAGTAAAAATTTTAGGCCTTTTGATTTTATCCGCTGGGCAAACTGAAGAGTCTTTGATAAACTATTATATCCATTAGATGGTGTGTGCCATAATCTTAATCTTATATAATTCGCTCCATTCTCTTGTAGAATATCAAGAATTTCTTTTTCTACACCATTTAATTTGTATTTACCGCCGCGGAATTCAATCTGCTGGGTAAACGATATATCGGCACCGCGGATAAATTCTTGTGAAGGTGTTTGAGCAATAAGTTTTGACGATGCAATTAATAAAATTATAACTCGAATATATTTCATCAATCTAATCTTTCTTCATAGGATTTATTAATAACACATTTGAATAAGCAACGGGATAAGTCCGGTAATTTGGCATCGGTGGATTAGGAGTATCGCCAACGCCGGTTGCAGAATAACTAATATTGACACGCAAGAAATCATCCTTTTGCAATTGATACAAATATCTTGCTCTATCAAGATTGAAATAAGGAACAGCCGAAAAGTTTACGTCATCGGAAGCCGTGATTTTAACACCGGCTCCGTTTTCATTTTTAAGTTCGAACCATCCTACTTCGGTATAATTACCATACTCTTGCGGTTCGGCAAAAGGAAGTTCAAGTGTATCAACTCTTATGCTGTGGATTGCAATTTTAGCACCGGTGTTCCTATCGGTAAAATTATCATACGGTCCGCGTCCATACCAATTAACAAATTTATAATCATTTTTTACTTTCATACTCAAACCGATGCATGGCAGCCAATCAACAAAGAAGTAACCAACGGGAATCATATTATGTTTAATCTCAACCGAACCGTCATTATGAAATTGATACCGGTATTCATTCACTATATAATCACTCGAACGAGGAAAATTTGTATAGGATTTTACATTTACGATTAAAGAAGATGTATCGGATAAAGAATCTATCAAGATCTTATCTATGGAATTTGTAAACTCATTCAAACCCATCCGGTACCATTCTTCTGCTTCCGCTCTGCCCCAATCAACTTTTTCATTGGAAATAGGTGCTCGCCATACATTTGAATTCAAGTCGTTAAAAATTTCACTGTTTTCACCTTTCAAATTTAGATTTCCATTTATCTTGTTCAACTCATATTCAAACCCGTTACAAGTAACATCGATAACATCTTTTTTATCTTCCAACCTAATGTTTGAGTTCGTTCTTTCTGAAATATTGAACTTATGATCTCTGTTCTTAATTACAAACTGCTGGAAGTTAACCTCAAAATCTTTAGCCCTGAACGGCTCATCATATTTTCGTTTGCAGCTAAGTTCAATAATAAAATCGTCGGTGTTATTTAAATTTATAGGCAGTTGAAATTCTGCGTTACTTTGCGGATCAACATCAAGCTCAAACCGATCTGATTTTTCAATCTGCCCATTTTTATATAAGTACCATTCAAAATAAAACTCATTCAAATTAGTAGAAGAATATTTGTTCACAACTGAAAATTTTCCATGATCCGGGTCAACAGAATAAAAGCGAACGGGCGACATACTGTGTTTCGCTTGCCAAAGTTCCGGCTGCGGTTTTCTATCTGCTGTTATCATTCCATTATGACAGAAGGGACTAATTCCATACGTTAAATAATTTTCTCCGCTGAATATTTCGTCAAACTTTAACCAGAGTAACGGTTTTTGCAGATCATCTTTGTTCAATAAGTTATCATAAATTTTCACATCGTCAAAAATGTAATTTGAAATCCATCCGAGATGCTGATCGGTATTACGATACGAATCTCTGCCAATATTTACCGGATAATGTCCGTTTCTAATTTTTTGGTTATACAACTTTGAACCATATAATTTCTCATCTATAAACAATTGCATTTCGTTTCCGTTATATACTGTTTTTATCCGGTGCCAAGTGTAATACCAATTTGCCGGCAGCTTAACTTTAAGATTGTTACGATACGAATTGATATAAAATGAAAGGGTGTCAACTGTAGTTTGAACAATACCAAATTGAGAAGCTTTTGTAACAATCGGATTTTCCTGGTAAAATTTCTGCGGATACACCATTGCTTCAATAACTAAATTGTTTCCACGCAAATCAAGCCGTGGATCATCATAAACTTCAATCCAATCATCGAGTCCACTGAATTTAAATGCATTACCATCAGTACCATTAACAACTTCCGGTACCCCCATCACGCCGCATTGAATATTGTTTGGTGAAAAATCTTTTATAAATTGTGCTTTAACATTCAATCCTTGATCGACCCAATCCCACACAAATCCGCCTTGCAGTTTGGGCACATCATAAATGTTTTCCCAAAACTCATCGAAGTGACCAAGACTATTCCCCATCGCGTGGGCGTATTCGCCCATTACAACCGGCTTTGAAGTAGATAATCCAATCTCCCTCAAACGAGAGGGAGTTGGATAACGCGGACCGATTATGTCTACGTATGGTGCCTCACCATCTGGCCAATTGGATTGATGCATTAAAAATCTCGTTGGGTCAAACTTTTTAACATAGTCCGCCATCATATAATGCGGCTTATCAAGTCCGCATTCGTTACCGGTACTCCAAATAACAACCGAGGGATGATTTTTATCGCGCTGTACCATTCTTACAAACCGGTCCATGAACGAACCAAGATATTCTTTTCTGCCGGGAAAACCGCTCTCCGTGTAATGACATTCGGCATTCACTTCATCTTGCAACAAGATTCCATATTCATCACATAGATCATACCAAAGCGGATCATTTGGATAGTGACTTGTTCTTACTGCATTGAAATTAAACTGCTTCAACAATTTTATATCTTCTATCATTAATTCTTTTGTTAATGTTCTCCCGTTATCCGGGTTATGTTCGTGACGGTTTGTACCCCGGAAGTAAACCGGCATTCCATTCAACATCGCAATACCGTTCTTGATTTCCAGTTTCCTGAAGCCAACTCTCTGTTTAACTACTTCGATCACTTCATTCTCGCTGTTTATCAGTTCAAGAACGAGCGTATAGAGATACGGTTTTTCATCGGACCATTTGTTCGGCGAAACAACTTTCTGTTTTAAAGTTGTATTTAATTGTTGCTCCACTTGCAGATTACCGGATTGACTATTAACGATCTCCTTTTTGTTTTTATCGAATAAAGTGTAGCGGACTTTTACATCACTGCTGCTGCCGGAATAATTCTTTAACGACAAATCTATAATAAGCTCTGCATCCCGGTATTTTTCATCAAACTCGGTCTTTATAAATAAATCACGGATAGTTGTGTTTGGTTTCGAATAAATGTAAACATTTCTATAAATGCCGGAGAATCGAAACATATCCTGGTCTTCAAGGTAAGCACCATCGCACCATCTCAAAACCATTACCGATAATTGGTTAACGCCTATCTGCACATTTTGTGTTATATCAAATTCAGCCGGCGTCATCCCGTCTTCATGATAGCCGATATATTTTCCGTTGAGCCAGACAAAAGCTGCAGAATGAATTCCATCAAAGTGAATAAAGATTCTTCTTCCATCCCAATCAGCCGGCACCTTGAATGTTCTTCTATAAAGTCCGGTTGGATTTATATCATCGGGTACATAAGGTGGATTGTATGGATAAAATTCCATCGGAACATTACGGTACATTAGGCGATCATAACCTTGCATCTGCCACACCGATGGTACTTTGATGTTACCCCAATCTTTATCATTATAATCAACCTCGAAAAATTTTACCGGTACTTTTAGGGGATTGCTGTAAAAATTGAATTTCCACTCCCCGTTTAATGAAGAATAGAATCTTGCATCGTTTACATCCTTCTCCAGCGCAGACGAGATACTGTTATATGGAATTAATATTGCCGTTGGTTCTTCTTTATTCTCCCCGAACAAAGCCGGGTCTTCTATATACTTATTAATATCAAAATCTAATTGTGCCGTAATAACATTCGAAAGCAGCAAAAACATAAATGCTGTTAGTAAATAATTAATCTTTTTCATTGCGCTGATCCGTTTTGATTATTCAAAAAAAATCTATCTCTTTTTATAATGTAAAACAGAAAGTTCTCTCAAAATTTTAGCACTCGATTCGGCAGTTATGTCTCGCTGCGGTTCGCCCATCATTTCATAACCTACCATGAATTTTTTAATGGCTGCCGATCTTAGAAGCGGAGGATAAAAATGTATATGAAAATGCCACTCATTATGTTTCTTACCATCCGTCGGCGCCTGATGAAGTCCCGATGAATAAGGAAAAGATGTTGTGAAAAGGTTATCGTATTTAACGGTTACTATACTTAGTGCATTTGCGAAATCGATTTTTTCCTTTTCAGTGAATTGCAAAATATTGGGGATTTTTCTCCGCGGTATTATCATAGTTTCAAATGGCCAGACTGCCCAGTACGGGACTAAAATAACAAACGACAGATTCTCATAAACGATTCTCTCTTTTATATTGAGTTCGGTTTTTAAATAATCGGCAAGTAAACTTCTCTTAAACTTATTGAAATGCCTTTCGAAGTTTTTTAGCTCCTTAGCCGGTTCCATAGGAATATGTTCTTGCGCCCAAATCTGGCAGTGCGGATGCGGATTGCTGTTGCCCATCATTGCACCTTTGTTTTCAAAAATTTGGACATGATTGATGAACGATTTTTCTCCAAGCGTTTCAAATTCATTCTGCCAGGTTTCAATTACTCTAATAATATCCTTCTCATCCATCTCGGCAAGTGTCAAATCGTGTCGTGGTGAAAAATTTACCACACGGCAAATACCTCTTTCCGATTTCGATTGCAAAAGTGTTTTGTCATTTCTCGATTTAGGAATATCAGGCAGCAAAGCGGAGAAATCATTTGTAAACACAAATGTGTTTTTATAATCAGGATTTGTTTCACCGTTAGCACGTTTATTACCGGGACATAAATAGCAATCGGGATCGTATGCCGGTCTTTCATTAATATCGAGTTTAGCTACATCACCTTGCCATGGTCTTTGTGTCCGATGCGGAGAAACCAAAATCCATTCACCGGTTAATATATTTTTACGCCGGTGAGGATAACTGTTATAATTATTGTTTTCCATTTCTATTTAATTATGCTTGTGCCGCTGTTAATTTTTGTAACATAAGTTTTTGCGTCAAGATTAAATTTCTTTTTGTAATCCGCCATTATTTTTTTGCTGACCTCCTCAATCGCATCGTTTTCAATAAGATTAATAGTACATCCGCCAAATCCGCCCCCCATCATTCTTGATCCGTAAATCTTAGGGTTATCAATTGTTTGTTCGACCAAATAATCAAGCTCTTTACAGCTCACTTCATAATCTTCACTCAAGCCCTTATGTGTTTGATACATAAATTCACCAAAAGCTGTTAAATCTTTTTGAATAAGCTTATCACACGCTGCTAATAATCGATAATTCTCTTCAACTGCATATTTGCATCTTTTGTAAACAACCGGATCTAATTTTGTTTTAAACTCATTAATCATTTCAATAGAAACATCCCTCAAACTGTTAACCTTGTTATAAACTTTCTTTATTGAGTCAACACCTTCATTACATTCCATCCTTCTCTTATTGTATTCAGATGACGCAAGAGAATGCGAAACTCCGGTATCAAACAGAACTATCGAAACATTATCAAATTCAAACGGAAAATATTCATACCCTAGAGAACGGCAGTCGATACGCAGAACATTTCCTTTATGTCCAAAAATGTTGATGTACTGGTCCATAATTCCGCACTTAACACCTACAAATTCATTTTCGGCTTTTTGAGCAAGCTTAACAAGTTCAAGTTTATCGATGCCAAGATTAAAAATGTGATTGAGTGTAAAAGCCAAACCACCTTCAATTGCCGCCGAGGAAGATAAACCGGCGCCGATTGGAATATCTCCGCCGAAGACACAATTAAATCCTTTAAGCTTAAGTCCATTTTTGTTTAACTGGTCCACAACACCCATCAAATAATTTGGCCAATGTTTATTTGTGAATTGAGGATTGTCAACATCGAACTCGTGCGAATCACCAAGATCATAAGAAATTAATTTGCATTGATTATCATCCCGTGGTGATATTGCAAAGTAAATGGCTTTATCAATAGCCGCCGGCAGAACAAATCCGTTATTATAATCCGTATGTTCGCCAATCAGATTCACACGTCCCGGTGATCGTATAATTAGAGGAGTTGCATTAAAAGTTTCCTTAAACTTTTTTTCAATCTTTTCGAGTAGCAGCATATCGATCACACCGTTTGATTTTTATTTTTCAAGTACATCAATAACCCAAAAACAATCATTACACTGCCCCACCAAATGCCCGGGTGTGTTCCGCTTAATACTGTTTTTATTTCAGGGGGATTGATTAGCTGGTACAAACCGGTTAGTAAAATCAGTACACCGATTATCATCAATATTAATCCAACAAAGAACCAAATTGGTTTCATAAACTTTCTCCTTTTATCTTCAACAGATTAATTACCAAAACAATAGATTAAGAATAATAAATACCAGGACAGAAATTATTGCAACGAATTCCGGTCTTTTTATAAACGGTAAATGAGCATCATGTTTTTCTTCCGTTAATCCCTTCACCAGTCCGACCAGTTCCTCTTTCGGTTTTTTCTTGGTGAAAAGACTAATGATAATTGTTAGCGCAAAACATATTAGCCATGCCCACCAAGCACGCCAAAAATTTGCTGCCATATCGCTTTGTACGGAGGACATCGTAATTATACTTTCATTGAACCACTGAAATTTTACACCCATCCATAAAAAGAACGACGATAACATTCCCGCAACTAATCCCCAGAAAGCACCGTTTGGAGTTATCCACCATACGAACATACCAAGCAGCATTGTTGCAAATAGCGGTGCATTAACCCATGAAAAAATTGCTTGCATATAATCCATAATACTTGGAAAACTTTTTGCCCAATACGCTGTGCCAAGAGAAATTACAACTCCAACTATTGTTGATACACGCCCCATCCATAGTAAATGTTGATCGGATGCTTTTTTGTTCAACACTGATTTATAGATATCATACGTCCATACTGTATTAAAAGCACTGATATTACCGGCTTGCCCGGCCATGAACCCGGCAAGTAGCGCCGTTACTCCAAGTCCAACCAATCCTGATGGATAATATCTTTTAATCAACATGGGGAGAGCTGAATCGTAATTGATCTGCCCGCCATCCTCCAAAAGTTTGAAACCACTGTCAGGATCATTCGAAAGTGCAATTGCAATCAAACCGGCAAGTATTACAATAAACGGCAGCGCCATTTTAAAAAAGGATGCAAGTAGCGGAGTCATTCTTGCAGCACGCAAATCTTTTGCCGAGAATGCTCGCTGCACCACGAGAAAGTCCGTTGTCCAATATCCAAACGATAAAACAAATCCTAATCCTAATACTATCCCGGCCCAATGAATAAACATTCCATTTTGAGTTGGGTCACCTGAAGTTGACCAGAGTGTATTCATCGAATCGGGTAATCGATTTAGAATTTGATCGAGACTTCCGATTTCAATTATTCCAAGTATGGAAACGAGAAACAAACCGAACCAGATTAAAAAGAATTGTATTATTTCGGTAAAGATTGCCGACATCAAACCGCTTAATGTAACGTATGCTGCAACCGTAATGGCAGAAGCCCACATGCTCACATCCCAATTCCATCCTAAAAATGTGTGAAGAACTAACGCCATTGCATAGAGATTGATTCCAGAAACAAGTAGAGTCATTATTGCAAATGCAATTCCGTTTAGCACCCTTGTCTTTTCATCAAAACGCAGTTTTAAGTAGCCAGGGATTGATTTTATTTTGCTGCTGTAATAAAACGGCATCATGTAAATTCCTAGAAATACCATTGCGGGGATTGCACCGATCCAATAAAAATGTGCAACGTACATACCGTATTTAAATGTATTGCCGGTCATACCAAGAAGTTCTAGGGCACCAAGATTAGCGGAAAGAAAAGCGAGTCCGGCTACCCAGGACGAGTTTTTACGGCCGGCCAGAAAAAAATCTTCTTCGCTTGTAGTGAATTTGCGGAGGTAAAGACCGATACCAAGTACAAATCCAAAATAAATAAGAATAATTGCCCAATCGATAAAGGTTAGTCCTATGGTTTCCATAAGTTTTCCTTATTACTTATATGATATTTTGTTTAATAGAATTTTTAATCACTGTTAAGCCGACTTACGCACAATTAATTTTGTATCTAATATTATCGTATCGGTATTAAGTTCATCACTTTCAATCATTTTGATCAACATTTTAGCAGATGTTTCCCCCATTTCAAAAGAAGGCTGTTCTATTGTGGTAAGCGGAGGATCAACAAGACTTGTTATTTTGTTGTTCGAGAATCCTACTATGGCAATATTATCGGGAATCTTCAACCCGGCTTCTTTAATTCTTTGATATGCTCCTATTGCTACCGGGTCGTTTACCGCAAAGATTGCATCAGGAATCAAATTCTTCTCCAACAAATAATTCATCGAGTTATATCCATCAGATTCGTGTAATCCCCCGGATCGTATAAAATCTTCGGATATATTAATTCCGTTTTGCTGCAACGCTTCTTTATAACCGTTTAATCTTTTTTTACAAATTGTAAGCGCATCCGGTCCGGCAAAGTGAGCAATCTTTTTGTATCCTTTTCCAATTAGAAATTGTACTGCATCAAAAGCACTCTTTTCATCATCTACAATTACTTTGCAAGTATTTATTTCATTACATACGCGGTCAAAAAAAACTAGCGGTATTTTTCTATCAATATACTTCTGAAAATGGTGACCATCGGTAGTGTTCTGCGAAATCGATACAATTAACCCGGCTACCCTCTGGTTGATCATTGCACCGGCGTTAATAATTTCTCTTTCATAACTCTCGTTGGATTGCGAAACAATAATTGTGTAACCGGATTGGTATGCAACTTCTTCTATTCCGCTAATAGCCGATGAAAAAAAATCATGTTTAATTTCCGGGACGATAACACCAATTACGGATGTGCGGTTCTTCTTTAAACTCCTTGCTATTGGATTAGGAATATAATTTAACTCTTCCGCAAGTTGTTTTACTTTAAGTTTAGTTTCTTTGTTAATATCAGGGTGATCGCTCAGGGCGCGCGATACTGTAGAAGAAGAAATGTTCAGTTTTTTAGCAATGTCATTTATTGTAGCATGTTTCATATCAAACGTTCCCGCAAACGATTGCAATATAGGTTTTTCGCACTTTTCAGTCAAGAATAAAAATTTGCTAATCTTTTAAATGTCGGTACACGAATTATTTGTATGTTTGAACCAATAATTTACCGAACAAAAATTGTGAACAAGGACTCATTGAGTAACTTCTTATACCAACAAAAGAATGAATTCTTTGCCCAGGTGCCGGGAATGATGGAAGAGGTTTGTCGGGAAGAATTAATTGAACTTGGTGCAAAAAATACAAGGATTGCATATCGGGGAATTTATTTTGAAACAGATCAGCATATACTTTACAAAATCAATTATACATCTCGATTAATATCGCGTGTGCTAGCTCCGCTAGTTGCTTTTTCTTGCTACAACGGTGAAGATCTTAAAAGAATTGCAAAAAAAATCCATTGGGAAAAAATATTTTCCGTTGATAAAACATTTGCAATTACATCTTCGGTTACAAAGAGCCATATCACCAATTCTTTATTTGCTTCACAAGCATTAAAGGATGGAATTGCCGATTACTTCCGCAAAGTATCCAACGGTAAAAGACCGGATGTTAACACAGTTAATCCAGATGTAAGATTAAACCTCTTCATCGAAAAGGATAGAGCAATTCTAAGTTTGGATACATCGGGGGAATCACTTCATAAAAGAGGTTACAGATTATTAGCCGGTGAAGCACCAATGCAAGAAACATTGGCGGCAGCAATTATCAGGTTAAGCAAATGGAACGGAGAAACTCCTTTATTAGATTGTATGTGCGGCTCCGGAACAATATTGTGTGAAGCGTTGATGCATTATTGCAATATACCGGCACAAAAATTACGAACTAACTTTGGTTTCTTTTATCTTCCCGATTTTGATAAAAAAATCTGGATGAGTATTAAAAAGGAAGCAGATGAAAAAATCCGTCCGTTGCCAAAAGGAATGATAAACGGAAGCGACAAATCCCAGAAGATATTGCAAGTAGCTAAAGAAAATTTATCGCGTCTTCCTTATTCGGAAAATGTTTCCCTTACATGCCGTCCATTTCAGCATATTAGTAAATTTGAAAATGGAATTTTAATAACTAACCCACCTTATGGTATACGGCTTGGCGAAAAGGAGGAGGTTCAAAATCTCTATAAGGAACTTGGTGATTTTCTAAAACAGAAATGTAACGGAACTTCCGCGTTTATTTATACCGGCGATCCATCTCTTAGAAAATCAATTGGTTTGAAAACAACTCGAAGAACCCCTTTAGTAAACGGTAAACTTGAAGGTGTACTGTTGCAGATAGATAGTTACGAAGGAACAAAAAGAAAACATTTCAGGGAAGAATTTTCAGAAAATTAAAACCCCGGCTACAAATTACTCACAACCGGGATTATCCCCCACGCTTTCGTTATACGCCGAACCAATAAGTCAGCTTCAACATAAAAATGTTGTCTGGCTTAACATCAAATAAACGGTTCATAGAATTACCAAATTGAAATTCCCCGGATGGATCAATTTCTTGTCTGCTTTGTGTCCAAACGAAATAGAGAGCCGAACCGGGTAAATATTCCCAACGTAGAACCGCACTCCCGCGAAGAGAAATATAATTGAAATCCGGGTTGCCTATAGTATATGGATTAGATGGACCGCTGCCATCAGCATCAAGAGTATATGATGTATTGCCGTTCCCGGTAATCGTTTCATTGAGTGTTGATTCTTCGTCACCAAATTTTAAGAAATCAAACGTTCTCGGTTTTTTCAATGCTTTGAAATCATAATAATTCCCGGATGCAATTAACGGTTGAAGATAAACCTGGAAACTAAGCTTAGGACTTAAAATCCAATCGGCACGAATATCAGCTACAAGAGTAGTCTGATCTAAATTTGCAAACACATATCTCTTACCGTAAGTATCGGTAGCCACAGCGTCGCTAAAAGCTGTCACCCATTGTGCTTTATAGTTATCTTTATATAATTCGGGTCCAACAGTTAAAGTCAATGTTGGTGTGGCTTTAAACTCAACTGATGTATAAAAATATTTTGATTCAGCATCATCACCAACTCTTAAGCTACCGCCAACATTCAGAACCCACCATTTACGATTGTCTGTAAACAAATTAAGATTGAATACACGGCTAATCGGATTTAGTGTAAGTGGTCCGCCCCTGGTCCGGCGTGAATTAAAGGTGTACGGATTATAAGTCATATTGATATTACCGCCGTAATAAATATCTCTAAGCGTAATGTATGTACCGACAAAATAACCTTGGGCAATTTTGTTTCCGCCAAAATCAAAATTGGCAAAAGTTGCTGCATTTACTCCAGCCCATTGATATAGTGATGTTGGTTCATTCCATCTGTACGACATCAGGAAATGTGCATTAATAAGATCACTGTACGAACCGAAACCTAAATCATTTACTTCAAATTCTGGACTAAGAAATCCTACAGCAGCATTAAATGTAAATTGACCACGATTTTTATTCAGCATAAATCTTCCGGCATACCCGGTTAAAGATGCAGCATTACTATCAACATGAATGTAATCAACATCCGGGCGCTGGAAATAGTGACCGGCACTTCTTTGCAGTGATATCATTTTACTTTTATCACCGCTTACGCGCGATAAACCGAACCAACCGGTAATAACATAAGTTCTATCATTGTCTAAAAAAGTCCATCCATCTGCGGCAGCAACAAGAGCATCTTTATTAATGTTCTGTTCCAGACTTTCATCTTTAAAAAAACGATTGGTAAAGGTTGATAAAAGTCCTATACCTTGCTGGCCGCCATTAAAATCGCGCTGTGCTCTGAAGACCCCGTAATAGGTTAACGGTTCAATTTCTACTTCGGAACGATTTCCCTGGTAATCGATCTCTGCAAATTCTCTACGGGTAAGAGCGTGAATTGTTCCGACTTTCCAACCATCAAAAATACTTCCTGAAATTTTTGCGGCACCGAGAATATGAGTTCCCCCCGGAATATCAGCGTAATCATAAACCGGCAAATTTCCTTGTGGTGAACGTCCGATCCTTCTGCTGTAAAAAATATTTACTCCGGGCCAATTAAATGACGGATTATTGTTTGTTCCGCCATTACCAAAGCGATAAATGTTAACTCCCTCAGTAAAGAACGGTCTCTTTTCTTGAAAAGAATATTCAACATCTGTCAGATTAACAATCGCCGGGTCAACTTCAACTTGTCCAAAGTCCGGGTTGATAGTTCCGTTCAAAGTTAAACTGCTTCCAAGTCCGGCACGTATATCCAAACCAAAGCCGGGCAAATATTTATGCCCGGGGTTAAATGGATCGTTCGAATCATTCCCTATAAATTCAGCTTTGCCAGTAATGTAAGGTAGAGTTTCAAATCGTGCGGATGGTGTAATACCTTCAATACCAACGAGATCAGGGAACCTTGAGGTAAATCCATTTTCATTACGCGGAGTGTAAGCAATCATATCCGTTTCGTTTCTACGGCTGATATATCTTTCAACATTAATTCCCCAAAGTTGGGCATCACCCTCTTTAAACCTGAGCTGTGAATACGGAATTTTCATTTCAACAGAATAACCATCTTTATCAATATGCGGAACACCTTCCCAAACAGCATCCCATGAAAGATCGTTTGGCTGCTTGGCATCATTTTCAATCAAACCATCTGCGAGTGTTCCGGCTGCCGAAACATAAAAAAAGTAACCGTTCCGTTTATCACGGTATGAATCGAGATAAAGAACGCATCCATCGGATGGATCGCCCCAAATAAAATCGCGCCTTACAAGACGGGCAACAATTGAATCCGGATTGTTATCATAATATTTTGCAGCAAAGTAAATTGCTTCATCATCGTAAGCAAACCACACTTCGCTACGTTGTGTTGGTGCAACACCTTGTGTTGGTTCTTGCTGTGTCAATTCAGTAAAGCCGGGACGCTTCCAGATACTTTCGGATAATATACCATCTATTGTAACTTTATCTTGAAGGCGGACTGCAAAGATTTTTTTTGTTGATGTGTTATTTTCTTCGGCTGATAAATAGAATGATGAAAATAACAGAATGGAAAAAAAGTAAGTTATACCTTTCTTCATAAGCTCCCCCATTTTGATACTAATTTGACGAAATGTTAATTTGAAAGTTATTAAAGGGTAAGCCTGTAAAGTTGACAAATTAATTTGTTTTCGAGTCGTACAGATTTTTACACTACATATTCGAGTGGGATTATTACTCAGTGAATATACTTTGGCAACAAAAATTCAATCGGAAGAAATAAGACGGATTTATTTAATACTCTGAGCAGCGCCAACCGGGAACCAGGAGAAAGCGAAACCAAAGATCACATTCCCATCCTGGTTATATGCACCCCATAATCCGGGCGAAACCTCTCCAATTTTGATTATCCCGGGATAAATATTCACATTAACCATATAATCAGTTTTTATTGTAACCGATAAACTTGCAAGCAAAGAATTATTTCTATCGTAGAAGAACCCGAAATTTCCAACAAGTCCTAAAGTTTTTTTGTTAGTTTTTTCATCAAGCAAAATCAAGTCGCTGGCAGCAAGACCAAAGCCGGCTGAAATAGCCGAGCCATCATTAAACTTATACGAAATGCCTCCAACACCGTTTGTTCCAAAATAATAGAATGCATACCACGAATCTAAAAACGGGAATTTCCATTTAACCGAAAAAAACTGACCGTTATTATGAAGCTCTCCATTCCTTAATGAAAACGATGGCTGCTGCGACCAATCGGCAAGATTAAGTTCCTCAGAAAAAAATCTTTTAACACTTTCAGAAGTGAATAATAATATACCGCCTATATCAAAAATATAAATGTCGGCTATCGGGTCAACATCATCACCTACATAATTCCCGTTCTCGGCAACTTCGTTGATTAAGTGGTAAGACATTACAGTTAGTGCTGAGAGCCAACCGGGAATTGGATAATCATTGTATTGATACCATTCCTCTAAGGCTGCGTATTCCATTCCTCCACCGATTAGATGAAGTGTATAATTAGGCCAGAACTGTGCATTCTTTTTATTTAATGAAAGCGGTAGAACTTGATCCTTCATAAAATTCCACCAGCCATAATTTTTGATCCTACTAAAGGGACTCGATAAATTTTTCCAAACATTTTTTGCCGCAATCTTATACGGAAAATCTTTAACATTCCTTCGATTGCCCACTTGTATCATATCGTATCCCCCGCCGAGAAGCACATATAAAGGATTGTAAAGAGCTTGATTTCCATATTGGTACCCTTTATAAAAATATGCAGATACGGTAAACGATTTTTTATCGGACCAAGAAGATGTACTTGCAGAATTAGTTCCTCTAACACGCCAGTAGTAAGTTGAGAAGGTTGGTAAATTATTTGGCTGGTGATTTGGTAAAGTGATACCGTTTTTTTCGTAAACAAGATTAGTAAATGCACTATCGATAGAAATTTGCAGTGAATAACTTTCTGCACCTTCAATGGCATTCCAATACAGTGCCGGTGATGGTGAAACGTCAACCGTATTGTCTTCAGGCAAGTAAAGAGAGGGTCCGGGTAACAAAGTAGTAAACGAATATGTTTCTGACCACCCGGATGTTCCGTAATTATTCGAGGCGTTAATTCTCCAATAATATTTTTTTGTATTCTTCAAATCTTTAATTAATAACTCTGTAGATTTAAGCCCTTCCTGGTCATAAATCAAATTAGTGAATGAATTATCCTCAGAAACTTGAAGAGAATAACTTATTGCATATTCGCTCGCGTCCCAATATAATGTTGTAGAAAGTGGAACATCCATTGCCCCGTCATTCGGTTTAACCAATACCGGTTTTGTAGATACAGTGCCCATAGTTGAAAATATTCCAACTTCCGACCACCCTGACTTTCCATAATTATTTTCAGCGCTAATACGCCAATAATAGGTTGTAAAAAATTCCAGTCCGGTAATTTGTAAAGTTGTATCTGTCAAACCGGTTTGATTAAAAATCAAATCAGTGAATGAATCCTCGGCAGAAACTTGAAGAGCGTAGCTATCTGCGTTACCTAACTTCGTCCAACTCAGAATTGGATTAAGAGAAACATCTTTAGTTAAACTTAACGGGTGTAATAATTTCGGTGGTTGTGGCGGTGCTACGGTTTTAAAGGAAAATTTTTCAGTCCAATTTGATATTCCAAAAATATTTCTGCTTCTTACGCGCCAAAAATAGATTGTGTTACTTTTTAGTCCGTTTATTTTTTGAAGATTTCTTGTTAACCCGTATTCCTGGAAAAGTAACTTTGAGAACGAATCATCTGTAGAAATTTGCAAATCATAATTTTCAGCATTCCGTACCGGCTTCCAAACCAATTCGGCAGTCAATTCAATTTCATTCGAACTATTTGCCGGTTCTACTAAAAATGGAAACCGGGGAATCGTTCCAACCTTTACAGTTATCTCACTGCGTGTTGATCCTTTTCCATCACTGACTGTTACAATTATTGTATCGATTCCACCGGATGAAGGAGCTTTCCATACAACACTACCCCCAACATTTCCTTCCGGGAATGTACCTCGTTTTGATAACCAGCTAACTACTAACTTATCTTTCTCTTTATCAGAGGCAAGACACTCTAAGGTTATTGTTGAATTAATTAATACTGTAGATTTGCCGGCAATACTATCTATCTGCGGTTTATGATTTTTAGGAACAACCGGGGCTTCTTCTTTTACGCATGAAGTAAAAACAAAAAACAGAGTAATGATAGTGAACAATAAAAGTAATGAAGAACGAATCTTATACTCTATCATAATTTACAAGTCTTGTTAACAAACATTAACTCTCTACAAATTATTTCCGGGTAGTTAGAAGATGCTTTCCGGTATTAAAAATAGTAAAATGGAAAAAGAAAAACTTTACGGACTGTAAAATCAATGGTATGAACCTCGGGGCAAGCCCCGAACCCTATTCCGCCGCAATCCGCTCCGGCTCACTGAGCGAGGCGAGGCGACAGGGAATTATACCCAATCTTCTCGTCCGCCAAAGCGGAACGCGAAGGCGGATTAAACTTTGCACCGCTTTTAACCGTTCATTATACACAATGGTTCTTAAAAACAATCTCTCAAAAAATTATTATCTTATACATGATTATTTAATTACATTTATTCCATGTTACTTGAAATATTAATGAAGAAATGTAAAAAAATATTATTTGCAATTGCCGTTCTCGTCGCTATCCAATCACTGCTTTATTCTCAAGTTCCTACACCAAAAGGACTTTGGAAATTTGATAACAGTTCTAATCTTATCAAAGCTGAAATCGGCAACGACTTAGAATTAGTCGGCACACATTCAACAACGACCGGACCAACAAATGACAATGGTGCCGTAAAAATAGGAATTGGCAGTTACTATAAATTATCGCACGCAATCTTACCAAATGGCGGCGGATCAAAAATAAATGAATACACTGTTATGATCGATTTCAGAATTCCAAAATCAAATAGCTGGTATTCAATATTCCAAACAAACATCACAAATAGTAATGATGCCGAATGTTTCATCAACCCGAACGGATATATAGGTGTACAGTCAACCGGTTATTCAACATTTTCAATCAAGCCGGATGAATGGTACCGCTTAGTCATTTCGGTTAAAAATGGAACGCACTTAAAATACTATATCGATGGTCACTTAGTTTTAAATGGTCTCTATCAAGTTATAGATGGAAGGTTTGCGTTGGAAAACACACTGCTTCTATTTGCCGATGACAATGGTGAAGATGGTGAAATAGATTGTGCTGAAGCTGCAATTTGGGATTACTCTCTTTCGTATGATGAAGTAAAATCCCTGGGAGATTACGGACATGCACCGAGACAATTAATATTGGTTCCGTACTTGCAAACGCCAACTTCAAATTCAATTTATATAAGCTGGCACGATTCAAGTTCTGTTATCACCAAAGTAGAATATGGCACAACACCTTCACTTGGCTTGTCAGAAAACGGAACAAGTGAAGTAATTTATAGTCCTTACGTATGGCACACAGTTAAATTAACCGGATTACAACCAGGGACCGAATATTTTTACAAAGTGATAAGCAAAAGCGGTTCATCATCAGTTTACAGTTTCAAAACTTTACCTCCATCAGACTATAAAGGTAAAATCAGAATATTATTATTAAGCGATACACATGCCGATGACACAACGATGGCTGTTAAAGTGATCAAAGAAGCTAAAAAGAAATTGCGGCAGCTTTATGGAAATGATATTCAAAATCATGTGAATTTAATTCTCCATTCCGGCGATTTGGTTATGGCCGGTTACGATGTTACACAATGGACAGATCAATACTTTGCACCGCTATCACCAATTTCTCCATACATTCCAACTATGACCGTCGCCGGTAACCACGAAGGTGAAGACTATAATTATTATTCGTACATGAAATATGATGATGTTTCCCCTTACCCGGCACCCGATCCGTTAAACGAAAAATTCTGGTCTATCAATATTCTTAATACAGCAATAGTAGGTTTGAATTCTAATTTAACAAATTCACGTCGGGCACATCAAACAAGCTGGCTTGAAAATAAATTGCAAGAACTTGAGCTCGATCCAAAAATTGATTTTGTAGTTATAATAGTTCATCACTTGCCGATTTCAGAATTATGGGGAGAGGGAATGACCGACGGCGGTTCTGTTTATGTAAGAACCCAGGTTATTCCTATATTTAAAAAATATTCGAAGGTTGTTCAGTTATCATACGGTCACACACACGGTTTTGAAAGAGGTACAATCGAATCAGAGGATTTAGATTCAAATTTTGATTTCAGAATTGTATGCGGCGGCGGCGGGGGAGGCCCGATTGATAGATGGAGTGCTTTCAAGAACTTTGATTATCCATTTATTCATATTGCCCTCGACCATTATTTTTATCAACTGATTGAAATTGACGTATCCGAAAAAATATTTCAATCATATATGTACAGTCTCGGTAATTTAAGTACAAGCAAAGATTCGGAGTTGATGGATAGCTGGTACCGAAAAATAAATCAAGCCGCGCCCGGAGATCCAACAGCCATAGTCCCGAAATTCTACGCCGGAAACATCATTTTCAACACATCAACTATTAGTAACGATTCATTAATGACGGTCCGGTTCCAGTTAACCGATGATAAAAATTTCAACTCTACGATAATCGATACTATGATCCATTGGAAAAATGTTTACGGTGTAGATTTAGATTTTAACCCGATAGATTTAAATGAGGGGATTGATTTAACAAGTATTAGTTTCAGCCGGTCTCTATTCGTAAATGAAAAAGAATATTATTACAAAGTTAAATACCGCGATCACAATTTGAGATGGTCAAATTGGTCAAACACGGTTGTTTTCACTGTTCCGCTAGATTCAACTAATACTCCTGATATTACAAGTTACGATCTAAAACAAAATTACCCGAATCCGTTTAACGCTATTACAAAGATTATATACCAAATTCCGGAGAGCGGATTTATCTCATTAAAAGTATTTGATCTTCTTGGAAATGAAATTGCTATTCTAGTTAATGCAGAAAAAAAAGCCGGACGATATGAAGCAATTTTTGACAGTAAAAATCTGAGCAGTGGTATCTATTTTTATCAATTGCAAACTAAAGATTACATTCAAACAAAAAAACTCTTATTGATCAAATAACTTTTTCAATCCTTTAATTTTTTTAATCTATCACTTATCTTTTTTCTTTTGATACGTTCGATAACCAACAAAAATATCCTCCAGAAACAATTGAGAATCCGTCTCTTTCAAAATCGTTGTGTTTTGGTTCTATTATAATTTTAAAATAGAAAAAAATAAAATCCCAAAATTCCGATTCTTACAGATGTGTTTGTGTTTGTTTAATGTATTAATCAAATATTTTAAGTGCATTTAATCAATCTATCTCTACAAGTTTTATAAATAAAAAAGCACCCCTAAATAGAGATGCTCTTTTATTAATGCTGGGTATTAGACCGAGAAATATTTGATAATGATATATCTATTTTTCTTCGATGATAACAAGATCCCATGGTTGAAGTGTAACCCGGCTTCCCTTAGAAATATTTTGCTTTGTAAGAAGATCAACACCATCGGTGTAATGATAATTGAATGTTTGTACATCCGTAGAATAATTCATGAAGTAGCGAACAGTTTTCCCCGAATTTCCAATTCCTTGACGCAAACGAACAGTTGTCGGTAATTGCTGTTCAACACCGCTTAAACCGGCAATGTCTAAAATTTCTTTTACTACTTTTTGCTGAAGTTCATTCGTCAAAACTGTTCCCTGGTATGTGAATGTACCTTTACCAAAATTATTTCTTGTTAGCGCCGGGTATTTACCATAAAAGGGGTGATCATAATATGCTAAAGGTTTAGCTGTTTCAGGAATTAAAAATTCTGCCCATACTGATGCTTTATTCTTATCGCCAACTTTGTAAGGATCACTTTTTAGCGGAACATCACCCCAGAGACTTGAGAACTCTTGATAAGAAATTCCGGCTGCTTCACGTAATAAAGCCGGCATCCTATCCCAGCGAACAGTAGAGTACTCATTGCAGAAACCGCTTTTCAATGTAAATAAAACATGACCGCCGTTCTTAACAAATTCGGTCAATCGTTTTAATTGTGCATCATCACTAATATATAGCGGCGGAACAACTATAACTTTGTATTTGGAATAATCAGTTGTTTGCGGAAAAATAAAATCAACATCAACATTTAGTTTGTAGAGAGCATCGTAAAGTTGATACAATATGGAAAGATAATCGACCTTATCATGGAAAGGCATAAAACGAATTCCCTGATAAGAATCCACACTATAGAGCAGAGCAACTTTATTTTCTTTTTTAAGATTGACGAGATGAGAACCGATTTCCTTAAGTTCGTGTGCAGTTTTGCTTACTTCGTCATAAGCGCGGTTTGGTTCAAGATCATGAGCTAAGACTCCTTTCCAGTAAGTTTCTTGTCCGTAATGAAGCGAATGCCAATGCCAGTATGCAACCATGTTTGCACCGCTTGCAAGATGACTGTAAACATTAAGCCGCAACTGCCCATCGTACGGAGGACGCTGCCATTTTGAATCCCATCCAATTGTTTGGGCATTAGTTTCTGTAATAAGATAATTCTGTTGTTTCAATGATCTGCAAAGATCACCGCTTACTGCACATGTTTCTCCATCGAGCCACTCTTGTACTTCGTGATAAGGATTAACGCCGGTTATATCAAGATGTTGTGCAATTTCGTATTCATCAATATTAGTTCTTACACTCCCAACAAAATTGTGAACGACAAATTGATCGGGACGTTTATACTCGTTTACAATTTCAGCTTGCCATGCTATAAAGTCGGTTGTAATTTTTTGCTGGAAACGCTCCCACTCCAATTTCCAACCGGGATTTAAGATATCATTAAATGAAGGAACTTCATCCCAGCTATTAAGAAGTTGTCCCCAATATGTTAATCCCCAAATTTTATTTAGTTCGTTAACCGTTTTGAATTTATCTTTCAAGTATTCCACAAATGCAGCTTGAACATTTTTGCCCGAAGTTCCATATGATGAAGTTTCATTATCAACTTGAAAACCGATAATTGCCGGGTGATCTTTATAATGTTCCATAAGTTTCCTAATGATGCGCTCCGAATAACGCAGATAATCCGGATTGGTAATATCCATGTTTTGGCGCGGACCATAAAAACTTTTTTGCTCGCCGATCTTCGTAAGTAAAATTTCAGGATGCTTCTTATATAACCAAGGCGGAATGGAATACGTCGGTGTTCCAAAAACTACTTTGATATTTGCTTTATGTAATCTATTTATTACCCTATCCATCCACGCAAATTCAAATTTACCATCTTCCGGTTCCCAGCTGCTCCATGTTGATTCGCCCAAGCGAACAACAGTAATGCCGGCATCTTCCATCAATTTAACATCTTGTTCAAGCCGGTCGTAAGGCATGTATTCATGATAATATGAAGCACCGTAAAGTATATTATCAAAAGTATTTTTTTGTTGACCGTAGCTTAAACCTGCAGATATAAGCGCTAACATAAATATGCTGAAAAAATATTTTGATAAAGTCCGCATGAAAATCTCCTTTCATATATCTAAACTTTTTTTGACCGAACTTATAAATAATATTTGATCACTTTTCAAAATCAGATGTAAGCACGGGCCAATCGTCAGTTCTAAATGGTGATGCCGGTAGCCCGGCACTATTATAAAGATTACATACCGGGTTTATTGACCACGCATATCTTACAGCAGCCGGTCTTGGAACTTCACTACTGCTAACAATAACTGTCTCTCCATCAATCAAAGCATCAGCCCAAACAAATTTGCCATCATCACCGGCTATTGCAAATCCCTTTAACATTTCATCGTTCTTCGTGGTTAATCCTTTTTCGGCATAATCAAACGTGATTCTAATTTTATTTCTTTCAGCAGAATAGGATTTATAGATCGGTCCGCTGTATTCATTCTTAAATCCAAAAAGTTTATTCAAAGCAATTAGAGCAAGCCGATTTCCAACCTCGCGTTTATTTTTAGGATGAATATCGCCGGCATCTCCAATATCAATAGCGACAGCCATTCCGGTATTCTTCACGGCAAGGGTTTTCATTTGTGCTTCGCGCAGTTCAGCCCATGTATCTTCAACCGGCTGTTGGCTTACTTCTAAGAAATTAGCTAATTGAACAAAGTAGAAAGGAAAATCACCTTGCTGCCATTGCATACGCCAATCATTAATTAGTAATGGAAAGAGGGTTCTGTACTGCAAAGCATTGTAAGTATTGTTTTCGCCCTGGTACCAAATTACGCCGCGAATGCAAAAAGGAATAACCGGGGCAATCATCGCGTTGAACAAAACAGTTGGACAATTTGGATCTTCAACGGATAATGGTTTGGGTGGAAATTTATCTATTGAAAGAGTTTTTTCGTAAGACCATTCCCCGGCTATCGGGATAGTTTCATTAGCTGAATTAGAAATATAATATTGATCGGCTTCGCCCCATACACCGCCCGGACCGCCGGTATCGATACATCGTATCACTAAAACATTTTTTCCATGCTTAACTAATTGAGATGGAACGACATATTGTCTTGGTTTATCCCAGAGTTCATTACTTCCTAATTGAACGCCGTTGAACCATGTAATATCAATATCATCGATCGGTCCCATGTTTAAAACTAAATCTTCAATTTTCCAATTTGCCGGTACTTCAATTTCTTTTCTGTACCAGACCGATCCGTTAAATTCAGTTAGTTCTTCTTGATGCCACAAACAAGGAACACTCATCTTCTTCCATGATGACGCATCATACTCAACATCTTTATACGATAACCCATCTTTCGGATAACCCGGATCAGTATATATAGAACTCGTTTTCCAGGAATCTCTTTTATCATTATAATCTTTTAAAAAGGATGGGTCGTTACTGATAAATTTATCTATTGATTCGAGGACATCATGGTAAGCCGGTACATTACAAAGTGAAGTTTTACTTGTCCATGCCTCGATGTCTGTTCCGCCGTATGAAGAATTGATAAGTCCGATAGGAACATTTGTTTCCTTATTAATTTTTTTCCCGAAGAAATATGCAGCCGCCGAAAATTTTTTGATTGTGTTCTCATCACAAATCATCCAGCCGCTTGTAGTAAATTCTTTTTTCGGTGTAGCAGATGTCATCGGTTCAACAGTTAACAATCTTATATTGGGAAAATTACCCGCATCTTTTATTTCACTATCATTATCAAAACTGTTCCCAATATCTTCAATCGACATTGCCATGTTAGATTGCCCGGAACAGATCCATACATCACCGATCAGAACATTTTTTAATTTAACTGTATCTTTCCCTGAAACTTTTAACACGAAGGGTCCGCCGGCTTTCATCGATTCAAGATCAACACGCCAATTCCCTCCTAAATCTACGACAGTTGTAATTCTCTGCTTATCCAATTCAATAGTTAATTTACTATTGGGTGCTGCTGTGCCCCATACCGGGATTGCACGATCCCGTTGCAGAACCATGTTATCGGTAAAGACCGAAGCGAGTTTAATATTTTGTGAGTAAGATTTGTTCACAATCATACAAGTAAGAATCAGCAACGATATAAAAAAGAATTTTGGAATTTGCACGATAGAAATCCTCTATTAATTACAAACTATTTTTTGCCAAACAACAACTTCAACCGGTTAGGTGGAACGGTTTATTATCTAATTCACACAACAGTTTTTGTCTATGCTTATCTAAAATTTTTCACTAAAGAAAGAATCAAGTTTCCATTGAATAGAATAAGCACGGGCAAATGTTTTCAAATCCGCAGAGAAACTTATTTTATCTGAAGATTTCAACTCACTCTTACCAAAGTAGCTCGCCGGAATTTTTATGATACTGATATTTCTCACCGAAAGAAATACTCCTGAAGCATTGAAAATACCAATTTCAGGGTTACTCCAAACCGGTTTCAAGCCGGAACCAAGACGGAATGTCAACGGCTCTTCTTTTTCATCGAAATCAATTGTCAGTAACATTCGATCTTCTTCCGGGATTTGATTCGTTCTGTAAAATTCCTTTTCAATCACATCATCACCGTAAAGAGCAATGTAAAGTGTGTCCGGACTCCAGCAAACATACATATCAGCCATGGGTATTGTTGAGATTGGTTTTACAAATCCTTGTTCACGATTCCAGTTCTGCAAGATCTCCTTGCTTACATTACTGATCACTTTATCTTTTGGCGCCATCGGTATGCCTTGCGATGCATCGGCACGTTTGTAACCGGCATTTAATTTTTCTTTTTCCCAATTAAAAATTTTAGCGGCATCAATCAATTCTTTATATGGTTCACCGTAGATATCTACCAGCCCCATATTATAATTTTCACCATCCGATCTGCCGTGTGTCGGTTCATCAAAATATTGGAACCAATCTGCCATAACAATAAAAGGTAAACGTGTAAAACTTCTTGCTGTGGTAATGAATCCCTTTGCACGTTCCTTCTGTGTTCTAACAACCGGGAATGTTGCCGAAGTGTTTTTGTTACCGCTTCTATTTTCCACGGCAGTCATATAAAACTCTCCGATTGCAATCGGTTTTTTTGTTAATTCATATAAAGATGTAAGGTAGAACCGGGATATTGTTCCGTCATTCCAGTTCGCATTAAAATTTGTTGAGACTATGTCAACATATTTTGCTGCAGCTTTAGCAACTTCCGGGTAATAAAATGATTGGTATCTATCGCCAAGTATTAAACTTTCTTTATCATACTTACGAATAAGTTCTTTTGTTAGACTGTAATAACGGTCGGCAATCATCTCAACAAATTTTTTTACAACAACAATACCTTTTCCGCCCGGTCTTAAAAACAATCTTCCTTGATATTTAAGCTGCTCAAAATTATCAGCACCTTCCGGGTCAAAATCTTTAAGAAGCAAATCCCAGTTATTGTGATAATGATCTGCAATCAGCTCAATCATTTTCTTCCTTGCTATGCTGGATGTATCGTGCTGGAAAGTCATATTCCAGAGTGCGGCATTCCACCAGCCCATTTCGTTATCCGTATAATAACCAATCAAATTCTTCCGCTTAGATGGCGGGGGAATATTACGTTTACATATTTCTTCCATCCGCTCAACAACACCGGGATTCCACATATCAAACCATGGTGCGCCGGCTTCCATGCCAATAATCAATACCGGTGTGTAATATAAATCGGTTCTACCGGCAGCATTGAATAAATCCATACTGCTCCATCCGCCAATTGTAGAAAAATTCCAACTCTTAAGACTATCAGCAGTACTATTTGCCCATTCTAACGGATCGGAAAATTTCTGCCATGCGGCATAACCCGGATTATCAACATTATACTCATCAAAAGGAATCCCGGTATTGACACAGCAGACACCATTTGAAAAAAACGGCTCCTCGTTTTTATCAATTAACCACCAAACACCATCGATTTCTTTTGTTGAGTATCTTGAAGAATCAGGTTGTTCCGATACCAATGAGTAAGCAAATGAATTTTGTGAAGAAAAAAAGACAATCGAAGAAAATAATAGAAGAAAATAAACGTAATAGAATTTATATCGCTTCATAAATTTATATTAAATGATTTATTTACATCTGCCCTGAAGATCGTTAAATCTTCAGGGCAGTAATCTAACCACAGCACTAATTAATAGGGTTAGGGAATTATTTAATAAGTATCATTTTCTTTACTTGCTGATAGTCACCGGCTTTAAGCGAATAGAAATATACGCCGGAGGCGTATCCGCCTTTGGAGGAAACTCCGCTCGATAAATTCTTCACACTTGATATATCAAATGTAACCGTATATGAACCGGCATTCTTATATTCGTTTACTAATTGTGCAACTTCTCTTCCAAGTACATCATACACTTTCAAACTAACAATCCCTGATTTTGCCAATGAGTAATTAATTGTTGTTGCCGGGTTGAACGGATTCGGATAATTCTGACCTAAACTATATACCAACGGAATTACCTGGTCTTCTTCAACATCATTTGCAAGGTCTTTAATCCATGTTTCTGTCCATACTTCCGGCAATCCCCATGACCAACCGTTTTCATAAGGAGAAGTTGCGAGGTAGCCATCAACTTCTGATGATTCATCACGGTCATCAATTGTAATATTGATTGGCACTTTCATTCCATCTGCCGGTGTAAAGCGTCCGTCACCTTCAAATTTAATATCGTCAAGTGAAATCATTGCTTCCATAGTAAAGTGTATGGGAGAGGTTCTAAAAACATTATAATTATCGCTTCCGGATAAATACATATCGGCAAAATCCCAATTACCGATAGCTCTCTTCATAACTTTATCACCGAGCAGATAAATTGCATAATCCGGTTCGGTGCCACGTAAAGTCATTGTGTTACCGCCGGTATGTTTTTTACCGGTTTGATTATATAAACCAATATAAATAGAAATAAAATCTTGCTTGTTCCACTGTCCGGTTGCATCAAATACCGGGAAGTTATCGTCAACATCGGCAGCTATATAAAGATAATTAGCATCAGCAGCCATATAAATATTTGCGGTCATATCCGCATCATCATCAAACATACCGTTAACTACCGTGGAGGATTTTTTAACAACTACCGGATCGATATTGTTATCCGTCCATTCATTCAAAAATCCGTCTGCCATAAAATTAAGAGGCGAGCCGAAAGAGATGGGCGGAATATATTGAGCTACACTCGAAACGGGGCCCAACGAACCGATAGCACCAGTATTGTTTGATTTATCTGTACAAACTACTGCATAGTAATAAACCAAAGACTGATTTTCTCTTGGTGCAGCTAAATAATGGTTAACGCCGTTAACAATATCATCCTCTACAATATTTTCAGCAAGCAATATTACATTTGATGCGTTTACATCAGTTATCGGCTCGGTACTGGCATACACATCGTAAGTTTCATTTTCTTCACCCGGAACGGGATCCCATGTAAGCGAGTTGTAATAAAATTTATCCGTAACATACGTTGCCATAATATTAGCCGGTGCTACCGGAGGTGTTGTATCAACTTCGATTGTCGGGTTTCCGAACCAGATATCTGTTAAGTAAACAATCAATCCATCGGTTGGATGCACAGTAAAAATTCCGAATTCGTTAATTTTTGTCGAATCGGGAAAATCTTTGCCGCTTGCTTTCTTAAATTCTGATAACGGAATTTCAATTATCTGCCATGTATCCTCGGGTCCCGGTTTGAAAGAGTAATCAACAGCATGGTCTTTATCGCTATTAATTTCAATTTTGATAGAATCGACCGGTGCCGGGGTTCTCAATTTAAATTTTAAAGTATCATTTTTTAATTCATCGGTAAGATCTTGTAAACCATTGAACACCCAATAGATTCCGCAGCTTCCCCATCCGGCATCTTGCACCCATTTCATCGCGCTTGTACCCGGTCTGTAACCTTCGTTGGCAGAAATTTCACAGCCGGCACCATAGGTAGAACCCCAGAAACCCCAATCAGCAATTATATCCGATGGAACAAGCTGACCGTTAAAGAATACATAAGGTGGTGGCGGATCGGCAGAAATATATCCTATATATACACGATTGCCTTTTACACCGTGTTCGGAATAAATTCCGAATAACGTAACATTTGTACTATCAATTACATCCATTCCCTCGGGTGTAACAAAATCCTTGAAAGGTATTATCAACTCATTCCATGAGCCGTTAAAATTTCCGGTCTCTTGAGTAAGATAGTAATGCATCCTATGCTGATCATCGCTTTTAAATTCGACAATAATAGTATCTGCGTTCTCAGCGGTTTTAAGCCAGAGATGCAGCGAGCCGCCGTCGAAAAGATCACGATAATCAAACTTATTCCAATCGCTCCACCATGCCCATGCAACACCGCACTCAACTTCATCTTGAACCCATTTGATTGCATTTTTGCCGCTCTGGTACCCGGCTCCAATATCTTTCATCTTACAAGTATCACCGTTAATTACATAAGGATTTGAACCGGAAGACCAGAAATCATTCCATTCAAACCACGGCGTCTCAATGCCGTCAAAAAAGACAACACTTTCTTGTGCAAATTGAATACCGGAGAAGAATAACAATGCACATAGTACAAAGAACATTTTTTTCATGTGGTACCTCCTCTTTATTAAATTGACTACAACTAATTTGTTATCAATTATTACTGCTTAATTTTTATAAGTCATTTCTAATTTCTTACCGTAATCGAGAGTGTTTTTATTTGTCAATTCCGGGAATGAAGGAACATAAACCGGGTACGGTACATTTGTTTGTAGCGCAAACAAATCGATCCCGGTAATTGAAATCTTGTTAAAGAGTTCAGTATTGATCTCGATATTATCGCTATGCTTTTTGATTTGATTATTTATAAACGAATACAGATTGTTATCGCTGTCAGCAGAACCGTTTTTTATTTCGTTTAGGATAATTCCTTTTTTATAGAGTGCTAAACTGGCGTCTTCCCAGTTGGATGTATAATGAGTTACACCTGGAAGCGTATCATATCCATTTATATATGCAGCTTCGGTTAGATATTTATCGCGTATTAAATCAGCAAAGGCAAATTTCAATTGTTCCGGGAACTCATCTTTCGAAATTTTTTGTTTTCTAAAAACCAGCGGATGAACGCTCATTTCTTTTCTGAGATCATGCACAAGCCAGTTTTTGTTATCGACCGTGCAAAACTTTTCTTCATCCAACTCCTGGAGCGACTCATCAAATGAATAAACAATCTGTCCGTCACTTTCTTGAGGGTTATCTTTCAATACTAATTCTTTAAATGCATCTTCCTTCTTTTCCTTCGAAACAAAATAGTGCCTGGCTGCCAAGACGGAGAGTTTGGCAAATGTTTCTTTTTCAAACTCAACATTTTTACCTTTCATTAACCCGGTAACAAAATTTGAATAGTTTATTACCGCATAATCCATCGTAAGCTTTTCGGTTACTTCATCTAATCTATTACGAATATCGCGGTCGGTTATACCAACTCTTTCAGTCCATCCAGTAATTCTAATAATCATGTAATAATTTGAATCCGTTTGTATTGGACCGACTATTTGACCTTTCTTCAGTGAATTGGAGAATATTGCACTTTGTATCTTACTGTTATCAGAGGGATTCCACTCAATAACTTTTGAGGGAATCGAATCATGGCTGTAATATGCCGCAAATATTTTTTCGAAAGGAGTATTATCGGCAAGACTATCTTCAACTTTTTCGCTCTCTTCAGCACCTTCAACGGAGAAATAATCAACCGAATATTTTCTTCCAACCAGAGAATAGAGCTTGGAAATTTCTTTTTTATCAAGTACAACTTTTTCAACACCTTCTTTTTGGAAAAGAATCTGCCGCATGATTTGTTCTTTGCGTCCTTGAATAAAATTTTGAAAAGTGAAATCGTCTATTAGCCGGGGGTCGTTTTGTGTTTCAATTGCAAGTAGTTTTTCGGCTATTAAAGAATTGAGAATTATTTTTTTATCGTTACCCGTTTCACCACGGCAATACCTTGGCCTGAGAGTGTACTCGCTCCGTTGGATAAAATCATTAACAGTTATAACACGGTTGTAAATTCTTACAAGTGTATCACTGTAATCAATATGATTGGTATTTGCCGGCTGGGCAAACATAAAATTACCGACAAGTAAAACAACTATCGTCAGCAATTTTTTATAGTGCATGTAAAACTCTAATCTCATAAATATTTTCTTAGTATATCTTAAAATGTTACCGATAATCCATAACTGTGAGTGCCTCCCAATATTCCAACATCGCGGTATGCATATTCAAATTTCACACCCTGGTTAAATAACAATGTTGTCAATACTCCAAACCCAAGCGACATGCCGTACTCGGAATCTTCCATAAACAATCCTTTATATCCTCCTCGCATAAATACTTTTCCAAATGACGGGATAAACAACGTGTATTGTGCACCAACATTCACCGATTCGCTATTGTTGTTCGGATGAAGAGCGTTTGCAGTTAGAGTTAGCGTATGGTTGCCGGTTACAATAGGATTAAAAGAAAACCCGATTCTAAAAATCAGCGGAAGTTCCCAATCACTTAACTTAAATTGCCCGGGTGTATCTTCGTAATTGCCGCCTTCGTTTTCAGAAATATCAATCGAAGTTAAAAGATCCATTCCGTCGTACTTTAAAGATGTGCCGTAATTTGAAATACTCATCCCGATATTTATCCCGTCCTCATTACGGTCAGTGGGAGAAAGAAAAGGAGTTTGAATGATAACACCAAGATCGAATGCAATTGAGCTGGCATTCATATGCCATATGTTTGAAGAGATATATTTAGCTGTGGCACCAAATGCAAACCAGTCTGCTAACTTTCTTGCATACGAAAGAGAAACTGCATAATCACCCGGTGAAAATTTTTCGCCGGTGCCTTCTTGCTTGGCAAGCGTAGTTACTTCCATTTCGCCGTAATCAACTTGTATAAATCCTATCCCGAGAGTTCCGATGCCCGGCAGCACAAGACCAACGGCAGAGAAAGATGTTTGTATATCTGCAATCCATGGCTGCGTAACAAACATTGCTTCGCTGTTATCCATAGTAGCCAGACCGGCCGGGTTCCAATAAATCGAACTGACATCATCAACTAAACTGACATACGAATCCCCCAGGGAATTGCCGGCAGCACCATAACCGATTTCCAAAAAGTTAGCCGCCGTTGTTCCGGCACGCATTGGTTTCTGTGCTTGAATATTCGTTAAGCAGATTATCATTGCAAGAATGAACCCGTGTATTTGAAATTTTGTCATATCAATTCTCAAAAAAATTATATTCCCGATACTTCTGTTTTCAATTAACACTTACGTTATTTAACAACGGCAAATTTCCCGATAAACTCATCGCCGGTTACTTTTGCTTTAACATGAAAAACATAAATGCCGGCTGCTATTTCCAATCCTTCTTTTGTAAGCATATCCCAGTGTGTCGTTCCGTCATCGGCACTATTTTCAACTATCAATTCCCTAACAAGAACGCCGCTTGTAGTAAATATTTTTATAATGCATTCTGCCGGCAAATGCGTGAACAACAATTGTCTTCTTTGACTTAGATATGGATTTGAAAAAGCTTCTTCCATCATGTTTGTTGCGATATATGGATTTGGAACAACTTTGATTTTGTTCAAATTCTGTTTTATTTCCGTTTCAACAACATTGACCGGTTCTTTAATCGTAAAACTGACGGAATCATTTGCATAATATGGACGCGTAAAATTCACCCGATAAACGTCGTTTGCTTTCGGCATATCGCTTTCGGATGTAATTTGACTGAAGTTAATGCCCAGCACTGTTCCCGACCAAAAAACTCTAGTATCTATCTTTATAGTATTACCGACCAATACTGTATCAACATCCCTATCAAAAACACCGTTCTTATTAACATCGTGAACAAGCAGATCTAATTTTTCATAATTACCGTTCGCATCGGGGAAGGATTTGTTTTGTACATAGAAGTTAAACGACTGGTTAAGCAGAATTGCATCTGTGCTGAGTAATCTGCCGCTCACGGATTTAATCGAACCGGCATAAGTAGTAATACTTGTATATGGTTCATTTGAAAACACAATATCGTACTGCCAGGGGAAGAAGCGCGATTCCAAGATGCTCGGCATAACACTCACATTTGCTTTGCCGGTAATCCATCCCGAAGCACCGATATTAATTTTGGATTGCGGTGAAGTGTTTTCAATCGACAATTGCATTCCATCGAAGAGATCACTTTTTACTCCTTCTTCGTTCAAGCACCAAACCGATGTACCGTTATTCAGAATATCTTTTGAAACAAAATTTTCTTCACGGAAATTATCCGAAGTTTCAGAATAGATAAGCGTATCGCTTTCAGTAACATCATAAATATAAAAACCGTTTGTTGTATAGTTAATATCCGTAGGATGGCGGTATGAAGGACTTCGAAGATGACCGAGTTCTTTAATTGAAAATTTAACTTTGTACTTACCACCGTTTTTTAATTTTGCCGAGTTAAGAATTGTGGGGGTTATTGTTCCGCACAAATCAAAGAGTTCTCTTCCTTCCGTAATTTCGAATGATTCGGGTACATAACCAAGTGCAGCTTGGTGCGGAGTTACTATCTGCACATTTTGTCCAACGAACCTGATTGCCTCATCTTCAGTTAGATCCAATATCGCATCATTTTCCGAAGGAAGAACACTTGCACTGTCTTTTCCGAAAACTTCAATACCATAATCATAAGCAACTAATGCATAGTAATAAGTTCTTCCGTTTTGAACATTCTCATCTACATAATAGTGTTTAATACCGGTTTCATCGCCGAGGTAAAAAGCTAAACCGTTAAAAAGAGAAAATTGGGCAAAGCCGCTCTTACCGTCAATAAGATCGCATTGGTATAAAGCTTTTTTGCCGGCCGGATTTCCATAACCATCAAAAAGTAATTCCGCATCGCCGAACTTTTTATCTGTTGCTTTGTAAAGTTTATAACCTTCAAAATCATTTTCGCCGCGCAATAACGGCTCACGTGTTAATTTATCTGCTGCATCATTCCATGTAAGAATAACTTTTCCGTCTAATGCTTGTGCAGATAATGTAGGCAGAACCGGTGCTTGTGCAAATCTGTAATCCGATTCATAAATTGTTTGAACGATTGCTTTCTTTGAATACAAGGAAGGCGCTGCGTGTTTTGCGGTACTAAGACTGCTTAGATCTTCATAAGCATGAATCTCTGCAAGCGAGAATCTTTCTGTACGGCCCTTATCCAGTCTAAACTGACCGGAGCCAAACATCTCTATAAGATTTGTCGGCGTGCCGAAGTATTCGATCAGCGAATCGCTTGCAAAAACATTCCAGCAATCTTTATCGAACGATGCCGAAGGAGACCACCCTTGCGGATGGATGAACATTCTAAATGAAGTCAAACCGATCATATCTGATTCATCTATATCGGTTGCGGCAAAGTTCGGTTCGCAGCCAATTCCTTCTTTGTAATCAGGTTTATGATTACATTCTCCTTCATCCGGACCGTTATAATTCAAATCATTCGGACCAACACCATCAAGACCCACATCATCACCGGCATCTTCATCAGTATCATAAACGCCATTCTCATTTGTATCTTCGCCATCACGCCAATCTTGATCTTCATCTGCATCCCAATGTTCTTTTAGTTCGCTTTCTTCTATATGATACCACTTTAGAAATTTTTCCAGATTGTTGATACCTGATAATTTATCGACCTTGACAAATGCTTCATTATCTCTTTTCTCATCGGTTAAACCATCGTCATCATTATCAATATTATCATTAGATATACCCGGACTTTCGAGAAATGCCCATCCCATCACTCCGGGCACTAAGCCATTTACTGCAGTAGCATTCATATCCCATGAATAAGCTAGGTCTTCATACTTATCATAGAAACCAACGTCGTCAAAATCATCAGTGGGTCCGCCTCCGATGCCATTATCAAGCCATGCACCAAATGCAATTCTCGGCAGATCGTAATCGGAAATGTTGGAGATATTGTATTCCCAGAAAATTGCATCGCGTGTTTGAGGATTGTTCCACTGAAAACCTCTTACTTCAACACGCAGACCAAGTCCGCCCCACGGCATTCCTTTTTGAATTGTAACATCGGGTAGTTTATCGCCTATCTTTAAACCGGGACGCGGATAATATTTTACCGTAAGATTAGGTTGAAGATATTCTTGATCTTGAGCATCGTTTGCAACAAAGTAGGTTTCCAATGCTGCATACTTAATGCCTCTACCGAATCTTCCGTTCCACTCACCGGGCCATTTTTTAGTTGAGCCGCTCGCCGGCCATCCGTTAACCGGCCATGTTTCGGGTTGATTACTCATTGCAGCATAGTCTTGCAGCTCGTTAAAATATCCAAACACCGGGTACAAACCCCAATCAACTGTTCCTTTACTATTCTGATCCATCAATTGTTTGGCATAACTTGTCTGTACATACCAGAGGGTATCGTAATTATTCTTCGAGGCAATCTTTGCAGCGTCTGTTACCGGTATTGTATCTTGTTCAAGAAAAACCATTCCGCCAATAAGCACGGCAAGCCCATCTACCATGTACGAGCCGGTATTATCATTTGGCCATCGCGAAGCGCTTGGGCTGGGCCAATCACCGAGACGCGTGGTATTTTTAAAACTGAGTAGCACTCTGTTTCCATTCATCACACCAGCTCTTATTGCCGCAATGTCTCCTTCGGGATCATCGGGTCCGTCATATACTCTTCCTTGTGCATAAATATTGTTAAGAGTTATTAAACCTACTAAGAGTGTGATGATCAGTATTGTTTTGTTAAGCTTCATTTAAAAACCTTATGTAATATTTCTATCGTTTAATAATTTACCTTACGCAAGGTTTTTCGATGTTGAAAAACTTTGGTTCGTAAAACGATTTTTTTATAAAAAAAGAAAAATCTGCTTGTCATGACTAAACCTTGCGCAACATGTGTTAATAAGTAAATGTTATCCCAAATTTTATTGATCTTGGCGCCGAATACATCGATGGATCGTGAATAACATCATAATAATCGTTGAAGTTACTTCTATGACTTGAGAGCTCTGTATCGAGAATTACATCTGTATATGCTCTGCCCGTTCTCGAATAAACGCTCACTTCATTTAATGCGTCAAGTAAGTTATATACCAGCATCGTTAATTTTATCTGCTGGCTTCCTGAAGTCCATAATGTATAAAAAGCTGAGAGATCAACAGAAAATTGTGACGGCTTTTTTGAATTGTTGGGCAGAAGATTCAAATCATATAATGTACTTCCGGTAATAGGCGACCAAGTATATGGTGTTCCTGAATTAAAATACGCTGATATTGTTGCACCATACAATCGAGAATTGTACCCGACAGAAAAATTCAATGTATGACGCTGATCCCAGCTCATTGGTATCAGCACGCTAACCGGGTCCATGTTGGAACCGGCACGTGAAAAATTGAAAATCGGGTTATCGGCATTCCCTTTTGTGTACTGAAGAGTGTAATTTATTGTTGCCGAAATTGGTTCGGAGAAGAAATCATATTTCAGTTCCAATCCACGTGCATTGCCGTAATCTTTGTTGCTGTACAAGCCATAACGCACCTGGTTAAATGTTGTAATAATTCTTGTACTCAATAGATCGTAAATGTCCCTATAAAAAACCGCAACCTCGATGCTCATTCCCTTAACCAATTGCTGCCATAAACCAACTTCGTATTGAATTGTCTTTTGTGGTTTTACAAGGGGATTGCCCATCGTGGTGGTGTAATCTTCCACACCGACAATATGCTGTGAGTTTGTGTACAAAGCATAGAGAGGAGGCATCTGGAAAAAATGCCCGTACGAAAAACGGAGTAACGCCATTTCTCCAAGCTGGTAAGAAATTCCAAAACGAGGACTTAATTGCGAATTAGGATTCGCTTTGGGATAAGTGCTCATGTATTCGGGATTATCGGGATAGCTTAATTGGTTTGCCGGGTTTCTTAACTGCGAAGGATATGTTGCCGCCGGGTCAAAGTAATCGTATCGTAAACCGCAATTGATAACCATGTAATCATATTCAATTTTATCTTGGAGATATAGCGAGAACTCAACCGGGTAAACACGATATATATCTGAATAGATTGACTCATCGGTAACCAAAGTCGGCTCATAATAAAGATAAACTCTTTTATTGGTTACAGAATCAATTATATATGCGTATTCGTCGGCGGTACCTTCGTATTTATTTTTTATTTGAGCATTGAATAGATCTATATCATGCTTTGTATAAAGAAATCCGCTTTTGAGAATATGATTTTTATTTAGCTGCCATGTTGCATCGAACTTTGCACTTATATCTTGCGATAATCTCTTGTAATAATTTTTATCTTGTCCCCCGGTAGAAAAACCGGCTCCGGTGTTAATTGAATATTCATCATGGATATAACGGGCATCGTACGAATCTTCAAAGACGTAAGTTCCATCGCTGTTTCTTAGATATGATAATTTGAACTCATAGAACAGATCATTGCTCAACGTATGGTTCAACTGAAAAGCAACCATATCTGTACGTGTGTGATTTGTACTTCTTCCATCGGGATTATATTTCCAATAATGCGAGTACCATTTCGAATCTGCTTTGTTCAAAGAATATGTTAAAGATGACCTTATTGAAGTAACCGGCTTAAACGAAAGTTTAGTGAAGAGAGAAAAATCCTTGCTGGTTCCCATCGGGACAATGCTGCTGTCACCGGTATGTTCGGAATACCATAGCGAAGCGTCTTCATTTAAGAAGTTGCTGTAATTATCAGGATTAAATCTCTTTATGCCGTGGTATTGATCTTTGATATCCTGGAATCTTCCGTTAACGAAAACGGAAAGCAAATCTTTAACTATCGGTGCTTCAAGATATAGCTGGTAATCTTTTGTCCTGAAAAAGTCTGAGTCTTCCAAACCAAAGAATATATCTTTATTGGAAGTATAAAAATTAGAAGAACTAAGAGTTGCCGAAGCATGGAAATCATTTCCGGCATCTTTGGTAACAACATTAACAATGCCGCTCATTGCATTACCGTACTCTGCATTGAACGTACCGGTTATAACTTCAATTTCGGAAACAACTTCTTTTTCAACTCTAACAGCGCGGCTTCTGCCGGAAGCTTCATCAACATACAAACCATCAACAAGGTAAGAAACTTCATCAAGTCTTCCGCCGCGGAAATGCCCGGCAACAACGCCGGCTTGCATCTGCACAACAGCATCAATGTTTTCGACCGGCAGCATTTTAATCTGGTCGGAGTTAACATTTCTTATAGAACTGGTTTGATCTTTCTTCGTTGTTATTCTATCTGCTGTAACAACAACTTCTTGTCCTTGAACCATTGTCTCTTTAAGTTCGGCATCAACATTTGTAGTTCTGTTTACCGATACAACAACATTCTGAACAATTTTTGTTTCATAACCAACCATGCTGATTTTTACTCTATAAGTACCGGGAGGAATGTTGATTATATAAAAGTCACCGTTTATATCAGAGCTGCTTCCTAATCTTGTTCCTTCAATGATGACATTCACACCAATCAACGGCTCGCCGGTTTGATCATCGAGAATCTTTCCCGAAATTTTTCCGGTTGTTTGTGCATTCATCGACGATACCACCAAAAGAAGTAAAGTGATAACAAACCAAATTTTTCTAAGGGAAGTGTTAATCCTAATCCTTTCTAAATCTAACCGCCGCATATTTATTCCTTAGTATTGAAAAGTAGATCGCAAAATCCTACTGCTTCTTTTTATATTTTTAATATCTGTTAGAGACCTCTGAAAAATTCTATAATGTCATTTCGAAGGAGCGAAGTGACTGAGAAATCTTGCCACAATCAAAGATTTCTCTCCCGATGAATCGGGATCGAAATGACAAATAAATTTTTCATATGTTTCTGTTACTTGTTCAATTGATAATAGACATCATTCCATTTCAATTCTTTTTCAAACTCAGAAATCTTAGTAGTGTCGTCAATCAGCACAAATTCTATATCAGCCATGTTTGCAAAGTCTTCCATATACTCGGAAGTAATTGCCTGGCTAAAACCGGTGTGATGAGCACCGCCGGCTAATATCCATGCACCGGCGCCAATTTCTAAGTTCGGTTTTGGAATCCACATTACTCTTGCAACCGGAAGTTTGGGAAGCGGTTTATCGGGTTTCACTACATCAACCTCATTTACAATCAACCTGAAACGATTTCCCATATCAATTATCGATGCATTTAAACCAAAACCGTTTGGAACATTAAAGACTAAACGAGGAGGATCATCTTTGCCGCCAATACCGAGTTTATGTACTTCAAGACTTGGCTTTCCATCAGCAATTGATTCACAAACTTCGAGCATGTGGGCGCCGAGAACTTTCATTCCGTTTGGATCGAAATGATAAGTGTAATCTTCCATGAAAGATGTTCCGCCCTTTAATCCGTGGGACATAACTTTCATTGCACGAACCAATGCGGCAGTTTTCCAATCACCTTCCGCGCCAAAACCATAACCTTCATTCATTAACCGCTGGACTGCGAGACCGGGCAATTGATGTAAACCATACAAATCTTCAAAAGTAGTAGTAAACGCTTTGAATCCCCCTTCTATTAAAAACGTCCTTATACCAAGTTCCATACGTGCAGCTTCGCGAAGGTTATCATATTTATCGCCGCCTTTGCGTGCGGCAGAAGCAACTGTATATTTATCATTGTATTCTGATATTAATGTGTCAATATCATACGCCGATACTTGTTTTATATATTGAACTAATTCGCCCACGCCATGACCGTTGACGGAATATCCAAAACGTAATTGCGCTTCAACTTTGTCGCCCTCGGTTACGGCAACTTCGCGCATGTTATCGCCGAAGCGTGCAACTTTTGCATCTTGCATATCTGCCCAAGCACAAGCTACTCTTGTCCAAACTGCAAGTTTCTTCTGAACAGTTTCGCTCTGCCAATGCCCGACAATAACTTTTCTTTTCTTACCCATCCTTGTTCCGATAAACCCAAATTCGCGGTCACCATGCGCGGATTGATTTAAGTTCATGAAATCCATATCAATTGAATCCCATGGTATATCGCGGTTGAATTGTGTGTGCAGATGAACGAATGGTTTGTTAAGAATTTTCAGCCCGGCAATCCACATCTTTGCTGGTGAAAAAGTATGCATCCAGGTTATCAGTCCGATGCAATTTTTATCATTGTTAGCTTCAAGACAAATTGATTTGATTGCATCGGGAGTAGTTAGTACCGGTTTGAAAATTATCTTAACCGGAATTTGACCGGATTGATTTAACCCGTTAACAATTGCTTGAGAATTATCCGCAACTTGCTGAAGCGTCTTTTGTCCATAAAGATGCTGGCTACCGGTTGCAAACCAAACCTCATATTTTTTTAGATCGATCATTTTTCCCTCAAAAAATTCCTATTCTTTATCACCGGAATCATTCTGTCCATAATAAGAATCCGGACCATGTTTCCGATTGTAATGTTTGTTTGAAATATATTTTGGCAACGACCTAACATTCTTATTAAGCTGAAGAGTACCTATAGCCATCTCAGCAACTCTTTCCAGTATCAAACTGTTCTTAACTGATTCCCCGGCAGTAGCACCGAATGCAAAAGGTGCGTGTCCGGCAACTAATACTGCCGGTAATGCAAGAGGGTTTAGTTTTTTAAATCTTTCAATTATAATTTTGCCGGTGTTTTTTTCGTAACCGGTTTCGACTTCTTTTTTTGTTAAGAATCTTGTTAACGGAATTGTACCGGAAAAATGATCGGCATGTGTGGTTCCTAAACACGGAATTTCTTTGCATGCTTGTGCGAAGATGGTAGCATATTTACTGTGGGTATGTGTTATTCCGTCAATTTCAGAAAAAGCTTTGTATAGTTCGATATGCGTTGGTGTATCGCTCGAAGGTCTTTTCTTTCCTTCAACAATATTTCCATTAAGATCCACAACAACCAAATCATCTTCAGTTAGTTTATCATAATCTACACCGCTTGGTTTAATCACAATCAGTCTATTTGCTCGGTCAATTCCGCTGGCGTTTCCCCATGTTAATGTTACCAATCCGTATTTAACCAGGTCAAGATTAGCTTGCAAAACTTCCTTCTTTAGTTTTTCAAGCATTATTTATTTCTCCTTACTTCATCTCTTATGTTTAGCAGATCTTTCATAACATTGAACATGTTGCCATTCCAATTCTTCGTACCAAATCCGTCGTGAAGTTGCTTGTATAAGATGTAAAGTTTTTTATAGACAGAATTATTTTCCGGTACTGGGTAAAAGACAGAACTTGTACCGGTCATATTTTTTATTGCTTCGCCAATTGAATCGTAACCGCCGGATTTTTTTCCGGCAGCAATAGCAGAAAAAATAGCAGCACCCAAAGCCGGTGTTTGGTCGCTTCGCGATATTTTCATCGGGCGACCGGTTACATCGGCATAGATTTGCATCAGCAACGGATTCTTTGCCGCAAGTCCGCCGCAGTTCACAATTTCTTTAATCGGTACGCCGTACTCTTCGATGCGGTCAATTATTGCCAAAGCACCGAATGCAGTTGCTTCAATTAATGCGCGGTAGATTTCATGCGGCTTGGTATGAAGTGTTTGTCCTAATAACAACCCGGTAAGTCTCACATCAACAAGAATTGTTCTGTTACCGTTGTTCCAATCGAGTGCGAGTAATCCGCTTTCGCCGGGTTTTAATTTGGAAGCCTCTCTTTCGAGATTAATAAATTTCTCATCTTGTGTTTTTCCATAACTCTCCGGTACAAGATTGTTAACAAACCATAAGAATATATCACCCACAGCGGATTGCCCGGCTTCTATTCCATAATAGCCGGCCATTACAGAGCCATCAACAATTCCGCATACACCGGGGATGTCATTCAATTTTTCTTTTCGCGATGAGATCATCACATCGCATGTACTCGTTCCTAAAATTTTTACAAGCGTACCGGTGGAAATGCCGGCACCAACTGCACCCATGTGGGCATCAAAAGCACCGACTGCCACTGCAACATTTGTTGTAAGTTCTAATTTCTCTGCCCATTCATTAGAAAGAAAGCCGATTATGTTTTCCGCTGTAAAAGCTTTGTCAAACAAGCGTTTTCTTAAGTTGCCCAGACCGGGCGAAAGTATTTCCAAAAATTCTTCGTCCGGTAGTCCGTTCCAATCCGAACTGAACATTGCTTTATGACCGGCTGCACAAATACTGCGTTTAACTTTTCCCGGGTTGAGGTCACCGATTAAATTTGCCGGGATCCAATCACAAATTTCCATCCAGCTATAAGCCGCATCAAAAACTTCCGGTGAAGTTTTTTTGCAATGCAGAATTTTACTCCACCACCATTCGGATGAATAGACTCCCCCGATTTTTGCAAGGTATTGCGGACGAAAATTAGCGGCTGTTTTTGTTATTAGTGCAGCTTCGGCAAAACTTGTATGGTCTTTCCACAACCATACATAAGCCGCCGGGTTGTCTTTAAACTTCGTGTCATTACAAAGTGCTTGCCCGTTTATATCTACCGGCATCGGACTGCTGCCGGTAGTATCAACACCAATTCCGATAATGTCTTCAGATTTATAACTGGGATTTATCTGTTTTGCTTTCCGTAAAGCTTCTTTAATAGTTACTTCGATTCCCAATAAATAATCGTTTGGATTCTGGCGAGCCAAATTCGGATCGGATTCATCAATTATTACCCCATCCTTTCCTGATGGATAAGGAAAAACGTGTGAAGCAATTTCTCTTCCATCTGTTACATCAACAATTAGCGAACGGCAAGAATTGGTTCCAAAATCCAACCCGATAACAAGTTTGTTCATAGTATCTCCGTAACCATCAGTTTAGTAACAACAATTATTCAGCATTGTTATTATTCTTTTTCCACGGTCTAAAATTTATAAAGTAGATCATCCCGATAATTACCAATAAGATTCCCCACCAAACACCAAAATTCAATTCTCTTAGAATTATCTGTTTTTCCATGGATGGAGAAATCATTTCATAGACATTCGCTATTGTTATTGCTACTCCATAAATGAGTAAGAGCGAACCGATAAAAAACCAAATTGATATTCCTTTATTCTCTATCATAATATCCTCCTACCAGAAAATGACATTTAGTACAATGAAAATTGCGAACACAATGGAAGCCCAAAAGATCGGTCGTTTGATTAACGGGAGATCTCCTTCGGAAGGTATAACCGTACATCCTCTTACTAACCCAACTAATTCTGAATCTGCTTTTGGTTTTGTTAAGTAGCTTACAATAACCGTTACTGCAACACATATTATCCATGACCACAATGCACGGTACATATTTTCAGCCATGTCTTTTGCATGTTCGGAAAGAGCAATGTATTTCAATGCACCGGGATAAATTTTAACCCATGCCCACATTCCAATTGATGAACCGATACCCGCAAACAATCCCCAGAATCCGCCGGCAGCAGTTGCACGTTTCCACAACATTCCAAGAATTACCGTACCAAACAACGGTGCAACAAAGAAACTAAACAGCGCTTGAACATAATCCATTATGCTTGCAAACTGTTGAACAAGGTATGCCGTACCGATACTAACAAAAACTCCAAGCACCGTACACCATCTGCCAATCTTTACATAATAAGCATCGCTCTCTTCTTTCTTAGTTAAGTTAACATGCATTGGTTTGTAAATATCGTATGTCCAAACTGTTGCGAATGCACTTACGTTACCGGCCATACCGGACATGAATCCGGCAATCAAAGCAGTAACACCAAGACCGAGTAAACCCGGACCGGCATAACGCGCAAGCATTAAAGGTAGGACTTCATTATAACTATGAGGATTCATAGCACTTACTTGATTTTCCCCAACGAGCGGAGGAAGAATAACTGCTAATCCTAACAGACCGGGAAGAATAACAATGAACGGAACCATCATTTTAAAACCAGCGCCGATAATCGGAGCCATCTTCGCCGAACGTAAATCTTTTGCGGAAAGGACTCTTTGTACAACAAGAAAATCTGTAGTCCAGTAAGCAAATGAAATTATTAATCCAAGTCCGAATACAATTCCCGTCCAGTGAATTCCCATCGGGTTATCCTGGAACGAACCCATTGTACTCCAGAGGTGGGTATAATCTCCAGCCGGAAAGTTTCTGCTAATTCTTTCAACCATTCCATCCCAGCCGCCGGTTTCAATTAGACCAATAATTGGAATGATCAAAGCACCAAGCCAGATCAACATAAATTGCAACACTTCATTGAAGATTGCAGAGAGCAGTCCGCCTAAAACAACATAGACCATTACAGTAATTGATGATACCCAAATACTAAAATGTATGTCCCAGCCGAGAACTACTTTCATAACAAGAGCCATTGAATACATATTTATGCCGCTCATGAATACAGTCATAAATCCAAACGAAACTGCCGAGAGCATGCTTGAACCTTCTCCAAATCTCAGTTTAAGATAACCGGGAACAGAATGTGTCTTGGAGATATAATAGAACGGCATCATAATTATTCCGAGGAAGAGCATTGCCGGAATTGCGCCAATCCAATACCAGTGTGTTGCGAGAATACCATATTGATATGCCGAAGCAGCCCAGCCCATCAATTCGAGTGAGCCAAGATTAGCGGCTACAAATGAAAGACCGGCAATCCATGCAGTCATTTTACGACCGGCCATAAAGAAATCTTCGCCGGTTTTTGTGAACCGGAGTAAATAGTAACCAATTCCGAGTACGAAGATGAAATAAACTATTATTATGAATGAATCAACCCAGCCAAGGGACAAAAGATTATCAGGATTGCTCATCATAATTGTCAGTAGTGAATAATAATTATTCATCATATTGCGTTCCGACGTTTAAATTTGTTTGTTATGAATTAATGAATTAATTACACACAATCTGAATGCTTCATAAGATACTATCTCACTCGTTACATCGAACCGATTGAAAGAAAAGAAAATAATTTCGGGTAGGGCAAAAACTTCAGAGGGAAAAATCAAAATCGAATAGTGTGTAACAATATTCATATTGTTCGACTTGTTATTATTGACGGTTCAATTATAACGGAGCTGGTAGTCTTATGGAAGCCTTTTCTTACTTATTTATCACCATTTTGCGAATTAAAATCTTGAAATTTGTTAAAAAGGACGGTGTAGCTTGCGAAATTCCTTTAAGCCCATTCCTTTTTCCTTTTTAAAGTAACGGGAGATATGCTCAACATCCGTGAAGTTAAAAAGTGATGTGATCTCTGAAACGGGTAGGTCGGTTTCTAAAAGTAATTTAGAAATCCATTCGACGCGTACGTGCCTTATTTCTTGTTGAATCGATCTATGAATTGTTTTACGAAATCGAAGTTCCAAACTTCTTCTGTTCAAGTAAGTGTTCTTAACTACATCATTAACTAATAACTTATTCTTTGCATTCTGTTTTATGAACCTGATTGCCTTGGCTACTTCGGTATCGTTAACCGCAAGTATATCGGTCGATTGTCTTTGAACAAGATGCGTAGCAGTTACAAGAATTTCTTGACCGCACATTTCTTTTCCGTGCATTAATTCATCAAGAAGTTGTGCGGTAGAATAGCCGGCCGGTTCAACATTCAATGCAATACTTGTAAGGGGAGGATCGCCTACTTCACATATCATCGGGTCATTATCTACGCCAACCACAGACACATCTTCGGGCACTTTCAAACCGATCAGTTTGCAAACTTCGAGAATGTGCTGACCGCGGTCATCATTGCAAGTCATTATCCCTATCGGTTTGGGCAAAAATCTTAACCAGTTCAGAACTTTTACTTGTTCGTTCTTCCAGTTAAGTATTTTATTCTTTGACGGTTGATCATAGATAAACATATTGTGACCGGCTTCTTCGATGTATTTTTTGAAATGAAATTTGCGTGCGTTAGACCATTCATAATTATCGAAACCGCAAAACCCGAAATTCTTTAATCCTTTACTAATTAAATGTTCGCTCGCCAATTTTGCAATTGCTTTCGAATCAGTTATTACAGCCGGTAAATAATCAGGCCTGGTAATATCATGCAAGACTAAAATGGTAGGTAATTTTAGATCGAGTAGTTCTTTCTTAATTAAGGAGTTGCGCATAATAATTCCATCGGCACCCCAATTTGTTAACTGTGGTATGGATGATCTTAAACCGGTTGGTTCCCTATAAAACGACCACGGACCGTTTATCCTTGAGTAACGGGCAATGCCGCAAATCAGTTGTCTGCCAAATTCACGGGATGTTTCTACCAATAGAATTATTTTTTTCATGCCTTGATGATGAAAAATTTATTTTGTTAAAAACCGATAGATAGTTTTTTGTTTATATATCTCGCCGGGTCTAAGTGTTACAGTAGGAAAACCGGGTTGATTGGGTGAATCAGGGAAATGCTGTGTCTCTAAACATAGCGCCGAACGGAAATTATAAGCGATACCATTCTTACCTTTCATTGTACCATCGAGAAAATTTCCGGAATAGAATTGTACACCGGGTTGATCCGTCGAGACTTCCATCAATCTTCCCGATTTGGAATCATACAATGTTGCAATCGTTCTAACCTTGCCATCAAAATTTCTTAAAACCCAATTATGATCATACCCCTTACCAAATAGAATTTGTTCATCATTAGATTCTATTTTTGAGCCGATAGAAATTTGTTTTCTAAAATCCATTGGTGTATTTGATACCGGGATAAGCTTTCCGGTTGGAATTAAATCCGAACCTACTTCGGTAGTATAATCGGCATCAATAAATAACTGATGTTCCAGTACAGTAGTATTGAAATCACCGCTTAAATTAAAATATGAATGGTGTGTTGGGTTTAATATTGTAGCTTTGTCTGTTTCGCCTTTGTATTCAACAACAAGTTCGTTTAAATCAGTCAGAGTGTAAATAACTTCCATCTTTACGTTGCCGGGATATCCTTCTTCACCTTCTGGCGAATTGTAAGAAAGTTTCAGTGAGGGTCCGTCTGCCGTTTCAATTGGTTCAACTTTCCACACAGCTTTGAAGACACCTTTGCTACCACCGTGTAAATGATTCTCTCCGTTATTAACAGTTAATTGATATTCTTTGCCGTCAAGTTTAAACTTTCCCTTTGCAATTCTATTTCCGTATCTGCCGACAATTGCACCAAAGTAAAATTTATCTTCAACATACCCATCCAAACTATCATAGCCGGTAACAACGTCATCAAGTTTACCGTTTTTATCCGGCACACATAATGAAACAACGATAGCCCCATAATTAATTATTTCCGTTTTTGAACCGGTTTTATTCGTCAGCGTGTAAATATTAATTTCTTCGCCGGTCGTCAGCACACCATACTTCCTCATTGAAATCATTCGGTTTTCCTTATTCTACATGATGGATTGAAAATAAATCATATCTCGCTCCCAAAAATTAAAAATTTCTTCAAGTATTACTTCAATAGTTCAATTAATTTTTTCGAGTTGAGCATTCTACTATGGAAATACGAGCCAAGATGATACCGGTCCTTTTCAATTACACTTTTTAATGTTCTTTTAGACTTTTCATAATCACCTAAACCAAGCAATCCCAATCCCAACAAATAATTACAGTGAAGCTGATTGCGTAATTTCAAATCCTCATCCCAAATCAGCAGATCGGGCAATGATACGGCGAAGTAATCAACCTTAACATTATCATCAAAATGATCTTCACCGTAGTTGACTAATTTTTCAAATGATTCTTTTGCCAAAGTCTTTTGATTCAGTTTCCAAAGCGCCAGACCCTTATATAATAGTTTATCAGGCTGCTGATCATTATAAAAGACAGCTTCGCCCGGCTCTATCGATCCGAGAGAAGCTAAATAGAAATATCTTTCCGATTCCGATAAATTGTTTATTAACCGGTATGCGACGCCAAGCCAAAAATTAATATCATTTTCCAGGGCATTAGGTAACTTACCTTCACCAAGATTAACCGGGTATTCTTTCAGAGATTCCAAATAGTCGACTGCTTTAAGATAATTGCCTTTTTCGATTTCACATTTAGCTAATTCAATATTGGTCAATAAATACTGCCCGGTTACTTTTCCTTCACCGCCTTCCCATGGATGAAATTTTCTTTTTAATATCAGGTCAAGCGCTTTGCCATGATTACCCAGAATATTTTCAAGTGTTATTAATTCCAGGTAAAGATCGTCTCGATATTCTACTGCATGGGGATTCGAAGAAATCAATTTGTATCTTTCTTCAGCCGGTAGCTGCATCTTTTTATAAAGCTGGTCTAATTCCATAAGAATGCGAAAATCATTTGTATCTAATTCGTAAGCTTCTTCAAGAAGCTGTAATGCCTCTTCTTTCTTACCTAATTTGTTGAAATACAATAATGCTAAGTTTCTCTTCGAAGAAGGAAAGTTTGGTTCAATGTCTATCGATTTTTCGATGCACTTGACAGCTTTTTTATACTGGCGATTTGCAAACCAAAAGTTTCCTAAATAATGAAGTGCTTTATAGTCATAAGGATTATCAGAAGAAACTTTTTGAAGTACTAATATTTCCTCAAGCCGGTTAGGAAAACAAAAATCCGGGCTACTATCAAATGCTAATTTAAGGTAGAGCTTGTTTTGGGTGGGTTGGTTATTCCTGAACGAGTAATCAGCTAATAAATAATAGACTGTAGGTTTAACAGATATTTCTTTTTCTTTAGCTATACCTACAGCAAATTCAAGCATTCCAATTGCGTCTTTATAAAGACCGGCATTCGCATACGTCAAGCTATACTCAACAAAATTATAATTCGAGAAATTGAATAAAGATTTAGAATGTTCAAGAACAGCATCTTTATCCTTACCAAGTAATGCTTTCTCGAAGAGCAACCCCAAATTAAATTTATCGTATTCGAGTGATTCATTAATCCAATTTATTGCTTCATTGAACCGGTTCAGGTTCCTAAGTGCTATTGCTTTCAAATGTCTTGACTGGTGGTTATAAAAATTTTGTGTAAGAGATTGCCCGGAAAATTTGAGAGCATTTTCAAAATCATTTTTTCTAAAGGAGAGCAAAGCTAAGTTATAGTAACCATTATCCCGGTGGGCAGAATTCCAACATGATTTATAAAACACCTCATACGCCTCATCATACTTTTCTTGATACCGCAAGCATAATCCAAGATTATATAAAGATTCACCTTCGTAAGGATTCGGATTTCTTTCCATCCATGTTTCTACCGCTTGCCTGAAATATTTTTCTGCTTCATTTATTTTTCCTCTTCGCATCAGCCACAAACCAAGAGCGTTGTTGCATCTTGTATCTTTGATGTCTCTTCTTAACGCTTCTAAATAATAATCGGTTGCTTTGTACGTCGCATGTCTGTATTGTTCAATATGCAGACCGGTTAAGTACAATTGTTCATTCGATTCTATTTCTTCCGGCATCTTTGCCGCCTTAGCCGGTTCCGGCACTGAAGTTGAAATTTTATTTCCGGGACTATATGATAAAAACTCTTGACCGTTATTAAGAACTTCCAAAACAACATCTTCAACTTTAAAGTCTGCCGGTAGATTAACTTCATCATTATATACACCGGTTGGTTTCATACTAATCGTTTTACTAAATAGAATTTGCGAGCCGCAGAACAATTTTAATTCCAACTGATTCAAAAAAGTTGAAGAATAAAGTTTGATGAATGCTTTGTTGTCTATTAATTCGAGGTTCATCATCAAATCTTTATTTGCATTCTTCACCACACCGATTTCCCGGTACGGCATAAAGTATTGAACAAATGATTTTTCCTCATGCGGCATTATCCAGGAAAAATCCGGTTGGTTATCGGTGAAAACACCGCACATAATTTCAATGTATGGCCCATCATCATCTGTAAGATTCCGGTCCCATGCTTTGCCGAAATCGCTTGTTCCCCACGTCCATTGTTTTTTGCCCGGTGAAACATGATGATCGGCAACATGAAGAACACCGGCGTTTGTATCATGTTCATAACCGCCGAGAAAATCATATTTTGATTCTACTGCCATGAATGAAGAAGGCACCGGGATATTTTTGTAACGAGAAATATCAACACCGCTTGAGTAATCAACTTTATAATATGTTCCATCTGCAACCGGAAATTTTGAAACGTCTCTTCTTCCATGATCATACACGGCGGTAACATCCGGCGGAAAGACGGATTGGTAATGTTCGTTAACATGCACCGCCGGATTTGCCCACCAAAGAAATGTTTGAGGAAAGTCGGTTTGATTATACAGCTTAACTTTAAGTTCAAGGTAAGCTTTATCCGGGTAAAGTGTGAATCCAATTGTCCCTTTTGTCCTGAACATCATTTCGAGTTCGCTGCACCAAACAGTTTTACTACCGTCACTGTTTTCTTCGATCAGGAAATCCACCTCGCTAAATGTTGATGGACGGTGGTGCTGCGGCCAATTAAACTCTATCCCACCACTGATCCATGGGCCGGTTAATCCTACCAATGCCGGTTTAATCACCTGATTGTAATAAATAAAATGTCTCTGCCTAATTTTATCATATGCCATTTGCACTCTTCCGCCAAGCTCGGGAAGAATCATGATCTTGAGAAAATCATTTTCAAGAAATAATGCTTTCCATACTTTGTTTTCTTTTTGATCATAAATTTTTTCCACTACCGGGTAAGGATAAACAACGCCGCTGCTTCCCTGGTACACTCTTTTTTCAAGGAATACCGGATTCTTTTCCGGTTTGCCAATTCCGTAAGTTGGAATTGTAACATTTTCCATCCAGGCTTTTACACTCATTTCAATCTTATTTTTTGATTAATGAAATAATATCCGCTGAATCAACAACAACTTTAGGATCGAATGACTTGCCGAGCATATATTTTTTAAGACTATATAATAATTGCCTCGCTTCAATTCTGTTTTCCAGGTTCGTTAATAAGTCAATACCGCATACAATAATTTTCCCTTTGCCGGCCTTCGCTTCAAATATCAGCGCCAGGGATTGATTTGAATACCAATCGTCTATAACCCTAACAATCGGTTCTATTTCATCGGGGAAATATTTCATGCGGATTGCACTTGAATTAGTAATCGCATCCCACCACTGGTAATTAGAAAAATATTCTGTCGGGAATGAATTAAACGCCTCGTGTGCCGGATCGCAAAGTATTCCAAGTGTGTGCGGCTTCTGTTTATTTGTCCATGCTGTATTCCAAAAAATACTTGAAAAGCCGATCGCAACATCACCACCTTTTTCTGAAAGGATAGTTCCTTTTGCCGGGGTTAACAAAACTTTTCCGCCTTTATTCAAAAACTCGATTGCAGCACCATCGAGAGATTGCACAATTTTAATTTCTTCTTCATTAGGAATTGCTCCATTCGAATCAGGATAAACCCAAATATTCCAGCTATTGGAAAATTCACCGATACTTAGTGTAACATCAAGCTGTGAAGCCTTTTGAATCGATTCTAATGGCACAGAAATTTTACCGAGAAGATTTAAATCAATTTCGAGATCGGCAATCGAAAGTTTTCCGCCGAATAATGTTTTTCCATTTTGATCTTTAATATTCCATTCGGGAATTACATTCTCAATGACCTTCTCGCCGTAATGTGCTGCGAGTGCTTCAGCTTCAAACATTTCTGAAGAACTAAAAACAAGTTTCTTCATCTTCATCAAAGGTACGGTAGAATTACAAAACTTTTTATATTCTTCCGGTTTGATGTAACCTTTTTCATCCCAGAATGGATCAAGAACACCAACGAGGGCGGTACCCTGTCCCGGGAAATCATGCAGATCAAGAAGTTCAAAACCAGCAAATCCCGGAGTTCTCAAAGCGGCTTCAATATCGGCTTTGTAACAAAGAGCTTGCAGCTTGCCTGAAGCAGAAAGAAATTTCTCTGAATAATTTTCCAATCCATTCCGCTTCAATGTTTCCTGGAATATTTCAAAATTCTTCGGCTTCAATATGCCGGTATATTTTTTCATTTCTTCAAAATTCGGATAGACACACCATTGCCCGATCTCGTGGCTAATAACCGGTTTGGATGATAATTCAGTCAGCCGATCAGTCCAATTGAATTCAGTACTTGGCGGTTGAGCATTAATAATACTGTTCAGTTCTTCTTGCCAGCCCTGGATACGCGGCGTTCCTGAAATGTGGAAATCATTAATCTCAATACTTGGCCATCCGCTTGCGGTTGTATATAATCTGCGTGAATCTTTTTTCTTCCAATGATCAACAAAATCATATAAATATTTTTCTAAATTCTCTCCGCCGGGTTCATTACCATAGGACATAAAACAGAATGAGGGATGATTTCCATAAGCATTAACAATCCGTTCGCTCTCATCATAAACAAATTTATCGATTGGCTTTCCGTCTCCCACAGCCGCCCATGCACAGCATTCAACATATAAATAAATTCCTTCTTGATCTGCGGCAGTAAATGCAGCTTCCGGCGGACACCACGAATGAAATCTCATGTGGTTCAATCCATGTTCTTTGATAATATTGTAAATTCTTTTCCATTCATTAACATCAGTCGAAGGGAAACCGGTCATTGGAAAGATTGCACATTCAAGTGTACCGCGCAAAAATGTGGGTCGCCCGTTTACAAATATTTGTGTCCCTTTAGCTTCAAGTTTCCGCATTCCAAATTGAATATTCCTTGCATCAATACCATCTTGAGTAATTAATCCAACTTTCAGTGCATATAAGTTTGGATGGAATTCATCCCAAAGAAAAGGAGTGCTTCCCATTTCGTAGTTAATTATTTTTTCCTCAACTCCTTTAGCAACCACAATTTTATGTGTGATTGTTTTCAAGTCGTTTTGTTTGAAATTACTAACCGGCTCTGCACATATTCTCAATTCACAATCCACTTCTTCATTAAGATTATTTTGTGTGGTGATCTTAACAGAAATCTTTTTTCCCTCTATGTCTGGAAAAACTTTGATATCAAACAGATTAACCAGAGGTTTTGCAATAAGTTTTATCTCACCGATAATTCCATTCCAGTTTGTTTGAGTATTATCGGAAATGCTATGTGCATCGAGACCGGGATCAATATCTTTAACCCTATTATCAATTCTTATTGTTATGGTATGTTTACCCGGTAATAATAATTGTGCAAGATCATAAATATGGGATGCTGCTAACGAATTCTGCATTCCGGCATAACTATCGTCAATCCATACTTGTGTTTCCCAGTGGCATCTTTCAAGAACAAGATCTATGCATTTATTTTTCCAATTCTCAGGGATTGTAATTTCCTTTTGATACCACGCAGCACCAACATAATGTTTAACCGGCTGTAACCATGAAGTGATTTTTACGTTGGATGGTTTTCTGTATTCGGCATAAGCAGAATCGGTGTACCAGAAGCGGTTCCAGAAATTACCCGTCCATTTCGTTTCCGATGTTACATTATCACCTTTTAGATTTGTTGTCATAGAACCCGGCAGAATTACCTTATCATCCAATTTTTCTGCAAACCATCTTTCCGGAATGCCTACATCATTTCTATCAATTTTAAAATCCCACTTTCCGTCGAGATCGATTGTTTCGTGTTGCGCAAATAATATGTTAATGTAAGAAAGAACTACAAAAACTATTGCCAAATATTTTTTCATTTGTCACCCAACGATTTCTTTTTCAATCGCTTCTAAGGATTTCCCTTTTGTTTCGGGGAGTTTGATGAAAATAAACAGGAAGCCCGATATGCAGATAAATCCATACAGCCAAAAGGTACCATACGATTTTAACAAGTCATTGAGAATAGGAAATGTATATGTAAGAATAAAACAAGCACTCCATAATGCAAACGTAGAGATAGCCATCGCGGTACTTCTAATTTTGTTCGGAAATATTTCCGATAAAATAACCCAGGTTACGGGCGCCAACGACATTGCGTAAAATGCGATTGCTGTAACAACTAAAAGAAGTAATAAGAAACCGGTGATCTTAAAAAAGTATAGTGTGCCTACAATAGAATATATTATTGCCAGACCGCCGGCACCGGTCAGCATAAGTTTACGTCTCCCGACAAGATCTACAGTATAAAGCGCGACGAAAGTAAACACAAGGTTAACACTGCCGGTAATAACAATGTTGAAGAGTATATCCGAAACTCCATAGCCAGCAGTTTCAAAAATTTCTTGTGCATAATTGAATATCACATTGATGCCGCACCATTGCTGAAACACTGCAAGTGTAATACCGATTAGCAACACTTTTTTTATGCCGCTCGATAATAATATTTTTGTCTTACTTTGTTCTTGTGTAGATAGTAAAGATTTTGAAATGTTCTCGATTTCCGATGCTGCGTATAACGAAGAATAAATTTTAACAAGTACTTTTTCTGCCTCTTTCAATTTATTGTTTTTCACAAGCCACCTTGGACTTTCAGGTACAAGAAACATAAGGATAAAAAATAGGGAAGAAGGAACAGCAGTAGCCCAGAACATCCACCGCCACCCGGTCTGTCCGTTCCAGGAATTTAATATCTCCACGGTTGAGAAATCAGTAGGAACCGGTTTGGCGATAAGCCAATTTGTAATTTGTGCAATAAGAATTCCAATTACTATCGTTAGCTGATTTATTGTTACAAATTTTCCCCTATATTCTGCCGGAGATACCTCGGCAATGTACATAGGTGATAAATTCGAAGCCAGCCCGATGCTTACCCCTCCAAAGATTCTCCACATAACAAATTGATATAATGAATTCGATATGCCGGTACCGATTGAAGAAATAATAAAAATAAATGCCGCGAGAATTAAAAGTTTTTTTAGACCATATCTATTATTGAGCATACCGGAAATAACTGCACCGAGAAGACATCCAACAAGTGCACAGCTCATTGCCCATCCTTGCAAAGCCGGAATTGTTGAAATACCAAAGTAAAGTTCGTAAAATGGTTTAGCGCCGCCAATAACAACCCAGTCGTACCCGAATAGTAATCCGCCCATTGCACTAATTAATGAAATTGCATAGATGTAACTTTTATTGTAAGCAATATTTTGTCCCATCTTTAGCCTACGAGATTATGAATAATATACAACATAATTTTTCTGACTCTTATTTAGTATGGATAATTTTCTGAAAAAGATGGACGATATTTCTATTTTATAGTTAACTAAATCTTTCATATATGAAAACGAAACGAGACGGTTTCGAAGGTCAGAAATCAATTGTTATACCCCGTAAAATTTTACACAAGATCGAAAGAGACAAGGATCTAAACGATCTTTATTTAACTGATATTGGTTACTATCCAAGTGCAAAGTACCATTACAGAAAACGAACTAACGGATGTGGTCAATTCATTCTCATTTACTGTGTTAAAGGGAGCGGATGGTTTGAAATCAATAATGTTAAACAGTTTGTTGAACATAACCAGTTTTTCATCCTTCCAAAAGATGTTGCCCACTCCTACGGTTCCGATATTGATAATCCATGGACAATCTTCTGGGTACATTTTACCGGCAAAAAAGCCGGCTTGTTTTTTAATTATAACGATAGGAAGAAAATCCTACCGCAGAAAATTGCCTGGAACGAACATAGAATTTCACTTTTCTACGAAACGTACACAAGCCTTGAACATGGATATATTTATGATAACATAGTTTATTCCAACTGTTGTCTGGGACATTTGCTTGCAAGTTTTAGATTCCCTTCAAACATCAATAAGAGTCTGAAAGAGAAAAAGGTTGATCTTATTGATGAAGTAATTTCATTTATGACAAACAACTTGAAAAGAAATTTTACTTTAAAAGAACTCTCCAACAGAGCCGGTTTATCCGTCTCGCATCTTACTTACTTATTTAAAAAGAAAACAAATCATGCGCCGCTTGAATATTTTATATTCTTAAGAATTCAGAAAGCTTGCCAACTTTTACAATTTAGTAACTTGCGAATTAAAGACATCTGTTTTGAAATTGGATTTCAAGATCCGCTCTACTTTTCAAGAGTGTTCAGAAAATTAATGGGATTTTCTCCAAGAGATTTTAAGAAAATTTGATCACCAGAACTACCAGCATCATATAACCGCCAAATATTTTACGATAAACAATTAGTCGTTGAATCAATAATCTGTTAAAACGTTTGTGCTACTTCATTAGTAACATCTTCTTCGTCTCTTTGAACACTGAACGAAGTGAAGTGTCTTGAATCATTAGTGTATAAAAATATATTCCACTTGGTAAAGATGCACCTTGGTGCGTCTCTACGTTAAATTTTACAGAATATTTCCCCGGTTGTTGGTATTCATCTACGAGAGTAGCGATTTCTCTACCGAGAATATCGTAAACTTTTAATGTCGTAAAGACGACCCGCCGGGTCGTCTCTACATTTGGTAACATGTACTCAATTGTTGTGCTTGGGTTAAACGGGTTAGGGTAACATTGTTCCAATCTATACGAATAAATATTATCCGCTTCATTCTCAACAGAGGTTGTCGTATCAATTATTTCGAAAGTATAATCGCTGTAGTCAAAAAGAGTTTCATCAATAAGACTTTTTATTTTTATTTTATAATTGTTACTAATCGCAGCACCCTGACTAACAGACCATTGATAAACACCCGAACTTGAAGTTGTATCAATAACAGAAACAACTTCATTATTCCTTAAAAGTTCTATAACAACATCTTCAGCGATATTATCATTCCACTTAATATAGTGTTTTAGACCTCTCTGAAATTTTTCACCGCCGTTCGGAATCGTAATCTGCACCTCCGGCGCAACGGTTGTAAATGAAAAAGTTTCAGACCAATCACTGTTCACTGTTGAATTAAAAGATTTAACACGCCAGTAATATGTACTGTTGTAAGTTAGTGAATCAATTACAAAAAATGCTTCTGTTAAATTAGCAGCGTCTATAATTGGATTTTCAAACTGTGGATTCAAAGCAACCTGAAGTTGATAAGAATTTACATATCCGTTGGGCGTCCAGTTTAACTCCAGCGGAAGTGTTTGGTTCACAGTTGAAGAATTTGCCGGATAAGTTAGTGTTGGCAAGTTAGCCAAATTGGTGTTATCAGGTATGCAAAAAATAAACTCACCGAATTTTGTAATGTTGGCAGAAAGCTGCTTTGTAACATTATTGTATGTTGTATTCAGTGGAACAAAAACACCATTACCTTCAATATCTCTTTGATAGATAACGATGCTTTCTGCATTGTATCGATCAATAACCTTAGATGCGTAGAAACTTAATTCACAATTGATCTCATAAATTTCATTGGCATTAATAACAATCCTTCTCTCCAGAACAATGGGCGCTTTATTTTCAAACTCAGGTTTATACGGCGCATGCGGATAATTAGTAACAGTTACCGAATTATAACCTGATCCGTTAAAACTGTTTACGTTAAGAGTTGTAAAAGTACTGTCTGTACTGTTATTAAATTGATATTCGTTTCCTTGCAAAATTTCGTACTCGGTTACCTTACTATAGTCTTTGGTTTTCCATAGATGTCTGAATGCGTGCAGAGTTAGCATCCCATTGTCTTTGAAATACATTTCATATGCTATCGTTCCATCAGGATGAACTTCGGTCACGCCCGGCCACGAATTATTAGCTTTAGGTGCACTACCCCAGCAAATTAGTGTGTTACCATTCGATAGCCGTTGCACACTTCCTTGCGTAGCACCGTAAACACCCATGGGATGTTTATACTCCCATACAAGTTCGGCGGTTTTGTTTGTTTCATCTATTTTATATTCAACAGCACGGGAATATTGAGGCGAATGATCAAGTCCATTATCGAAAAGTGTTATATTACCGTTGTTCAGTTCACTAACACCGTGCGGCCTGGAAAAATAGAGAGGTGCATTTTCTGCGTGTTCATTTATAAAAGTAAATTCATTTTCCTTTCCACCGAGTCTCCAGATCATTTCACCGGTTGCTCTGTTAATTTTAATAACCTGACTGATATTTCTGAATGAAGCTAAAATATTTCCATCGCTCGTAAACTCAATCGAGTTCGCATGTATAGGATCGAATGCAGCTAAAGTTAAATTAAAATATGATTCTGTTATTTGAACATGGTCCCAGCTTCGCCATTGAAAAACAACATTTCCTTCCACATCAACTTCCTGGATTACGGACCCGGCAACATAAGCATTGGGTTTGCCGCCCGGTACAAGTGCACTCATATCTACTTGCTGAAGATCATATGCAAACATTAATGCATGCCCGTTAGGAAGAAGTAAAAAATCATGTCCATCAGCAACATAACCGTTTCCCATTTTAAATGAATCGACGACCGCATAAGAAGAATCCATTAGTATGTGAACCGCTTCACCGCCTCCGGCATAGAAATAATCATTCTGCATATCGGCATATGAGAGAAATCCATTTGGCTGCATTTTAAAATCTGCCGGGAAGTGATTATCGAACTTTTTATAATAGTAAGGCGTTCCGTCATCTTTTATCATCGTTAAATAATATCCCACTCCTTCCACAATGGAAGAAGTTGTGATAAAAACATAACCCGGTGCATTGTTATTGATATTTTTAATTTCTATTTGAGGAAAATCTGATGGGATAGAATCTGCGGCAACAGTTGGCGAAACCTTTTGCAATGTTAAGGTTTGTTTATCGGGTATTTCTTCATAATTCTTAAGTATTGAATAACTAAGTCTCTCTTTTAATGGAGAAATATTAAATGAATATTCAAATGAAGGTAATACTTGTCCGTAAATTGTTTTTACATCTGCATTAAAAATTATTTTTACCGTCTCGCCGGGTTGAAATGGAACTGCAATATTTAGAACCATTGTTTCTTCATCATCGGAAAGGAGTGCGCCAAAATTGTGTATGCCGCTATTCTCTCCTAAAATTTGAATATTCATTTCCCCGGTTACCGTACTTCTATCAATCTTTTCGCCATAACGCAAAATTATATTTGTTTCCTTAGTAACAAATTTGGAATTTGGAAGCGGCGATACATATTTATAAGCATCGATTCCTTGGGAATATGTTATTACTGATAAACCGGTAAAAAGGAGAGCGCAAATTCTAAGAAATGCTTTCATGGTAAGTTTATGTTGTTGTTAACAATTTCAAAACCGCTTACAGATTGAAAATTGGATAGCTGCATTATAACTGTTAGTTAAGCATAGTCATTTATTTTTTTGAATATTGTGCCAGCTTAAAGCGCTAGCACCAAGTATTGCTACATTTCCTTTTACAAGTCCCGAAAGTAAAATCTCCACCTTTCCCTGGAAGAGATTCAACATATTTTTTTCCATGTGATGTTTAGTCGGCGTCAGCAGAAGATCGCCGGCAGCAGCCAAACCTTCCGATAGAATAACTGCTTCAGGACTTAAATAAGCAATAACATTTGCCAATGCTTCACCAAGAATTTGCCCGGTATATTCAAAAGCAGATATAGCAAGTTTATCGCCGTTCTTCGCTGCTCTCAAAACTAAATCCGCATTAATTTGATTCGGCGAAAATTCTTTTAGAACACTTGTTTCATTTGTCTTGGAAAGTAGTTCATAATAAGTCCTAACAAGACCGCCTACAGAAACATAGGTTTCAAGACAACCTTTTCTACCACAGCCGCAGCTTCTCCCGTTTTTTTCTACAATTGTGTGCCCGATTTCACCGGCGAATCCATCGCTTCCATAAACAATATTGCCGTCAACCACAATACCGCTTCCAAATCCCCGGCTGAGTGTAAGCTGGATAAAATTTTTCATTTTTTTTGCAACACCGAATTTCATTTCACCTAAAGCGGCTGCATTTGCATCATTGGCGATAACAATCGGCAAATCAAAATACTTTTTTGCAAGGTCGATTATGTTCACATAAATCCAATTCAAGTTCGATGAATATTCTACCGTGCCTTTATAATAATTTGCACTCGGTGCGCCAATGCCAACCCCCAATATTTCATATTTAACCGATTGCCCCTTGTAAACCTTGCTGAATTTTTTGTAAAGCCGTTCGAACAATGCTTCGGGTGATTCGTTTGCCTTGGTAGGAATTTTACTTTCTATATAACAATTTCCTGAAATATCTACCAGGCCAAAGGATGTTTGCGTGCCCCCAATTTCAATTCCAAGCGTAACTTTTTTCCGGTTCATAATTCCTACAATTTTATTTTGTAATAAATCTTTGATTAAGTTATTACTTGCATTTGCAGATCACGGCTTTTCTTATGGATTTCGTCCCAGATAATAGCTGCGGCACCAAGTATAGCTGCATTTTTTGATTCCATTAGACTGGAAAGTAAAATTTTAACTTTGCCTTTATAGAGATTGAGCAAACTATTTTCAAAATGATTAATTAGCGGGTTTAGTATTTGATCACCGGCTAATGCTAATCCGCCGAATAAAACGATAGCCTCCGGGTTAAGAAGCACGACATAATTTGCCAAAGCTTTGCCAAGTTTTTCGGCTGTACGTTCAAAAGCCGTCTTTGCTATTTCATCATTCTCTAATGCAGCTTCATAAATCAATTTTGACGTAAGCGAATTATATGAATAACCCCTTAAACAGCTTTCTACTGAATAAACAGACAGTAATTCAAAAACGGTTCTTCTGATTCCATTGGCGGAAACATAAGTTTCAAGACAACCCCTTCTTCCGCAATTGCAGATTCTGCCGTTGTCTTCTATAATCATATGACCAAGTTCGCCGGCAAAACCATCATGACCATGGAATAGCGAACCGTTAACAACAATGCCGCTGCCGAGACCGGTACCTAAAGTTATCTCGATAAAATTGTTCAAACCTTTTGCTGCACCGTATTTTAATTCGCCGATAGCCGCAGCATTTGCATCGTTTGTTACTACTACCGGTAAGGCATATTGAGTTTGTATTAATTTTACTATATCAACATAACCCCAGCTAAAATTTGTCGGGTTATCGATTGTACCTTTAAAATAATTTGCTGAAGGAGCTCCAAGACCAATTCCTATTAACTCAAAATTATTTTTGATCAGCTTAAACTGCGAATTGAAAGTTTCAAAAAGTTTGATCAAAAAAGATTCTACCGAACTATGCCGATCTGTTTCTATCTGGTCATTTAAATAACATTTACCTTTTTCGTCAATTAATCCAAAAGCAGTATTTGTACCGCCTATATCAATACCTAGTACAACTTGAGTTGAGTCCATATTTGAAAAACCTACCTAGCAATAATGGTTGCTTATTATCAATTATTCTTTAAAAACTAATTCTGCGTAAAATTTTTGCATCATTCAAAATCTTATTGTAATGCTTACCCGGTTTCTGTCATCTTTTTAATTTCAATAGATTTTGTATAGAACTCTTCAACCGTCAATTCTTTTAAATAAACCATACCATGCGCAGCTCTTACACGCGGTATGGGATGTTTAAGAAAGAAATCTTTACCAAGACATAACCTGATTGTTCTATACTGATCAACCTGGATATTTTGTGCTAACCTATAAAACGGTCCGTCGTATTCATAACTTGGGAAGCTCGCATCTTTTTGCGAACCGTAGCTGTTCATGAAAATGTTTTCAAGAATAGCAAAAGAATTTAAACTTACCGGCACATAAATATTTGCTTCTGCCGGGTGAAAGCGGTACCAAACATTTCGATAACCCCAAATCCGAAGCCTGGAAACATCCGCTTCTTTTTCATACAACCTAAGAGCTTCTGTTATGGCTTGTAAAACTTTGTAGTGGGTATCGGGACCGCTTCCTTCGGGATCAAGTGCTACTGTTATAATTGTTGGTTTAACTTTTCTCAATAAATTTAGTATTGGTACTACATCACGTGATTCTTCGGGATTCTCAGTAAACATTTCACCCTGGTAGAAACCCAAACGCATGTGGGATACATTGCTGTTATTAAATCCAAAATAAGCCCATACAATTTCTTCTTCCCATTCGCGAAGCATACCTTTCAATTTTTGAACATGCGGAATATCTTTTTTACCCGGGTATTGTGTCTTAAAGTAATTTATCAATTCATCAACACGATCAACGAGATAGTTTAGATTATCTTCTTCATAAATTTCAATTAAATAACGAAGCACTCTGCTTGCAAGCGCCTCTCTTTTTATTGTTCTGCTGTGAGAGGCAAGACCATCAAGGTATAGATTCACGTCGCGGTTTTTCCCTTCATGAAATGCCGGGTCAAAATATTTTTCGGAAAACTTTGACTTGAATTCCTCGCTGTCTAAGTGAGTTTTCAAGTTCTCCATAATATCGAGCATGTAAGAATTAGTCACGGCGGTAAACCCGCTTGTTAACGTTACAAAGTGATGTGAGTTCGATGCAGTTCGTACAAGATGAACTATGTACGGCAAATATCCCAGCATAATATCGTCATGATGCGGCCCGGTATGCAGTATGGTTTCATTTTCAACTAAAGAAATTCCCTTCTTAAATCTTTCGGATACCGAACTGTGAATCGATTCGTTAATCTCTTTTGCGGTTAAACCGGTACGCTCGAGAATTAATTTACCAAACTTGTCTGCATTATAATCTTTGTCGGTCAAATCGAGAACTTCTTTTTGTTTTTCAACGGCAAGATTGATGATCGATCTTTCCACAGAAAATTGTGAAAGTGTTTCTTCCTTTGCCATATCATCGTACCGGCGTTCACGTAACCGTAACGATGCACCATGCGTAAGATAAAATTTTGCATTTTTAAGTTTCTGCAGAACTGTTGCCGGATATTTATTCTGCTGTGTGTTCTCAATTGAATCCCGGATAATATTTGCTTTCGCTTCACCGGCAGCAATAATTATTGCAACGGCATTTTCATTATATGTTATTGTATCAAGCCCAATAGTAATTACTAACCGGTTGCGTGCAATTTCAATACCACCCAAATCGCCAGAAGCTGCTGCCTGGGTTTCGTAATTGGTTGCTATTAAACGTGTTGTTGAAAAATGATCGCTCCCTTGAATATTAAAACCGATGTGACCGTCAGGACCAATGCCGCCGAGGAAGAAACCAATTCCACCCATCTCCCTAATTTTTCTTTCATAATTAGTACAAAACTCGTCAACAATTTCAATGGTTCGTTTTTGAATCCTTTCTAAACGACTGCTCGCCCATCTTGTTCGTAGCGATAAGTCAACTACTTTCTCCGGGAAAACCTGATCTAACGGTAGGTTATCCGCCGTACCAATTTCGTTAACATTAATTAGTAGTGTTTTCTTAGGATCAAGATTAAAATTGCGGAAATAATATTTCTGTATGTAATAGTAAAAACTATTATGCTGGAATGAATCGATCGGATAGAATTCGTCTATCTGAACAAAACGTAAACTCTGCATATCTGGTTTAATAGAGGGGTCTAATCCGATTTTTTCAAATGTTTCAGTAACACTCTTGTGATTCCAGTTTTTTAAGTAATAACCAACCCATTTGATAAAATGTTCGGGTGTTTTACCGGTAGGCAAAGATATAACTCCATTAGGATTTTGCTGAACCCATTCTAAAAAACGTAATGCCGTTAATCTGCCAAGTTCGGGGAAATTATTAACCTGGATAACCGGAATTTTTTCTGTTGGACTGTATATAATTTTCTTACCTGATACGCCAAGATAATATTCTTCAACTTTTGAAATATTTTCTATATGTTTATCATCATACGGACTGTCGTCCATTTATCAACTCCTTTTTCTATCAATTATGTATTAATTTTTTATAGATAATTTTAAACCATATTCTACTGTTTTAGAGTCTGCCAACCTTTCTTGTTCATTCTATAATAAATTATTCCGCCAAGTACAAAACCGAGCAAGGTAAGCAATATTCCAAACGTCTCGCTTCCAAGAATTATCTTCCCGATGCCGAGCAAAAAGGAGTAAATCATCGCTACACCCGTTAGCCAATTTATTAAGTTGAATATTCCGTCTCTTTCGGGAATTACATCAACCGCTTCCTTTGCAATTGGCCCCCACATTGCTGCGTTGGGTCTAACTTTCCTATAGAATTTTAATAACACCTCTTTCGGTTCCGGATCGGTTAAAAAAGTAACTACCAGCCAAACCATTGTAGTAACTGCCACAGTAATTAAAAGAAGAATAGCAAACTCGCGTGGGTCATTTTCATTATAATGAAATCCGAATTGCAAAACCAATGATGTTATAAATGCTGCGCTCATTGCCGATATTTCACTCCATGCATTTATCCGCCACCAGAACCACCTAAGTATATATACAAGTCCGGTACCGGCACCAACAGCCATCAAAATTTTCCAGGCATTAGCAATCGAATCCATATAAAAAGTAACTACGACCGAACAGAGCATGAGCAGCATTGTTACCGCTTGCGAAATTTTCACATAATGTTTTTCTGTCTTATCTTTAACGAAAAATCTTTTGTACACATCATTAACTATGTAACTTGCCCCCCAATTCAACTGTGTTCCGATAGTTGACATGTAAGCTGCTGCAAATGCAGCAAGCATCAATCCCCTCAAATAGATAGGCAGATCGCTAAGCAGAATTCTTATGTAACCCGATTCCGGATCGTCGATAAATTGCTGATCATTCTGAAATCTTACTACAGCAACTAAAGCAACAAGAATCCATGGCCAGGGTCTTATTGCATAATGAGCAATGTTAAACCAAAGAGTTGCAAGCAAGGAATGTTTTTCATCCTTAGCGGAAAAAATTCTTTGTGCAATATAACCGCCACCGCCGGGTTCTGCACCAGGATACCATGAAGCCCACCAATTCACCGCAATGAACACGAAGAATGTAATCATCGGCATCCATGCAGAATTAATATCGGGCACAAAAGATAATATGGAACTTGAGGGATCTCTAGCTTTATCGATTTCATGCAATTTTCCTATCAACGAATTCATTCCACCGCTTGCATGTATGGCAAAGATTGCAAGAGCTATTACCATTCCCATTTTCAAAACAAACTGGAATAGGTCGGTCCACAAAACTCCCCACAAACCGGAGATCGTAGAAATTGAAGCAGTGATAAACATTATTAATAAAGCAATGCCGAGTGCTTCAATTTTGGAGACTCCTAAAACACTCATTAAAATTTTTGCAATTGCAAGATTGACCCATCCCATAATTATAAGATTGATTGGCAATCCTAAATAAACAGCTCTGAATCCGCGCAAGAAGGTTGCCGGTTTTCCGCTATACCTAATCTCGGCAAATTCAACATCCGTCAAAACGCCGGAGCGGTTCCAAAGTTTGGCATAAAAGAACACGGTTAACATTCCGCTGAAAGCCATACTCCACCAGATCCAGTTACCGGCAATGCCGTTTGTAGCAACCAGACCGGTTACGACCAGCGGAGTATCAGCGGCAAAAGTAGTAGCAACCATTGATGTGCCGGCAAGCCACCACGAAACTTTTTTACCGGCAATAAAAAACTCGCTAACATTTTGCGTAGCTCTTTTACGGAGCCAGAGTGCGATCAATAAGTTAAAGACGAAGTATAACGATATTACTACAAGGTCGGTTATTGTTAACTGCATAATGACTCAAATTAAGTTTTATAATCAATATAATAGTAATGAAAACTTTAAAGAATCCACTTTTATTTACGGCAAAAGTAATTAAAGATAAATACCCTATTGCATAAAATGCAGTAAACGCGTTAAATATGCTGTGAGTTTGTAACAAAAGATAAGTAAGCTGTACTCTCTCAGAAGAAGAGATTCTTTTTGAGTTTTGTTAGATATCGCTGGCTTATGATAAACGGCTGTTTGATATTTTTTAGAAAAACTAAATATGATCTGTCGTAAAATTTTTCTACCCTATCTACATGCTCAAAATTTATTATGGTTGATCTGTGAATCCTGATAAACATGCTGTCCGGCAGAGCGCTTTCCCATTCTTTTAGGGATTTTCTAATTATCAATTTTTTCGAATTATTCAGGTAAACATTGGTGTATTCATTGAATGCGGTTATACATTCAATATCATGAATCTTAACAAACTGGGGTTTGTTCCCCTCTGTAATAAATAGGTGTTCGCCGATGTTCTTTTTAGATTCCGCATCTTCAACTGTAACTTTTGAAGAACTGCTTTTCTTTTTAACTCTTTCACTTTTATTTAGTCTTACTTCAACAGCTTTATATAAATCGGTAGCCATGAATGGTTTGGTAATATAATCATCCGCGCCTAAATTCATTCCATACCTCAGTTCGGACATTTCTGTTTTAGCTGTAAGGAAAATAAACGGAATGGGAGAAAGAATTTCTTCTTTGCTAATTCGTTTTAATACTTCATACCCGTCCATACCCGGCATTTTGATATCGCATATGATAAGATCAGGAAGATTTTCTTTAGCGGATTTTAATCCTTCAGCACCGCTTTCAGCAGCAAAAACTTTATAATTTTTTATTTCGAGTAAATCCTTAATGCCCGTTCTTACGGGTTCTTCATCTTCTATAACTAATATTTTTTTCATACTATATTGGTTTATATTCTGTTAAACTATATTAAATTATTGTCATCATCGGAATAGAAACAGTGAAGATAGAACCTTTATTCAATTCACTCTTGAAATTAATCTTACCTCCGTGAGAATCAACGCAACGTTTGACAATCGATAATCCTAACCCGGTACCTTCAATCTTGCCGGTATTGTGTCCCCTATAAAAAGTTTCGAACAAATTTTTCTGATCCTTTTTCGAAATACCTATTCCTTTATCGATAATGATAAAATCAAGATCAGATTTTGAAGCTTTAACTTTTAAAATAATATCTCCTCCGTCAGGTGAGTATTTAACTGCATTAGATAAAAGATTAGAAAGAATATGCTGAAGTAGTTTATTATCCACGATAGCATTCTTGTCTTTTAATTTATAGTCAATAATAATATTGTGATTCGGCGTTCCGTTATTTTTTGCTTCTTCAACTAACTTATGGAGAAAATCATACAGATCAATTTCAGAAGGACTGAATTTCCATTTTCCAACCTCTGTTTTATTTACCGCAAGAATATCATCGAGCAGACTTGTCATATAATTAACTGCATTCTGAATTTGATAAATATACTCAACATACCTTTCTTCGTTTAGGGTTCTGCCAATCATCAAAAGTAATTCTGATGACGTTAGAATGGTTGTTAACGGGGTTCTAAATTCGTGCGAAGTAGTTGATAAGAATCTTAATTTTAGGTCATTAAGCTGTTTCTCTCTTTCAGAAAAAATTTTTTCGCTGTTTTGCATCAATGCTGAAACCGAAATATCGGTAAAGACACTGATAATAAATGATAACTTGTTATTCGCCAGGTAAATAGGGGTCGTTGTTATTAAATATTTTTTCTCTATGCCGTTATCCTTAGTTAAAGAAATTTCATTGAAAGATGATTGTTTCTGTGTTAATGATTGTTTGTCTAATCTTTCGGTCTGTGCCGCTAACTCTCCGTTGAATAATTCTTGTATATCTTTATCCACCATAAAATTTCTGCTATAACCCAGCAGCTTTTCAAACTCTGTGTTACAGCTGAAAAATACTTTATTACTATCTCTTACTAACACCGGGTAACGGATTGACTCCAATAAAGCTGAAGAGAGAGCAATAAGACTTTTATCATTCTCATGAAGCGATAAATAGTTATCACCTTTTTCTATCGCTTGCTTCAACGACTTGCTTAATGACTTATTACCAGTACTTACATCCTTGTTAACAAATAGTAAATAATAAGTTCTATCTTTTTCATGCAACGTGCCGCATGATATATTTACTTGATGTGTTGATTCATCTTTAATTTTGTGCTGCGATACAAAACTCTTCTGTTTAAATAACTTTGAAATGTAACCTTTCGATTTGTCTATTAACGAAGGGTCGATATTATAAAGACTTTTCTTAAGAAAATGATTGCGATCGAATCCATAGAAAGCTGATGCGGCCTTATTTACATCTTTTATAGATAAATCTTCCGGATCAATTATTAAGATAGGTTGGGGATACATGTCAAAAATCTGGAAATATTTATCATTACCTGGAAAGAGTTTTAATCTTGTCGGTTTTTTGGTCAGCGTATCTTCAGTCAATTTTTTCATATCTAGTAGTAGATTTCAAAAAAATTACTCCGAAAATTAAACAATATTTACAAAACACTAATCAGCTATCAACAGTAATCCGGAGGTAGTTAATCAAATCATTTCAAAAGAACAATTTTTTGGGAAATTCTCCTATCTTTTGTTTCGAGGGCGACAAAATAAATTCCGCTTGGCATTCCCGGACTTCGCCCGGAATGACTCGCATCGAATTTCACTTTGTAATTTCCCGGCTGTTGATATTCGTTAACAAGTGTTGCGATTTCTTGTCCCAGAATGTTGTATACTTTTAATGTTACAACCCCACCCTGGGTCACTCCCCTTACTAAGGGGAGGGATATGGAAGGGGTTGGGATAGAGTATTCGATTGTAATTGTTGGATTAAAAGGATTCGGAAAAGTCTTGAGTTCAAAAAGTGTTGGAATGTAACCACCGGATTCTTCAACAGAAGTTGTAACCTCTTCTATTAATATCCCATGCAAAATAGATTGACCGGTATCCGGTTTAAAATATATTTCAAGGATGTTATCATCTACTTCGATTTCATCAATAACTTTTTCTAGGGAATTATTCAATCCGGCTTCGCTGAAAATGTCTAAGTTTTCTATCATAAGATTCCCATTCACATAAATATCAAAAACCCTACCGCCAACTTGATTATAAATAGACTCTGCAAAAAAGAGTTTGAGTTTATATTTTCCGTTACGCAGCCGGTGCCGGTAAAAAGTTAATTTCTCTGAGGCGTTATCAAACAGAAAAGAATATTCACCGGGAGATAAAATGTCATTTTCATTTCTGAGTGTACCGCCTATTGTTCCGTATTCTTTTGTCTCATCCCACTTCTGATCCTTGAGTGAACCATTTATACTTGCAGCATCATTACCAAGATCAACTATTACCGGGCATGAATAAACGCTCCTGATATTTAACGTCTTAGAAGTCGATTGATTTGGCTGCGGTGCCAAATCTTTAATATTCAGAACAATAATTGTATATGTTTTATCGGCCGCTGCACCGCTTACGGCAAAAGTAACTTTTCGTTTAGATTCATCCAGAACCGGGTTTGATAATGTTAAACCAAGCGTGATATAATTAGAAGTGTTTGTTGCGGAAATTTCATCTACTTCTTCCGAAAATTTAATAACCATCCGGTCATTAAATAACCATCCGCTCATCGGGTATGGCGCATCAACGTCATTATCTGCAATAGTACCGGTATAGCTTGCGGTTTGGTTCGCTTTAGTCATACATAAAAGTAAATAGCCATCTTTTACCAAAACGTTCTGCGGTTTGAAATCGCAATAGTTTGCAGCAAAGGTTGAAGTAGATTTCATCCAGCGGTTGTCATCGAATGAATCAAAATTATCCGACCAGTTCAATGTAAAATTATCATTTGTTCCGGGTGTGTATTCATAATATTTTATCCAATCGTACATAGCGTAGAGCGGCAGATTTCCTTCGTTCAAAGTGCCCGCCCATTCGACAGAATTAGGCGCCCAAAAATTCATCATTATTGCTTGCGGCAAATATAATTCCTGGATCCGTGCGGAATTATCTCTATGTATTTCGTGTCCGTCAACGTACCAAGCAACATAATCGGGAGTCCATTCAATTGCATGTACGTGAAATGCAGCATGCGGATTAAAACTTACTTTCTGCTTATAATTCACACCGCTCTGATCAGGTGTGAAGGTTGTGTATTGCACTTCATCATTATCCTTTCCCATTATTTCGATATCAATTTCGTTATAGACACTGGAGTTGGTGTTATAAGTAAACAGTGTTGATGTTATACCGCTCGCAGAAGCAGATTTCATTCTTATTTCAATCCTACCATACAAAATAGATTGTCGCGTTCTAACTTCGCCGCTCCAATAGTTTTTGCTAAAGGTACGTGTTGGTGTGGTACCGGCAATAAGGAGTAAAATAATTACCAATGATAATTTATTCATAAAGATTTCTTTTTAATATCGAAAGAAGTTTATTTTTTTCAGCCCAATCATTTCCCGGCAACTTTGATTATTATACCCTTAGTTATTCCGCCTTCATTAAAACTATCAATCGAGAAATAATAATCGTAATCTGAGTTCAAACTTTTCAATGTAACAGAATTTGAACCATAAACCATTAAACTGTGATAGAGTTTTTTTTGCCCGGCACCATAATTAATAACAAATCCCGTAGCAAGTTTATCTTCGTTCCATTTAATTTCGACATTGCATTTATCCAGTTCATTTCTAACAATTTCAAATTCATCAACAACTTTTGGTTTGTGTTTATACCCTTTACCAAAAATTCTAAAACCGGAAACCGCAAACTTGCCATCCGGAACATGAATGTTATTGAGTTTTAAATATCTCGCTCGTACCGGTGAATCCAATTCAATATAATCATGGGGCATATCAATTTTATTTTCACTCTTATCTACCAGCAGACGCCAAATTTTTCCATCGGTAGAATATTCAATGGTATATTGATAATAAATTTTGTCTGATCTTCCGTAAAGATTAGTTTCATGTTCGGCAAAATTGATCTGCAACGCATTAACGGTTGATTCTTCTCCAAGATCAACACTTAACCATTCTCCCTTATTGCCGGATTTAGCACTCCAGTATGTTCTAATATCTTCATCAAATGCGTTCATTACCGGCAGCAAATCAATTTCGGATGACGCCCAAGCTTTTTTCTTATAAGATAGAAGCATCCAGCCGGTGAAAGCACTTTCAAGTTGATTTCGTTTTTCATCATACATATACTGTGGATAATCACCCCATGCTGTTTTTGTAAACATCACTCCATCATCATCAAACCCAGCCGGAAAAATTCCAATTCTGCGTTCGAATATATGTTTGACTGAAATAGTTTGTGTTGTGATGTGCCAAAGATTTCCATTCTTATCTTCAAAGGTACTACCGTGACCGGCACCGCAAAGAAACCCTCCTTGTTTTAATGAGAACGGATTACTTTTTTGATATTCAAACGGTCCAAATAGATTCCTTGATGTGTAAACTCCATCGGCATAAGTTTTAAATTCTGTTCCCGGCGCTGCATATTGTAAATAATATAACCCGTTGTGTTTGTTCATCCACGCTCCTTCAAGCCATGGTGCCAAAGTCAGCTCGTTGAAATCTCCTTGCCTTTCCCATCCATGAATTTCCGTATTAACACCGAATAATTTTACCGGTATTCCAATCGGTTCCAATTTATTATTCAAATCTAATTCTACACAGTAAAGCGGCTCTTTGTTTGAACAGCCATAATATAAATAGAGCCTTCCGTCATCATAAAACAAATCCGGGTCCGTTACCGAAAAAGGAAATCCGGGATTAACAACTTCCCACCTACCGGTCTTTGGATCATTGGTTTTATAGATGGGACTTTTTTCACCACTTGCCATAAAAAAAACTGTATCGTCCATAACGACAGCAGTAGGCGCATACTCTTCAGTAGGTAAATCACCGGTCTCAATTAAATTCCAATTAATTAAATCCTTTGAATGCCAATATCCTCCGGACTTTGAAGCAAACAAAAAATATTCATCTTTGAACAAAATAACAGTCGGGTCTGCCGCTTCACGGCGCGATGGTTTATCTAAGCAAAATCTATAACTAATCCCTACCGGATTACAATATGTTTTCACCAACTCGCTATTACGGTTATTTTTTCCATTCATCAAAATCGGATTCATTAAAATTAAAAGTGAAAAAAGTAACCGCAGAAACTGCATTTGCTAACTCACAATTTGTAATCTAAACATTTACCGGGCTTCACTTACTCAACAATAACACTTATGCTCTTCATGTTAGGATCCAATGATGAAGAACCGATCATCAAGACATGTTCGCCTTTATCAACCATCATTCCTTTCCCTTCCAAATATTCTTGCAATGTTTCGGAAGTAATATCAAACGTAACTTTTTTAGTTTGATTCGGGTTCAATTGAATCCTTTCAAAACCTTTCAAGGATTTGATGGCACCCTCACCCGGTTTCCTATTACCTTCAACATATAATTGAACAACTTCTTCCCCGGCTACTTTACCGGTGTTTACAACATCCGCAGTTAATTTAAGTGTGTCTCCTTCACAAAATTTATCAGAACTTAATACCGGGTTTTTAATTTCAAACGAAGAATAACTTAAACCAAATCCAAAAGGATAAAGAACTTCACCTTCGAAATATCTATAGGTTCTGCCGGGTGATTTTTTGTTAACAACCAGATCATTGGAACTTCTCATATCATAATCTTTGAAATCAGGTAATTGATCTACCGATTTATAAAATGTAACCGGTAACTTACCGGCCGGGTTATAATCGCCGAACAAAACATCTGCGATTGCATCACCGGCAGTTTGACCGCCGTACCAGCTTTCTACAATTGCCGGAATATTTTCATACTCCCAATTAATACTTAACGCACTTCCGTTCAGCAATACCAATATTGTCGGCTTGCCAAGTGAGTAAATTTTTCTAATCAAGTTTTCTTGGGTCGATGGTAAATCAAGGGTCAAACGATCTCCGCCGGCAAAACCGGGCACCGGAACGTTCATTTCTTCACCTTCAAGACGCGGCGAAAGTCCCATGAATAAAATTGCAACGTCACACTTCTTAACAGCATCTAGAGCACGTTCTTCGGCATTGTTATCAGGTGCAGTCCATAGTAATTGCATTTGCCCATACCTCGTAAATGCGTAGAACTCGATACGTATTTTATATGCTTTGCCGCTCTCTAGGTGTACCGGCTTATAAATTTTATTTGGATGATGTTCACCATCAAACGAGACCAACAAAGTGTCATCAAGGTAAATTCTAAACCCGTTGAATCCGTATCCGCCAAGATTGTAATTACCCGATGCAGTAGGAATTAAATAACCTGTCCATCTTACACTTTTATTTCCTTCATAAACATTATCTTTAGAATTTTGGAGCCACTTAAAATCAATTTTTCTATCTACTCTTTTAAGAACCGGATCACCTTCAAGTTTAAGATTATCAAAATATTCCGCCGAAAGTCCGTTTTCTTTTTTATCAGCAGAAGTAAAAAGAAAATCGGCCGGGATTACTTCTAAGTACGGCATGTTATCGGCAAGATCGCACCCTTTTTCAAAAATTATTTTTGTGTTCTTACCTACTTTTTTCAATATACCATTCAAAGGTGTAACCGGGTTTGAAGGTGTTCCGTTATAATTACCAAGCAAAGTTTCTTCGTCATTTGCATTAGGTCCAATTACTGCAATCGCTTTTAAATCCTTATTTAGCGGCAAAAGTTTATTTTCATTCTTCAACAATACAATCGATTTTCTTGCGGTTTGTAGTGCCAGGTTATTATTCTCTTCAGTATTGAGATGATCCAGACCAATTTTAGAGAATGGAACCATTTCCGGCGGATCGAACATACCAAGCATGAACCGCGCTTTAAACAATCTTTTCAATGCAATATTAATTTCATCTTCACTAACCAATCCTTTTTGCACAGCTTCATTGAGAGATGGATATGAACTGCCGCATTCAAGATCGGTACCGGCTCTCACAGAAATAGCAGAAGCTTCCGAAGCATCCTTAGTAAGTTTATGATATTGATAAATATCCGATATTGCCCAGCAATCGGAAACGACGTAACCTTTGAATCCCCATTCATTGCGCAAAATATTATCGAGCAAAGGGTCATTACCGCAGCAAGCATCGCCACGGAAACGGTTGTACGCACACATTAATGATTGGACGTTGCCTTTTTGTATCGATGTTTTAAAAGCCGGCAGATATGTTTCCCGTAAATCATATTCACTTACAATTGCATCAAATGTATGCCGGTCAGGTTCCGGTCCGCTGTGAACAGCAAAATGTTTTACTGTAGCGATTGTTTTAAAATATTTAGGATCATCACCTTGCAACCCTTTTATAAATTGAACCGCCATTTGTCCGGTTAAGTACGGGTCTTCGCCATAGGTTTCCATGCCGCGTCCCCAACGCGGATCGCGGAAAATATTTATGTTAGGCGACCAAAAAGTTATTCCTTGATAGATGCCGCGTTTATTGTTTGCAACAGCATCATTGTATTTAGCACGTCCTTCATCGGCAATCGTGCTTGCAACTTTTAGCATCAAACTTTTATCCCAAGTAGCCGCTAATCCGATAGCTTGAGGAAATACTGTTGCCAATCCATTTCTCGCTACCCCGTGTAGGCATTCGCTCCACCAATTATATTTTGGGATTCCAAGGCGTTCAATTGCCGGTGCATCATGATTCATCTGGGAAATTTTTTCCTGAACCGTCATCAAGCCGATTAAATAATTAACACGCTCATCGATGGAAAGCGAAGTATCAAAATGTTTCAGGTTGGTTTGTGCTGTTAATAGTGAACCGATAATCCAAAAACTCAATACAAATTTTTTCATGAGTCACTCAATTAGTTTTATTGTCCGGTAATTTACTTACATAAATTAATTATTTGTTCAATCAGTTATTATACACTGTATAGCTTTGTACCATCAAGCCACTTATTAACTTAGAACAAAAGTTTACCATGCACCTTTTTCAAATTCAAATCCGATTGAGTTGATATAAGGTTTTACTTTTTTAACTCGATAAAGAAACTGCTCATAATTTTTTTCCGGTAAACTCCACACAACTTCTGAGAAAGCTAAAATTCTTGGAAACAACTGGTATTGCACATCATTTTCGAGCACCAATTCTGTCCACAATGCACACTCACTTCCAAGAACATATTTATGCTGGCTTTCTTGCAAACTATCGGGTGTTGGATTAAAGGAATATGCTGTTTCTAAATTTAAAACTCGCATCCAATCCGGTCTATCATTTCTCGGATAACTTGGATAATCAAAATACGTAAACCAATTATCGGCATTCACGGTATAGTAACCGCGGTTTGCCGCATCCCATGATTCACCGGGGTGCCATCCTTCAACAATTTGATTATCCGGAATGCCATCTTTTATATTTTCCGCCCATGCAAATGTTTTAACTCCTTTCTTGCTGATAAAATCGCATATCTCTTTCATAAAATAATTTTGCAGCATATCTTCATTAGCAAGATTTTTATCAATAATCATTTGCTTACAGTCAGGACATTTTTCCCAAACACCTTTCGGTCTCTCATCACCGCCGACATGAATTATTTCCGGTTTAAATAGATCAAGAATTTCAGTGATAACATTTTTCAAGAACTCATAGCTTTTCAAATTGCCGGCACAATATGTTTTTCCGCCTTCACCGGTTAGGCAGAGCAATTCAGGGTAACTTGCCATAACCGAACGCGAGTGACCGGGCATTTCAATTTCGGGAATAACTTTGATGTAACGTTCACGGGCATACTTCAGCACTTCTTTAATTTCTGCTTGAGTATAATAACCGTTCCTTTCAACGGCGTAGAGCGAGTCGCGGTAAGATCCAATCTCATTCAGCTTGGGATATTTTTTGCTTTCTATCCTCCAGCCCTCATCATCTATTAAATGCCAGTGAAATACATTTAATTTTAGTAATGCCATCATATCCAAAACTTTCTTAACAAAACCAACCGATTGAAAATGCCGGCTTGCATCGAGCATAAATCCTCGATGCGGATAACGGGGATAGTCTATAATATTACATCCCGGCAAATAGAATTCTTGATCGCGTGACAAAATCATCTTCATCGTTTGAATCCCGTATAAGATTCCTTTGTAATTATTTCCCGATAAAATGATATTATCATCACCAACAACTAATTTGTATCCGTCAGTTTCTTTAATAGAAGTATCTAATTTCAGTTGAATCCCTTTACTCTTCTTACCAAAATCAATTTTTAGTTTAAAGCCGGTCCGTTTTTCAAAATCAAATTTCAAGTATTCGGCAAGTCTCTTTAGTTCTTTGTTCCCTTGGGGAATAATTATCGGGCACTCATTATGCAAATTGAATTTTTCGGTTAGTATAACTTGATTTACCGGTTTCGGGATAATATTAAGTTCTTGCGGATAGATACTTACAGCTGAAATCACAAAAAGAAATGTCAGCAAAACCAATGTTTTTTTCATTGACGAATCCTTAACAATTTTTGAGCGGTTTGTCACAAAAGTTACATAGTAATTCAACGACTGAAATAATCTAAAAATAAAAAAAATGGGATGCAGCCAGATAGATACTGCATCCCAACAAATAAGGAAAGGCAAATTATTTGAGCAACATCATTTTAATTGTGTTTGTGTAACTGCCCGAAATCATTTGGCAGAAATAAATTCCTGAAGGAAGATTTCCGCCGTCGAAATTAACTTTATAGTTACCGGCGTTCTTAAATTCGTTTACTAAAGTTTTTATCTCCCTTCCAAGAACATCATAAACTTTTAACATCACATTGCCATGGTTCTTCAAACTGAATGAAATTTCCGTTGACGGGTTAAACGGGTTCGGATAGTTTTGAGTTAGTTTGTATTCGAAAGGTAACAGATCATTTTGTCCGTCTTCTTCAACTCCAACAGTCCATTCTGTGCCGATCCACGAATGTGTCCATACAGATACATTCATATAAGAAATATCATTACTTTTTGCCGAGTAGGTAAGTACACACTCTCTTGTTTTATCCGGCTCGGTAGCATCATTGTCGTTACCAATAAAGTCTAATGGTATTCTCATACCAAGTTTAGGTACAAACGTGTGCCCGGTTGATAGTTTTGTGGCAATTGCTTCAAAAGGAATTTTAGCTTCCATTTTGTAACCGGCCGGGAATTTTTCGACAAATTTAAAATCGGAAGAAGTATTATCTAAAATCGTTCCTCCGCCGGCTTGATCTAATATTACTCCCCATTGGTTAAATCTAAAGTGGTAATCTGTTTCTTCACCTTTCTGATAACTTGTATGTGATTCGCCTCTCCAATCATACAATCCTAAAAATACATCAACACCATCATAGAGATAAGAAAGATCAAGATTATTAGTAGGATCTTCGTAAAGGATATTATCATCTACATCAATTCCTACATATAAATTAGTTTGATCGACAGCTAAATAGACATCAAAAGAAAAATCATTATCATTGTCCAAAGTATAACCGTAACCATCGGGAATATGAGTAGTGCCTTCTGCCTGGGAAATTGTAAACGGTTTGATGGCGCTCCATTCTGATAAATCACCATCGGCGGCAAAACTTGAAGGAGCCCCGTCATTAATTACCGGTACACCTTTTGCAAGGTTAGTTGCACCTGAAGATGTTGCGGTCATTTCTCCAACGTTACCGGCTGCATCTGTACAAACAACGGCATAATAATAGGTAACATTTTGATCGGTTAAGGGTGATAATAATGGGTGGTCAATCATTTGAGTACCTTCCGGTATTTGTTTACCAATATGATCCACGTCTTCGGATGTTAAATCGGTAATCGGGTTCTGGCTGCAATAAATATCATATACTTCACCATTTTCGAAAGGTACGTCTTCCCACAAAACAACATTGTTATAATTTCCGGCAGCACTTCCTTGAACTGTTGCAACGGCTTGAGGCGGCATAACATCAAATACCGGCGAACCGGTCCAGATTTCATCTAAATATACAACCTGGTTTTGCCATCGTGAATCATTCGTTCTGAATATTTTAAATTTCAATACTTTAGTAGTATCAAAAACTCCATCAACTTGTGCAGATGTTAAATCATCCCAAACGCCGGCATTTCTGTCAAAGTTAATAAGTGGAATTTCAAGTGACTTCCATGTTCCGTCATAATTCATATCATCTGCTCTTAAAATATATACTGCATCAAATGGATAATCGCCGGTTGCAACACCATCTTCATCCTCATCCTGAAAAATGATTCTCAAATCACCAATACCGGCCGGGGCTTTAATTTTAAATTTCAGTGTATCGATTGCCCACTGTTCCATTAAGCTAACTGATCTGCTTAACTCCCAGATTGGGCCATCCCATTGACCGGGTGTAGTCCATTTAAGCGAGTAGCTGTGAGTTGCCGGGTTCGATGTTTCCTCATTTGTAACAACACATGATCCGGCTCTTCCCTGGGAAAAAGTAATATTCGATGGAATGGCTCTTCCGTTAAAGAAGGTGAGCGGTTTGCTTTGCAATCCATGCAACTCAAACTGATCAAAAATAATACTGCCTTCACAAATTTTATCTGTTTGTTCATTAACAACAAATTCCCAAACAAATCCTTTGATCATATCTAAATCTAAAGTATAATTACCCCACTGCACGCCGCCCCATCCTCTTTGTGCAAATCCATTCCCTTCGGTATTATCATTATTAACTAAAGGTATGGAAACGTAATGCCATCCGGGAGTATTATCATAGAGTATATGGAGGAAGCTCCAATATTTTTCGCATTCGGATTGAGTAGCCGCGGAAGTACCGCTTACTGCATCGCTGACATCAAGCAAGCATAAACGGAACAAAACGTCAACGTCATCACGAACCGGGGTTTGCACATAGTAACGGAAGGTAAGACTATCATAACCCGATAAATCGTAAACTTCATCACCGGGTGCCCATTGTTCTGCACCAACGAAGCATCCCCACGAATAATAACCGGAAGATCTGTAATCAACTTTCATTGCGCCGGTTCCCTCATAAACCGGGTCGTTAATATAGCTTATGTTCATATAATCGCCTTGTACTGCCTGGTCAATCAGGAACACCCAATGATTCGTATCGGCTGGTTCGGTATCAAAGTTGTCCAGCATTTTCTGAGCATTTAGATTTGCTGCGAGTGCAACAACAAAAATAAGGTAGAATAACTTTCTCATGGTCTAATCCCTTTTTAGTTAGATTACTGAAAATAAAATAGTTTTAGTACCTACCAGTAACAAATTAAATGCTTTAAGCGCGTAATTGAGACGGTGAGCGAGTAATTTTAATAGGTTTTGAATTGATAACTTGATTACTGTATGATAAGATGAAATTTGTGAAAAAAATAATTTTAATGTTATCTTACTTCAGTAAAATCATTTTGCGTACAACCGAGTATTTATTATCTACAGACAGTTTATAAAAATATATGCCGGAGGCGTATCCGCCTTTGGCGGAAACACCGCTTAGTAGAGACGCTCCATGGAGCGTCTTTACATTAAATTGCACAGAATATTTTCCCGGTTGCTGGTATTCATTTACAAGTGTTGCAACTTCACGTCCAAGAATGTCATAAACTTTTAACGTTACGAACCCCCCTTTGCCCCCCCTTTGATAAAGGGGGGAAATAGGGGGGTTCTGTGAGATTGTGTAACTTATAGTTGTACTCGGGTTAAATGGATTTGGATAATTTTGCTGCAAAGAAAAGTCAGTAACCAAATAAGGATCCGGTTCCTTTAAACCCGTTGTAACATTTCCCGAAAGCGGAATAAAGAGTTCATTAATATTGGTCGTAATCTTTAATGTATCAATAAACTGCCCCGATAAGTTGGGTCTAAAGTAAATTCTAAATTTTAAACTATCCCCCTTATTTATTTGCGCCGGGAATTCAAACGGAATGTAAAAAGTTCTCTCATCGTTCGTTATAGATGTAACAGCTGCATCAAAAGAATTTCTGTTAATCAAACAAATTTCTACCGAAGCAGTATCTTCCATTTTATTAACACTGAAATTATATTTATCAATCGTTGAAATTATATCCAACCCGTTTTCAACTTTTTGCAAATTCCATGGAAAGCGATAAGCACGATAAGTCGATAAATTTTCGATGAATGACAACTCAAACACCTCTTCTTTGTTTGGAGTAACTTCCGTTATTGCCGGAGTTGCAGCACCCCATGCAATAAATGCATTCCCATTTGGCAACTTCTGCGAATAGCCGAGACCTATACTGTAAACATCAGGTGTATTTCTATATTCCCAAACTAATGTTGCGGTTTTATTTATTTCATCTACTTTATATTCTAACGCTCTCGAGAATGCCATAACTGCCGGCTCGCGACGAAATCCGTTATCAAAGAGCATAATATTTCCATTAGGTAATCTTCTTGCAGCATGCTGCCATGAAAACCCTAAAGTATCATTTATAAAAGTGAATTGATTCTTCTTACCGCCTAAACGCCAGATGATCTCGCCGGTCGCTCTATCTATCTTTGTAATCTCTTGAGTATTTCTAAAGGATACCAAAAAATTACCGTCAAAATCTATTTCGATTGAGTTACCATGTGACACATCAATTGTACCTTGCTTAAGATCGGAATAAGTATCGGTGATTTCAAAATTATCCCACGTATTCCACTCAAAGACAAGATTTTTATTTTTATCAATTTCTTGAATTACATAGCTGATAATAGTTGCAGATGTGCGACCGCCGTCAACAACACCGCTAAGATCAACCTGGTGACTATCTTCGCGGCCAAGAATTAAGTAATTCCCGTTTGGAAGAATTCTTAATTCGTGTATATCCGTCTGCACACCGTTCAAACATCTTATACTGTCGATAAGATTATAATTCTTATCTAATATATAGAAGCAATCCATCTTGAGATCGTAGTAAGATAGTGTCCCATCAGGCTGCGGTTTAAAATCATAAGCACCACCGACAGTATTTTTCCAAAAGATCGGTTCGCCGGAATTATCTATTATCATAATGAAAGGCGATAACGAACTGGTTGTAGCTAAAAAGATGTAGTTAGTATCACAGCCGGCTGAAGAGACAATATTAAACTTAGGAATTTCTGAAAGTTTGCCCCGGTTAGAACCTTTTTTTATTTCAGACGCATGAACCTGGATGTTTGCAAGAATTAAAATTAATAGTATTATGAATTTGATTTTCATACTAATGCTAAACTTTAGTAAACCCAATTTTTACAAACATCCCCATGGCTAAACCTTTAAGAATATTTTTTTCTTGTATAAAAAATAAAGGAGAACCCATTCTATAAGTACAACTAAGCATGCAGCAATAACGGGTTGTAAACCGGCACTTGCAAATGCTATTAACCCTCCGAAGATATGCTGCATTGGTCCGTTGAAATCCACAAGTGACCTCAGCATATAGATAGTTATGGAATTCATACCGATAACTACAAAGAAAAATGACCAACTTTTGAAATTCATTACATCAATTACGAAATAGAATATCGATAAAAGAAGTATTGACCATCCGGCTGTATGAATTACAAATGAACTTGTCCAAAGATTTTTGTTGATGGGTAATACCAAATCATACAGCAAGGAAAAAAGTAAGAGAGCAATCGAAACGCCGAACATGTACAATGCTTTCTTTTTCTTATCCAATATTTCATTTTTTATAAATGCACCGGTAAGAGCACCAAGTAATGCCGTAGCAGTAGCAGAAATTTTAACAAGCCATCCTTCGGGATCGTGAATACCAAGATAGAGTTGCCCGGGCATAAAAAGCCGATCGATAAAACCGTTTATACTTCCTTCTTTAGTCAACACGCCGGCACCATATCCGGGCACCGGGATTAAAACTTGGACAGCCCAGTAACCAAGTAAGATTCCTACAACCCAGTAAATTTGCTGCTTCCAATTTGTATTCAAGAATATTAAAGCTCCAAAAAGGTAAGCAATACCAATTTGTCCAAGTACCGATGCAAACCTGATTTGTGAAATATGCCAGTCCCAAAGACCATTATATATTACACCGAACAGAATCAACAGCAATGCTCTTTTAATTACTTTCTTATAAATATCACTTTTCGGAATTCCTTTTTCCAGCTGGCGTGTAAGCGAGTACGGCATAGTAACACCTGATAGAAAAAGAAAGAGCGGAAAAATTAAATCGTAGAAATGAAAACCATTCCACTCAACATGATCGAGCTGGATTGAACACCATACTAACCAATCCCAATCGGTATAATCTTTTAAGGAACGGATTATAGTTTCACCGCCGGCAATCCATAGCATATCAAATCCGCGCAATGCATCAAGTGATACCAACCTATTATCGCTAATTTTTTCCATTGATGTTTCCAAATTTAGTTTTTGAAAGTTCGGCTTTAATTTAGAAAAAATATTTTTGGTATGATAAATAAATTCAGTGAAAGCATTAAAAACATGTACGAGCGTAGTTATCTAAGATACGCTATCGTGGATAGTGAAATTTTTACTACTTAACGGTTATTGGCTCATTTTAAACAATCCAAAATTAGCGAGTATAGGATTTGCTCTTGATTGCTCGATTGTAAGACGAACTTTATTTGTTTTAACCGGGTTGAACCGAAGCAGCCGTTTATAACCAACCGTGGTACCTTCTGTAAATTTGATCCATTCCTTACTATTCCAATACTCTAAATGAAATTTTTCTATTCTCTGACCGGTCATTATATCTTCTTGAAGCAGCACCACATCAAAGTTTACTTCGGCGGTCAGCATAAAATTCAATGTAATATTTTCTCTGTCTTCTAGTGAATTGTTCTCTTGGAAAAACGATTCATAGCTTACTTCGCTTTTATCTTCATCAACAACAACTTTAGATCCTTCTGCCAAATTTCTATTAAATGTTTTATCAATAATATTTTTCAAAGCTTTAATAGTATCAATATCATTTTGGCAGATCAGTCCGTTCCGATCCGGCGGAATATTTAATAGTAACACGCAGTTTCTTCCAACCGAACCGAAATAAATATCGAACAACTGTTTGATTGATTTTACCGAATCATCCTGACTCTTGTGATAGAACCAGCCGGGACGTATCGACACATCAGCTTCAGCCGGATACCAAAACAATCCTTTAGCTTCATATAATTTTTGGCGGCTTCCTAAATTATAATCTACATAATCGTGTGGAGAATAAATTTCATCAAGCGGATATTGATTTTTTATGTTGGCATTACTTAAATCAATCGGTATAACGTTCCATTCCGTTTCCCTTCCGTACCCGGTTTCCGTTCCCACCCATCTTAAATCTGGAGACATACCGAATATAACTGCGTTGGGTTGAAGCTCTCTAATCAACTTGTAATACGACCGCCAATCATAAATTTGTTTTTTTCCATTCGGACCTTCGCCGCACGCACCATCGAACCATACTTCAGATATTTCGCCATAGTTGGTAAGTAGTTCGCGCAATTGATTAAGATAAAATTCATTATACTTCGGTGAATCGCCATACAAAGGATTATTTCTATCCCATGGTGAAAGATAGAGCCCTACCTTTAATCCGTATTTTCTACAAGCATCGGTAAATTCACGAACAACATCACCTTTACCGTTTTTCCATGCACTGTTTTTGACACTATGTTCGGTAAAATTACTCGGCCACAAACAAAAACCATCATGATGTTTGGCAGTTAAAATTGCCATCTTCATACCGGCATCATTGAGTGCTTTTGCCCATTGCCCGGCATCAAACTTTTCAGGATTAAAAATTTTCGGATCTTCGTTGCCTACGCCCCACTCTCTATTGGTAAAAGTATTAATACCAAAATGAAGGAAAGCGATGTACTCCATCTTTTGCCAATCATATTGCTGCGGTGTTGGGGTAATATTAGCCGCTTTACTAATTATATCTTCTTTTGTATCCGTAGGTGAAATCAGGACAAAATTTTTATTTATTATTTGTTGGGGTAGAATCGACTTTGCGAACAGAAGAAGTGATAGGGATGTAATTAAAATTTTCGTTTTCATCTTATGTAATCCAAATAGTAAAATTTCAATTCCAGCTGTAAATCTATGTTATTGTACACGGAGAATCTAATTGTATAGAACAGTTTTGCATCATTTTTTTCGCTTAGAAAATTTTAATATCGTAATCTAAAATTTAATATTATAACAATTTAAGTAATTGACGCACTCTATATTTATAAATAGATTTGTAAAAGTCTTTTACAATAAATAATGTAATTTAGTTGTCGCTTTTGGTAAATATTTATGATGAAGCCGGTTTTTTATTCCCCATCCCCAAAATGTTCACCGCTTGTTACCCGGTACATTTTTTTAAAATACGATAAAGATGATCAGATATTTTATGATAAATATATCCCGGATGGGCATACGTCGTTCGTTTTCCATTTTGAAGAGAATTTTTACTACAAAGAAAATGGCAAGAAAAAAACATTACCCCGATTTTTTATAACAGATTTGTTATCCCACAGTCTGGAAATGGAAGTTCACCCGCCGTGCGATTCGATGATTATAATTTGCAACTCTTCAGTTTTTTCTAGAGTATTCAATTTGGAATTGACTAACCCAAATGAGGTACCGTATAAAATTATCGACCCGTTTAAAGGCATTTCGATGTATGAAAATCTTGCTATCACTAAGACGGACAAAGAGAAAATAAAAGTCTTCGAAGATTACCTCATCAAAAATGTTATGCCGGAAGTTTACGAACCAGATGAGATCGATTTGATATACGAAAAAATAATTTCGCAGAATGGGAATAGTACAATTGCCGAAATACTCGAAGAAATTAATTTGAATCATCGTACGCTGCGCCGGCTCTTTCTTAAAAGAATCGGCATAAGCATGAAAAAACTGCTCGGAATTATACGTGTAAATTACGTTTGGAACTATTCAAGAAAAGCTGCTGAGTTCGAGCCGCACAATATTACTTTCAACTGCCGGTATTTTGATCAATCACATTTTATCAACGACTTCAAGAAAATAATAGGCGAAACACCGCGAAGTTTTTTCAAAAGAAATCTGGAACTTGTCGAAATCTTTTCCGGCAGAAAACCTGAATCACGCACAGCTGTCCCAAACTTTTTTCCAAATGAGTAAAAATTTATAAACTGTTTTTATACATTTTAATTCTATTGGACAAATTCGATCAATCAAATAATTTTTTGTTGCCCCAAAATATTGATAGTCTAACAGCATGGTCTGAACCAATGTGAAAAGTTTTGGACAGATACACATCACACTGACCATTTTTTACAATCATTCTTAAAAACCTTCTTATAATTTTTTCCGTCAGAAAACCGTTCTTTCGGCGCAGAACCGTACTATTCAAGAATATACAAGGAGTCAATTATGAAAAATTCCCTTACACTTTCGCTATTACTGATTTTTCTGCTTTCTTCTGCAAATTATGCCCAGTTTGATCTGAAAAAACTGATTAAAAAGACAAAAGAAAAAACAGAGGAAAAAGTAGAAAAAAAGATTGAAGATAAAATCGACAAAGCAACGGATGAGGCACTTGAAGGGGGCAAAGAAAAACCAGAAGCAGAAAAAAAACAAGTTGAGACGGCAACAGAAAAAAATGAACCGAAAACTTCTACCGAACAAAATTCAGATAAACAATCGCAAGCGCCAAAAGTAGAATGGAAGAAATACGATTTTGTTCCCGGCTCGGAAATAATTTTTGAAGATAATCTTGTTGATGAAACAAACGGAGAATTTCCTTCCCGGTGGGATTTACTTGACGGCAACTTTGAAATTGCAGAGCTAAACGGTGAAAAAGTTATTAGCATCCGAGGCGAGATGAATATGTACAGACAAGGTATTGTGCCCTACCTAAAGAACCGAAAAGAAGATTACTTGCCGGATGCATTCACACTTGAGTTCGATGCTTACTACTCCAACGAAGCAAGTTATCCACGATATTTTGTTACACTCTTCGACCGGAAAAATCAAGCAAGCATTGGTCCAAAATATTTGAGGATAAATTACGGCTTCGCTGAATACGGTGAAATTGGCGGTTCTATTCCGGGTCTTTCCGATGTACACAACACTACTAAGCCGGCGTGGCGGCATATCGCAATTTCTTTCAACAAACGTGCGCTTAAAGTTTATCTCGATGAAACGCGTGTACTCAACATTCCGAACTTCGAAGAAAATCCGAGCGGCATTACACTATCCGCCGAAGCCGGATCAGAAATGAATTACTTTATTAAAAATATTCGTCTTGCAAAAGGTGCCGTTCCATTGTACGATAAATTTTTAACCGATGGAAAAATTGTAACAACCGGAATCAAGTTTGATGTGAACAAAGCAACAATAAAACCTGAATCGATGGGTGTAATAAACGGCATCGTAAAAATTTTGAACGATCACCCCGAATTAAAATTCAGCGTTGAAGGACATACCGACAGCGACGGCGACGATGCATTCAATCAAAAACTTTCCGAAGCACGCGCGCAATCAGTTATGAATAAGCTAATCGAACTCGGAATTGACGGAAGCAGATTAACATCAAAAGGTTGGGGCGAAAGCAAACCGGTTTCGGATAACTCGACACCGGAAGCCAAAGCCAACAACCGCAGAGTTGAGTTCGTAAAAATATAATAACAAAAAAATATTCTGAACTAAACGGGGTATTGTGATGAAAAAATTATTTGCAATTATACTTTCAATAATACTGATCACTTCTTGTTCAAAAACGGAAGAACAAAAAAAATTATCAGTCGAAACAAAATCATCGGCAGCGGCAACTACAAGCAAACAGACAAATAGATACGGAATAAAATCGGGTTACATACTTTATAGTGCGCCAATGAAAACAACACAGACTTTGTATTTCGATAACTACGGCGCACAAGAAGTATTTACAACCGAAATTGATGTCGGCGTTGCGAAAGTAAAAAACATTGAAATACGGAAAGACGGGTTCGTATATAAATACGAAGAGGGTAAAAATTCCGGAACGAAAAGCAGATGGTACGGTTCCGCAAATGTTGATTACTCCAACGCCGATTCTAAAATGATTGAGCGGTATAAAATCAAAGGCCTCGGCACTGAAACTATTTTGGGTAAGCCGTGCAAAAAATACAGCGCAGAAGTTGGTGGCGCTCCAATGCTGACTTGGTCGTGGAATAATCTTATGATTAAAAGCAGCGGCAAAATTGCCGGCGTCGATATGACTATTACAGCGACTAAAATTGAAGAAGGCCCGGTCGATTCAAAAATTTTTGAAGTACCGAAGAATGTTACTTTTTCTGAAATGTAAAAATTCTGCAAACAAAACATGAAAAGAAATAGAACACAGATGACGCTGATGACACGGATTTAATCCGCTAAGATCATCTTAATCCGAGTTATCTGCGTTCTATCAGAAGCAGTTTGCGAGTAGAATTTATACAAACTATTGATTAGAAGAACATTGCAGATAAAGTCATAACAAATAAACACCAGGGGAAAAAATGAAAACAAAAATTTTAATTCTTCTCTTTCTACTTTTATCGATAGGAAATATTGAAGCACAGCAAACACCGGAAGCATATCTCGGTTTATTGCCGCCGGTTCCATCAAACTCTTGCGATGCAACAAGAGAACAGATAAAAGCTTTTACGGTCAAGATGGATAAACTAATAAACGATATTGGCAATGAAATAGACAAGAGGAAAAACGAACTTGAACCGGTTGCCGAAGCAAAACAAAAGAAAAAGGGAAAAGAGATTTTAAAAGATTTGGATATGTCCGAAGACGATCTCGATCAAATTGAGAAAATGAGTACCGCAGAGAAACTGAAACTTGCAAAAAAACTAATGGCAGCTTCGAAAGACGGGCAAACAATTGTAAGCAAAGAAGAGATCGAAAGGAAAAAGAAGAACTCTGAGTTCATCCTGAAGTATGCGCAGTCTGATCAGAATTTTGAAAATTGTTACAGAGGATTCCAACAGAAGCAAGAGGAAATCTCAGAAAATTATGAAGCAGACAAAAAACGGAACGAAAAAGAACTCGATGAATTTAGGAAAAGTTTGGGACCGATTAATTACGGCGAAGGTTCAACCGAAGCCGATATGACAAAAGCGAGACAACTCCGTAACAAGGAAATACAATTAGGCAAAAAACTTTGTGAAGATTATACCAACCTTTACGGTTCGATACTCGAAGATTTCAAAGGCGATATAAAAAGAAATATTCCGGATATGAGAAAAGTCGAAGAACTCTCGATGGCAGATAGTGGTTTCGAAAGTATGGATATCGAAGCGCTTGAGGCAGTCGAAATATTTTTCAGAAACTACATCTACATCGCAAATTATTTCTTCGTACCAAATGAAGTAATGCCGAATTACAAATAGCGAATCACAATTATTTATAAACGGGCAAAGAGAAAATGAATCTGCTTCCTTTGCCTTGTTCGCTTTCCACACGGATTGTGCCTCTGTTTTTTTCTACAAACTCTTTGCACAAAATTAAACCTAGTCCCGTACCGGATTCGTTTTCGGTGCCGCTCGATGAACGTGTAGCATCCAATCTAAAAAGACTTTCAATTGTGTTTTTGTCCATACCAATACCCGAATCGACAACTTCGATTTCGGTAAAATCATCTTTCGTTTCGGCGTTCACATATATAGCAGAATTTCTATTACTAAACTTAATTGCATTCGTCAACAGATTGCGGAGAACCGTATCAATCATATCTTTATCTGCATAGATGAGCTGCTGACCTTTTATTTGATGCTGTAATTGTATCTGTTTTTTCTCGGCGGTCATTTCAAGCAGTAGAAAGTTGGCATTAACCAATTCGTGTAGATCTAGTTTTTGAGGATTGAAATCGATTCTCCCGGTTTGAGAACGCGACCATTGCAGCAAATTCTGCAATAGATTATGAGACACTTCTGCCGATTTTTTCATCTCGCCCACATAAAATAATTTCTCCTCATCGGAAAGTTCTGCATAATCCGATAGAAGCAAATCGGAAAATCCCAAAATTGTAATGAAGGGATTTTTAAGATCGTGTGCGATAATCGAGAAAAATTTATCTTTTGTCTGGTTCAGCTGCTTTAATTCTTCTGCATACTTTTTAATTGCATCGGCATTCCTTTGCCTTTCAATAACCTGGGCAATCTGTTCGGAAACGAAAATAAGAAGCTGCTTTTCTTCTTCACCGTACGCTTTTTCATTTTCATAATCCTGGACAACAATAACACCAACTGTTTTACCGCTAAGTTTAAGAGGAACGCCGAGCCAGATTGGCGAATTAGTTCCAACCAATTCAATTTCCCCGGCAGCTCTAAGTTCTGCATCTTTTTTAGGATCGACTAAAAGAGCTTGCCCATTCCTTAATACATACTCTGTTAAACCTCTACCAAGTTTTTTTGTCGGCTGCGGTGGATCATATTCATCAACAAAGTACGGAAATGAAAGAAGTTCATTTTTACTGTCGTAAAGTGCAATGTAAATATTTTTTACCGGCATTGTGTGAGCAATTATCTCATGGATTCTTTTATAAAGTGAACTCATGTCATATGCGGTAAAAGCAGCTTCAGAAATATCGTAAAGTGTTTCTCTAATACGTTCCGATTTTTTCCTATTAGTGATATCGTGCCCGATTCCTACCAGGCCTATTATTTTCCCATCCTCGGTATGAAGCGGAAGTTTGGAAGTTGAGAGCCAGCGTTTGTTGCCGAATTTATCATAAAAAAATTCTTCACGGTTAATCACCGCTTCTCCTTTTTGAATAACAGTTTGATCATCAGCAAAAAATGTTTCAGCCACTTCTTTCGGGAAATAATCAAAATCGGTTTTGCCGAGTGCATCCTCCTCTTTTTCGCATCCCATATTTTCCAGATCAGTTTTATTAGCCAGTGTTTTACGACAGCTTATATCTTTTGCATAAATAGCATCGGGAATATTATTAATCACCGTCCGCATCAGAAGCCGTTCATGCTGGAAAGATTTCTCCATTTCTTTTCTATCGGTAATATCACCTATAAAAGCAGCAACCTCATTATCTCCATACGGAAGAATCCTCGCCTCAAATGATTTTTTCTTACCTCCTATCGGGAGTTCATATTCAATTACCGTGAGTTTTTTACCTTTCGAAATCTCATCCAATGCAAATTGAAATTTGATACCAACAGATTTGGGAAGAATTGACTGCATTTGCTTACCAAGAAATTTTTCAGGCGGCAAATAAAGATCTGTTACTCTACCGGCTCGATAATCCAGAATAGTTCCGTCTTTAGCCATTTTGAAAAAAATATCCGGTAATGAATTTATTATAGTATCGAGTTCCTTTACGGTTCCTTTGGAACTTATATTTCTTTTTTTATGATTTCTTTCCGGTTCAATTCTGTTCAAGAGCATCAATTTGAATTTTTCTTTCTTAAGTTTTATTGTTATCGTATCGGCATTAACTGAACCATCATTACCGGGCATTGAAAATTTTCCACTTACAATTTTATATGGGAATTTTGAATTGATCAGCATCCGGTCCGTCTTCTTCAGAACCCTTGTTGCTGCACGGGTACAATAAATTATTTTATTATTTCCGTTTAAGATTAGTGCAGAATCTTTAGTATTGAGTTGAATAATTTTTTTTAGTTCACGTATTAGTTTTTGATTATGGTTTGCGGATTCGGCTGGTCCACTTGGAGCCATAACAAACTCCTTGCAGTTTATTGACAAATGAAATATTAGTTTTTTAAAATTAAAGGAAATAATTGTTTAAAAACAATCGATTTAGTATTGATTTGTGTAATGAAATGAATCCTAATTGTCATGACCCGTATAAATTTCTAAAGAAGTAATTTTATTCAACAAATTGTTGACGTACACTCAAGCAGAAAAAAATGTTAAAATTATGACATTTACTTATTATCTAAGAATACTTTACATGATTGAACCATTCTGCTGCATAGATTCATAGTAATTTTGTTACCATCAACTGATAGTCGGTTAATTTCATTTTCCATAAGATCGACTTGAACTGCTCTCAAGACATTTTTATGAGGTAATGTTAGTGTTGCGTTAACATTTTTTCCCGAATAATTGATAAATCTAAAAATTAAAGCATCGTCATTCACGGATTTTTTTACATAAAGGACGTGCATAAAATCGTTGTCAATCTCAAAAAATTTTCCATGCTGAATTTTCGGAATAACAATTGCCGGATATACTTCAGTTTTTATTTTCATTGAATCCGCTTCTTTTTTTACTGAATAAGAAGAAAACTTTTCAAACGTAGTCAGATGATATTCAAGTTCAATATATCCCGGCTGCGAAGGACGGAAGTTCGTATCCCAGTAATTATTCATTGGCCATGCAAGCAGCAAAGGATCTGCACTTCTTTCAATCCGTTTACTTCTTTTACCGAAATTAAATCCACCGGCTTGAACCATCGGTGCATCCGGACAATACAAAGCAGCACCGAAATTATCATTATATATCGCGACATACGATTCTACGGTAAACCAATCTTTACTTGATCCGGCAAGCTGTTCGGTATCAAGTTCCGTAGGGATTCCGGCTGTATCGAAATTACATTTCCAATCTTTTTCGAGTTTGAGTGGAAAAACAAAATAAATTGATTCCGGAGTTCTTATTTCCTCTTTATAAAATGACGCTTTAAACGTTATCAATGGTTTAAGTGCATGAAGTAGTATAGTTTGTTTTAAATTCTTTACACCGGGTGCTTCAAAAGAAAGAGTTAATAAGATTCCTTCAGGAGTTTGACTAATTTCATAACCAAGCGGATGCGAAGCAGTTTCTAAAATCCTTTTCCAATCGGTATTCCAGCACGAAACGTCATATTGTTCTTTTTCTAATTCACGTGCATAGAAAGCGCGTCTATCTTCCCGGGACAACGGATCGGTACGTTCCCGGACGAACTGAAAAAATGTAAAGTCGTTTTCCTGATCCAGTAACTCATGTTCCCTAGTTTTATCATACACACGGAGTATTCTACAATTATCGGGATTGAATTCTATTCTATAAAATTCAGATTCAATAAATATCATTGCAGATTTTTCTTCGGTTTTTTCGAGAGTATTTAATCTGCGTGCTGATTTTTCCGAAACAATCTCTCCTTGTTTTAGCGAATCTATCGGCTGACCTTCCGGCAATTCATCAAACCTTATAAACTTGTATGAGTATGGCTCAACCTCAATTGGTCCGTATAACGGTGCATTTGCCGGTTGATTGTATCTCGTTTCCCATCCAAACCGGGAAGTGCGTAAACGCTTCCCATCAAGTTTCCACCAATCCGGAACGCGTACAAATTCCTTTTTAGCCGAACCACTCATATTGATTACGGCAATTCCTTGCTGGTTGTCAGCTGATTTTGGATTTTGTGTAAAAGATTCAAGTTGATCTACTAGTAGATATTCTGCTGTTTCATTGGCAACATATGTATTGTTGTCTTTAATATTGAATTGAGTCTTGGAAAAAATATTATCCGGGTCCATGGAATTTGATGATCCCCACGTATGTTCATCAAAAAGATTAGTCTCTTTCCACGCTTTCTCAGAAAGATTCAGAAAATACTTTGGAGTTGCTGATGCAAACGCATTTAGCAAATCAGCTTTATATAATTTTTGTTTCGCCTGAATGTTAGTTTTTGTTATATCTGCACTACTTGCACAACCAAAATTCCAGTAATCGGTCCAATCGCCGGAACGCACTTCATACTTATCTGCCGGAACAGATTTAATTTTCTCCAGCAATTCGTTTGGAGTTATATAACGGATTACCGGTTCTAACCCCCGTTCATTCCATTCGCGAATAAGTTTAGCAACATCGATACTTGGCGGCGAGTTATCCCAGCAAACCGGTGCTGCTGCCGTGGTTAAATAAATAAAATCATGTTTGTAATCCATCTTGCGGAGATGCTCAAGGTAGGTGTCTAATCCTTCTTTCATTCTATCAATGCTGTTTTCCCATGTATAAAGAAGCTGATCAAACATCGTATAATGTGCACCGTTCATTACAAAAATTTCTCTGCCCGATGGTCCTTTCCATCTAAAAACAGAAGGACGTTTTTCAACCGGTCCGCCAAGATGAATATTAACAGCCATAATTAACAATTCGATCCCGGCATCCAACAGAAGATCAACAACGGTCCACGGTGTTCCGTCAACATCATGCTGGTTGGCAGTCTTAATTTCAATGTTTAAGAGTTCTCTAAGTTTTTTTACTGGCTCAAGCTGTTTAACAATTTGTTCGGCACTACACAATGGAGTTGTGTTGAATTGCAAACCTGAAATTCCAATCCGTTTTTTTTCAATGTAATATTTCAGTTTTTTGATTTTGTCTTGATCGGCTGTTTCAAGCCACTTCATTATTTGTGCCGTGACTTCAATAGTCCACTTGGGTGCTGAATTCTTGTCCCAATTCTCCGTTTCACCAAGAAGTTCTAATGCCTGGTCAATAAATTCTCTTTGTAATTCCCAAACTATCGGCTGCGTATGAGTGTAGCCAACATCAAGATGGCTATGATGTAGAACTAATATTTCTTTTATGTTCATGTTGGTATTATTTTTATTGTGAAAGGGATTTTCCGCTGTTGCTGTCAAATAGATGTATCTTCTCTTTATTGAAAATAATATTTACAGTTTGATCATACTCTAAATTTTCAGTCGTAACCGATCTGCAAATTAATTTCTGGCTGCCTATTGCAAAGTGGATCAGTGTTTCATTTCCGAGCGGTTCAAGAAGTTCAACTTTAGCTTTGATGCCGTTCGACAAATCTTGTGATGTAAATATTTTTATATCCTCCGGTCTTATTCCAAGAATAACATTATGGCTGTCGGCATTAGAAATTTTATCATCCAATTGAATTTTTAACAATCCTTCATTAGAGATAAAACTATTTTTATCAATTAATTTTCCGTCAATAAAATTCATTGCCGGACTCCCGATAAACCCGGCTACAAACTTGTTGATCGGCTTCCTGTAGATATTCATCGGTGTATCTACTTGTTGAATAATCCCGTCCTTCATAAGAACAATTCGATCTGCCATCGTCATTGCTTCCACTTGATCATGTGTAACATAAATCATCGTCGTATTCAATTTTTTATGGAGCTTTGAAATTTCCGTGCGCATCTGCACTCTTAATTTTGCATCAAGATTACTAAGCGGCTCATCGAACAAAAAAACTTTAGGATTACGTACAATTGCCCGGCCAAGTGCAACGCGCTGCTTCTGCCCTCCGGAAAGTTCTTTTGGTTTACGCTTAAGCAGTTCTTCAATACCAAGTATTGCTGCTGCCTCGTTTACCCGCTTATTAATTTCATCTTTGTCAAAGTTTCTAAGCTTCAGCCCGAATGCTAAATTCTCGTAAACCGACATGTGTGGGTACAATGCGTAATTCTGAAAAACCATTGCAATGTTGCGATCCTTCGGGGCAACATCATTTACAAGTTTTCCATCAATATATATTTCGCCGCTGTCGATCTCTTCGAGCCCGGCAACCATGCGCAGCGATGTTGTTTTTCCGCAGCCGGAAGGTCCTACAAACACAATAAATTCATTATCAATAATCCTCAGAGAAAAATCATTAACGACATTGTTCTTTCTATCGTATGATTTGCAAACATTCTTGAATATAATTTCCGCCATATTAAGTTCTTCTTTTGTTAATCGTTCGGGTCATTTACCGGGATTGAAACTCCAATTTCCGGTTTAACGTAAACAAGGATAAGCTTACAAGGTTTTTTGCCGGTGTTGATAAAAGTAACTTGTTCCGCTGCTGCCGGTATAAGCATTGTCTCAATATAGGCAAGCGAAGTGGTTCTTCCTTTTGAAGATACAACATCTATCGTTTCACCTTCAACAAGGTTAACTGCATACCCCTTACCGCCGGTGTTTATCGTGTAACTCTTTTCAAATTCGACTCTCAAAATTTTATAGAATGTAAAGGGTTTATCATACAATTCAAATAGTTTCCAGTCTTTACCTGAATCAATCAATTTGGGTTTTGCAAGTAAATTTTCTTTGACCCAATTACTTGTCCTTTCTGTTCGTATGTTGGCAAATCCTCTTTCGATATTGATCGGTCTCAATTTACCTTCGAGGTCTCTGCGCAAATAATCGTAAATTTTGAAAGTGAAGATGTAGGGCGTTGCACTAATTTCAAGAACTAAGTTGCCGCTGCCGCTGCAATGTACCGTTCCGTTTGGAATGCAAAATAAATCGTGGGGTTTACTTGGCTCGCTGTTCACATATTTATCAATATCAATTTCAGCTTCTTCTTTCTGGGATTTTAACAGATCATTTTTAAATTCTTCGATGTTACATCCTTCTTGCAAACCAATGTAAACCCTGGAATCCGGTTTCGAATTAACTATATAATAAGTTTCATCTTGTGTGTAGGTTTCTCCAAATTCTCTTTTAATATAGTTGGGTTTGGGATGAACTTGCGTTGATAAATTTCCGCCATCGATAGTATCAAGGTAATCTAACCTTATCGGCCATTCGTATTTAAATTGATTTGCAATATGTTCACCCAGAATATTTTTATTATTAAAGTACATCACGAAATCGAAAGAGCATTCCAGGAAATTATCGCCGCTCCGGAAAATCACACCGTTTTCAGGAACAATTAGTTCAAACGACCAGGCATAATTTGGTTTATCTTTATCAAGGTCCATATGCCACTTCATATATTGTCCGCCCCACGGACCGGGATAAAACCACGGGCGCACTCTAAATGGTGATTGCGATAATTCATTTAATGTGTTTCTAAAATCCTCACCATCAATGAATGCCGGATTATCGTCATCTTGTCCATCTATAAATAATGAAATCTCATTTAGTATTCTTTTTTTCTGGCGGTTGAACGAGGGCCATTCAATAAAATAAGAACGTTTATAGAACTCCTCAAAATCTTTAGCTACGTGACCGATATTATTTGCTTTTCCATGACGGAACATATCCTGAATTGTATCTTTTGGGATATCTACATACCAAAGATCGTCCCACAATTCTATTAAAGAAGCACCGGTACCGATAATGATTGTTAGTTCACCCGACTTGTCTCCGCGTCTTACAGCAGACTCAATCCTTAAATCGGCAACCTTCTTAGTATCAAAAAAGACCTCCGGGCCAAACGGATAGTGTGTTCCAAAAATTCTATCATCACCGCCGAGAAATGGTTCGAGATCCCGGTTGATTTTATCTGCTTCTCTCAAATACAAATCGAACCTGATTAATTCAAAATTAATTTTTTTATTCTCCAGGCTTTCCCGGAAACCATCTATTATATTTTCCCAGTTCACACCCGGATACCCGTCAATTACAAGTACACGCAGACCTTTATCAATTTTTGATGCTACGTTGTTCGCTAATTTGTTATAACTCTTGTGAATTTTTTCTTTCTCTATATCAAAAGTCGGCAGTACTTCATACAACCCTTTGGGATAAATATCATTGCCCTCCGGTAAGGGTGTTTGAAAAGGGCTTTCAAGCGATTTGTTACTATCTTCCATCAATTTTCCTTAACTATAAATTGTTATCTATCTAAAAATGCCGCACCGATACACGCGGCTTTGTCTTCTAATTTTGAGGACAATATTTCAATATTGCCTTTGGGAACAGTCCACGCTCTTTTTTTAACCATCGATGTTACAGACGGAATAATCTTATCGTGACTGTTCATCAATCCGCCTCCTAAGATTATCCTATTAATTCCATAAGCGTGAACAACATTAACTATCCCGATAGCAAGATTTTCACAAAATTCATCCACAACTGTTTTATATTCATTGTTCGTACTAGATTCATCAAAAAAAGTTTTTAACGGATTTTCTCTCTCACTTAATTGTGGAAATTTACCAAGCACCTTTTTCTGTAACGATGATGCCGAGCAGTATAATTCCAGGCAGCCTCTATTACCGCAAGGGCATTCGGCTCCGTTTCTATCTATGCTGATATGTCCTCCAAGAACTCCGCTCATAGGATTTTCCGAACCGAATAATTTTCTATCAATCACGGCAGCACAGCCGATACCGGTACCAAGTGTCATCACAACTACCGAATTAAAATCTTTACCGGCCCCGAATTTCCATTCACCAAATGCATACGAACGGGCATCGTTATCAACTACAAACGGAATTCTGAGTTTTAACGAGAATAGTTTTTGAAGATTGATACCGGCAAATTCATTAGCAGCGCCAATATCGTTTATTAGTTCACCGGTTTTACGATTGATCAATCCCTTGATTGCTAAACCTCCGCTTGATAACTTTTCATCACCGGTAAATTTTTTTGTCTCTTCCAATAGATTAAGCAATAAGCCGTTTGAATTCTTCAATTCAATTAGTTTCTTCACAGAGAATTTGTAAATAGTGCCATCTTCCTCGAACAAACCGAATTTAATATTCGTACCGCCGAAATCAATTCCTATTCTCATTGCTCATCCTTCGGGAAAAAATAAATTAGTGCATCGATCAAATGTCTTTTCCAGTTGCCCCATGTATGACCTTCGGGATACTCCTTGTATATAAAGTCATAACCTTTCTCTTCTAAGACTTTTTTAAGGCGTCTGTTCGCTTCAAGAAAATTTAATTCTTCTTTTGGTAAGAATGAGCCGCCAACAACTTCTTCGTAAATTCCAATATCTACATAAAGCTTGATCTCTTTTTTCGGTTCCGTTTTATAGAGATTGATCAGCTTATCGTTATTAAATGATTGATAACCAGACTGACTATAACCATTGGCAAAAACATCGGGACGTGCGAATGGAATATATGCCGAGATCAATCCCCCGAAAGAATCACCGGCAACCAATCGTGCTTTAGGATTATTAATCGTATTGTAATTTTTATCGATGAACGGTACGAGTTCCTCTGTAAAAAATTTCACATAATTATCATTCAAACCGTATTCGGTCATTCTATTCGGTATGCCGGGTTGAAATCTGTTTGGGGGTGTGACAAACACAGCAATCATCGGCTTAATTTTATTATCATGTATCAATTGATCCATTGCTGTTGGTACTTGTGCAAATTCAACGTAGTCAATTCCATCTTGCAGATAGAGAACCGGGTATTTCCTTTGTGGAGTATAATCCGGCGGAAGGTAAATATGAATCGTATGTTTATAGCCAAGACAATCTGAATCGATTTCATGCACCTTTAAATTTTCCGCGATTCCCTTTTTACCATAAATAAATTCATCAAAATACGGATGCCTTTTATATCCCGGCATTGCAAGCTCGGAAAGTTCACCAAAACCGTTTAGCGATTTAAACGGATTAAGCGGATCGAGCGACCACATACTATTTTTTCCGAACATCAGCCAATATTCAATTCGTGCATCAGACGCGGCGTTACCTTTAAGATAAAAAAGATCGGTGCCTTCAATTTTTTCCATCCACATTATCTCGGTCCAGTTGTTCATATCGCCAAGTACCCCAGCAGAATCATTCTTCCCTTTATAAAAGAGAATATAAGTTGTGTCATTTTCGAAAATCGGGTATTGCGAAGATTGAAGTTTTGCATAGAACACCTCTGCCAATTCGATCTTTTGTTGTTGATCGGCGGTAGCGGCGATACTTACGAAAAAATTATCAACCTCGTTCTTTGTTATCTTTTGCTGCATATAGCCAACCGATTGAAAAATCATGATTAAAAAAATTACTAATGTAATGCGGTTCCTTTTCATTTTACTTTTATTAAACCCTTTTTAGAAACATTAAAAATTTCATTTTGATATTTAAGGTTATGCAACTCAGCTTTCGAATCGAATTCACCGAATTGCGGTTTCGATTTAATGCCGTCAAACTTTGTTGCTTTCACTCCAAAGATTCCTTCAATGATAGTTGAAACGTAATTCCCGGAAGAAGAGCAAGCCCAATCCGCACCGTAGGGCCATTCGTAAAAAACTTTCAACGCACCGCCGCAATCCGGTTTCATCGCACTCTCAACAAAATGGCACTGACCAAACGGTCCTTGATTAGCAGACTTTGCAACACCCTTCAACCACTTGAAAGCGAGATCACACTTGCCGATATTATACAAACCGGTTGCGGCAAGCGAAGGCCATGCTGTGTAAGCACCGTTCCATTGATGATCAGGTCGAACACTGAACATTGCATTGTTATCTTTCGGTGATAACGCACGCATCCAGATTGGTGTTTGAAGTTCATTTACAAAAAAACTTACCATCTCTTCCTTCTGCTTAGAAGTTAAATCATCGTGTATTGTATTTAGTATCGTCATGAAATCGTAACAGTGCCGGACTTCTACGAGTTTTCCATCCGGGAAACGCGCATTCCAAAACCCGTTACCATCGGAATAGAGTTCTATCAATTCATCCAAAATAATTTTGGCTTCTTCTGAAAACTTGTAAGCTAAAGGGTCGTTATACTTTTTTGAAAGTATTTCGGAAAGTGTACGTAGATTAAAAACATTGCCAGAATTTAGACTTGCAACTTCATGGATGTATGTGCTGACACATTCCAACAAATTATTTATGCCGCCGTAATCTGCCAAACCGGAATTTGTTTTAAACTGCCTGTAATTTGTCGTAAACTCTTTTAGATATTCAATTACTTTTTTGCTTGTCTGTCCGTCAGGCAAATTTGAATCGCCGATGTTTTTATCCAGCCAATCAAAATTTCCATTCCATGATAAGTAATCATTTGAAATCCACATCAAAGCAAAATCGTTTACGGAATACCATGGACCAACAGTTTTCCCGGTCAGATACTCGATACCAAAGTGAGTGTGAATATCCGTCTTCATCCACAACTCAATATATTTTCTCATCACTTCGGGATCGAGAAGTGAGTGAACTAAGGAACTCAAATAATAATCCCAGATGAAAGTTGTACCTTGCCAATAACGCGGCATCAATGTATCGTAAGCACGACCGTAAACTGAGTAAGGATTATCGCGGCGGAAATAAATTGTACCGAGAATTCCCATATAGTACAACCGTGATATTTCTTTATCATCCGTATGAAGTTCCGGCAAAAAGCCGGAGTATTCTGAGTTACCCGGTGTGAATGCAGCTTTTATCTGTCTGTTCCATTCAGCTTCGTTTTTCTCGAAAAGATTTTCAATCTGTCTGTTTGCTAGCGAATCAAATTCCCTGAACACTTCCTCTGCCTTTTCACCGAGAACATTTATATAATAGATTACACCGATCTTGTTTGCCGGAATAAAAATTTTCTTTTCAACACCGAATTCATTTACAGAATCTGCTTGTGGATATATTCCTTGAACGGAACATGCGTCGCTATGGACTGCTTCAAACAAAACTACTTTGCGCGATTCTTCAATTGTAATTTTATTGTCTTCTTCCAGCGGTGGATGATACATTTTACCACAGTCAAAATTCTTTGTAACTGTACTGCTCGTTCCGAATTTTATTTTTATTTCTTTATCCGATTGGGTGTTATTCTTGATTTCAAGTTTTATAACTACTGCGGTCTTTCCAAAAGGCAATATAGTTGTGGATTTAAATTGTAACCCATCAACTTCAGTTGTCCTTACAATTTTATCCGGGTACCATGTAAAACTAATTTCACGATTCAAAGAGGGGAAGTACCCGCCGTTCAAAAACAAACTGCCGGTAACTTTATCGGAGTTTGTGAAAGGCGGAAAATTAAAACTTCGTATCCCGGTGATATCGATATCTGCCTGGCAAGTTCCCCAAAAATTTGTAATGCCCGGAGGGTTGAAGAGATCGCCAAATTTGTGTTTAAGTTCATCGCTTCTTAAGTCATCTACTACCGGAATCAATCATAACTCCCATTTATTCAAAAGTAATTTCTATCAAATGAGGATAGTACTCCTCAAATTCTATATAGGTTATATAAATTATTTGCCCGTTATTCTTTGATAAAGCCGGGTGTTCTTTACCGGCGTAGATCAATTGCGGATAAGGTAATTCTTTAGGATGATCAATTTTTACCTGGTAAAGTTCTGTCGGTAAACTCCATGGACCCCACGGATTATCAGAAGTGCGAGCTACAATCTTGCCGCTTAAATCGTAAGAATGAACCGCAAGATATTTTCCCAAATATTTATTGTACGAAACAGATTGTTCATTCGGCATCCCATCAAAAACGGGGATTGCTTCTTCTACATTCGCAGACCATTTCGGACCGATGCCGGAAAGATATTCGTAACGATCAAGTTGAACGATCTCATCTTTTTTTACCCTTGCAAGATAGGATCGCTGAACTTTATCATCACCTTGTAAGACACCGTATAGATACAAATACCCATCATCAATATTCAAGATGGCGGATGCAAAATGCGGTTGATCTGCCTTCCACAAAATGTCGCTGTTATTAAAATGTATCCTTCTAAAATTCCAATTAGTTGAATCTCCAACTGCAATACCCGAGCCGATAATTTTAAAGTTAACCGGGAAAATTCCTTCTTCTTTTGTTTCAACCTTCACAAAGAAAAGATAAATTCTTGAACCCAGCTCGATTCCGTGCAAACACCAAATTCTGTCTTTATCCGGGTCTTCATCTTCTTCAAGAGGAATCAATTGTTTAATATTACCGTTTGAATCTAGTATGTAATTAAAATCAACAATGCCGGACTCATCGACTTTATTCAAGCTTACGAGCCCGGTATTATTCAACATTTTTTCTATACCGCCAATGCCGCTCATATCTTTGGGCCCGACGGCTAAACCGCCGGGATACCAAAGACTTTCTCCGGGAATTCTTCTTCCTATTAGTGTATCGCCAAAGTACCAAAGAAGTCCATTCTTCAATGGAATCGTAAAAGCTCCGTCTTGTCCTACCATTTTATGACGGTTAGCTTTAAATTGTAATCCAAAATCTTTGACTGATGTTACTTTCATAATTTCCTATTAGAATAAATGGACGGCTCAATTAAGAGATTTCAATAAAACGGCGTCAACTGTTAGTTAAGTCTCCTAAAGAGTCGTCCGATTTTATTTCACCAACAACATTTTCTTTGTACTCTCAAAACTTCCGGCTTCCAGTTTATAGAAATATATGCCAGAGGCGTATCCGCCTTTGGTGGAAATTCCGCTCGTTAATTGCGAAGCATCAAACTCAACACTTTTCTTACCGGCAGACATAAATCCATTTATCAATGTTGCAACTTGCTGACCTAAAGAATTATAGACCGATAATACAACGTTTGATTCTTCGGGAAGTGTAAAACTGATAACAGTAGAAGGATTAAATGGATTCGGGTAATTTTGCTCAAGTATATATTCAGTTGGAACAACAGATTCATCTTCAACACCAACTGCCGGAGTTACGGTAACTTTGTGATTCATTGAAGTATCAGCCCAGGCGGAAGAGTTGTCTTCATCGGTTGTATTCAAACTGGCTAATAAATCAGCAGAGTTTTTGGTAGTACAGTATCCAATGTTAAAATCACCGGTAGTTTGCCCGGCTTTCAAAACAAGATTTGCTTCGTGAATAACATTTGCTTCGTTTGTATAAGCTGCATCGGAAAGCAATTTGATCCATTTCATACCGGCTGGCGGTGCAAGAACTGAATCGATATTTCCGTAAACCGGTACTGCGTTTGTGTCAATTATAAATGAACCGGTACCAACTTGAGAATCGTATGTGCCTGAAACAAATTCCCAATCTTCCGGTACCAGCACACAAACAGCGCCGGTATGTGCGTTGGCATCTGCTGTCATATCGGTTATGGTAAGTTTAGTTGTAAACTCTCCGCCGGCTTGAACAGTGGTGGATTGTTCAACTTCGCTTATCAAGCAACCGCTTAACAGCGCTGTGATAAAAACGAGTGAGAGGAATAATTTAAGTGCATCGGTAATTTTCATCATAAGCTACCTCCTTTGTTATGGATTTTCAATGGTACTTCTGTACCAATATTTTTTTAATTGAGTTAGATGATATTTTTAGTGTAATCGAATTATTTTCAACTTTAATACTTTTAATATTTTCACCGAGATAATTTATCTCCGATACTTTTGAATTAGAGAATAACACATCCGAGGTAAGTGTTATCTCTTGTTGACTATCGGCAGAGCTATTCTGTAAAGTCAATTCGTATAAACTATTTTTTTCATCAAGCGGTCTTATCGAAACAACTTTAATATTTGAATTTGATGAATGTAAAAACTGTTGAACCGGTGCATCCTTTTTATACCAGCTTCTTCTTACGACGGGTTCGGTAGTTGTTTCCAATCCAAATACCGTTATATCAGGATTAGTTTGGTTTACACTTGTGATACTGAATTTAAATTCCGGACTGCCGGTTTTATCCTCGTTTCTGTTCCAACCTTCGGGGAAATTATTTAGAACATTTGCGATTAAAATATTTCTGTTGTCTAACGTATCGAGAACAAAAACGCGGCAGTCGGTGGAGGCTACCATGAAGAAACCTTTTTGGTTTTCAATTCCAATTGATCTTCTAACCGGCATAAAGTTGTGCCCGACAGCTTTGAACCGGTCATCGATAGAAGTGAGACCACCTAATGTTTCAAACAAAACTTTTCCCTTCCCGGTGTTGAACGCAAATGGGAGACCATACTCTTCGGCGTATTCTGTTTCTTTAAGTCCGTATAAATTAGTCTGCAAAGCAACATCTATCTTGTTCTGATTTTTCCACAGTCTAAACTTGATACCGCTAAATATTTCATTTTGATATTTGAAAGCAATCTCTTCAAAGAGAACGTTCTTTTCTACTTGCGGATTTTGCAGCTTCTCTATTATTGGCGAGAATTTTTCATTGAGCTGGAATCTTTTTCGTACCGGGACAAAAGAAGGCAGCTTAGATTCATTATCAAGTATATTATCCCCTGAAAGTTTTTCAATGATCGATAAACCGGATTCTTCAAATCTAATTTTGAAATACTCATTTTCTATTTCATTTCCATTGACTGTTTTATTAATAGAAGTGGCTGGCGAGTTAACAAGTTGGTATTGTTTATATCCAATGCCGGGTACGTTATCAGCAATAAAGTAAAGTTTGGCCCCGGTTCTATATGAATCTATTTTTTTATTGTTAGAGAGATCAATCACATCATAGTTGTTCAAATCGGTTTGCGGAAATTCTATTTCAACCGGTGTTGTTCGGTTCCAGGAAAGTGTATTGAATACAATCATTCCATGCGAATCAAAACTTTCCTTCGGTGCTGTTAATCTATATGTGATCCTCTCTAACAGTTCTTCTGTTTTTAAGTAAGCGGTTTGGACATAATCGCTCCGGAATTCTTCCGTGATCATATTCTCTTGTTTCGAGCCGAATCCGTATTCAAGTCCGCTGCCGTGCCCAGAATAATTAAGTAGTCTGTTGTAAACAAAATCTATTTCTCCGCCAAAAGAATTTTCTCCCGGATTTTGCAGCGAAGAAAATGTTGATAAAATCTCAGCCGGTGGAAGATGATTTTGAACCCATCTGTATTTAATCATTCTTTTAATTTCACCTTGATTAAGAATGTCCCAGTCGGAAGTCCAATCCCCTTTAACGGTCTTGAGCGAGCCCAATTTCCCTTTGTATAGTTCTTTACAAAAATCATTCAATGTAGATATAACAAACTTTGGATACGCGTACTCGGTGTTCCACTTTATAGCGTTATCATACTGATTGAGTGCAATTCCGCTGTTATCGGAGAAAGCGCCGCTTATTAAGATTTTTGTGAAAGGATATTCACGCTGAATAATATTGTTAACACGATGCCATATTCTGTAAGCGATTGTGCTGATGTCACGTTCGAGACCGTACCGCAAACCTTCAACGTACGCTTCGGTTAAGTAAAGAGGAATAGTATCGTTGTTGGAGCCAACCCAGTTAAAAACTTTAGGCAGACTCTTTTGGAATTTGTAATCTGCAAATATTTCGTTGATGCCGTCAACAAGAACTTTGACGCCGGCTTTTTTCAATGCTTGCGACAATGCCCACGATTGCCCGGGTACATCGTTGTAAAGAGCGCCGAAATACTCAATCCCATATTCCTTTTTGTACTTCTCCGCAGCCCTGAAACTCTCTACCATTTCTGTTTCACTTATCCAACCGGTAAAAGGATTGGAATAGATCGGCGAGACTGCAATTCTTCCTTTTTTAATCAGTGCAATCAGCTTATCAAATTTTTCTTTTGATCTCGATTGTTTATAATTATCCAACAGCCACATCGTTTCGATTGTCCATTTGAAATTTTTATCCGACTCGCATTTTTCAATCACTTGATCGAGAGTTTTAATCTGCCGTTCAATAACTACCGGCTGCGAATTTGTATAACCGATATCCATATGCGTAGTAGGCATAAAGTAGAGTTCATATTTGGGTAATGCTTTCAGCTCAACTTTCTTATCTAAGGAAATATTTTGTAGAATTAATTTTGTACTAACTGTGGAAGCTGTTCCAGGTTCGGGCAAATATATTTCTCTTTGATTAACGCCTAGCCCTATCTTTTCAAAAGTGAATTTGTATTCATTATTATTGTGTTTAAATGAAAGCACCGCCGTAGAATTTTGTTCAACCGGTGAATTTATTTCTACAAAATATTTCTGTTTTATTTTACCGTCTATCTTCTTGTAAAAGAATGTCGGTGTTATGTTAAATCCGGGTTTGTTTTTTTCTTTATCAACAGAAACGAAAACACCGCTTAACACTTCGTCATTCAAACCGGTTAATCTGCAATAGAAGCCCCACTCGTACCGGATTGGATCCCAAAATGCAACAGAGTGGTTCTTATGAGTGTTAGCGATCTTGATTAATAATCTATTCTCGCCTTTCTGAAGCGTGACTGTATCGGAAAAATTATCTTCAACCGAATTAATTTCTTTCAATGATTTATAAATGTTATCGCCATTGAAGGTGATTCCGACTATGGTATTTCCCCCGAATTTGATTTTGATTTTCTGTTCTTCACCCGAATAAATTTTTGCAAACGCATAAATAATTTTCGCATACCAAATTTTTTCGGTTGTATTAAAAGTTTTCCAGCCGTAATACTCATTAAAATCCGCGAAGCCATTCTCTTTAGCACTCAAATAGAGCCAGTCGGAAACTCCTTCTTCAACCGAAAGATTCTTCTGCGATTTTCCGTATTCAGGATTTACATAAATTTCATCTATTGTTTGTTCATCCGGCAAATCACCGAAACCAACCGTTTTAATTTCGAACGGACCGTTGGCAAGCCACACCGGAATAGTTCCGTCCGGCTTAAGTTCAATCTGTGTTTGTCCGGTAATATTAGAAACAAATATTAACGCGAGTAAAACAAGAATATTTATAAATATATTTTTCATTTGATAAATACCATCTTCTTAGTTTCGCGCTTGCCGGATGTTTCCAAAGAATAAAAATAAACGCCGCTGCCTAAATTGTTTGGTTCCCAGCTTGTTTTATATCTGCCGGCTAACAATGTTTTCGAATCGATCAAAGTTTTTACAACTTGACCGAGAGAATTATAAATTTTAAGACTTACCTCGGAAGTTATATCGAGCTCGAATTCAATCAACGTTACGGGATTAAACGGATTCGGATAATTTTGAAACAGCTTGAAAGCAACCGGTTGCACTTTTTCTTCTTTTACATCGGTTCCGTCTTCGTTCATTGTTAATTTTATAAACCGCGGTCTATATATATCGGCAATGTTGATATTTTCTGAAAAACTAAGTGTGTTTACATTGTAGCTAATCAGCAAGGAATCATCATTCGAGAGTGAGGGGTGCGCTTTAGCATTGTACACAAAAACATTACTGGAAATCTGAACTTCCGGACATTGATAGACTTCGTTGTAAAAATCAAATGGTCCAACCGGAGATTCGCCAAAGCGAACTGCAACCGAAGAACCAATCTGGCAAACAAGTAAATATTTATCACCGACTTCAGAGATGCTAAATTCTTGCGAGATTTGATCCGTAATAGAAGCGCACGAAGTGAAATCATTAGTCCACTCATTTCCATTCCAGAATTGCCATTTGTCAAATTCCATGAATTCTTCCGGCAAAACTCTGCTTGCAATTAATTTTTTTCCGCTGCTGCTATCACGCGGTCCGTACACATAAATGTATCCGTCATAATTCTTGTTGCCGCTTACTTCGGTATTCGAAAATATTGCCTGACCGAGAATTGTTGTATTGTTACTATCCGTTAAGAAGAATGGGAAATCAGTCTGTCTCACATTTTCAGGGTAATAATTATCAGACAAAGTAAAAGAGATTATTACTGTCCCGTTAACTTTAAAATCAAAAGCACCGCTGCCGGTAATTTTCAAACGGAGTGCGAAAACATGTATTGTATCGCCAATCTTAATCCCATCCATAAGCCAGTAAAAATCATTCGCAGTAGCCGAAGATGTTGCCGGGACAAAAACTGCCTTTGGCGAAGACCCGTTTTGATTCCACATGAATGTAATACTGTCTTCAACCGGTTGATTCCCTTTTAAATATGCCAGCGTGTTATTGACAATTGTTGTGTTAACCCTTTTTCCGCTTGCGTCAACGTTCCCGATGAAAGTATCGCTGAATAAGATTAAATGATCTTGTCCTTCCGGTTTCTCGCTTCCATTCATCGGTATTGAATAAATTCCATCTGCACCCGTCCAGCCGGATTTTCTGTTAAGCAATGAATCCCATTCATCGGCTTTTTCAACTTTGAACTTTTCTTCACAAGTTGTTCCGTTAGGAATGGAAATATTATTAGGATATGAAAACGGAGCCCAACTGCTCTGTCCCGAACAAATTAATCCCGATGTTGCTTTACTTACAAGGTAACCCAATTTAAAACATCCTTCAGTTGTACCGGTTTTCAACCTGAGTTCAATATCAACATCAACCGCATTTGAATATGTATAACCATTGTCGGAAACCAGGCAGACCCATTTCATATTTCCTTCAAAACTGTTGGAAGGATAACATGCTTCAAGCGAATCTTTCCATTCATCATTTATCAGCAAAGTACCCGATCCCAACGAGCAAGTATAACTTCCACTAACAACTTCCCAATCTTGCGGCAGTAAAATTCCCACTAATCCTTTGTGCGGATTAGTTTCCGGAACGTCGCTTGCAGTCACACTTATATTCACAACAATTTCAGAATTGGTATCGGCAGATACCGGTTGTGTTATGTTTGTTATTTTACACCCGCTAATTAATACCGGCATAATTACCATCAATAAATATTTAACATATTTCATTTTAAAATGTTATTCCCACTGTAAATCTGTGAATGTCGTCGAACACGATTTCCGACTTAACAAATGAATAATCAAGTTTGAGGTTTAAGCCGCTTACTTGCGGAGATATTACGCCAAAGCCAACTGAAAATTTTCCTTCATCGACATTAAACCGATAGCCGCTGCGTAAAAAGAAATAATCGTACAATTTCAATTCAGTACCTAAGTTCACTATTTCAACGTTATCCGTAGAGTGAACAAGTTCTACTGCAGCAGTCAAACTCGATTCCGTCGATTCAAATATTTCATCTGTTGCATTAAGACGGAAGAGAAGAGGAGTTCTATATTCCTGGTCAACCATCTTCATATCGGGACCAAAATGCTGCAAAGAAAAAGCAAGCCGAAGATTTCTGAAACCGGTGTAATACAAAGCGCCGATATCGAACAAAACATTATCGATGCTGTAATCATCAAGTTTTTCGTGAACATATTTCACTTGTCCGCCGATAGAGAGATGATCGGTAAACATTTTTGCTGCTGCTATACCTATCACAATATCACCGGCGCTTACCATTCTGCCGGTGCCTTCGGGATTTGTAACAGTTGTTTCTTCAAATTCATTAATTGCAAATGATACCGCGCTTATAGCAATACTAAAATTTTCAAATGGAATAGCTAAAGCTGCAGCAATCTGTTTGCTATCAACAAGCCAGTTGTTATGCGAAAATGTTGCCTGGTAATTTGTTACGTAAGCAAGTCCGGCCGGATTCCAAAAGACTGCACTTACATCTTTAACAGATGCAATAACAGCTTCACCCATTGCACTCTCTCTTGCACCAACACCAATTTTCAAAAATTGCAAACCGGCAGAACCGGTCTTTGCAAAATCGAAACCGTAATCGTATTGTGCATTGAGTATGCTTGATGATAATAGTATTAATGTTATGATTACTTTCCGTTTCATAATTTTTTCTATTTAATTATCAATAATGTTCCTTTTGTGTTACCTACTTCCGATTCAACCGTCCAGAAATAAATTCCGGGCGCCGTTCTCTGGCGTGCATCCGTAAGCTGGTTCCATGTTTCTTCGCCGGATAACTGGCTGTCGTGTTCCATCGTTTTAATCAATTCGCCGTTGCTTGTGTAAATTCTAATTTTGCATACCGGCGGAAGATTCGTCCATACAATCGAATTTTCTGCACCGCTAACCGGGAACCCGGAGACCAACTTGAAGGGATTCGGGAAAACTTTTACATTCAATACATTCTCTGCCGGGCTGCGTATTGCGTAAACGGGTTCTTCATTTCTATTAGTCAAACCGCTTTCGTTACCGTCTTTATCAACCGATGTAACAGCATAAAAATACCCGGCACCCAGACTAATCGTTCCATCTTCCACACTCCACCTATCATTTTCCGAATCATAATAGCGGGCTACATCCGTAGGTCTGCTCGGTCGGACAGTTTTAATTAGATTGTAAGGACCAATAAAAGATATGCTGCTTCTGTAAACTCTATATTCATAAAAATCATTTGTACCGTTAAACGGATCGACCCAGCTATTTTCAACCGGGTTCCAATTTATTGTTACAGATTGTTTTTGGGGAACCGGAATAATTTCCACAGATGGCGATGGCGGCGGAAGCACCTTAACTGCATAATTATCCGCATAGATATTTCTTGCTTTTACGATCGATTCCTTCAATAGATTTTCACCTTTGTATAATAATGACTGCGATGACAAACCATTTAATGCATCTTTAATTGATATACCGTCAACTGCTTCGACGAGAACAACTTTAACCGAACCGTTTGCTTCGATATCATATGGACCAACAGCCATCAGCATGAAAGGCGAAAGATGATCTGTTTCGGCAGCTTGAAGAGTTTTATCTTCTCCGGATAAAATCTTGTACATATTTACTGCCGAACTGCTGGTAAGAGTGAAATATCTCTCGTTATTTAATAACTGTGCATAAAATACATTTGCCGGCTGAGGAATATTATTTTTAGCTATAGTTGCATCAACAAGAGCATAGCCGGCATAACCGGTAGTTCTCAATTCATTTTTATCATCCCAATAATTACCTACATCACCCGGCAAAGAATAATTCGGTGTATCGTCGTATGAATAGAGTAATTTGTTTTCGGCATCATATTTTACATAATCATCTGTACGGTTAAAATCGTCTCCCCAGCCGTTGTGAACAACAAAATCCTGGTAGCTCGGTCTTATCAAATACGGGAACCCGAAATATACATCCGTAACTTTAGCAGCATTTTTATTTGTAAATAGATATTCAATAAGAATAAAATTATTACTACCGGGATAACTCCATGCCCGGCTTGTTCTTCTCACTTCAATATTTTCAGTTGTGGTCAAAGCAATGTTAATGACTTGTTCAGCTTCGTTGGGATTGAATGCAGCACTCTCTATATAATTATCGGTTCTCTCAAGAAGCGAGAAAGTACCTCTATCAACATTTAAGAATGGCCCGTTTTCGGTTAGGAATAAATTTCCGTTTGAATGGTATCCCCCGATCCACAAACCGGCACCGAGCATGTATGATCTTTGATCATCTTTCAACATCTCGTTCGGTCCGCCGGGCCAATCCATACTCGGGAAATATTTGAAACGATTGGTCGGGTCGGGTGAACCGATTGTACCGTCATCCTTCATTGTTTCCCAGAGCATACCCCTATCATGAATTTTAAATTCGGCTGTTCTCGCTTGCCCGAAAACCAGCAGAGGAATAAAAAGAATTAATAATATTTTCGATTTCATAGTTTGTTCTGTTTTATTTTAAAAACTGTATCTAATACCGAAATAGATTTTTCTTGTATCAAAGTAATTTTGCCAGCTTATATCGTAACCATCTGCATCGACTGTGGAGATTGTGCCTTTCTCGATGTAATTCTTCGTTGCTTCGCTGTCGAATAATGCATCACCATATGTCCGCAGATTTTTTTCGTTCAGTAGGTTTGTTACTTGCATATAAACAGCCATGTAATGATTATCCCAAAGTTCGATTTGCTTTTCAATCTTCATATCGATAGTAGTGATTGCCGGGAAACGATAATTATTATATGTGTCGGGAGGATCATTTGGCTGAAGGTATGTAAAAGACTGTCCGCTGAAATAATTGAATAGAATGCTGATGTTTGTCCCCGTAAATATATTATCGATAAAACCGGGATCAGTTACGTTAGGATATTTGATAAAGGTATTTACACGTAAAATATGGGGACGTGAAAAACTTTTTTCAACCGGGATCCTTTTATTAACATCGGTATCCCATGCATAAGCAACATTCCCTTCTTCATCATAACGAATGATACTTGGAGTTGCCCTTCCTTCCGTGGCGCGTGAAAAACTATAATTAATATCAAAGAAGATTATACTGCTGAATAATGTTCGTATCGAGACTTCAAATCCTCTTGAATCACCGTAATCGCCGGATAGAAAAGTTTGGTAAGAATTATTCGGCGTTGTTACATTATTAAACGGGTCCCATCCATATATATGATGATCAAACAAACCGATCCTTTCAGAAGTTTGGTTGAACACATCTTTATAATAAGCGGTTACATCGACAACAGCTATGCCTTCAAAGTTTTGTTTTATACCGGCTTCAAACATTATTGTTTTTTCCGGTTTCAACGGCTCATTTGTAAAAGTAACTACTCTTTCGGCATCGCCATCGTTGGAAGCGATATGCTTTGGTTCTCTTCCTTCGGCAGCAGCAGCGGCAGCTTCCGCAACTATTTTGTTAACTATATATAATGGTCTGAAGTAACCGAGTTCGAACATCTGGTCGAGCGGCGGCATCTGGTAATAGTGACCGTAATTAAAATGGAGCAATGAATTTTCTGTGATAGGGAATGAAACGCCGAACCTTGGACTAAACATGTGATACGCTTCGGCAGTTTTTCTCGGTTTGTTTAATACATTATCGAAAGAATATTTAACATTACCGTTGCCGTCAATTTGATCTTTGTCCGGGTCCAATGTTGAATTGTAATCAGGATTAATTGCAAGGTTGTACAAATTTGTTTTTTCAAACCAATCGTAGTTTGGATCGAAGTAATCGTATCTCAAACCAACATTTAATATCATGCTTTCAAATTCCATTTTATCCTGGATATAGAAAGCTCCCTGGATCGGATGATATGTTTCCATCAATCCCCTATTCAGCCACAATGATTTATCCATCGTGAAGGACGGCAGTCTATAATTTTCTCTTTCATCGTACGTGTTGTACCGGAATTCAAATCCGCTTTTGAGCAAATTATTTTTATCGAATTGCCAATTGATATTACCAACTAACGAAATATCGCCGGTAAGAATATCATTGATAATAATCGGTGTGTAATGATCGAACGGTTCGCTTTCATAACCATCGAATCTTTGGAATCCCCAGATAGTTGGGTTCTGGCTTGAACCGAGCAATAGATATTCACTTGGTCCTTCTTTGAAATGCGACCAGTAAGTTCCAAGTTTTAATTCATAAAATAATCTATCATTAAGAACTTGCGTAAAATTGAAATTGAGGAAATATGTGTACGTATCAAGAAGAGAACCCCATCCCCTATAATACTTTGCCTGGTTTGTAAAATCACCGTTCTCTTGCAAAGTTGAATGCGCATCATGATTATAGAAGCCGGTTAATTTCATTTTTATGTTTTGTGGACCATAAGCAAGATTGAATATTACATTTTCCGTATTTCTCGAATCGCGAGGATGCGGCAAAGTGTAAGCTTGTTGTTTAAGCTGCGCCGAACCAAAAAATGTTATCTTACTATCATCGATGCTAAAAAGAGGTCCATCCAAACTGAAATTGTAAGTGTAATCGGGAATTTCCGTATAATCATATATCTGTGCTTTTCTTTCATCCGTCCACCAATTAGGATCTAAAGAACCATCCGGCAATGTATTGTCTAAAAATTCTTTCCCGGTTTGTGTATCGTACAAATAATTACCAAAGTGATGCTGCCCCGGCAGACCGTAAATCATTTCAGCCGAACCGTGAAAATCATTTCCTCCTTCTTTGGAAACAATGCTGACAATTCCCGATTGAGCTTCTCCATATTCGGCAGTAAAACCGCCGGTCATAACCTGGACTTCTTTTATAGCGCTCAAATTAATGTTGGTGAATGAACCGCCCCAATCGGCACGTCCCAATAATAAATTGCTGACCCTTGCGCCATCGATTGACCACTTAACTTCGTCCTGGTTACCGCCGCGCACCGAATAACGATTTTCACCTTTTCCGGCAGAACCCAAACCGCCGGCAACTGGAATCGGATCGAAGAAAACGCCGGCTTGAACCATCAAACTTTGTTTTGCATCTCTCGAAGGAAGTCTTTCAAATTCTCTTATACCGATATTTTGAATGCTCGCGGTAACATCTTTTTGAATTACCGGTGCTTCGGCAGTAATAACAATTTCCTTGTTCAAAGAAATAGTTTCGTCAAGCATTTCAATATCAATATTCGTGGTTAAATCCACTTTCACATAAACATTTTCAACAAACACGGTTTGATAACCAATCATAGAAGCTTTAATTGTGTAAGTACCCGGCGGTATTTGCAGAATTATAAACTCGCCGTCCAAATCGGCAGCTGCACCGTTGGTAGTTCCAACCACAAGTACATTTACACCGGGCAAAGGCAAGCCGGTATTTTTATCGATTACGGTACCTTTAATTTTACCGGTTGTTCCGGCAAATAATAATCCGTTGCTTACCAGTAAATAGAAAATTAAAAATGTCTTAATAGAATTAACTTTTCTCAAAGTTGCCTCCAACAATCAACAATTGTTATTCTTTAATTCCGCTCATTGTAAACCCTTTTATAAAATACTTCTGGAAGAAGAAGAAGAGAATAATCACCGGAAGCATCATTAATACAGACGCAGCCATTAATATTGCCCACTCCGGCTGCTGCTGACCGGCAAGTTGTCCCAAGCCCAAAGCGAGCGTTCCCTTAGCTTTATCGGATAAGTAAATCAACGGACCAAGGAAGTCATTCCATACAAACATAAACGTCATTATCGCTACGGTAGCAAGAGCCGGTTTAGCTAAAGGCAAAACTATCTTCCAGTAGATTTTAAACTCCGAACAGCCATCGATACGCGCTGCATCTAAAAGACTTTTGGGAATGGACATAAAGAATTGCCGCATCAAAAAGATATTAAACGCACCGCCGCCCAGAAACATCGGGACGGTTAACGGTTTGAAAGTATTGAGCCAGCCAAACTCTTTGAAGATTACAAATATTGGAATCATCGTAACCTGGATCGGCAGCATCATAGTGGCAATTACAACATAGAACAAAGTATTTCTTCCCGTCCATTCAATACAGCTGAAAGCATAACCTACAATAGAACTTGAAAGCACAATCCCGATTACCGCAACGCCGGTTATAAATACAGAATTCTGAAGATACTGCAAGAACGGAATTTTATTAAACAGTTTTATATAGTTATCAAGTTGAATTGTACTCGGTAAAAAATTATTCGAGAAAACTTCTGCTTCAGGTTTGACAGAGGTTAATACAATCCACAAGAACGGCAGAATAAAGAATACGGCAATGACAGTCATCAGGATAAATATGAAATGATTATTTCTTCTCTGTCGCGTCATTTTTCAACTCCGTCGCTGTAAAAAACCCATTTCTTACTTACTTTGAATTGGATAAAAGTTATTACGCCGCTGATAATAAAAAGTAACCACGCGAGTGCGGAAGCATATCCCATATCAAAATCATCGAATGCTTTATTATAGAGATATAGATTGTAAAACAATGTCGAATTGAGCGGTCCGCCTTTGGTCATTATGTAAGCTTCTACAAAAACCTGGAGCGAGAAAATCATTTCGAGGATAAACCACAAAAACAGAACCGGTGAGATAAACGGAACGGTAACATTTTTGAATTTTGCCCACCATCCGCCCCCATCAATTTCAACTGCTTCGTAAAATTGTTTCGGTACATTTTGGATAGCAGCTAAAAATACGAGCATCCTTCCGCCGCCGAGCGACCAAATGCTCATCAATATAATAGATGGTTTCGACCAGTTAGGGTCAATCAGCCACAACGGTCCCTGGATTCCAAAAAATTGCAGAGTGGTATTTATCAATCCGTATTCGGGATTCAGCAGCCACATCCAGAGCACGGATAAAATAACACCCGAAATGATTGACGGGATAAAATAAACCGTGCGGAAAAATTTAACACCGGTTACAGCTTTGCTGACAATTACCGCAAGTATAAGTGAACCGATAATAACAAGCGGAGTTCTTACGAAAGTATAGAAAAGCGTATTCCATATCGTTGTATAGAAGTAATCATCTTCAAATAACAATTCCTCATAATTCCTAAATCCAATATATTGCGGAACGCGCAGCACATCGTACTGGCACAAGCTATAATAGAAAGAAACAATGATCGGGTATAAACCAAAAACGAGAAATCCAACAATCCACGGCGAAGCGAAAAGGTATCCCCAAAAATTATTTTTAGTTTTTACTCTCAATCAAAGAATCCTTCTGTTTTCATTTTAGAGTTAACATAATTATCGTAATCGATCGCCCTATCGAGAAAAGATTGAACGGTTTTCCCAGCTTCCTTCAATGCTTGTTTGGCTGTCGTTATATTTCTCAAAGACCGTTCTCTTGCAAAAGAGAATTCACGCCAGAATGTATCATGAGCCAGAGGAACAATTGATTTTGTTCTTGTATGTTCCATCTGGTCGGTAAAAATTTTCATGTATTTGTGCATAGATAAAAATGAAGGATCGTTCGCTGCATAGCGGTTAACCGGGAATAATGTTTCGTCACGGCTCATGCTTTCTTTCAGTTGGGTTTCGCGGCTCACAACAAATTTCATAAACTCCCACGCGGCATTTTTATTTTTAGCGCCTCTTGGAATTGCAAGCCACCAGCTTCCGGTAGATGAAACCGGCGGTAAACCATCAATCGTAGGAATCATTGCCACTCCGTAATCAAGACCGGGTTTATACTTTTTTATCTGATCGATAAAACTATTGTCGTTAATCAGCATTGCAACTTTTTCGGAAATGAATCCATGCTGGTTTCCATACCCGAATCCCCCCATAAACGCCGTGACTTCTTCGACAGAATAAACATCAAAAAAATCATGTTCCCACTTGAATGCTTTTTCAACCAGCGGATCATTCAGCATTACCTTTGTTCCGTCATCACTGATAAATTTAGCGCCAAGTTCAAACGCGATTATCAGCGGTGTTTCTATCGTTCCATACTGCGGAACAAAACCCATTCTTACAATTTTTCTGTTTTCCCTTTTCAATATTTTCTTTGAGTATTCTTTAACTTCATCCCACGTCCTAGGCGGTTTTTCTGGATCGAGCCCGGCATCCTTGAAAATTTTTTTATTATAGAACAACGAGTAAGCACCGGTATATGCCGGGAGCGCATAAGTGTTATTGCGGTATTTCATTTCACCCCAGAGCGAAGAGAAGAATTGATTCGTATCTAATCTATCCTTACCAATAATATCATCAAGCTTAACAAGTGCTTTGCGCGCTGCCCATTTGGGAACCGGCGTTACAAGATTAACTACATCGGGAGGGTTCTCGCTCAGAATTGCTGTGAGCACTTTCTTCTCATGCTCGTTCCATGGAATCGGGGTGCACTCAACGTAAATGCTGTCTTGCGATTCATTGAATAATTTTACACAAGGAGGGATATCATCTTTTACACCGGCAACGAACCAATACTTTACAACATTCTTTTTTTCTTCCGCTTTGTCCGGCAACAAAAGCAATGCAATAACCAACAGAAGAAAAAGTCCGGCTGCTATTTTAATTATGTTTTGTATCATAAATTCGTTGTACGGATGATGAATATTTTATTTTTTAGTTCGTTCTATCTCGATGGAATAAGTAAATCTTTCTGCGTTGTAGTAACCAATATTAAATTCGACCGGGCGCTTGCCGGGATCGTAAACAAATCTTTTTCTGAAAAGAATCGGGTCGCCGGAATTAATCTTCAATTTTTTTGCGATCGTTTTATCTGCAACCATCGCGCATATTTCCTCTTTTGAAAGAGAAACAACCGTGTGATAATCTTCTTCGAGCGTGTGGTATAACGGTTTGGAAAAATCTTCCGTTCCTTTCAAACCGATCCTCGGATGGAAATAAGAAGTGAAGTAAACGATCGGTCCTTCTTCCATTCCTCTCAAGCGGTCCATTTTAAGTACAAGCTTTTCTTTTGATATGTTGAAGAATTCTGCCACTTCATCGGGCGGCTCGACCCATTCAACGGAAATATCAATATTCTGAAATAGGATTCCTTTCTCATTCATTTCTTGTGTGAAGCTGAGCCAGCTATCGAGCCGTGTTGTAACTGTTTTTTTATCAGCTACTTTTGTTCCGATTCCCTTCTTACGGGTAATCAATCCTTCGTGCACGAGTTTATTTGTTGCTTGCCGAACCGTGTTTCTTGAAATGCCGAGACGTTTTGCCAGATCGACTTCGTTCGGCAGAAATTTTCCGCCGCTGTATTCGGGCGCGTGAATCAAGTCGCGGAGAATCTGTTCTACTTGCGCATGGAGCGGTATTGCACTGTGATGGTCAATTTTGCTTGTCATTTTTTTATCCTCATCATTATGTTCATATGTTCAGACATATGCACATGTAAACCTATTAGCTTTTCCTTTAAGATGCAAGCCAATTTTTATGATTACTGGGTTGAAAAGAGAAAAAGTTTAGGTGGATAAGTTTTTATTGTTTTATACTTATATGGAGACAAAGATTTTTGGGGGGGAGTTATTCTTCCGAAAGCCTTACTGAGAATGTGGACGGGTAGGAAACTGGTTATACTGTTATTTAATAATTGATAATACCTCAATAATTAATACATCAATTTCGGGTCTAAAATCAACTTGAGTTAGTGATGGTATAATTTCTTTCTTTTTGATTTTTGTATGTAAATATGAATCTGCAATATTACGTAGTGATGACTCTAATCTTGAGATCAATTCCTTGTTTGATTTTGACCAACTGTAGTTATTAACGACTTCTTGAAATGTATTGAAACCAAATATTGGAGGAACATGATCAAGTATAGCCCTAATGATCATTGCTATCGAATATATATTCTTATGTTTTGCTGAATAATTAAGTTCTTTTAATAGCTGCCTTAATTTAGATAAATCATATTGAGTACTATTTACATTATATAATTCTGAAATCCTTTCCGCAGATATGTAATCTGTAGTAAACCCCTCTGTAAAAGATTTTGTAATTGATTCCTTTTTCTTGTCATCTCTTTCTTCAATTGATAATTTTAGAGCACAATATTCATCAAATAAATTAAAACGATTTTCACATAACTTTACACCATGATTCGTCAAATGAGTTGTACTCATACCACCATCTGCAAATGCATATTCTACATAGTATTCGTCTTCTAAATATTCAACATGCCTAAGAATTTCCTCTTTACTTATGTTTAATATCCCGGTTAAATTTCCTAATGTAAAGAATGCATGTTTTCCACCTTCTACCAAATAAGTTAAATACAATTTATAAAGAAGTATTCTGCGTACAAGTTTATTATGAATCATTTCAAGATCATAAGTACCATCGGTGGGTTTCGGAAAGGATTGCGATATTTCAATTTCAACTTTATCAGTATCAAATCTAAAGTATGATAACAATGTATATTTCTTAACAAAATCATCTAAAATTGCTTCTAATTTATTTAAATCCTCTTCTCTCAACGTAGAAGCTAACAGCAATAATTGATTAGCCACAACGAATTTTGGAGTTTTATTTAATAATGCTAATTCAACTAAAGTTCTTAGAACATATTGACTAATTATATCCATATATTATTACTGTATAATTGTGTGATTGTTAAACTGCCGTCCAATATAGCAATGCAGCTTTGAAAAACTCCGCCGAAATTATTTATAATTTTGTTTTGTTAACTACATTTAAAGAGCAACTAACTTTTGTCAACCAACTTTATAATTACACAAATGCAGCTCTGAAAACGCTGTCCGTGTTGAGCGGCTGGTTATAAGCAAATCACTTAATATAAAAACGAATTTGATCTAGCAATAAAATAGCTTGCAATGCTCTTGATTTATTATAATCTGACACTTCTGCTACTCCGTGTGATACAGTATGTCGAGATAAATCAATATTTCCAGAACTTAAATCAAAATTTTTAAAAAAGTATTTATCGATGTATTCGTAGAAGTGGCTTGAAAAACCTAATGAATCAGGAGTAGAAAAATTTCGAATAGCTTTATCTCGCACAAAACTACTCAATTCCTTAAATGTAGGTTTCCTATTTTTTTCGGCAAAGAATTCTAATCTTAAGATGCCTTCAATTTGGGTATATAAATTATGAATAGAATTAATGAATCCACTCTTTGAATTTTCGAGGTAAGCGTTAATTCCAGCTTCGATAATTTCTTTTTTATCAATGTATTTCTTATTTGCCCACCAATATTTTGTAATATTTGATATTCTAGTTGCATCAAATCTTGACACCCATTCGTCGATTTTATCATACCACTCATTTTCATAAAGTGTGGAAAGCTCTTGATAATCTTTATCTAATAATTGAATAAAAGGGAACCAACCATCATTTATCATTTTCTCAAAAAGAACTGAATTTTGTAAAATTGAATATTCTTTTTCGAATAACAGCGATCTATGTAGAATACCGAGTTCAGTATATAATTCAACTAAATTGAGTTTTTTATTTTCTCGTTCAAATCCAGTATTTGCGTGAAAATCAAAATAAAGACCAAACTTCCAACCAACTCTATTTAAAAAAATAATTTGATCGTTTTCGGCAATATTCACATCAGGAAATTTCATTTCATTTATGTCAGCAATATCCTTTTTGAAAACGGGACTCCCTTTTTCAATATTCTCTTTTGCTCGAATAGAATACATAATTTGAAAATCGTTTATATAAATGTCTGCACTTTTATTAAAATGGCGAATAATTAGTAACCTATTGCAATCTTCTGGACGTATAAGATTTGAAAGATAAATATTATGTAATTGTTGAATGGAATCATAAAACTCAACATTGTCAGATGTCATCATACCTTTAAAAGCAACAGGGACCTTTTCTCCTTCCCTTGCAGCTTTAAGAGCTATACCTCCAATATCAGGCGTGTTATTCTTTTTAGTATGCATAATTTATTTTTGCTTATAACTATTAATTAAACCGCCACTGGATATTTTGTCTCACGTATGATATCCAGCAGCATTTATTTAGCTTTTACTAAAAATCTGTAATTGTTTGCTTACTCTCATGCACATCTATTTTCAAGAAAAATTTCCGTTATAAAAATAGAATGTTGGTATGGGAATGTTTTTGAGGAAAGCTTGGGGGAGCAGAAATCCAGCATAGATCGGTTGAGAATTCAAACATAAACCACCAACAAATCTGAACTCAAATTAATGCACAGAGTAAGAAAAATCAATAAGCTCAGGCAAAAAATGTAAAAAGTAAGAGGCGAGATGCGAGAGGGAAAAAGCAATGTTGAATCAGCCTCCGGCTAACAAGTTGAAAACGGAGCTAACGGCTTCCGTTGCTATAAGCTCTTTAACTTTCACTTATCGAGTTTTTGCTTTAAGCAGATCAATTACTTTTGCATCGAACCAATAGATATCATAATTGCCGTTCTGCGGACTGTTTACAAGCTGTATCATCTTCCCGATAGTCTTTTGTTTGAAGAGTTCCTCGTTTGCTTTGCTGATTTTTTGTGCGGCAAAGAATAAATATTTTCCATCGGGAGAAACCGATGCCGACATAGCAGTAGAACCTTTCATATTAATTTCGGGTCCAAACGAAACCGGTCCGCTCCAATTATCATTTTCATCCCTGAAAAAAATGTAATAGTTGGCAAAACCGGGATTGATTTCATTTTCGATCCCGTCAATACATGCAATTAAAAAACTTTCATCCGGCGAAATGAATGCATTATAGATGCTTGTTCCATCGCGGTTGATTACCGCCGGTAATCTTTCCGGCAGCAGATACAAACCATCTTTCATTTCAGCACGGTAAAGCACGGGTTTCTTTGTCTGCAAGTCATTGGCGGTAAAATAAATCGTTCCGTCCTTTGTGAACGAAGGATAGTATTGTGCGTTACCGCGGTTTATCATCGTGTCCATGTACGGCTCGTCCCAGCTACCGTCCGGATTTCTAACCGAAGTCCAAATGTTTTGGTAAGTCCATCTTGGCTTAGGTTCTTTTCCTTTAGGAGGACGAGTTGATAAATAAGAAATCTTGTTTCCGTCCGGCGAAAGACACGGTTCAAGGAAGAAATAATTATCCTCTTTCGCAAACTGCGCCGCTTCGGGTTCTGTCCATATTCCGTTTACAAGTTTTGTCGCCATTATTGTGATATGTCTTCCGGTGAGCAAACCAAAGTAGATCTCTTTGCCGTCCGGGGAGATGGTAACATCTCTTTCATTAAAGCCGGTACAAACGATTCCCGGTGCAAATAATTCGGGAACGATGCCGGGCGGTTTCTGCCCCAGGTACTCTCCGCTTAAATTCGGGAATGTTTTTGATGATTGAGCCGGAAGAGTTGTAAAGAGAATAATCAAGAAGAAAAAAATATATGGTTTCATCGGCGACTCCTTATAAAGATTCCTTCAGTTTTATAAAATACCGCTTACTTAATGTAAAGGATGTATTAGAATTTTTTAAATGCACCTTAGCGACACCGCTGATCCGCTTTTCAATCTTATCGACAAAATTAATATTTATAATTGTCGATCTGTGTATGCGTACAAATTCTTTCCCGGGTAAAATACTTCCCCACAATTTCATCGACCTCAATACTGTAAGTTTGGAATCATTATCAAAGTTAACAACAGAATAGTCGCCCTTTGATGAGATCGAAACGATAGTGGAGATTTTAGCAAGTTTCATTTTTGAACCGGATGAAAGAAGGATTCTATCATCATAATCGTACCGTTGTTGTTTTATCTCGCGGTTTCCGTGATTACCAATAATTTTTTCGATGGTTTGCTTAAGGCGTTCCGGCGATATCGGCTTGAGTAGATAATCGAGCGCATTAACGTCAAAAGCTCTTAGTGCATACTGATCATGTGCAGTAACAAAGACTACATGCGATTTAATATCCGCCGCTTCAAATAGATCGAACCCCGATTCGCCCGGCATCTGGACATCAAGAAAAATAATATCGGGACTAGTCCGGTTAACAAGTTCAACGGCTTTTTGTATAGAATTTGCTTCGCCGACAACTTCAATCGACTCAAACGGAGAAAGATGATTTTGAAGAGCTTTTCTCGCGAGGCGCTCATCATCTACTATAATAGCACTATATTTTTTCATCACTTCTACATTCTATAATAATTGAGACTGTTACCGAATCATCCGATTTAATGATTTCAAAACCATGTTTATCGCCGTAAATATATTCCAATCTCGACTTAATATTGTTTAGTCCGAAACCGGTACAAACACTTTCACTATCGTCAAATCTCTCCTTCTCTGCCCAGTGACCGCTATTGGTTACGCTAATTAAAAGTTTGCCTCCTTCAAGAACACTTTTAATAGTTATTATCAGCGGAGGGCGACTGGTTTTCACTCCGTACTTAACGGCATTTTCAACAAGCGGATTCAGTATAAACACCGGGACCTGAACCTCAAGAGCTTTTTCATCTATGTCGTAGTTGACAATTAAGTTTTCCTCGTATCTAATTTTTTCAATATCGAGATAATTATTAACCGCATCGAGTTCTACCGAAAGCTTATTATATGACTCATTATTTCTCAGTAAAGAATATCTGTAATAATTAGAGAGAGCAGCTACTACTTTCTGTGCGGTGGATTTATTCTCTTCTATAAGGACAATCAACGAGTTAAGCGTATTGAAAAGAAAATGCGGATTTACCTGGTACCGGAGCGCATGTAGATTCGCTTCGAGCAATTTCTTCTCTGTTTTTTCTACCAACAGTTTTTCTTCATTCGTTTTCATCCAGTGTTTTATTCCGAAGTAAAGTGAACCCCAGGCAATCATTAACGGGTAATGATATGAAATGATATAAAGCATGTTCCGGAACCTGAATGCACTTTTAATATAATTTTGGTATGAGATGCCCTGGAAAAAATAATTTATGTTGACTGACAGAATATATAAAAAAGTTATTGCTGCAAATGATGCGACAATTATCATAACAACTGTCCGGGTGATTTCCTTGTACTTGCCGCCAAACCATTTGTAGAATTTCCTTAGAATGATTGTACAAAAATAAACTACCAGCCATTGCAGTGTATTCGAGAAGAAAGATTTGAGAGATGTTATGTGGCCTATTATTATCGACGTTATGTTATCATAAACTATAAATAAACCCAAGCCAACCGTATTAACTATATGAAATACCGGGTAACGAGAGATAAGTTTGGAGATATTAGTTTTCATCCCGTCAAAAGGATTTTATCAAATCCGGCTAATTAGAACTTAATAAAAATAAGAATATACTTGTTCCGAACCATCTGAAAATTTCCAAATGATTTTTTTCAGTAATGATGCCGTGTCGTATTCGAATACAACATCGGCGGTGAATCCCTTTTTATCTTTGTAGAAACCTTTTACCGGTAAACCATCCTTCCCGTTTTCAAATGTTATAGTTCCGTTCAGCCACAAATCCGAGTTGTCGTACTCACCACTAGATAGTAATCCGGCAGAATCGTAATGGAATATCTCCCTCCCATATTTTTTATCGCTCATAAAAAACTCTTTTTCCACCATCTTCCGGTTCTCATTATATCTATATCTAAAAAGTGCATTTTTATTATTTGAATACCTTCTAAATGTTCTCACAAGTGTCCCGTCACCGGCATAAATGTAATATGTGTCGGTCCAGAATCCGTCCGATCTCTCAAACAATTTTTTAATAAGTTTTCCCGATGAACTATAAGAATAATATGAAGGTCCGCTTATTTTATCTCCGTAGCTGTAGTCCTCTTTGTTCACCAGCACCTTAAGATTTACCGCAAACGGGTTCGGGTTGGAATAAACAATTTCTTTTCCGTCATCGTGTTTGTAATACTCATAAATGAATGTCTGTTTCCATCCCGGGTCAAATTCCCAAACTTCTTTTGTTAGGTTTCCGCTGCTATCGTATTGATAGAATATTTTAGCGCGGCTTTTTTCGTTCTGGAACAACTCGCCTTTTTCTTTCTGTCCGTTCGGATTATAATATATTTTGATTACACCGTTTAACCACCCGTTATAAGCGCTGCAGTTTATTTGTACAAGTTGATTTGCGGAATTGTATTCGAAAGTTGTAACGCCTCTCGTCGTATCGAGTAGAATGAATTCTTCGCTTATAAGTCTGTTCTTGCCATCGTACTTAAAAAGCTGAACGGTGTTCTTATGGTCGGAATATTCTCTTACTTTTTTGATCATATTTCTATCATTGTCGTAAAAGTAAAAGTTAATTGAATATCTGTTCCCATTCACTAATTCCCAGGTGGCTACATTGTTTAACCCATTTTCATCATAATCGAAATGTGTAACTCCGTTTTCGCCGCTGCTGTTTTCATAAATCAATTTCACTAATCGGAATTTTTCATTGCCGGAATCGTATGCCGTAAAATTAACGGACGAAAAAAGTATGACCATCGCGATAAATAATTTTAGATAATGTTTCATTTTTTTGCCTCTTCTATTTCTTTATCTGAGAGTAATTCTCGTCCGTTGTTATTTGATCCCGGTCTTCATTATCTGATACGAAAGTTGTTCAATGTTGTTTATTGCATCTCTATCGGCAATTGCATCACCGGCATTATAAGATTGTGACAAAACGTTCCCGATAAAATTAATTTCCAGTGTTCTAAAAATTCTTTTGAACATTTCCACTGTAAGATCGCAGTCACCGGCACCGCTTCCGGCGGATAATATCACCGCACCGTTCTTCCCGGCAAGTTTTTTATTTACAAAGTAGGGGCGCAAACGGTCAATAAGTAACTTCATTTTTGCAGTTGTACCAAACCAATAAATTGGTGTTCCAAACACTATTACATTGGCGTTTTCCATTTTTTCATACAGCAGATTTGCATCGTCATCAAGCACACAGCGCAAATCATTTTTTTTACATGAACGGCAATCAACGCACGGTTTTACTTCATAATCATACAAATAGGTTAACGATGCTGAAGTTCCGCTTACGTTTAGCAAATCGCTCAAATATTTTGATAAGTAACTCGTGTTCCCACTTTTGCGCGGACTTCCGATTAATATTTCGGTCTGCTTCATAATAATCCGTTACCACCAATATTTAACACTTAAAATAAAATGTTCTAATTTGCTTCCCATTTAGACTAATTACTTGCAATATAGTTATGCCATTTACCGATAATATGGAACTCTTGTCGATATTATTTTATTAAGAAGTGATTGGAAGGTGTAATTCTTTGTGAAGTAAGATTCTAATCTTTTTAAGAGACTACTCTAAAAATAGTGACCAAATCTCATATTAATTTGCCGCGTCTTCTCTTGCGGTGCGGATCCATGCTTTGGTGTGTCCTTTGGTCATCAATTTGAAATACAGAATCAATTTCCAGAGAGCAAATTTGGGTGCGTTTAAAAGTGCTTTGTAAGCCGATGCATCGGCTCGCGCCAAAAAAAGTCCTCCCAGCACATAAAAAATTTGCAGTGCGAGAAACAAAATCCACATTATCAAAAAAAAGTTTGACGAAAGGATGCCGGCATAAGTGATCAGCCATGTTGCAAGTAGCATTACTGCCGTAATCAAAAAAAGATTTGTAAATGCCGGCGTTATCAACTCGACAAACGCATCAAAAATTTTGAAAGACTTTTTTCCGAGTGCTTCTTTCAACAATAAGAGAGAATACTTTTTAATAATCGGAAACCTTCCTAATTCCCATCGGGCCCTTTGCGATTCTGCATTCTGCGGTTTAGACGGCATCGACGCAAAAACTTTTGCTTCCGGTGCAAAGGTTACAGTTATCCCTTTCAACAATAAATTCAACCCGTATTCGAGATCCTCTGTTTGAGAATATGCAAGCCATGGATTTTTCCTTAGCACATCTACATCAAAACACATTCCGTTTCCACGCAGACCGGCAGAGCAATTTAACATTTTTCTTCCGAGCGGTCTTGCATAATTGTACAAATACAAACCGACTCGCGTGATCTCGGAACTCCACGCGCCAGGTTTCGGCTCTACAAGATCGGCACACTGGATTACCTGACTACCGTTATTGAGATAAGTATTTAAAACTTCCAAAATATTTTTTGATACAATAGTATCGGCATCTATAACAAGAAACGCGTTAAAATTTCTGCGGCTTTTCAGTAGAAGCTCGAAACACCATCTGAGCGCGTAACCTTTTCCGCGGAATTCCTTGCTCTCCCTTTCAAATACGATTGCACCGGCGCGTGATGCTCGAAGAAACGTTTCATCTGTACAATTATCCGCAACAACAAACACCTGGAACAATTCTTTCGGGTAATCGACTGCTAATAAGTTTGCAGCGGTTTGTTCAATTACCCGTTCTTCGTTGTGTGCCGGGATTATAATTGCAAAACGGAATTGTTTTTGTTCGGTAACATCCGGCTTTGCCTTAACAACATTCATTCTATTCTTATACACAAATCCAAACAGAACCAATACCGACGAATAGATTGTGAAGAATCCAACGGCGGTCAAACAAATTATTAATAGAATTGTCACTGTTTAAACTCCCCGATTTTTATTGTAATTCTTTTCTTTGCTTAGAGAAGTTACACAAGCTGTGTTTTAAATTACCCCGACATTTAAAGCGCGCAGCATAGCATAAATTTTGTTCTCCCTTTGCGATCTTTGCGATGTGCCTTGCGGGTCTCTGCGTGAAATTACTTAAAGATTATCACGCAAACTTGTCCGCCTCCGGCGGAGTGCGCAAAGAAAACGCAGAGTGCGCTGAGAGTTTTGCAACTAACTCCGAAGGTCGTAGCAATTAAAAAATTACCAACATAAATTTTACGCAATCTCAGTTACTTAATTTTTCTTTACCGAATTTTGATAAGTACGACGCAATAAAAACCATCGGCGCAGTGTAATTAATGGCTGTCTCGTTTACGTAATAATTTTTTTCATAATCCTCGTAACATTTACCGGGCATCTCCGAAATTATCTCTCCGTTCAATCTCGAATTGCTGTTTGGTCCGGCAACTAACATTCCCGGCACCGGGTTACCCGGATATTTGAGCATCGAGAATTGATGATACGGACATTTAACCGGGCACGTTCCGACCCCGGTAACAAATGAAATCCCGAATGTATTTCTTCCGAGCAAGTAATGAAATTGATTGAGTGCCGCATCCAAATATTTTTCTTTGTTAGTTATGCGGTGAAGATTCAAAAGATCGAAAGCATACCCGGCAATCACACTGTTCGAGCCCCAGTAATATTCATCATTGTTCAATAAACATTTATAACCGCCGCGGTCTGTTCTTTTGACAAGTTCGTCACAATAAAAATTTGCATTTGCAAGAACCGCATTTCTCGTTTCAATATTTCTTAAGGGATTGAGTTTCAGAAAAGAATAGTAAGCAAAGTTTGCAGTGTTCTTCCAGCTTACCGTGTAATTCGGGCCGCCGACTTTCCGGTAATTAGCGAGGAAATAATTCAGATATTCCTCGGAACTTGTCAACCGGTACAATTCAACGGATGCCCACAATCTTTCGTCGGAATCATTTTCGTCGCCGTATTCGCCGCCTTCAACATCATACGGATTTTTGAATTGAATATTTCCGGGATGACGTTCCAGAAATTTCCAGGCATTTACCGCGCACCTCAAAAGCTGTAATGATAATTCTTTATCATAATTGTTTATCAATCTTGCACCGAGAGCAGTTACTGTCGATGTTGCCGCCGTTGAGGCAGTACTGATTCCGAAAATATATTGTTGATCGGTTTCTTCATCCGGCAGATGTTCGTCTGTCCATTTTTTAATCGATACTTTATGATAAACGGCGCCGTCGTCTCTTTGCATTTTCAAAAGCCACTTCAAAGCGCGACTTGCTTCATCAAGAAGATCGGGAATCGTGTTTCGTGATTCGGGAATGTTCAATTGGCCGTCATAAAAAAATCCGGATTGCTTTCAAATGCGTACAATAAAAATGCTGCACTAACAGCGGTGCTCGGAACAAATTTGTTATAATCGCCGGCATCATGCCAACCACCGGATATGTTCATTTGTTCTGTTGGATCATCATAAAACAGAGCGTGTTTGATGTGACAGATCGGGTGTTTCCATTCTGTGCTGTTACTAATTTCTTCTCCGCAGCGCTGGTAATAAAAGCTTTCCAAGGTTTTGATTGCACACTCGTTATAAACATTATTGTTGACTGCAAAATTGTAAGATGTTTCCGCGAGGACCGGGATTGTAATCCGATACATTCCCGGCTTCCTTAAATCCGAAAAATCAAGAGTAAATAAATTATCGCCGGTTGCCTTATCAAATTCCATCCTATCATTAAACTTTTTTTTAATTACTACCACGTTCGTGGCAGCATCAATAATTAAAAAAGTATCGGGCTGCACAGCTTTTATAAGTGCGGTCTTTTCGTCATCAGGCCGGTATCCCAATTGGTTGATTAGAATGCCGTTCTGTTTCAAATTCTCCCCGGTGTTGCTTAATTTTTTTTCGGAAAGATAAGAAAGGAACAACAGCGCAAACACAAGCAGCACCACGGATAAACCATAAATACCCTTGCGATTGGATGCATTCATAACCGCTCCATCATTTTGTTGCTGAATTTAATATTTATTCTTTGCCTTCGATTGAACAGATCGCTTACAAACCAGCCGATCATTGCCGGTCGCTCATAAGCAGTTCGTAAATTGTACTGCAAGTAAGGTTCGCCGTAAGCAACATAAAAACGGACCTTAATTTTTTTCGAATCAAATTTGGCTTGTACAGCATCGCCTATCGAAGGAAGGGAAAAAAATTGTTCTAGTTCGAAATCGGTTTTGGTATTATCAAAAATTCGAATTGCCTTTTCGGCAAGATGTTCATCGTGTGTTGCAAGCGCAATTAAAGGGACATGATCAATCAACATGTGAACAATTTTCAAAAAGTTTTCTTCGACACTGATTATCTCGTCTCCCGGATCTGTCCACTGACCTTTCACAATGCGTACCGGTACTTTCATACCGGCTAGTTCATATGCATCGTAAAAACTTCTCTGCCATCTTGCCGGAAGCGTATAACCCAGATTATCGTAAATCGCTTTTGCTTGTTTAAAAAACCTAAAGGACCTTTCTGCATATTCGGGTATAAATGAATCGAAGTGGATCCTGATTTTGCTGCCTGGGATTTCTTTTATAATTTGCTCAAAAAGATTCAGATCAAATTTTATTGCGGATGGTTTGATCGACAAATATGATTCAAACCCGTTTTGTGAAATTGCATCTACGATTTTCATATATTCTTGTGCAACTTCGTGTTTGTTGTCGCCATAATGGGTCCACACCGAAATAGTTGTTGCATATCCGTTTGTTGAAGACCATCTGCAAATTCCCCCGGCACTTTTCAAATCGGGCCCGGCTATGTGCCGTTTTGCCGCTAAACTTCTTATATAATTGTTAAGCATGTGATACCTCGCTGATTCTGTTTACTCTTTTAGCTGAAATTGAGAATAATTTGTTAATTAAACGCGACGGATAAGTACGGCTCAAATCAAAAAGGCATGACAGATACGAATTGTAAATCCGGTAATTACTAATCTCATGAAAATGATTAGTCCAGATGTGCAGCCATTCTTCATTGCTGCCAAGGAATTCTACAGCATTCAATTTTTTGAAGAAGGCATAACCGATAACTTCATTCATCAAAATTATTCCGGGTGAACACCGTGCAAACGCTTCATTAAATCCGATCTTGAGCAGCCAGAAACGGTTTGCATATTCAATTCCGATTTGTACTGCTGCTGCAATGCCGCTGATTCTCAGAAAACAAAAGCGAAGCATTTTCAACTCAACCGTATCTCTTGAGTATGAACGGAAGAAATCGCCGAGTCTTTTGTTACTCATCATCGCGGTCCCGGCTCTTTTTTCCAGCTCGACGCTTCTGTTTCAAAAATTTCGCCAAGATATTTATCAACATTTTCTACATCTGGTGTTGTGATTTCAATGCTCACTTTCCCCATTTCTTCCGCTATGCGAAGCAATCTTTTTAAACTCGATCTCTGGCTTTTGGAAATCTTTTGCTGAAAACTTTCCCACGTTCCGTGTACCGGCAGATACGGAACATTTTTGCTGTTAATCATAACCGGGTTTTTATTCTGCTCGCTGAATTGTTCAATTTTAATTTTCTCAAGCGATAACTCTCTAATACCGCCGAAAAAAATCGTTTTATTCATCCGCGCAATTGCTTCCAGTAAATCGTGCAAATATGTTTCGTCTTCGTAAAGAAATCCGCACGGCTCGCCATGCAACGATGCACCGAGCATTCCAAGTCTTTCCGCAGAATTATCTTTGGCGAGTACGAGGGGGGCAATTGCCTTCACAATGCCTTCTTCAACTAATATTACTACGAACATATTTTCACCGGGTCCTAATGTACGTGCACAATTAACCAACCACTCAAAGCGCAAAAGCGGCATCTCCAGATTATCCGCGAGGCGGTTGCAATCATTTTCAATTGCACTTAGCTCTTTTATATTTTCAATAATCTTAATCATGGTTGTTTCTATTATTATTCAACTTCGCTCAACGCTTGGTGAATAACGGTTTCTATTTTTTCTGCCGGCATGCAGAACAAAATTGTTTTTACTTTTAAACCCGGGAGTTTTTCTTAATATATAATTGCTTGCCTTCTGCTTTTGAGTGTAAGATCTCAGTCGGTGTAAGCAGAAACCGACATAGGAATTTAGAAACGTTATCTTTCCGTGTTTTTGCATGTGGAGTTTTATCATTGCTTTCTCCTTATTAAAATGAAACATCAAATGCGTATAAACTTTTATCATGTAGTAACATTTCATCTTTAACCCGTTATGCCAATCATAATGCTTTACAATTACTCTATAATTATTTCCCACTCTAGATTGTTTGAATTTTCTTCTATCTCTAAAAAGACCAACTGTATCGGGATTGTTTGCGTCTCCACTTTCGTCCATTGCAAATATCCGGTTGACCCCATATTTCAAAAGTAAGGTCGATTCTCTTTCATCAAATCCGCTCATGTATTCGTAAATGTAATTATTGAATTCAAATGCAAGCCGGGCGGCAATAATCTTATTGTGATGCTTTACAACTTTGAACCGGAGCCGGTCTTTGTCGGGAAATTCTTCGCTGATTTTCAGGATAAATTTTTCAAAACGTTTATCGGCGGTTAATGCCGGGTCGTCCCAACCCTTCTGATGCAGATGTTTTAATGTCTGGAAAGCGTTTGCAAAATCTTTATTACCCACATTTTCTATTTCGAAACAGTATTCTCTCTCAGCTTCATCTTTCATCAGCGAGTGCTTGCTGTTTTTTGACCAGGTAAATTCTAAATAGGGTTTTATCGAATCGGGAAGGTTCAATTTCCGGCATCGTTTAGTTTTGACATAACCAGCGTTAAAATTTTTTGTTTGCAAAAGCGGAATTAACCGTGTAAAAATGAAACTTTCTTCCGGCACATTTTGAAAATCGATTTCATCAAAGAAATATTTGAACTCATCCAGGTACGCAGCAACTGCCTCTGCGGTTTTTCTCTCACAGCCATCAGCCACAATTATATCGAGATGATTGCTCAAACCTTCAACTTCAATAGTAAGCGAGTGAGAGACTGCCGAGTTTAAACCGCAGCCGATTAATTTCAATTGCCGGTAAATGTTAAAACCGAAAAGCGAGTAACACTTTATAAAAAGCGGTGCAATGCCGATTAGCTTTCCGCAATGCGAGATCAATAAAATGTGAAGCGTGTTATGATTATCTGCGGCGAAACTGTTCCACCAACTATAAATCCACTCGTATGTTTGATAAATAGTAGATTGCGATGAACGCAAAACTATATCGTTCCACAACTCGTTAAGTTCCGGGGCACTATCAAAATCTTTAACCAAGCGAATAGCCACATCCGGGTCGTAGATATAATGAGCTGTCAAAATTTCGGAATGCCATTTGTCAATTTCAGTTCGATATGCATTGCCAATATCTTCCATAGTGCCAACCTTTTTCTAAAAACTTTTATCTTTGTATAGTTTGTTTTTAATTCTTTTCATTAATGCCGGAAAGTAATGCCTCGTAAATCCGGTAATCCCGAAATTTTTAATCTGTACTGAGATTAAGTGTGATTCATTAATAGCGCGGCGTTTAGTCTGTTCGGCTAATCTGATAAGTTTAAAAAGCATGTACCGGGATTTGTGACTTAATGAAGAATCACTGATTACAATTTTATAAATCCACTGCCACTCGGTTGCAAACTCAAATTTGTACGATTCATTTCCTCTCAGCAGATCAACGACATCCAGCTTTTGTTCAATCGCATCTTCGATTAGTAAAGCAAGCAATGCTTTCCCCGGTTTATATTTTGCAAATTGAGACTGATCATTAAACGCTTTTAAATAATCATAGTAAGTATTTTTATACTTGAATGTACACTGTGCAGCAATGCATTCATTGTTTGAATAGAGTGTAGTAAAATGAAGGTATTGCCTTTCCAGAAAAGCATAAGAAACTTCTTCGAGGAAGTGTTCATAAGCTTCGTCAGCAAACATTCCCAATAGTCCCAGCCGGTTCCAGCGGTTTTGATGCAGATGAATAAAATCCCTAAAAGATGCGGAAAGCTCGCGGCTGTATTTAATTTTATTTATCTTGAAAAAAGAATGCCCGGTAATATCTCGTCGTACTTTTTTTAATTTAGACCGCACAGTGGGTTTTAACTGTTTGAAATATTTATCTATTGTTTCGGGAACAATAATGCGCGGGCAGATTTCACTTCTTAGTATTTCAGGCTGCAGATTGGAATCTTTCAAATGCGGAAGCAGATATTTAAATATCGCCGAATCTGTCCTTACTTCATCGAGTTGAACAGTTTCATAGAGCGAAAATTTTTTCTTGAGACAACCGGCAAGTTTATTCGCCACCGTTTCTTCGTAACCGTTTACAATAATTAAATCGAGATAATCACTTACACCGTATTCAAATACTTGCTGTTTCCAGCTGCTTCTTTCAACGCCGCTTCCAATTAATCTGAGCCGGCTAATCACGCGATGACCAAAGAGATATTTTTCATCGATAAAGAACGGTGCAATGCCTATAAGTTTTTCTTCATAGAAATCATTTTGCAAATAAAACAACAACAGATGAAGCCGTTTATTCACCCCGTAATATTTCCACCAAAGTCTCTGCCATTCAAAAGTCTGGAAGATGTGAGTATTCGATTCTTCACATAAGGTTTTCCATTCATCGCCCAAGTCATCAAATTCTTCGTCCGTTGTGATGGTTCTAATTTTTATATCATCAACTTTGAATACTGCATCATCTTTTTCTTCCCCATTTCCTTTGAAAACATAATTGTGCATTGCATCCGTGTAATCCGAATCGGCAAATACCGGAACCGGCACATTTCGAAATGCGGAATATTCCTTCAAAATTCTTTTTTCTAATTTTCCGCACACTTCAAGGATTTTGTTTAACTGTTCTTTTATTACGAAAGGATGGACCGGAAACTCAATCAAGTTTTCCGAAAGCTCCAAGGTTTTTTTCAAACGTTTATCGAAAGGTGATTCAGGCCAGCCGGCACCACAGCTAATACCTAACATGTTAAGCTCGGTCTGTAAAACATCACGCCAGCCTTTTTCCACAATCACCGGCAAACTGTAAGGTGTCCAATCGATTTGTGAATCGTCGTAAAGCGGCGTCAAAAAAGAAAATTTCTTTATCCCGTTGAATAAGTAAGAATAATTTTGCTGCCTCTGTTTAATATGAAACGGAATGTCAACGGACTTTGAGTAATATTCGCTGAGACGTGACATTTTTTTGATCAGGGTTTTTTGAATTCTTCCGTAATCCATAAAACCTCTCTGGGGAATCTTGGAAATATTGAAAATGTCACTTCCGTTTGTAAGTGTTAAATAAAAATATTTACCTCGCGTTTGCACAAGTTTTGATAACGTAAAATAGCTGCTCACCCTTTCGGTGTAGGAAGGTTCGAAATCTTCAAATTGTTTGTTGAGTACAAGGTAACCTCCTTCGGGCAGATTAAGCATTTTGCGCGGACTGAAAATTGTGAAATCGCCGGTTGTTCCTAATTTTTCATTAACCGATTCATGAGGAATAACATGTGCACAGTCCTCGATCAAAATTATATTTTTTGCGTCTGCAAGTTCTCTCAGCTCTTTAATTTTTGCCGGGTAGCCAAAGTAGTGTACTGCAAAAATTGCTTTCGTGCCGGGACAGATCAATTCATTAATTTCGTTTATATTGAATTGACAGCTTTCATCTATCTGATAAAACCGCGGCGTGTAACCGTAAGTAAGTATAATTCTAAAAAGTTTTGCCGGGATAAAGGAAGGCATTATAATATTCGGATAACTATTCTCGCCGTTTGACCGGGCATTGTTATTTTTATCCTTCATGTAAAGAAGAATATCCGCAAACGCGTGCGTTGCATTTCCGTAACTGAAAGTCTTCAGACCAAAGGAATTAACCGACCGTTCAAAGCCGTTATTTAAAAATCTGTATTGCATTTACGCCGGTTCCGTTTGTTTTTCTTTTGTTGCTTTTTCCGATAAAAACTCAAGTCCATCTGCCGGATAACTATCATTGTTTCTATGCAAAACTTTGGAGCCGACATATTCGTAATACTCAAACGGCGTGAGGAGTTTGATGGCAAACTTAAATGTGTCGGTACCGTAAGGAATTGTTATGCGGCGTACATCAAAAATATCATGCCCGAATCTCGGCGGACCGGTGTAAACTCCGCACCCTATTTCGTAACCGGCATCTTTAACCATCTGCTTCAATTGTTCATTGACTGCGCCGTACGGATAACAAAAACTGTGAACATCCGAACCGAGAAGCGATTCCAATTCTTCTTTCGATTTTGCAATTTCATACCACGCCGATCGTTGAGTCTCATTAGGAAGATACAAATAGCTCATCGAGTGCGAGCCGATTTCAAACCCGGCAGATTGCATCTCTTTGATTTGTTCCGGGTTCAACAGATTCGGATTTCTGTTTCCAATTCTGTTGTTCCATAAATCCATTTTAATTTTCTGATCGCCGATTACAAACACAACCGCATTCCATCCCATGTCTTTCAACATGTTGAATGCAATTGTGTAAACTTCTTCGTAACCGTCATCAAAAGTAAGTATGACGGGTTTGCGAGGGAGCTGCAACTGACCTTTAGTGAAAAGAATGTAATCCCTGAAAGTGATCGGCGTGAAGCCCCATTTATCAAGAAGTATCGGATGTTTCCTGAATTGTTCTTTACTTACATTTGTCCAATGAAAGCCAAATTGCTCATCATCCTCAACAATCATGTGGTACATTAGTACTTTGATATTATGATACTGTTTTAAAACGTTTTTCCCGTTGTCGCCGCTTGCACTCATTTTACTTCAACCTCTGTCATTTTATGATATGTTTCTTTCTGTGCCGATAAAATCTGCCGGTACGTTTCATCCATCTGTGTTGTAATTATTTTCCAATCATAAGTAGAACAAATCAATTCATATCCGTTGGAACTGAGCACATTCCTCATCGCCCAATTATTCAACAGTTCAACTGCACGCAGAGCAAAATTTTCCGGATCATCTTCAATCAACACCGATTCCCCGTCGGTAACATTTATTCCTTCGCAGCCGATGCTTGTTGTAATAACCGGCTTCTTCATTGCAAGTGCTTCAAGCACTTTTAATCTTGTACCGCCGCCCATCCGCAGCGGAACTACGTACAAACTCGAACGCCATACATACGGACGAACATCATCGACATAACCGGTTACTATCACATTGTTTGATGATCTATCCTGAAGACTTTTCGGCGGACTGTTTCCGACTATATAAATTTTTGCTTGAGGAATTTTTTTCAATATCAGCGGAAAAATTTCATCGAGGAAATAGAGCATGCCGTCGCAATTCGGAAAGTAGCCCATCATGCCGGTAAATACCATCGAGTATGGTTCCGGTTTTTCGAACAAAGGTTTAAAGTAAGAAGTATCAACTCCGTTCGGCATTAAAAATTTCGGAATGTGCGGTACATCTTTGTTAAGAATTGTTTTATCTCTTTCGGATACGGCAAATATTGCATCCATCTTTTTGCAAACGGCGATCTCTTCTTCGTAGGATTTTTTGTACTCTCTGTAATAATGAACACGTCTCAAAGAATTTTGCTGGTACTTCCACATACGAAAAAGATTATCATACTCGATGTTGTGTTCGTCGAGAATTTTAACGGCGTCGGTTTTTAATTCGAAGTTGCCCATAATCGGAAATTCCATTTGCACTATATCGAAATCTTCGGCTTCGAGTAGTTCGTCAATTTTTTTCTGCATCTCTCTGCTTTTGGAATAGAGGGAGAAAAAACTTTCCGATGTCCACAGCGCATAAAACTGTGCGATCCTTCTGTACGTCCATGTCCACGGCGGTTCAACGAGATGAAACGCCTTCACTTTTGAATTAAAGTGATCGGTTAACAATTTCATTTCGCTTTCTCTTCCGAATGTTACAAACGTAACTTCGTTATTATCTGTAATGCCTTTAAGAAGATGATATATTCGCAAAGCACCTCCGAAATTTGGAGGCACGGGACAGTACGGTGATAAATGAAGTATCTTCATTTTTGTTTTCTCTCTTTTTGAATTTGTTGTTTCACTCAACTGTTTATTCAACTGGTTTAATTGTAGGGAACGCAAAATTTGCGTTCCTTATATTGTTATTTTCATCCTTCAAAAAATTTTGGGTTCATCCCAACCACGGTCTTTCATCTATTGATGAATAAATTCTGTTAGTAAAAAAACGTGCAGTAATCACAGATAAAAGAAAGAGCGGTATTTCAAGAACGATTCTATCCCATTTTGTTTTGGGGTCCTGGAAAAATCTAAACAGCCATTCCATTCCGGTTTTTCTAAAAATTGCCGGTGCTCTTTTTTTTTCACCGGAAAGAAAATCAAAGAGCCCGCCTACAGCCATGCAGACCGTTTGTCCCAGCTTGCCGGCAATCTTTTCGGCAAATATTTCTTGCTTAGGCGAACCCATTGCAATCAACAAAATATCCGGCGAGATTCTTTTTATTTCGTTAATCATTTCAATTTCTTCTTCGCTCGAAAAATATCCCGAATGAAAACCGGCAATATTTAACCCGGGATAATTTATCTCCAGCTTTATCACGCATTCTTTTACCACTTCGCGAACAGCACCTAGCAAATAAACTTTGCTTCCAAGTTCGACAGCAGTCTGTAAAATCAAAGGTGTAAAATCTGTTCCGTTCAAATTTTCTTTTACCGGTCTGGAAAAAATTCTACCGGCAACCTTCAAACCGCTTCCATCGGGCAAAACCAGATCGGCTTTATTCACTGTTTGAGCAAATGCCGGATTTTTACTTGCGAGATAAATAGTATGCACATTTGTAAAAAAAACTTTGCGCGATTTTTGCTCAGTCTTATCCGTCAAAAAATTTCGTATGATTTTCAAAGCTTCAGTACGGGTTATATTATCAAACCGCACACCGAAGAAGTGTATTTTATTTTCCACCACATTTTCGATTCCTTCTCCGGTGTTCCCTTCGTTTTTCTCGTTTGCAATTATTTTTAATCCGTCAACCGTAATCATACATTCTGCCCGTCGGTTATTTTTTTTGATTCTTTGTTAAGGCTCGATAATGCCGGGATCAGTCCGCAAAGCGTACCGAGAACTATCATGTTTCTGTAATAAGTAAGCTGTAAATCGAAATAGGAGACTACCATTTGATTAATAATTGCCGCGGCGATAATTATGCAAATAGCTTTGAGATAAGGGTCGCTAAGTTTTGTGTAAAGTGACGCACACCTGAAAATAAGCGCATTGAAGAAGAGCCAAAAAATGAAGAAGCCGATTGCACCGCTTTTGACAAATACCCACAAAATTTCATTATGCGGTATATAGTCGCGTAAAGGGAAAATTATATCCGGCAGCGGAATTAGATTTATATATTTATTGCCGAATCCGATTCCGGTTAACGGATCGGTTGTTTTAATTGTGTACGCTAAATTGTAACGTTCGAAATCGCGGTATAAATTAGAAAGGTAACGTTCGTTTTCAGCACTTGGATCAATGCTTGATTTAACAAGTCGCAGAGGCGATGCAAGTCTGCTTTCGCTTTCCCAAAAAGCTGCGGAATAAATTGCAGCAGCCAGCAAAAAAACAACCAAGTAATTAAAAAGTTTTACGCGCTCCTTATTATGCAGCATTAATGCAAATGCAATGAACGAAACAAACAAACCGGCGTATGCAGCGCGGCGTTGCCCGGCAAAAAATCCGATAACAAGCACCGGCAGCAATAATAAAATAGCATTCCGCTGGTTCTCATTTCCTTTCAGCATCGCGAGACTAATTAAAAATATTATCAGAATCGATGTGAAGACCGGGTCTTCATGATTGGTTAATGTTTCCAAACCGGCATTACTGAATCCCATGGATGCAAAGCGCAGACTGCCTTGCAACGCTTTAATTGTAACGCCGGCAATAAAAATCCACATCAAAATTTCTATCTGTCTTTTGGTTTGAATAATCTGCGGCACCATGAAGAATAAAAACGTGAAATAGAAAAGTGCACGCAGTTCCCACATTGCCGGCAAAAATTCTCCGCCGCTTTTCATTCCATTCACAAATGAAAGCAAGAGACTCGCAACAAAAATCAACGCGAGAAGCCATTCTTGTATGTATTGTATCTTCGTACGCTTTCTTACGCTGATTGCGATAAACCATGCGAGCAGTAAAAACATAAAATGGAGCTCAACCGGATTAATTACGCCGGCAGCTAAACTCGACAAGTGGGAATTCTCTTTCAGATTTTTGAAATAATCTACCCTGAATGTAATTGGGTCAAAACCTGGAATGTTGTATTGATCAAACAGCAAAACCAAGAAAAAGAAAATGTAAAATCCCCAATCAACTCTGTAAAAAATCAGCAGTACGATTGCCGCAACAGTCACGAGTCCGACTGCCGGAACTACGTTTCCCTCTGTAGCAATTAGAAGAACCGCCGCAATTATCGAAACCAGCGCCGTAACAAACGCAACAACTGTTTTATCAAACGGAATGTTCTGCAAAAATTTGTTTCTATAATATGTAAGTGAGCTTGTATTCATTAATATTCTTTAATCAAGCGGAAATTCCATTCTATATATTTTTAAGAGAATGTAGAGAGTTTGCAAAAGTGCAATCACTGCTATTATTGTGTATTTGACCACATCGGATTTCCAATTAAATTTTCCCAAAATGATTGCGACAAAAGAGAATGCGATTAAAACCAGGATCATCTGCATAAAAGCCGTCCTTAAAAATCTTCGTCGTTTGCTTTGTTCATCACAAAACCGATTACATTCTTTTCATTAACACGTCGGAATAATCTGCTGATGTCTCTTCGTTTTGTTCTGCTCGATTCAACTACCACTATCAATCCGTTCAGTTGATTTGCAATCAGTGTAGGAAAATGTTTCGAATCGACCGAAGTCATATCGACAATTAAGAATTCGAATTTTTGCAGAAGCGAATAAGCAACTATATTAAAGTTGATTAGCCGGTTCGGCGGAAGAATTTTCAAATTACCGGATGGAAGGACAGATAAATTTTCTATCTGTGTCGGCGTAACACAAATTTCATCCCCGAGAAGTGCATCCGAAAAACCGGGCGAGTTTGGCATTCCGAAAATTTCATGAATACGCGGACTGTAAGTATTTAGGTCAATCAAAATTGTTTTCCTTTGCGAACTTAACGAAAGAGCGGTTGCAAGATTACATGCTGTGGTAGTTTTTCCTTCCCCCTGATTTGCGCTGGTCACCCCAAGCATACATTTTATATTCTTATTTTTCCCGGAGGGACCGTTAATAAATAATGAGTAATTGAAACTATTGTACAAATGATAGTTCACAATTTTTTCATTAACCGATTTCCCGTGATTTGCATTAAAGATCACCGGTTTCAAAGTTCTTTCTATTTCGATGCCGGATTCCTTCTCATGCCGCTTTTCTTTTGGTTCTGATTCAGGGTTCTCGTTTTCATCGTCAACCGGATCAATCAACAGATCGTATTTTTCCTCATTCTTCATAAACGTGTTCCTTTCTTTTTGAACAACTTCATTTTCTTGCCGAAGGCAGATAAGCGAGAATCGGTTTATCGTACACTTCGACATCGTGCGTCGTTCTAATTCTCATATCGAACAATTCCATAAATCCGGCAGCCAAAAACCCGATGAACAAGCCGAGACCGATTCCTCCGAAGATGAGTAAAAACTTATTCGGTTTTGACGGATTGACCGGGTACTGTGGCGGATCGATAACTATATATTGTTCCGCGCCTTTTTTGCCGAGATCGCGTGTTGTTCTTGCTTGTTCCAATTTTATTTTCATGTCATTATACAATTTGCTGTAAACATCATAGGTCGATCTCACATCCTCATTTTGATTCTTGTTGACCTCTGCACTTCGAACCATTCCGATTGCATCGTTGCGCTGTCTTCTGAGTTCCCATACCTGATTTTGCTGCCTAGTTAATTCAGATTCGAGAGTGTGCTTCATTCGATCTATCAAGAAAGAAATTTTTAATTGGAGTGTTTTCACATCGGGAAAATTCGGGGTGTATCTTTTAGAAATGTCGTCATATTTATTAAGCAGTGTTCGCAGTTCATCGGCATCGGGAACATCAAGCATAACAACTTTATAATAGTTGGTAATTGTATTTTGATCGCCGAAATTATTCGAAGTGCTGCGCAAAATTTTTAGTGCCGTTTGGCAGCTCAGAATTTTTGCTTCAATCCCTCCGATATCCGATTCCAAAGCGCCGATTCGTGTAGAGACTCCGTAACCGTCGCCGCCGGGCAGAACACTTGATCTTACGGTTTCGATATATTGCTGCTGGCTCAGCTCAAATTTATCCCCCAGGTCTTTCAGTTTGTTTTCAAAAAATTCTACGGCTAGTTCATTCTCTTTGTTGTTGACTTCAAGCCGCTTTTTTATAAATAGATCGGAAAGAATCTGAGCCCCCTTTTGCGCGCGTTCAGGTTTCGAATCAAAAAAATCAATTGTGAATGAATCGGAACCGCGCAGTTCTGTTTCGATATTATCTCTCACAGCTTTAATAACTTCTTCCTTTTCTTCTTTTGTGCCGAAAGGTTTATCTACACCGATACTTTCTATAAGAGCAAAAATTGTAGGACGGCTTTTGACAATTTCGTTGAAGTCTCTCAATCGATCATCGGATGCTGCCCGAACTGCCATAGTGTAACTGACAAGCGGATTTAATACGGCATCTCTTTGCGCAGAAATTGTAATTGACGACATATATTTCTTAGGCAAGAGAAATGCGGCGGAGATACAAACAACACTTATTGCAATAAACGGGAAAAGAAAAAATCTTTTCCTCCTTCGTAGTACGGAAAGTATTTCATCAATAGTAAACTGCGGATATTTTATCATAATGCCCAACATCCCATGTTGTGAATTCATTAAGTACAAAAAGTCGTGCCAAGCAAAAAATGTAATTGACGGAACGATTTTGTTGAATTGCGGCGCAATTTCTGTGAATGTATATGAGTGCGTTACTTAAAAAAATTTAGCGAATGTATATAAAAGCATCGCCCATCAATACTCATTTGTGTAAAAGATATTCACAATAGGGTGATGACTATCAAAAATATTTTCATTATGTGTCTATCATAAACGAATGAGTTTCAACTCACTTTCACTTCCTCATTAATAATCATAAAAAGAAGTGTTTTTTGAACGGCACACCGTTTGCTTTAATCTGTGTGATTAATTACAAGAAAGTGTTATGAAAAATTTAAGATTTATTTTTTTACTGTTCATCCCGTTCATTGCTTCGTTAATAACCGGCTGCGGCGGAGGTCGTAATCTTGCCGCAAGTGAATCGACTTACTCACTCTTCAAAAATTCAAATGTAGGATCTCTGCAAGAAAATACTATTACACCGGACACAACGACGTACCGCTCAACAGACTTAATAAAGTCTGGCGATCAATTGCAAATATCTGTTTGGGGTTATCCGGAATTCAATACAACAACTACGGTAAAGGATTACGGAACGGTAACGATACCGTTAATCGGCGAAGTTCTCGCCGCCGGTTTATCGACAGAACGTTTCAAAGTAGATGTAAGCCGCAGATTAACCGAGTACGTGAAAGGTGAACCGAATGTTACGGTGTCGCACATCGATATGAATAAACGAATCAGCGTTATGGGCGCAGTGAACAAACAAGATAATTACACTTCTCTTTCGGAAGTCTCGCTTGTTGAAATTATTGCAGCAGCCGGCGGAACAGCACCGGATGCCGATCTCGAACACATAAAAATTTTTAGGAAAGGCAATACCAGCGACTTCATCGAGGTCGATCTAGCAAGACACCTGGAACGCGGTAACATGGAATACATCCCGAAAGTAAAATCGGGCGATACTGTTTTCATTCCGAAAAAAGAAAATGTAATGAGAGACCTTTCCGATTTCACACGAGACATTCTTTTACTATTTGGTTTCTTCACATTCTTATATTAAAAATATGACGACCATTAAAAAAAATACCGTAGTACTGATTTTTTTCTTCAGCGCTTTTTCGTTCGCACAAGAAATAAATGTGCCGATGCTTAGAGGCGCAAGAAACAGCGCAATGGGCGACGCACTCATTTCCGAAGCCGGTGATGTAAGCACCTCATACTTAAATCCGGCATCGCTTGTTTTTGTGAAAGAGCGGTCACTCTTCATTAATCACGGACAGCTAAAGAATAATCTCGGGATGACGGAAAATTTTGCAATTACTCTTTTGCGCACAAATCCGGTGGTGCTTTCTGTTGGTTTGGAATCTTACCATCTCGGTTATCTTAGAAAAAATTCCGCTTTCCCGGCACAGCGTATCTTTGAATTTGGCTACACACTTACGGCTGCAACAAATGCTATTGCACAAACATTCGGTATCGGTGCAACAATCGGATTTCAATACGGCAAAACGGATTTCGCAAAAGAGTGGACAGCATTTTATTCAGTAGGAATAAACTATTCACCTTCGGCGGATATTAATTACGGACTCTCATTAACAGGTTTGGGTGAAGATATCAGGTACGAACAAGTTGATTCGAATTTGTCGCCGGTGAAATTTCAGCCGCGCAAAAGTTTGGTTGTCGGTGCGTCGATGAAATACCCGTCTTCATCTTCATTGCGAAGAACGATTTTCGTTTTGGCACTAGCAAATGAAAAAATTTTCGGCAAATCAGGTTTGCTATACAAAACCGGCATCGAGGTTATACCATGGCAATTTTTGCATCTCCGGCTTGGCTATGTATTTGGTCCTGATGCCAACGATCCGCGGTTTGGATTCGGTGTAAATCTTAATCCGCTCGTTGTGGAATACGTGTACTTCGCCGGTAAGTCGCCGGCTATGCATCAACAATTCTCGTTATCGATTAATCTGTGAGCAAAACACTGCGCAAACAAAAAAAGAAGAAAGTTTTGAAGAGGTTTCAATGTTCGAAATAAATTTAATAGGATTTTCGTTAGCAGCTTGTCTCTCCGTTATTTTTACCCCGTTGATAATAAAGCTTGCGGTAAAAATCGGGGCGGTCGATAAACCGAACAGCAGAAAAATTCATAAGATTCCTACTCCGCGCCTCGGGGGTGTAGGAATTTTTATAGGTTTCGTTTCCACTCTTCTCGTCATCAATTATTTCTTCCCCGAAGCTGAATTAAAAAATTTGAGGGATAAATTCAATCTATTGCTGATTGGAGTTGCACTGACACTTGTTTTAATACTCGGCATTTACGATGATATAAAGAACCTAAAACCGGGTCATAAATTCTTCTTTCAGTTAATTGCTGCTGCGTTAGTTTATTTATCCGGTTTTCAAATTTCCAATGCAACAAACCCTTTCAGCGGCGAATCAATTTCGCTCGGAATATTTTCTCTGCCGCTAACAGTACTATGGATTGTCGGAATTACAAATGCATTCAATCTAATTGACGGACTAGACGGTTTAGCAGCCGGAATTTCATTGATTGCCGGCATAACAATTTTTGCAATCTCCTTATTGAATAATGATGCAAACTCGGCACTGATCGGGATTGCGCTTGCCGGTTCGTTGTTCGGATTTTTGCGTTTCAATTTTAATCCGGCTAAAATTTTTCTCGGCGATTCGGGAAGTTTGTTTATAGGATTTTTGCTCGCAGTTTTATCGATTCAAAGTTCTACAAAAGGTTCAACAGCTTTCTCGATGATAATAGCACTGCTTGCGCTTGGCGTTCCTATCATCGATACGTTAATCTCGATGCTGAGGCGGATGCTCGCATGGTTTCTGCCCGGTCAGACTGCTCACATTTCAATTGCGCAAAAACTTCACTCAATGTTTTTGCCCGATAAGCGGCACATTCACCATCAGCTTTTGGCTTCCGGTTTTTCGCAGCGGTCAACAGTACTTCTGCTCTATCTCGTTTCATCTGCTTTCGGAGTTTGCGCGGTGCTCGTTACAGCCGGAAGTATCAACGCATCTTTGATAATAATCGGCATCGGCATTTTTTTGATTACCGCCGCTAAAAAATTAGGTTACAAGGAGATTGCACTTTTCAAAAACGGAATACTTCTCAAATTTTACAGTTTAACAATTTTAAAACATGCTGCTTTGCAATTCTTGCTTGATGCTCTTTCTATTATTACAGCATTGATCATCTCGTACATATTAACAATCTCTACTTACGAAGCAGTTTCATTTAAACCAGGCATACCGGAATTACTTGCTGTTACATTTATCGTATTAGTTCAGTTGATTAGCTTCATCTTCGGAGGACTGTACAAGCGCAAAACTATTTTGATGGGATTGGGAGACTTCTTACAAATTTTTAGGGCAGTTTTAATAGCGGTTTTGCTGACAGTTTTCATCCTTAGTTTCGCGCCTTTTCTTTCGGCATCAACTCACGTAAATATTTTTATGCTGCTCGATTTTTATTTCCTTATCAGTTCAGTTGCCGGTTCAAGAATTTTATTTCATGCTCTCAATTATTCATTCAACCGCGAATCTGCAGAGGGGAAGAAAATTCTAATTTATGGTGCGGACGGAAAAGGAATGATTGCATTGCAGACACTTCTTCAATCCGATAAAGAGAAAAAAATTCCGGTTGGTTTTCTCGATGACGATCCCGAACTCGAAGGGAAATTTATGAACGGTTATCCAATCTACGGCGGTCACTGGAAACTTGAAGGTCTGGTAAAAAAGAAAATATTTGATGAAATAATTATGGCCAAAGATAAAATCGATTTTGAAATACTCAAGAGAATTCAAACCGTTGCCGGACGGCACAACGTACCGGTTCATGTTTCCAAAATAAATTTTGAAGATCTTGATACCAACTACGGCAGCGATACTTTAGGATCGACAAAAAGAAAATCTAAAAAGGTTTCTGTGAAGGAAAACAGAACACTTACCCCAAAGGTTGTTTAACAACAAAGGTGCTTTATCATGATCGAAAAAAAAATTAATAGACTCAGGTTTGTTTTCTATTTCGCTCTCGTCAGTCTCGCCAGTCCGGTGAAAGTTTCGGCACAATTTGTTTCACCTCCAAATTTAGTTTCGCCGGGTAACGGTTCAAGCAATCTTTCACAACCAATAACTCTAACTTGGAATCATCCCGGTGCATCGTACCATGTCCAGGTTTCGACTGATGCTTCATTTAATAATTTAATTGTGGATGTTAGCGGAATTACAGATAATAATTATGTGATAAATGGTCTAGCTAACAACGCAACTTTTTATTGGCGTGTGAACGCAACAGAACTTCTTTTTACAAGTGATTGGTCTTCAGTTTGGAATTTTACAACAGCAGCAGAGCAGACAATTCCTTCTGTTCCAACCCTTGCATCTCCGTCTGATGGTTCTATCGATCAACCGACAACAATAATTTTAAACTGGAACCCGGCTACAAATGCGGAACATTATTGGCTTCAAGTCGCACAAGATCAATCATTCTCAAATATCACTATCGGGAATCCTTCGGTAACCGGAACATCGTATCAGTTAAATAATCTTTCGGCTTCTTCGATACCTCCTTGTAAATCGCCGACTGTATTCATCTTACTTAAATCTACTCCGATTGTTACAAGTGTTTGTGCAATTTCAGGCGAGAGACCGGTAACGATTACGGACGCACCAAGCAAACGTGAAGCTTCAACTGTTTGTACAAGGTGGTTTGCGACGTTCGAGTCCATTGCCGCAACACCCGTAATATCAATAACAACAAGTTTAGCACGGTTCGTTCTAATTCCGCGAAGTAATTGTTCTGTTAACTGCCTTGCGCGCTGCGGATCGATCACACCGATTATAGGAAGAATGAGCAAACGATCACGCACCTGAAGTACCGGAGTAGAAAGTTCGCGGATAGCTTCTTGCTGTTGTCTAATTGTTCTTTCACGTTCTTGAACGAAGCTGACCGCAACAGTATTTGCAATTCTATTTGCAGCCGGTTCGTATGCATCGAGAATTCTGTTTAGCAAACCGAAATCATGCTGGTACTTTGCGAACAACGAACGCGCAAGCACGTCGCGAAGTAAAAGTACGATTCCGATAACTTCGTGAGTTTCAACACCTCGGGGAATAATTCTTTCTGAAAGATCGCACGCGTATGTTTGCAGCGCTTCGAAAGTACCCGATTGAAGCGCATCAACATAGCTATCGTATATTGTTGTTGCTTCGGCAAAAATTTCATCCTGACTCATTGCAGTCAGAAGTTTTGCCTCTGTAATACGACGTGCCCACTCTTGACGCAACTGTGTTCTGCTTTCGCGAAGGTGTGCAACCAATTGACGTAGTAATTCACTCCGGGACTCGTCCGAGTTGTTAGTATTTGACTCAGCCGGAATATGTTTTCTTGCTGTTTTCGCCATTTCTTTTTCTCCACGTTAGTTAATTTTTACTTCACGGACTTCGGCTGTTAAAAGAATACTGGCTTAGTTAATAACCGATAATTATCCGCTCTAATTCTGTGTATAAAGATTACATCTGTTTTCTATTATATCAATCGAACAAACTATGTATTTTGTTACCAGTAGATCTAACTAATTCATATCAGTAGTTCTAACTAATTGATCCGGGGCGAGAGAAAAAAATTTTTAGGACTCAACAAGGACATTCTGTCCAAAATAAATATTTACGAATTCCTTTCCTGAGTTTTTCTTTCTAAAAAGTGAGCTTGAAAATTTTTGAATTGATACAACAGAGAACAAATATCTTAGGGCAACCTTAATTAAAAAATAACAAAATCGATCAAAAATATCTTACTGATGGCAAGCTTTTTTTGCAAAAAAATAGAAATTGTGATTTAACTAACTTATCAGCATACCACGGTGTTCGTTACAACCTTATGACCTTATCAAGCAATAGCTAAGTATATTCTAAAATTCTTAAAACACTTCTTGCGGCGGAACAAGATTGTTTAACTTCTCTTTCAGTTCATCACTTAGAATTGTTAATCCAACTTTGAAAGAGGCATTCATCCATCCGAAACCTTCGCGGCAAATGTAATCGAATTCGGTTCCGACATTTCCGTATTCGGCAAAAACTTTATGAGTGCAAGAAACAACATCATATTTTTCCGGTATAGTTCCGTTATAGTTCACAGCATTTTTTAAAATCAGATAAAGCCATTTGTACGCGAGCCGCTCGGCAATTTTATGGTAGCCGTAATTTTTTAATCCTTCCCAAATTAATATTTGATGCGGCGCCCAGCCGTTCGGATAATCCCATTGCTTCTGCGGTTTTTCATCATCAATTACTCCAACAGATTCTTTTGAAGTGGCGGCAATGCCGCCGTCAAATTCCATAAGAGGCAAAGCTTTTTGTATGAGCAGATCGGCTTGTTTTTGATCTGCAAGTTTAGCCCACAACGGATAAAAAGCAGACGCACTTTCAAAATAAGTTTGCTCTCCTTTTACAAAATTATAATCGAAGAAAAATCCTTTTTCTTCGTTCCACATCAACTTATTAATTAATGATTTCCTCTCTTCAGCTCTTCGCTGCCATGTTTCGCTGTTTTCAATCACACCGTCATACGAGACAAAATAATTATCGAACTCATTTTTAATAATCTCAGCAATGTCTGTTTCATATTTGTAGAGAAGTGAATTGAGATCAACCGTATTTAAGTGAGCACAAACTTTATCGAGACGGTACGAAGTATCATGCCCCGATTCTCTGAGACTGCGGTCGTGTTTAATCAATTCTTCAACTTCGGGATCGATAATTTCCCGTTCCAAATATTTTTTGTGATACTCTCTGATTGGAAGTCCGGCTCTTTCGGCAAACGGTTTCAACATAGAATCATATTGTGTAAGTTCGGTCTCCGGCGCCAAGCCGATTCCTTTATCGTAGTAGCGGCTCAATTTGTTCGAGCACAATTTCGGTCTGCTCATCCAAACCGTTTTGTATTCTTTGATTGATGCGTTCAATAATTTTTTGAGCCACTCTTTACTTTCTTGGTCACGCGGCAATTCATTATAAACTGCAATTGCAAGCGAAGTTAAAAACGGCGGCTGCGACCGTGTAAGATAATATGTTCTGTTCGCGTTTAAGATTTGTCCGTAATGTTCAATCTCATAAACAAAATTATCCGCCATCGCTTTTGCGAGTTCTACTTTGCCGTCGATAATTAATCCGAGCGATTCAAAATAGCTGTCCCACCCGTACATTTCGTTAAATCTTCCGCCAGGCACAACAAACGGTACACCTCCAATTTTACCGTCACTATTTTTTTCGAGCGCAAGTGATAATATCCCCGGTTTGCTGTTTATACCGTAAACATATTCGGGAGTAATTTTCTCCGGCAGTTTTATAACATGAATATTTATTTCTTTTATGCTGCGTGCAATTTTTTGATAATAATCGTATGCTGTATCGTCATTGAACGGCACATACAAATAAAAACTTTGAGACCCGGGCTTCGACATGGCTTCGGCGAGCGACTCGACCGAGTTCGTCGAGGTCTCAGCCGATCCGCTCAGTCCAAAGGTTTTTGTATCTATCAAAATTTTCCTAATGCCCGATTCATCAATTCTTCTTGTCAATCCTTCCCAGTAGTAATCTTTTATCATCCGGTTCAATCTATCAACCGGTTTCTCAAAAATATTTTCCGTGTTGATTTCGACAATTTCGTATCCCTCTTCTTTTGCAAGAATTAACTCTTGCAAAAAGTTTGATAAAAAATATGTGCCTTCAATTTTTAATTTGTTACCGGCAGTATCAACTATTTCAAAAATTTTAGGACCGCTATCTTCCACAGTAATTTTTTTATCGTTGTCGGTATCTTCTTGTTGAAGCAGCTTCAAAATATTTTCCTCGATGTCTAAAACAATTTTCATGATGTTTTTATTTCCTGACTTCTGATTTCTGTCTTCTGACTTCTCCGTAGGAGTCCTTCGGACTGTCTTCTACGAAACAGCCCTTCAAACACCTTTTACAAAGTGTGATGCTCAATGCCGAATTTATCCGATAATTTTTTGTACGGAATTAACATAAACGCAAGCAGTGTAATCGGAATCAACGGGAAATAAAATGCACTGTGAACGCTGAAGTTTTGCGAAAAGAATCCAATAATCATCGAGCCGGATGTTCCGCCGAGTGCTGAAAAAATTATTATCAGTCCGGTCATCGAACTGTGTTTCCCTTTTTCAAGTTTGCTTAAAACAATCGAGCAGATCGTTGGATAAATGGGACCGAGAAAAAATCCGATCATCGAAAAAACAAATGCAAGCGGCGGTGCTTCGTACCAGTTTTCGTGTACCTCCGCAGTAAAGTCGATTGTCTGAATCAAAATTATTAGCGTAAGCAGAAGCGCGCCAACCAGATAGATTAGTTGAATGCCGAGCCACGAAAAACGCTTCGATAAATAACCGGCAAGAAATCTGCTGAATGCAATCGAGCCGGCATAAATACTTAGGAAGGATGCCGACTGTGCTTGCGACAAATGAAATATTTCTCTGTTAAATGTCGGCAGCCATGTGCCGAAACTTTGTTCAATCATTACGTATAAAAATGCACACGCTATAAAGACCCAAACCATCGGGTACTTGAACAACAAAAACATTTTTAAGAAGCCGGAATCTTTTGCTTCTGCTTTTACTTCGCTTTCATCAATTGCAGTGAACAACATTAACACAAGCGAGATTGCCGTTAAGATTGCGATTATCCAATACGTGTTCCGCCAGTGACTCAAACTTATCATCAAAGAGAAAATTAAAGGACCGGTGAGCGAGCCGGTCATAAACACTCCTTCGAGCGTGTTCATAAAACCGGTGTGTTCTTTCTGAGTCTTTGTAATCAATCCAACACTTGAATAAACGGAAACTTTCATCAGCGCGAAACTTGAGCCGGTGATCGCATACAAAACCGGCGCCGACCAATATTGCGTTATTGCCGCGATGATCATACTTCCGAATGTAACTGCAATGAGCCCGGAAATCATCGTTCTCCGGTAACCGAATTTTGGAACGAACGATGCAAACACAAATGAGACAGTCATGATTGAAAGGTCTTTGAATGCTTCAAGTGTTCCGGCGGTAAGTCTGCTTACATTAAAATCTTCGATCACTTGTGCAATAACAATGCCCACAGTGTTCAGAAGAATTGCGAAGACAAAGTAGTTCAAAAAAAGTGATGTTTTAATTTTCCATGTGGACATGTGAGATTATCCGCCAATTTATTCAATTGTGTTGATCAAATTGTTTCATTTTCTAAAACTCCGCTTGTATAATGATTCGCCCGACCTGGTTTGTAACCAAGCCGGACAAATCGGATCGCTAATGGGAGTTGCGAAGAAAAAGTTTATAGTTTTCATACGGTTTAATTAATCTATCAATTTCGCTGAATTTTTTCGATCTTGTTGTTTTCAACAATCACGTCGTACTTTTTATTGTTCAGCGTAAAATTTTTGAGTATGAGTTTATTTATTTTTTGGGGAAGCATCGGGTTGTACTTTTGCACCACCCCGTCATCCGTTATTCTTAAACCGGTGTAACCGAAAATTACTTGTTGAAGAAATGATCCGGCTCCCGTCAAAAAATTGACCGATTTGTTTTCGTGTGTTTCGGAAAGAACATAAAAGGGCGGCTTGAGATATCCTTTCAATGTTTTATCCAAAGTATAATTCAGTAAGCTGTCGCTGCCCAGCTCAGCGGCAATAATCGATAAGAAATTAATTCCCATCATTGCACCGGCGCCGTGAAGTTCCAAACCTTTTACGGCGCGATTCAAATCATTCAGTTTTGTTTTTTCAGACATTTTCATTTGAAGCGGATAGTCTAATAAATAAACAACACTGGACCAAAATTTAGATGCCTCTTCACCGGAACCAGATTTATCATGTAAAGGATGAAATTCTCCATCCCCGTCAAAGGGTATATACATTTTATCGCTTAACTTTTGCCAATCAGGATTAACGGGCAAATTGAGAAGTCGGGATGCTTTAACAGCAAGTTCTAAATTTATTTTAGCAACAGCGTTTGTATATGTTTCATTGTTCACATCTTTTTCGGATTCACTAACGGAAACAACATTATGAATTTCATATCTGTCTTTTAGATCGTTGTAAGTTACACGCGAAGGCCAGAAATCGGCGGTCTGCCTTATAATTTCCGCCCCGTAGTTTCTTAAATAATTTGTATCCTTTGTAGCCGAGAAATACTGCCATTGAGCAAAAGCAGCATCACCCACAATGTGGTTTTCCTTCAAAGCATTTTGATATGCAAAATAGGGTGTTGTTTCTTTACCTATTTCATCCGATTCCCACGGATACATTGCACCTTTATAATTATTTATCCCGGCATTTTTCTTGGCGCTTTCCAAAGTTTTGTACCTAAATTTCACAAGAGACTTCGCCATTTCGGGATGCATCAGCAAAAGCGGCGGCAGCATATAAATATCGGAATCCCAAAAAATGTGTCCGTAATACCCGGCACTTGAGAGTCCCATAGGCGGTATTCCAAAATCCGTATTTGTATCTGCGCTGCACAATAGGTAAAAAATCATCGAGCGAATAATTTTTTGAAGTTCGGCATCACCTTCAATTATGATATCGGTCCGCCATAAATTTTTCCATTCGGCTTCGTGGGCAGCGAAAATTTTATTATACCCCAAAGTTGTGGAGTGATCAAGATTATCAACTGCTTTATCAACCAAATTTCCTTCAGCTTCAAACCCGGGAATAATAGAAATATATTTATAGAAAATATATTTCTTGCCGGCTTGTGTTTTGAATTTTAATTCAACAGAAGCAGAATTGTTAGTTTTATGAATTATCGTTTCGGGGGTGAAATCATTTTCTTCAAAAAATATTTCCGATGCAATCCCGGCTTTAGTACGTCTGCCGTTTGTTTGAACATGAGCGGTTATTCGTCCGCCTTTATTGCTCTTTACTGCATTTATTTCATTCACTTCAGTGAAACCGGGATACCAGAATCTCGGCCATTCGTCCGGATTGCCGAAGTCATCTATTTTTTCTATAAGAGCCAACTTAATACGTTCGGGTTTTTCTCTTTCAGCTATTGGAAAAATTAATTTTACTTCACCGGAAAAATCCGGGGTTAATTGAAATTTAATTATTGCTAAATTTTTATTACTTCTAGAAACAAAGGTTGTAACATGAATATCGGAAGTTCTATTCGGGGAATTCCAGCGGTAAGCAGTTTCAAGATAACCGGAAAACATATTCAGCGTTTGTTTGTAATCCGTAATTTCTTTGGAATTTATATCTGCGTCATTTATCCATTTTTCACCGTTGAAATAATTTATTTCATTCCATGCCGGAAGAGCGGCAATTCTTGGAATATCTTCCTTACCTTCATCATAAAAATTTATCATATATGATTCGGTAGATTGTGTTCCAAGCTGTGAAGAAGAAACGCTAAAACGACCGTTTCCAACATAAGTAGGATAATACGTATCAACCTTAGCGGTTGTTAAAATAAAATTTAAATCTTGAGCCGAGCTTTTATTCGTAAGAAATGAACCTACAAGAAAACAAAACAGTATCGAAATAAAAGCAAACTTCATTTTATACCCCTTACAGATCAACCGTCACTGTTAGTTCAAAAAGATAAACACAGCACAACAATAAGCGGCACAGATATTACAGTATAACTTTAGTTACCCGTGCCGCCAAACAAATGATTTAGGAAAAATATTTAGTGCTTTTCAATTTATACTCCGGCAGTTTTTTAGAAATCCACGCTGATAGAAAATTGAAACGAGCGTCCGAATAACGGGCGGCCGTTTTTAGCTGTCGGGTCGCGAGGATCGCCTTCTGTCAAACCTTCGGAGTCTGTTAAATTATCAGCGCTTATGTTAAATGTTAAACCACGGGTTGTAGAAACATTAAGACCGAGATCCAATTTTGAATAAGAATCCAATTCATAAGAATTATCTCTATCGTTCCAGCGTGTGCCGACATATCTTATTGCACCGTATAAAGAAGCCATAAGATTATCGCTTAAACGGAAATCATAACTCGGTGCAAGACGAAACTGTACGCTCGGCTGGCGCCAGATTTTATTGCCGACTGTTTCAGGTGCATTCGGTGATTCGGTAATTTCTCCGCTTTGCAATGTTCCGGTTAATGCAACTTTGAATGTATTGATGCTTAAGCCGGCATCTACTTCGGTGCCGAATGTTCTTGTCTTTAATTGAGCTGCTGCAAATGTGGAACCAACACCGCCGTCATAAATTTCAACTGTGTTCACAAAACCGGTTAAGAATAAACTGAAATAGCTATGTTCGTATTTTAAACCGAGTTCGTACTGGTTAAACAAACTTGATTCGATTGTCCCGTCTTGCAAAGTACCGCTCGTTAAGTTGTAATTGTTCCCTTCTCGGATGTTATCAAAGTTAGGGTAGAACAATCCTTTTGAACCGCGGACGAAAACTCCAAAGTTTGCATCGATCGCATAATTGATAGCCGCAGTTCCAGCCCAATCGTTTCCGTCCAATGAAGCTGTTAAGTCTGTAACTCCATCGGGAAGAGCTCCGTGATCTAATGTGAAATTGAGATTAAAAAAGTGATATCTTAAGCCGAGATCCAGTCTCACTTTCTCATTCAATTGCCATGAATCGCCGGCATAAATTGCAAATACTCTTGCATCGCCGGCTTCGTTTAGACCGTAGTTCCAGCTACCCCATACACTATCCGGAGAAACATCTTTTATAATATCGCCGTTCTCAACATTCTCAACAAGAATATGGTTGCCTAACGTCCAGAAATCGTTCGAAGTCCAGAATGCTTGATAAGCACCGATGGTAAAATTATGATTTTCTATATTTTTTGTTAAGCTTATGTCGTTTGACAAAGATTCCAATTCTTTTTGTACTACCCAGCTTCCGTAACTTTGAACGTAACCGGAAGAAAGGGTTTTGCCGCCAACAGTTTTAATTTCACTTGCACCTATTTTTGCTTTTAAAGCGCTTACACTCATCGGACTTCCGTTAGGTACAAATCCGTAAGTATCTGCATTACCTTTTGTATAAGAAAGATTATCTCTAACCGTCCAGCCATCACCTAGGTTGTAATCAAAATTTAATCCGCTTATAGCACCCTTCCATCCGCGTCCTTTTGAAAAATCAAAAGTTGCACTATCGCCTTGAGCGTTTATCTGCAAAGTGCGGTAACGTGTTGCATTTCCGAGCGGCGAAAAAGTTCCGAGATCGTTACCGGTACCCAATGCCATCGGAAGAACCCATTGACCGTGGTCATCAGTAAATCTTGAAAATACATTTATAACACCCTTCTCATATACTTTGGTAAGTTGTAATGTAATTTGCTGTCCGTCTTCGGAATTGAACTGAGTATTTCTAATTCCCGGAGAGGTTCTAAAATATCCGCCCACCATGTAATATAATTTATCTGCAACGGGACCACTTAAAACTGCATCGATTCTTTGCAAGCCGAAATCAGAAGTAGAGTATTTGACTCTACCTTTAGTTATATCTGTACCCTTTTTCAAATTAAAGTTTGTTGTTAAACCGGCTTCGCCGTTTGAAAAAACAGAACTCGGACCGCCTCTTAACGCTTCGGTTGTTGCAATTGTTTCGTCGATACGGAATATTGTACTTTGTTCAAAAAACGAAAGAGTTTGAGCACCATAAAGCGGCGCTCCGTTAATTGACATTGTAACAAAAGGCGCATCACCGCCGGAAGGTAATCCTCTAACCATAATGTTTGCACCGGCAACACCGCCTGTACTTTCTGACCAGACACCGGGCACCAGATCCAAAGCAGCTGCTGTACTAGGAGGAGATAATTGTTCCAAAGCCGCCGGGGATATTGTAGTAATTGCAAAGCTAGCGTCTTTCTTTTTTATACCGGCACCACCGGCAGTACCGGTGATTACTACACCTTCCATTTGCAGAACATCTTCTGCAAGCGAAAAATCTTGTGTCGTAGTTTGACCGGCTGTTACATTAATTTTTGCAACCGCTTCCCGAAAACCTACCACTGTAACACGAAGTGTATATTCACCGGTAGGAATTTTTTCAACGGAATAATTTCCGTCGATATTAGCAGCGGCACCCGTTGTTGTACCAACTAATACAACATTTGCAAAAGGAATAGGGCTTCCTTTTGTGTCGGTAACTTTTCCGGTAATTGTGCCCGTGTCTTGCGCGGATACTAAAACCGGAGTTAGAAAAAGAACTAAGACAAGTCCTAGTAACTTTTGGTAAATGCTTCTACTCATATGCCTCTCCTTGTAGTTTTGAAAAGTAATATTATTTATGTGTGGGTATGTTCTAAATAATTTATTTCCTTTCATAATAACTGACTTCAGTCACACAAGTTGTGTCTTTAATTGCCACGAGCTTCAGGGTGTATTGAATAACTTGTAATTTTGTTTTTTCCCTTTGTGATCTTTACGAGCTCCGCGTTTAAAGCTTTTACCGCGAAGGGCGCGGAGAAGGCACAGAGTTACGCAGAGTGTTTTGCTACAGATTCTTTATGTTGCGGCAACTAAAAGTATCCTAATATGAATTCTGCGTAACTTCAGTAACAGACTATATAACCCAACATGTATGCCAATAGTGTGAAAAATTTTATTTTAGGAATGCTATCAGAGTATTAAAATTGAACTGTTACTTTAGGTTACTTAGTTACAACAACTTGACTAAGTTTATTTTCAGAATGGAAAAACAATTCGTAAAATTTTTACTCACAATAAATCTTTCTTGTGTTATCAATTTTACAACATTGTTTTCTTTTTGATAATCTTTTGTTGAGCTATTTTAGTCCCAGTTCTTTGCAAAGGCGGTGAAAATTTGAACGTGCGATGCCGATTTTGTTTGCCGCTTCCGCATCTGTTTTGCTGTTGTTGCGAACGAACTGCACAAATCTTTTTTTGAATTCAAACTCCGCATCTTTGAGATGAGGAATTTCTTCTCTCGAATAAATCGGCAATGTGTATCCGCCGAATGCAATTTGATTTTTAATTCCGAGTGCCGCTTCTACTTCGTCGATGCCGATAATATTTGCACCCATCAATACGAGCCGCTGCACAACATTTTTTAATTGGCGAACATTTCCCTGCCATTGATAGTCGGACAAAAATTTTAAAGCTTCATCGGAAATTTTGGGGGGATAAACATGAAATTCATTACAAGATTTTTCCATAAAATTATTTAAGAGCCGCGCGATGTCGTCCTTCCGCTCTCTCAAAGGAGGCAGATGAATATTCAATATGTTCAAGCGGTAATACAAATCTTCTCTGAATTGGCTTTCTCGCATCAGCATTTCGATATTTTTATTCGTAGCCGCAATTACTCTAACATTAACGCCGTAACTTTTCTTTCTTCCGATCTTATCGATCTCGCCGCTTTCGAGCACTCTCAATAATTTTGCTTGTGCAAGCAGAGGCAGTTCGCTTATTTCATCAAGAAAAATTGTACCGCCGTTTGCTTGTTCAAACAAGCCGGGTTTTTCTTCTTTTGCATCGGTGAACGCTCCTTTTTCGTAGCCGAAAAGTTCGCTCTCGATTAATTCGTTTGGAATTGCCGAACAATTCACCGTTACAAAATTTTCAAATTTTCTTTGACTGTAATAATGAATATTGCGCGCAACTAATTCTTTGCCGGTGCCCGATTCGCCGATTATCAAAATGTTTGCATCTGTTTTTGCATACGTTTCGATAGCACGCTTAATTGTTTTCATCGCAAGCGATTCCCCGATCAAAGAATAATTGTTAATCATTTTCTGAATATTGTTTTCAAGCTTCGACTGCGAACTTGAATGTTCTTTCCGCAGAATTTCTTTTTCTATTTCGAGTTTTCTTTTTTCGAAAGCATTTTTGATGGCAAGAACAAAGTCGGTCGGTTGATAAATATAATCGATGTCCGTCGGGTTTTTTGTACCAAACCATGAAGCGCCGCTTTCGATCAATTGAGTTGCAAACTGCAGATCGGTTTGGTTTATCGTCATCTTCGTGATAACAATTACCTGGAGAGTGCCGTCGATTTTTTTTATTTCTTCGATTAATTCTTCGCCCTGAAGTCCACCGGAAATTTGGTAATCAAGAATAACAACGTCGAACAGATGCTTGTTGTTCTTTATTAATTGCAGAGTGTCCTTTCCCGAAGAAACAATTTCTTTGATGCAGATAATTTCTTCGAAAGGTTTCAGTGTTGCTTGAATTCTTTTGACGTCGAATTCCTCGTCCTCTACAACAAGTATATTAATTTTGCGGTTGTTCATAAAATATTTTTCTCACTTGTGCGGAATCTCGATAAAAAAGAGTGCGCCCTTTTCGCTGTTATACGCATCAATTTTCATTCCGCAGCGTTTGCAGTTTTCATAAGCAATGTAACATCCGTATCCCGAGTTTTGAATCTTTGTTTTTGTGGTTACTTTTTCAAGAAATAATTTCTTCACGCCGTTTTCATCCGGCCGAAGAATTTCTTCATCGAACCCGGCGCCGTTATCTTCAATGATAACATGCGAGATTTTTTCTTCCGGTAAATATTTTGTCTTTATCGAAATTATAATCTCTTGATTTTTATTATGATCGATACAATTCTGTATCAACGGTTCGATGATTTCCCAAATTACATATTCGTTTATATAAAGTGCCGGCATGTTTGCATCGAGGTCTAATTCAAAATGATATTCCTCGTTCTTTTTGTAAACGCGCTTCAAAACATTTTTGATAAGGAATTCGATTACCGCATTGAGATTCGTGTTAAAGTTTACATTGCGGATTACATTTATCGGCGGATTGAAATTTTTCATATCGTAAACTACTCTGCCGACAAAGTTTGCATATTTTACAATCCGGTGTTTAACGGCTTCAAAATTTTGCGCGGTCAGATTTAGAACATCATCCTTTATAAAGCCCATTATCTTTTCGGCTTTGTGCTGTGCATGATAAATTCTTTTTGTGAAGAGCGCTTCTTTCTGTTCTTCTATTTTTTGAGTGAGTTGTTTTTCCCTTTGCTGATAAAGTTCGTGCTGCATCTGATCTCTTTCTCTCACGAGAAATGTGGTCATAAGAAACATCAAGAGAATGCTGAATAAAATCAATGCCGAAAAGAGCGCGCCGGTTTGGTCCGATGAACTTGTTATTACTTTCATGACGTCCGTGAAGTCCGGAATAATTTTCATGTAAACCGAGCCAACCACTTCTCCTTTAATTGAAAACGGAACGAGCACGTGAAAAACTTGTGACGATTCTTTTTTATTCAACACGGCCTCGTTCTTAAAAAGACTTTCGCTCGAGTTGATGAAAAGTTCTTTTGCTTGTGCACGGAAAGGTCGCCCGGCTGTGCCGACCGGTATATGATTTACGTAATTGTAAAGCGAACGCCCGTCATCGATATCGACAACATTGCTGCCGTCAAAAAAGAGCAGACAAATATCTTCAATGTTTTTTTGAAGTCGCTGCTGATTCAAAATAAAATCGAGCGCTTCTATCTTCGAAGAAAGGTCTCTGGTATCGTCAGAAGAAAAGTTACTGCTCTGTATTAAAAGTTCGAGCGAAGTGGTTGTTAAATCTGCAATCCGCTCTGCCGTATCCCACCGGTAAACATCGATTGATTTTCCGATCAAGTTTTGCGTTGAACGGGTGTTGATATACGACAGCGTAATTTGCGAGAGACTGATAATTACTATCAGTATTATAAAATGGTAGAACTCAAATCTGTACTTTTTTATGCGGTGTAATATGTTCATAATTTTTTTGCCATGTAGTTAACGATTTTATTTGTACGACAAATTTAGAATCGAGTTAATCTGCATTTGCGATGCTTTAAGAGCTTCTTCAACGGATAATTCTTTTTTCAATGCTTTATTCAAATACATCGAAAGCACATCCGAAATTTTTGTGTAATTGTAATCGGACGGTCGGTGCACACCGTTTTGTATAATATCTCTGAATTTATTTAAGCGCGGATACTTATTCAGAATTTTCGAATCGGAATAAAACGATTTCAATATTGGAAGATATGAACCTGATCTGTAATTCAATTCTTGAATCTCTTGCGATAAAATAAATTTTATAAAAGTGACCGCTTCTTTTTTTACAGATGAGTAGCGCGATAGTACAAGATTCCAGCCGCCGATTGCCGCCGATGAATGCCCGCCGGAATTTTTCGGCAGAGGCGCTTCGTCAAGTAAATTTAATTTGCTCATCGTCCGCGAAACCAAATTTGAATACCTGATTAACGTGGGCCATCCTCTGAAAAAAGGGATATCGTTTTCGAGTGCATACTCATACGACTTGCTCTCATCAAATCCGGCAACATCCGCCGGCGTAATTTTGTTTTGATAAATCATATCCACAAGTCTCTGCGCACTTTCAATACTGTGCGGATTGTAAACGTCATACTTTCCTTTGTTATAAAAATTTTTGCCTTCGCCGCCGAGCATCTCAAAGTAATTGCATATCAATCCTTCGTACGCATCACCCTGAAAAACATAAACGTAATTGCCGTTCATGCTCTTATTTTTCAGTTCGATCAATTCATCCCACGTAATTCCCTTTTGCAATCTCTCTTCTATGTATTCATGATTTTTTATTTTTTGAATCAAGTCCTTTCTGTAATAGAGAACGCCGACATCAATAAAAAAAGGAACAGCGAATAAAGAATCGTTGAACAAACAAGTGCCGAGAGCTTGCGGAAGTAATTGTTCCAATTCATTTTTAGAGAAGTAACCGCTTAAAGGTTCTGCCCATTTTGCAAACCGGGGAACCCAAATCTGATCGACCGCAAAAATATCGATGCGGCTGTTTCGGCTGCGGAGAGTCCGTGTAATTAATTCCTTCCTCTTGTTCGTCGTAAATTTTACAGTGGGGATATCAACCGGGATTACTTCTATTTTCCCTTTGTACTTTTCGTTGAATATTTTTATCAGCTCGATGTGAGCATTGGTAATGTTATCTGCAAAATAAACTTTTGCAACTTTTTCGTTTCCGATAAACTCATTTTGAAAAGGAAAGAGATAGAAAACAACAGAAGTTATGATGGCAATAAAAATCAAAAAGTAGATGAGCCAATTGGGAATGTAACTGTAAATTTTTGATTGCTGAATAGAATCATTTGCGCGCTGAAACGGGTTCATAATTTCTCATACTTTTTTTAATGAAAGCAGCAACCATTATGCCAGTAGAAAATTTTTTATTTAAGACTATTTTAGACAATAAAGATAAAACAACTTAATGATTTTTAATCAAGATACCCATTTAAAATAAAACCCGCCAATTGGCGGGCTTACTATTTTCGTGAACTTGTCCGCAATGTGCGGAGAGTGGGGGAATCTGACAAAGCCATCCCTTCGGGAGAACCCCGGATAGGCTTGCGCCTATAACGGTTTTTCACGAAGTGACCACTACGTGGCAAGACCACCCATTCTACTAAAAAATAACGACTATTTTTATATAATTTTCCTATTCTTTAACCACATATATCCACTAACCGTTTTAAAAAATAATTCTCTCTTCAATGCTTCTTTCTTCTTTTCAAAAGTTTCATAATAATGAATTTCCCATGGACGGTATTTTTTAGTGTACTTTGATTTACCAGAGTTATGGTATTTGAGGCGTTTATCCAAATCAGCGGTGGAACCTTTATAATAAGTTCCATTAATCAGGCTTTCAAAACGTAGACGTAATACATGGTTAATAAAAATTAAACCATAAAAATCTGCGGAGAGTCAGGGATTCGAACCCCGGATAGGCTTGCGCCTATAACGGTTTTCAAGACCGCCGCATTCAACCACTCTGCCAACTCTCCATTTTTAATAATTGCTTAAATTTTATTCCACTCTTAAAAGATTTTATCTGAAGTTCCCTTTTATATGCTTCAGACTTTGTTTCATAAGATTCTATATGAACAATTGTCCAAGGAATATATGGTTTTGTTGACTTTGTTCTTCCTGAATTATGTTCATTCAACCTTTTTTGCAAATCTGAAGTATGACCAATATAAAATCTTTCTTTAACTAAACTTTTTAATATATACACACTATACATTTCAAGACCGCCGCATTTCCCACGAAGTGGGATCTCGCTTTGCGATGACAACCACTCTGCCAACTCTCCATTTTTAATAATTGCTTAAATTTTATTCCACTCTTAAAAGATTTTATCTGAAGTTCCCTTTTATATGCTTCAGACTTTGTTTCATAAGATTCTATATGAACAATTG
>JBFMBS010000001.1:188535-208428 GCA_040755055.1 Bacteroidota bacterium
TATGACCAATATAAAATCTTTCTTTAACTAAACTTTTTAATATATACACACTATACATTTCAAGACCGCCGCATTTCCCACGAAGTGGGATCTCGCTTTGCGATGACAACCACTCTGCCAACTCTCCGGTCATAAAACTTTCAAAAAGCGGTTACAAGATTACAAAAAATCAGTTTAATTCTCCATTTCTGCGCCCAATTTTTCAATCCATTTACTAAAAAGATGAATATATTTAAGCACGCAATTTTACCAACATGGAGGCACCATGAGAAAATTTTTTCTTTTATTATTTAGTATAGTATTAACCTTAAGCTGCACGGCACAACAAAAAAATAATATTAACCACGTTCCGCAATGGGCAAAAGAAGTTGTTTGGTACCAGATTTTTCCGGAAAGATTCTTAAACGGCGATCCATCTAACGATCCCAAACCAATCGATATGGAAGGTGCATGGCCTTATTTTACACCGGAAGGGTGGCAAATTCATCCTTGGACTTCGGATTGGTATAAGTTGCAGCCATGGGAAGAGAAACTCGGGAAGAATTTTTATGAGATTGTAAACATCCGCAGATACGGCGGCGATCTGCAAGGGATGATCAACAAACTTGATTACCTAAAAGAACTCGGCATTACCGCAATTTATCTTAATCCCATTTTTGAATCGCCATCACTTCATAAGTATGATGCTACAATGTATCATCACATCGATAACAACTTTGGACCCGATCCCGAAGGCGATAGGAAAATTTGGGCACAAGAAAATCCGGCTGATCCTTCTACATGGCAGTGGACTTCGGCAGATAAATTATTTCTCAAACTAATTGAAGAAGTCCATAACCGCGGTATGAAAATTATTATTGACGGCGTGTTCAATCATACCGGCACACAATTTTGGGCTTTCAAAGACATCGTGAAGAATCAACAAAATTCAGAATTCAAAAATTGGTTTGTTATAAAAAAACTAGACGACCCGGCTACGCCTGAAAATGAATTTGATTATGCCGGCTGGTACGGTGTTAAAGACTTACCCGAGATAAATGAAAACGAGCATGGCTTAGTTGCCGGACCAAGAGAACATATACATGCAGTAGTAAAACGATGGATGGATCCGAACAACGACGGCGATCCATCGGACGGAATTGACGGATGGAGACTCGATGTCGCAGAAATGGTACGCCATGAATTCTGGAAAGAGTTTAGAAAATGGATAAGGGAAATTAACCCCGAAGCATACATAACCGGGGAAATATGGTGGGAAGACTGGGGTGCTTATAAAATGTTCAATGCTTCTCCCTGGCTTAAAGGTGATGAGTTTGATGCAGTAATGAATTACAGATTAACACGTGCCGTAAAAGATTTAGTCTTTGCCGATAAGGTAAATACCGGTTCGCAAGGATTTGTTGATTCCGTAAAAAATTTGATACGCGAATACCCAAAAGAAAATTTGTACGTAATGATGAATCTGCTCGGAAGCCACGACACGGAACGCTTAGCATCGCTAATTGTAAATCCTGATGGGCAGTACGACCACCGTGGAAATGTTAGAGATAACAAAGATTTTGATATTGGTATGCCTAATGAGACGGGTAGAAAAAAACAGAAGCTCGCATACGGTATAACATTCACGTTTCCTGGTGCACCTCATGTTTATAACGGTGATGAAGCCGGTATGTGGGGCGGAGATGACCCCGACTGCCGCAAACCCAATGTTTGGCCGGAATTTGTTTATGAGAATGAATCCGTACATCCTTATGGAATTGCCAAAAAAGCTGACGAGGTTAAATTTGATTGGGATTTGTACAATTGGATTAAAAAACTTGCAAGTATCAGGAGCCAAAACAAAGTATTAGCATTTGGTGAAATTGAATTTACTATCATCGATAACGGCAACAGACTATTAGCTTATAAACGTTTTGATAATGAAAATAACCTTGATATAATCATCAATAACAACGGTGTTTCTAAAAAGGTTAATACAAATTTGAAAGGATTGAAAAAAGATTTGATTACCGGTGTGGAATATAAGTCGGCGGATATTATTGAATTGGCGCCGTACCAAATAGTAATCTTGAAATAAAAGAATGGCGGGGGTGTCTCAAAAGTACTTATTTATCATAAATAGCACGCGGATAACCCGCCAATAAAACGGCGGGCAAGCTCTGATTAAAACTGAACTTGCCTGACGGCAGTCAGGTTTTCACAGATTACTTTTTTGATAAACTACTTTTGAGATATCCTCTCTTTAATTTGTTACTTCTCTCATATAACCAAACGTATTCATAAGATACTGCTGATCGAACTTGATTATTCTTGTTGTATGTGAATAAGCTCCGAAGAAGCCGTAACCGCCTACAATATTATTAATATCGCCGGGGAAATTTCTTATAGTAAAACCGAAATCAAAAAATAAATTTGCTGAATAGTACCTCGAAAGATTTTCGTCAAAAGAATAAATATCCACTTCCAGCGGTGCAATCGAATAGCGTGCTTTTGATTCATTGCCTTCTGATATACTGTGCATAAATTCTTCTAAAATTGAACGGTCGATATTAAGATTGTTATCATAAGACATATTAACGTACACCGGTTCTTTAATATTATTCTTTATGATATAACTCAGTGGTACTTTCACAACATGTTTTGTTTTTTCACCACTCAACTCCCGGTAGTAATAAATAAGTGTAACTTTTCCGGCTTTAATTAATTCGGAGTTACCGTTTGTCCATGCTACCTTCACATATTGAGTATCATTCCCAACAAACGGACCGGGAATAAACGGAGTCGAATTAGGAAGATCAAAAACGACCGGTTCCGGCAGTTTTGTTTTTGAACTAAGCTTGCTGCCGTCCGGTAAATCAACTGTAAGTTGTATCTCCTTATCGGTAGAAGGTATAAAGTTATTGAGGTAATAATATTTTGCCGGTGTATTATATCGATCATTTGTATTTGAGTTATCAACCGTATCGTTAAAAACATATTCATTGTTAATATCCTGATATTTCAACATAATTTTCGCACCGCTTACAAAAGGATCGACTTCAAGTGAGTTAGGATTAAAATCTTCCGTCATATATATCTTGGATAAATAAGCAGTCTGGAATACCGTATCGGTACGCAGAATTATGTTCACTGAATATTTATCCGGTAATTTACCGATTGGCGAAAGATTCTCTTCGCAAGAAATTATAAAAAGTGCAATGGTTACAACTATCAAAGGAAATTTTAATCTTATCATAATTCTATCTTCAATGTGCCGGTTAAAAGAAAAGGAAGCATATTTACTCTTTTGCCGGTCGTTTGTTCAAAGTAATAAATGTTTTTTCTATTATAAACGTTTATCGCACTTATATCGAGGTTAATCCTTAAAAGATTGAGATTGAATCTCTTAGATAATATTATATCGAGGCGGTGGTAATCTGTTAACCGTGCAGCATTTTTTTCCCCGAATATATTTATGGGTAGAAGAGTCTCGTAAATATTGTATTCGTTAAGAATATCATTTATAGAAAGTTTATCGTAAAATCCTATCTGCTGAGTATATGGAAATCCCGAATGATAGATCCAATTGGTACTGAAGCGCCATTCATCAGGTAAATGATATGTAAATGATAAATTTAGATTATGCCGCGAATCATATCTAGGCGAATATTTTACACCGTTAACTTCCTTGAACGCCCATGCACGTGTGTACGACGCAGCAAACTCGACCGGCATAAAATTTAAATTGACAATCAACTCGCCCCCATATGATTCGCCGGTACTTTTTAAAAGATCCGGTTCACTATAGAGTGATTTATTTTCATTCAGTGTGGGCGCTGAGAAAATCTTTTTGTAAAAACCTTCGGCATCCAAAGACAAATAGTTTGCCGGTTTGGTAGAAATACCGATTATATAATGTGCTGCTTTTGATTTTTCAAGATAGCCGGGTATTATCACAACCGGGTCAAATAGAGAGAGCACTTCCCTTTCATCTATAATGGTAGTTAATTCTTGCTGATAAATTCCGGCGGAACCTTTTAACGAAATTTGCGGCAGTAATAAATAATTGAAACTAAACCGCGGTTCAACAAAATCACCTTTGGCTGCAAGATTTTTAATATTGAACCTGGCACCAAGGTCGATACCGATATTTTCAAATCTTAAAAATTTATAATTGATAAACGCATTTGAACCAATCTTATCCAAACCAACATCGGCTTTGAAATCAAACCTATTTATGAGAAACAATTTTGATGTTACCGACTTAACATCTATGCCAAGACCCAATTCATCTTTACTTTCAAGTACATAAAGAAAATCTGCCGTTATTGAAAAATCACTTAGATCATTTAATTTAGGTTTTATGTCGCTTTCCTTCGGCAGCAATTCGTTCTTATAATTGCTGTATGTAATACCTAAATCAAGAAAGAAAGGAACTTCTCCCACCGCAAATATCTTTAACCCGATAATATTATTTGCCCAAATATAATCCGGTCTGCCGGGATCATTATACTTCAGATTATCCCTACTGAAAAGTCCGTGCAGAGAAAATTTTGTTCCGGAGAAAAATTTGCTGTTGCCGTAATTGATTTTGAACGACGCATCGTAAAAATCAACCGGCAACTCTTCTTCGTTAACAAATTTTTTCAGCACATCGTTGGAAATACTTTTTCTTGCGGTAATATAGAACGAACCTTCGGGTATCGGTCCCTCAATTAATGCTTTGGCGGATAAAAGCGATGCGCTTAAACTGCCAGCAAAATTATTTTTATTACCATCCTTAGTAATTATTTTCAGAATGGACGATAGTGCTCTGCCGTAATTGGCGGAAAAACCGCCTCTATAAAATTCACCATTGTTGATAATGTCAGGATCAATAACACTAAATAAGCCAATTGAATGGAACGGATAATAAACCGGGATGCCGTCGAAGAGAACTAAATTTTGATTTGATTCACCGCCGCGTACATTAAACTTGGCGGAAACATCACCGGTTGATTGTACGCCGGGTAAACTTGCAAGTGCCCTCAATAAATCCGATTCAACTCCTTTGGGAATGTACTCGATTTGTTTGGGTGTGATTGTTGTTTTACTGATATCCGGTACATTTTCTTCTTCAGTTAGGTATTCAACTTTTTCGATGGTCTGCAGCTGAATGCTCGAAGGCACAAGCCGTACTTCGAGTTCGGTAATTTTATCAGGTTCTACTTTTACATTAAAGGATTTTGTTTTATATCCTACATAACTAACTAATAAAGTATATGTCTGGTTCGCCGGTATAGAGCGGATAACAAAATAACCTCTGTTATTTGTTGAAGCTCCAAGACCTAATTCCCTTACTAATACATTTCCGAAAGGGAGAGCTTCAGAGTTTGTAGAGTCAATAACTATTCCGCGGAGTGTACCTTTTTCTTGTGAATAAAAACTCTGATTCCAGATTAAAAGTGTGAGCGAAAAAAGTAAGAGGTATTTGAGCTTATTCATTTAAGGATTCTTACGATAAAATCATTAAAGTATAATGACAATTAAAAGATTGCATAGATAAACGGCGCCAATGCAGAACCTTTGGTCAATATTATTAATCCGCCGAGAAGTATTAAGAAAAAGATTATTGGCATCAGCCACCATTTTTTCCTTACGCGAAGGAATGTCCATAACTGGCTTAGCGTGGATAGTTTACTCATGTAATACCTACCGCAAATTTTTATCGGTCAAAATATAGTTAAATCTGTAGAATCATTTAATGGAAATTCTTTTACTTGTTGACCGATGTTGTTATCATTTAATGCCTAAAATGTATTAATTATATCCTAATAGATTGAGTACATAAACGTTTGAAAATATGGCCACAATCTTCAAATGCGGTGTGAAAACTAAATCTGTAGGGCGATTCGCTGAATCGCCCACGTAAATATTTATTGAATTCACAATTGTATTTGCTCAAAATGGTCGAAACAGCGTTTCGACCTACAATTTTCGCACACTCTTTTAAGCCCAGCGTTAGCGATAAAAAGAAAACCGTTTTCACTTGTCAGATATTATTTGACGGAACGATTTACGAATTAATTCATATAACAGTTTAATCATGGATCAAATTTTAACCACAACACATTTTTGATTATTTTTACACGTGTTTCAATCAGCTATGGGACAATCACTTGGCTCTAAAGAACAAACAACTTAGCTACATTTTAAAAAATAAAAACAGACTCTCCGCAGAAAAAATTGCTTCCGATTTAAATGTTAATCCCGATGAAGTAAAAAAAATAATCGATGCATCAAAAGTGAAAGCACCGTTTTATTTCTATTTGATTCTGCTCTTCATACCTATTTTGTTTCTGGTTCTGCTTGAAGCTGGATTAAGAGTATTCGATTACGGTTACGACCTAACAATGTGGGTAAATCCTATCGATGGTAAATATATTATTAATCCAGATGTTGCCCGTAGATATTTTTCGGCATCCAATACTATCCCTTCAACAATCGAAGATATATTTGATGTAGAGAAAAAACAAAACTCTTTCCGTGTATTTGTTCTTGGCGAAAGCACCTCTGCCGGCTACCCGTATATGCCGATGGGTTCCTTTTCGCGTTACATCAGAAAACGTTTGGAACTCGCTTATCCCTCTTTAACCATTGAAGTAATTAACATTTCACTTTCAGCAACCAACTCATACACATACCGGGATTTTGTGCCGGATGTAATTGAACAAAAGCCCGATTTAGTTCTCATCTACGCCGGGCATAATGAATATTATGGTGCGCTTGGCGTCGGCTCTTTGGAATCGGTTAGCAATTCACCCGGACTTGTAAATTTATATTTGTATATGAACCGGTTTAAGACCACCCAGATAGTAAAAGGAATAATTGAATGGTTTGCCGGGTTATTTTCAAGCGAAAGCAATATACCCAGAACTGGAACATTAATGTCGCGCATGGCAAAAGAAAAATATATTGAATTCGGTTCGGAAAATTATCGAAATGGTATAGCACAGTTCGAAAATAATTTTTCCGATGTACTGAGCATGTTCAAGGATGCCGGTGTACCAACAATAGTTTCTACACAAGCTTGTAATCTTAAAGACCAATTCCCATTTATTTCTGTTGACTCAAAAAAATATCCGCGTGCTGATTCAATATTTATTAATGCAAACAGAGAATACAAAAACGGTAATTACAAAAAAGCCGATTCACTTTTCACACTTGCTAAAGAACTTGACGGGTTAAGATTCCGTGCACCGGAAGAAATTAACTCGCTAATCAAAAAGCTAAGTAAAGATTATTCAACAGCTGTTATCGATGTTGATTCACTTTTCCGCGCCTTTAGTCCCAACGGTATAACCGGTAACAATCTAATGACCGATCATCTTCATCCGACATTAGAAGGATTCCAGCTAATTGGAAAATTGTTCTATGAGAAGATGGAAGAAAAAGGATTTCTTCCTAAGAATATAAAACCAGAAATAGAAAGCAGCAGACAAGATAGCCTTACTGTTCAAAAATTTGTATTCTCAAAATTCGATTCGGTAACAGCAGTTTATAGAATTAGATTATTAAAAAATGACTGGCCATTCATAGACCCAAAATTCAAACGGACTTACGATGAAGTTTGCCAGCCAAAAGATTACACTGATTCGATGTCGGTAAATTTTCTTCAAAACAAGTTAAGCTGGGGTATTGCTATCGAAAATACAGCTAACCGGTACTTCTCACACAAAGATGTCGGTAAATTTCTTGAACACATGCGAGCATTGATTTATCAATATCCGATTATTAGAGAGTATTATAACAAACTCGAAGAAATTTCAATACGCTTTTTAAAGAAACAAGATTACACAACCGCTACAAAAATTTTGAATCTTGAATATGAACTCCGTCCAAATTCATTTTGTACAAAATGGTTAGGACAAATTGCGCTAAACAGCGGCGATACAAAAAAAGCAATTAAATATCTTGAAGAAGCGGTAAGCTATAATGCTGAAGATCTACAAGCATTATATAATCTTGCCGGTGCTTATGCAATAAACAAAGATTATCAGAAAAGCATGGATGCCGTTACGTTATTAATGAAAATGGACCCTTTCTATTCCGGGGCAGAAAATTTGTATAAGCAGCTAACTGTAATTTTATCTAAGAATAATTAATATCTTTTATTATAATTCACACCTTTAGTAGCTCCGTGCTTTAGCACGGAGTAAAATTTCAAAACGTAAAATTGGCTTCAGCCACATTTAGTACGTAAATATTGGGCTAAAGCCCGGTTTTTATTTTTTTATTTAATCCCCGAACTAAAGTTCGGGGCTATATTTGGGGTGAGGACCAATAAAAAAACCCCCGCCTATTGGCGGGGGTTTTTTGTTTTTCCACCTATATAAATCTTACTTCAAGAATAACATCTTCTTGGTTGTGTTGTAGCTGCCGGCGTTGATTGTATAGAAATATACACCGCTGCTCAATCTTGATGCGTCGAACTTATATTCATAAGATCCGGCTTTCATGTCTTTGTTGAGCAATACTGCTACTTCCTGGCCAATAGTATTGTATATCTTCAAGTTTACTAATTCATCGCTTGGTATTGAAAATCTTATTGTTGTTGATGGATTAAATGGATTTGGATAATTTTGTTCAAGTGTAAATTGTGTCGGTAGTTCATTGCCGTATTCTTCTACAGAAACCGGCGGAAGACCTTCCGGCCAATCTTCAAACTGGGATGATTTATCTGCCTGGTTCAACCATGTATCAAGAGGTGCTGTGTATGGCTGTGTAAACACTTGTGCCGCCGATTGAGGAATATATCTTACTCTACCTGATACTGTTGTACCGAGCGCTGTTGGTTCGCCAACCCATGAATTATCACTTGCTTTCTGGTATCTGTAAATATATTCAAAACCATTAAACCCCGGTCCGTTTACTGCAAGAGTTCCTTCGTAAATTTTATCTCCATCCGGGTCAAATAACTCAAAGTATTGCTGTTCATCGTTATCGGTCCAGCCCATTACTCTTGAGAATAATGGTTGACGTGATCGCCAGAATAATCTATCACCAGGTACCATATAGTTTGGTCCCTGTGTATTAGAATCCATAGCCGCAGTCATGTCAACACGGAAAGTGATTTGAACAAACTGTCCTTGCGGAATAACAAAGTCAGGATAAACATCATCATAATAGACTTTGGGTACTTCCTGATTGTCTTGTGCTAAGAAAGGAACAGCACGGTCGCCGCCGCCGGTGGATAATGGCCTCTCCCATGGATCTTCCCAGATACCCGGGTTAGAAAGAACAGCATAATATTTGAAAGTTTGATCTGCATTTACTTCCTGGTTATCAAATGGAATAGTAATGAACCATTCGTTTACAAAGAGCGGATTTTGATTAAGAACAGATTTAGTTGGGTCAGAATTGCTCCAGCCGTTAAATCCGCCGCGTATTTCAGCACCATCAACTGCCGGATCAAAAACTCCCAGTGCTTCAACAACGCCCATATCCATTGTAAAACTTATATTTCCGTCACCCAATTGTACGTTTGGATCAGCGTTGTTCCAGAATCTAGCAACTGTGTTTGCACCATCAATGACGCCATAAATTCTATTACCGCCATCACTTTGAGCATCACTCATCGATGGAGTATTTATTGGGCTTTCCCATGTTCCGGCACTAGCAGCTCCGGTACCATATACAAATTTATAATATACAACTGTCCCGGAATTAAGAGACGCAGTAACTGAATAAACTTTATCACCATCAGGATCGGTCATTTCCAATGCTGAAGTGCCCCAATCCGTAAAACTGCCGGCGATATAAACATGTCCGGTAGCCGGGTTAAAATCCTGGTTAATTGGTAATGTCATGTCAACAGTAAAAGTAACATCCGTTGCTACACCGGTGTATGTACCACCACTGGAATAAAAACCGCTGTTAAAGAATGCTACATCAAGTATCTTATCGGCTGTAACTGCTACAACACGATTACCGCCGTTAATATCACTTTCCCAACTAGTGCTACCAGCACCATTATGATAAAATTTGTAGAACATATTACCGGTTCCGGCTTCTAAAGTCGAAGCATCAACTGCTATAGTTGCTTCATAGACTCCGTCTGCATCTGTATCAGTAAGCGCGCTTTCGCCCCAGCCGTTAAAATTTCCGCGCGCAGATACTTGATCTGCAGCAGTAAGTTTACCCTTGTCAAGCTCTATCTTCATGTTTACTTTAAAAGTAACATTGTATGTTTGAGCTGTAACAAGAGAAACACTAAACAATAAAACAGTAAAAAGTAATAATGCTTTTCTCATTGTGCCTCCAATGATTTGTGATGAATTATTTTATTTATTAGGTGGAACTTTTACAAATAATGACGAACCGAAGGTGAGGAAGCATCTCATAAGAATTTAAGTAAGAGATTCTTCCGCGCCTCACGGCGTGTCAGAATTAATTAAAATCCGATCATTACTCCAAAACTATGTATGTTGTCTAAATATTCAAACTTTTGATAGGAGTAATCTACGGAAATTCTAAATACTCCTAAACCATCATAATGAATTCCGGCACCAAATGTAAGTCCTTCTTGCGTATCCTCAAGGAATAATCCCTTATATCCCCCACGTAAAGCAAGCAGATTATTAAATAGGGAAATTTCTCCCCCTACATTAACCCATTGATCGTTATCATTAGGATGAATTGCATCTACAGCAAGTGTCAATTTATGCTGGTCAAGAATTACAAATTCCCTTGATAGACCAACTTGTAATCTTAACGGTAATTCAAATTCATCTGTTGCATAGTATGCATCAATGGTTTCGTTATTGCCTTCTCTCTGCGGATCAGGATCATGACGGATCAGCAAATCTTGACCGGTTATCTGCATCTTCGACCCGTAATTGGAAATGCTGCTGGCAAAGCGCAAACCGTAAAAAGGTGTCTTGAAAATTGTACCAACGTCAAACCCGATTCCTTGCGCACTCGAATTAAATATATCCTCACGGATATATTTAATATTAAATCCCACCGTAAAATCCTGGGTTATGTACCTTGCATAGCTCAATGCAAAAGCGTAGCTGCCGGCAGAAAATTTTTCACCGGTACCTTCCGGGTAGTACTCTGTCGTAACATCCATATCGCCGACATTTAATGCAGTAACACTGAAACCAAAATTACCAATTTCACCGGCTGGTAAAACAACGCCTACATAATTAACATTGATATCGGCAAACATTTGTGTATAAGTAAATACCGCTTGAACTTCGCCGACATTAGCGATACCGGCCGGGTTCCAGTACATTGCAGAAGCATCATCGGAAACCGAAGTATATGCGCCTCCCATAGCATTAGCCCTTGGACCTATGCCGACGTTTAAGAATTTGGCAGCCGTTGTACCGGTTTTTGTAACTTGCTGTGCAAAGACCGGTTGAAGAATGGCGGCAGTCAAAATTATCGTTAACAAAAATTTTTTATTTATCACGGTTAAACTCCTTAAAATTTTTTCCTACTAATTTTATAGTGAGCAGATTAGAAATCTGCTCTACAATTTCATGTTTATTTAATAACCGCAAACTTGCCGATCTTCTCGCCAATACCGGGTGCCTCTATATGATAAACATAAACACCATAAGAAATCGAAAGCCGGTCCTTTGTTAACATATCCCAATCTGCAGTTCCATCGTTAAACGGGCTGTCGTGTTCAATCACATCAACCAACTCTCCGTTAACGGTAAAGATTCGTATTGTACATTTGTTCGGCAGATGGATAAAATGCAATTCGCGCGGTCCGCGTCCGCTGCTGTATGGATTCTGGAGTTCCCATTGTGCTGTTGCAACGTAAGGATTTGGAACAACTTTAATTTTATCAAGATCCAGTTTTGCTTGTTCGCTATTGATATAAGCTTTCTTTGCAGTAAAGGTGAATTTATCGCCAGACAATAACGGTTTCTTAAGTTTGATATCAATTCTATCACCGGCTTGTGGTAATCTCTTTGTTTCGCTTGGTGATTCAATTAGATAAAACCACCACGATCTAACAAGAGTATTGGTATTATCCGGTTCAAGGAATACGATTCTATCTCTTTTTGCACCGGTCAAAGAAAGTTTTCCATCGGTACCATCAAGCTCAAGGAAACCAAAATCAATATACTGACCGGTTCCTTTATTGAAAACTTTAAAATTAACCGGTTTAGATGGGAAAGTTGTTGCACCAATTTTAATAGCGGTAGATGTTGCAATACCAACGTCACCAAATTCTATTGCATAATCATAAGGCATCGGAATTCCGAAGCGCTCTTTGGGAAATACAAATTTTTCAAAAGTGTAATTAACAATACTTGTATCGCTCCAATAAGATAAGTCTTTATCAATTTCTATAGTTGGATTATTATAAAATTTTAATTGAAAACCATCTCTTATCGGCTGATCTATTGTTTCAAGATCAGAGAATTTATCAATTACGACCACACCCAAAGTAGAATCAATAACTGAATAATTTTTAGTTATCAAAGTATCCGGTTGATTAGTGTTACTTGAAAGTTTCAGCGTATCCTCAAATACTACATTATAAATGTGTCCGTCTTTTATGGCATTAAGATCAATGACATTATAACCAATTGAACTTGTTGTTAATCCTTCGACAAGATTTACTGTACCCAATGTAGGTGCAACATAACCAGCAGCCGGTGCTTCGGGAACAACACGAACCACATTGGAACCAAGCTTAACGCTTCCATCAGCTTGAAGAGAAATACGCGGGTTTGTTTCCGAAGGAATAATCTCGCCAGTAGGGTATCCAAAATCGTATGCTACAACTGCATAATAATAAGTAAAACCATTCTGCACTGTTGAATCTACAAATGAATGTTGTATCCCGGTATCTGTTCCAAGAAAATAATGTGTACCGTCTTTTCCGATAGGATCAAATCCGGTTATTCCATCGGCTAAATCGTATTGGGCTATCGGCAGTTTAAATTGCGGAATGCCGTAACCGCTGGTAATCTGTTCGGCATCCTGTAATGCCGGATCGGATGCGCGGTAAATTTTATATCCTTCAAAGTCTCTTCCGTTGCCACCAATCGCATCGATGTATGCATCAAAAGAAGTTTCCGCAATATCATCCCAGTATAATGTTACCCTATTATCACCGGGTACGGCAGTTAATGTTGGAGTTAACGGGGCATTAGCAAAACGGTAATCGTTATTATACGTTTCTTGAGCTCTAACTCTCTTTCTTAAAATTTCACTTTTTCTGTATTGTCCTCCCGGGTCAGGTACGGGGCCATTAGCTAAGAGTACAACAACTGAGATCGGTTCTTGCTGACCCGATCTTAACGGGAAAAGATTTGACGATACGAAAAGATCGTACTCACCGGGAACTACTTCTTCGGGATCGAAGAATTTACCGGGTATCATAAAATCGAACCACATTTGTGCATCACTATTGATATTCAATCCGCCGGCCGGAACATAGTCTGCATTTGTAATACCGATTTGGTCGGTTTCCGAAACATCGGTAACATCAACACTGGGTTCTCCCGGTAATCCTTTTGCCGCACCTGATGTAGGTCTCCCGTCATTCTCGCCTTCGTCACCTGAATCTGCAACACCATCCAAACCAACATCATCGCGTGCCGGGTTCCAATCATAATCATTATCAATTCCGTCATCACGTGCCTCGTCTATCATTACATCTATTCCATCATCTATACCTTCGTCAATAGCTCCGTTACCGTCATTATCAATTCCATCGGCATATTTCATTCCAAGTTTATCAGTGGTAACATTATATAAATAGATTTCATCATTAACCTTAAATCTAAAAAATGGTGCGTCGGACGCTGCTTGAGTAACCATTGTTTGTGTTATAACCGGGCTGCTGTCTTCACCATCATCATCATTATCAATACCGTCTTTGTATGCTAATCCTAATTTATCCGATGTAACCATAACTAAATGAACAACACCATTCTGGAACGTATCCGGGTCGGGCCATAATTTCCATTTATTACCAACTGGGTCGGCACCGGCTTGATCTATCATTTCCTGGGTAACAACCGGGCTGTTAGCTTCAACTTTAAATCTGCTGTGTCTTGCCGCGAAATTAGGATCAACCGGCTGTGCAATTCCATCGGCATAAGTAACACCTCTCTGTTCACCAAAGGGAATGTGTGTCTGGTTTTCATCAACTAACCCGTTGCCGTTATCGTCAACAAGGTTATCTGCAATTTCACCTTCGAGCATCTCTTCCAAAATAAAATTATTTAATTCAGGACTGTCACCATCATTATCGATTCTATCAACAGCATTACCTGGGGTTTCCAAAAATGAAACTGCAACAATACCTACCGGATCAGAGCCAAATTTTGGGGCTTTGTGATCTTGATCGCGGGTCCATGCAACGTCCTCTAAAAGATCGAACTCGGAAATATCATCATTGCTGTCGCCATCACCCCCAACGAAATCTGCATACCAAATTGTGAAGCTGACCTTTTGATAATTTTCTGTCCCGTCATTTTTTATAGTATGCAAAACATATTGTGCATCTTCTACTAAAACTTGCGACCATGCTAAAACTCGTACTCCCATTACCAATGCTAACCCCTTACGGGTAAGATCGGTAGAGTCGGGGAAGAAATTTGCATAGCGGTCGTAATTATCATCTGTTGCTCTGTAGTAAATTTCCTGGTCGGCATTAAAAATATTTTTTCCAAAGTAACCATTCCAGGAACCAACCCAACCCGGGTCAACGTCGTCGCCTAAACGGTCAGGCCAATACGCCGGCCATGTATCGGGGTCAACGCTTGTAGCTAATTGATTTGTTGTTTCATTAAAATAACCGGGTACCGGTTCAAAGTTCCATGATTTGCCTTCCGGCGAAGAACGGTAGTTACAAACTTCAACTATTCTTTGCTTTGTACCAGTATTGTCTGTTACCTCGGCACCGGCAAAGATACCGAGTAACGCAAGGTAAACTTGCCCGGTATTCTTAGGCCATTCATACGGTGTCTGTTCATTAATTGGTGCAGAACCGGTAGTACGACCAGATTGACCATGATTAAAATATGTTGCACGTACCTTATTTCCTTCCATCTGGGCTTTAGTTCTCTTGGTTACGTCACCTCTTTCATCGCTTGGAACGTATTGTGCAAACGTTTTTAAAGTGGTCGTTAAACTGATCGCAATAATTAAGAATAACTTTAACGATCTAAACATTTATTTAATCTCCTATTTCTTTGTTCATATTAAAAAGAAAATTCAAAGCCGAATTGCACTAATCGCGGCTCTGCATAATTCCATGGTCTGCGTAAAAATTCCGCAACGGTATTTGGTCTATTCGGATCTTCACCAATATTCTGTCCTTCAGTTGTGTAGTCTGCTTTGCCGGTATCTCCAAACACGTTAATAACCGTTTTTGTATCCAACAAATTAAAAATGCGTAAGAAGGTTGTTACATCCAAACCGGCTATGTCAAATGTTTTGTGCAATCTAAGGTCAACATTGAATTGGTTTGGTCTTCTTCTGCTGTTTGTCTGTAACCCTGATGTAATACCCCTATCGGCAGTGTACTGTGTAATTGAAGGTGTATATGGCAGACCGGTTCCGTAACGCGCAATTGTACTAACGCCCCAATCTTTATCACCAACAAATACAGAGAAGTTAAGTAAATGTCTCTGATCCCAGTTTAACGGCAGCAAATATAACTTCGGCTCAGCACTGCCAAGCTGTGCATAGTATTCATCTTCAGGACTTGAATTACTCCCTTCGGCAACCTGGTATGTATAGTTAAAATCGATAGAATAATTATTTGTAAAACGTTTATTAAGATTTAATGTTATTCCCTTTACATTCGAATAATCTTTATTAATAAAAGTAGAATAAGAAACAAGATTTCTTGTTGGAACTAACGGACCGGCGGTTATCCAATTCCTAATATCACGGTAGAACCCGGTAACATCAAGCGCAAAGTCTTCAAAAAATTCTTGACGAAATCCTATCTCGTACATAATAGTTTTTTGCGGCTTCAAATCAGGATTTCCATATGGCCCGTAATTGTTGCCGGAATTTGGAACATAGTAAGGCCCATTCTGGAAAAGGTATTGGAACGAAGGTATCTGCAAAAACTGACCATACGAAAAGTGAAGCACTCCCTTATCGCTGATTGGATAAGCAATACCAAATCTTGGTCCCCAGGAATATTTTGCGGTTGCATCTTTATAGAAATATGGTTCGCGCTCGGAAAGCGGTAGGTTCTGCAATTCTGTACGGAGCGGTAAATTAATGTTTGGATCGGTTGGGTCAACCAAAACTTTTCCCTTCGAATCAAAGTAATCGAAGCGCAGACCAATGTTTATAATTACATTTTCATATTCTATTTTATCTTGCAAGTACGCGGAAAACTCAATCGGTTCCTCATTGTATTTTGTTCTATTGGGTGTATTCTCTGCCGGAATTGAAGGAACGAACGGTTCGACTTCAATATTATTTATACGAAGCGGCTCTAAAGTGTAGTCATCAAATTTCAATGAATGAAATCGTCCTTCAACACCAAATTTGATTAAGTGATTTTCAGTAATCTGGCTTGTAAAATCTATCTTACCGATTAATGTATTTGTTTCTCTAAAAAATCTGTGAAGGTTTGTTCCTTTAGTTGTAAATGCGTAACCGATAGTGCGCAATGAATCCGGATGTAGATACCGCGAGTCGGTTGGACTATCATACAAGTGTTCGTTGAAATCTTTAAAGAAATCGGAAATCTTAATTGTGTAAAAAGAGGTATTGGAAAAAGTGTGTGTCAATGTAAACGTTGCGTTGTAGCTATTCGTATATTTAATAACATCGCCGTAAGGATTCCATTTAAAGAAATGGTTATAATCTTTATAGTCTTCTTTAGAATAAAGAATTTCGGCATTGAATTTAAATTGCGATGAAGCGTAATAGCTTAAATTAGCTTGACCAATCCAGCGTTTACTCCAGCTCATAGAAGTTAACTCGCCATCAGCCGAATCACCGGTCGTAGTAAAATTATTGTAGCCATAAAGATGTCCGTCATCATACACGTAACGGGCGTTAGCAAAAAAAGCTAATTTGTTATCGGTAAACGGTATTGGTCCGCTTATACTTCCCTGAATATTATAATTGGCAACCGGGTTATACTTATCGATACCAACAAAATAATCCGTGAAGTTGGATACGTAATCACTTCCGTAAACTTTAACATCACCAACGTATTCGCGTCCACCTTCTTTTGTTACGGTATTAACGATACCTGATAGGGCTTGTCCATACTCGGCATTGAACGTACCGCTGATAACTTGCAATTCTTGCACGCTGCTGTTATCGATTTCGATACCGCGGCTGTTATCATAAGAATCTGTAATCGAGATACCGTTAACCCAGTATGCAATTTCTGTTGAACGACCGCCACGGATATGAAATTCTCCGCCGGCATCGGTTGTAACACCAGCTTGCAATGAAAGGATGTCGTTAATTTCAGCTACCGGTAGGTTACTAATTTCTTCGGATGTAACCCTTGCCTGAGACGAGGTAATGTCTTTTTGAATTGTTTCGACACCGCCTTGAACTACGATAGTGCCAAGCTCAACAGAGGTCTCTTCAAGTTCAGCATCTTGAGCTGTAGTTAAATCAATTGATATCTGCACATTCTGTACAATGATCGTTTGATAACCAATGTACTGAAATTTGACATTATACTTTCCCGGAGGAATATTTAGTATAATGTACTTACCGTCGAGGTCGGTTGCAGCACCGAGTGTTGTTCCTTCTAATGTTATGTTAACAAAAGGCAAGGACTCGCCGGTTTTCTTATCGGTGACTTTCCCCGTTAGCTTGCCGGTAGTTCCGGCAAAAACTGAACTCGTAAGAAAAGCCATCGATACAAAGAAGATTGTAAAGAACTTCTTCATGATGCACTCCCATTATAGAAATATTTACAAGAACAAAAGCAGTTACTAATTATAACTTAATACTGCTGTATTTAATAATTTTTCATCAACAATAATTGATACTTGTTTTTCCAGCTTTTCCAGGTATTCTTTCATTATCTGGGCCGATCTTTCTTTTTTGAGTAGTCTCTCTGCATCAGTTTTAACCAATTCAAAATCTTTTAAGCGTTTATCCACTCTTTCAAGTAATTTGAAAATACCAAACCGTCCTTCAATCTCAATTGGACCGATTACTTTGTTTACCTCAACTGTAAGCAATGTATCTTTCAGAAATCCGAATTTATCTATATCTGCAAAACCCATAATTCCTTTATTTTCTGCAGACCATTTTCTTATTGAAAATTTTTCCGCCAGAGTTCCAAAATCTTCACCATTATTTATTCTGCCTACTAAGCTATCAGCTAAATTTCGATCATTAATTATAATTTCCTGGAGATTCACTTGAACCGGATTCATGAAGTAATTTGGGTTATCATTATAAAATTTATAAATCTCTTCTTGTGGAAATCGATAATTATTACTTACCTCTGTCCTCTTATAACGCAAGAAAATGTTCTTTTCATATTTATCGATAGTAGATAAAACAAACTGGTTCTCATTATAATTTTTATTCATAGCTTGTTCAATTAGCAAATCTTGTATTACTAATCCTTTAATAACAGTTTCTAAAGTCTCAACAGAAGAAATTTTTTGTCGATGGAATGACGGAATTTCCAGAATCTTTATTTCAATTTCACTTTGCAAGTATGTTTTATCGCCATACCTTGCAACAACCTCATTCGAAGCAGAATTACTCCTTAGTTCGATTGAATTTTCAAGCGAATATGTTAAATTCTGATAAATATTGCCAAGTATTTTTTTGTCTATCTTTAAATTATTCGGATTAAATAGTTTGCTTAGGTACTCAATTTCCGCCGGTCTTTTCTTCCTTATTTTAACCACACTTTCCATGTGTGATTTTTTCCTTAAATATTCATCCTCGGTTAATAGAGGGTGCGGTCGCCGGTCTTCAAGTTTTATTATACTATAACCGTATTTAGTCTTAACCGGTTTGGAAATTTCACCTATTTTAAGTGAGTAAGCGGCATCTTCAAAATTGGGGTCCATATCCCCCCACGAAAAGAATCCCAAATAACCGCCGTTGTTAGCTAATGTTGTATCTGAAAATACTTGTTTGGCTAATTGGTTAAAATCAGCACCGGTCATTAATAGTTGGTACAAGTTATTAGCTTCTTCTTCTGTTTCGGCAAATAAGTGGCGGGCAGCAATTTTCTCATTAGATTTTAAATACGCTTCTCTTATTTCAGCATCTGATGCAGTAATGTTAGCATATACTTCTTGGTCTTTCAGAAAAGAAAGTATTGTTTGTTTTCTAGCCCACTCAAGTTCGTTTTGGTATTCTTTGCTCTGAAAAATTAAATCATTATTGTCATAATGCAACAATAGAATTTCGTTAATCATGTTATCTAAAATAGCTCTGCGTACCAGCCGGTTATCTTTTACACCGGAAGTAAAAAGATAATCTTCGTAACGATTGGTAAATTCTTCTAAAGAAATTTTGTGGGTATCAACTATTGCAACGACATTTTTAGGTAGCGCTAACTGTTGGGACTTCAGAAATGGGTTGAAAATAAATATGATGATAAAATTAAGTTTTAAAACAGTCTTGTACTGTAATACCATTTTACCTTACAAAACAGTAACTCATTCTTAGAAAAGAATGATCCGTTTTGCACTCATTAAAATCAACCCTAGCTTACATTTTGTACTTCAATATACTAAATGCTTTTACAAAAAATCAAATAATAAATGTAGTAGATTAAGATAATATATCATGTATTAAACAAGGCATAAAGTCAAACTTAGTTGAGATTTCATTAAAACCGAGACCCCTTATTTTAGTTATGCCACTTTTTGTTGTTTAATGTTTAGTTCGGATTTTATTGCCGTCCTCAATAGATGTAATTTATCA
>JBFMBS010000002.1:0-204829 GCA_040755055.1 Bacteroidota bacterium
CTTGGGTAAACAAATCCATATTATTCACTTTATTGCTTCGCATTTCATTCTCTTTTTTTGTTTACTCTTTTACAACACTGTCCTTTATAAAGTTTTTAAATCCTCTATAATTTTTCAGAGGTTTCATATATATTATAAATAGGATATTTTCCCCAAGCTTTCAAATTTCATATCGAACTAGAGGTGGCTATTCTGTCCCACTTCGCCCAGAAGATATTATTCAATTTATGATTGAAGATATTATAGATGCAAAGCGATTTATTCCAAAATCAAAACCTAAAAAAGATGAAAACCGCCTTAATTTATTTGGTGATGAATGAATCAAATTATATATAAAATGGATTTGCTCGTTGATAGTAAAGAAACTCTTAGTAAAAACGACATAGACACATTTATTTTAGCTGCCGGATCAGATTATAGAGCATATGAATCTCTAAGAAAAATGAGGTCGTTTGGTGTACAAGTAAAGAATTTATTAATATTTCATTTTAATGAACGAATTAATTACGTAGATAAAGAGGATAGTTATTTCCAGTATAAAGAAATATTAGATATCCCCACAAAAGAAATTACTTGCACAATAAAAAATCCAGCTTCTTGTCTCTCACAAGTTTTTGAGAATTCATCCTTACTGCAAATAAAAAAAAATATCGCGCTAGATATATCTTGTTTTACAAAACCATATTTCTTCTATCTAATTAAATTACTCAAAGGAAGGTTTGATATTCACGAATTAAATGTTTTCTATACAGAACCAAGGTCATATTTATTTCCGCGTGGAGTTTATAGTTATTACCAATCCAGTACTGGACCTTTATCAATCTTAGAAATACCTGGATTTTCTGGTTATGAAAGAAGGGGAGATAAAAGAATCTTAGTCATTCTATTAGGTTTTGATGCTGACTTATCCAAAGAAATAAACGAGGATATTTCACCGAAAGAAACAATAGTAGTAAATAGCTTTCCTGGTTATATTCCAAAATTTAAAGATATTAGTCTTGTAGTCAATGAAAAGTTAACAACTAATAAAGACATTAAATTAGCTTATAGCCGTGCAGATAATCCATTCGAAGTATTTAATTTATTAGAACTAATAAAAAGTAAATATCAAAATACTTTTTTAAATATTGCTCCATTAGGAACAAAACCTATGGCATTAGGTGTTTGTCTTTTTGCAATGCAATACTCAGACGTAAGAGTCATTTACCCATTTCCTGAATCCTATAAAAAAATAACTACAAATAATTGTTGGAATTCGTGGCAATACAAAATTCCACTTTTATTTAATTAAAATAATATCAATTAATTTGTGCTCTCTACTCAATCATTAAAAACTATTAAAATCTCATACTCCTTCTTTTTTCGTGAGAGCGAGCAAGTCAAGAAAGGTGATCAGGAATGAGTTAAAATTACTGTTATTAGTTTTTTCCCAAACACCTCTTTAAACAGAATCTTTCTTCGTTCCAAACTCCACAATTCTATTTCCGGATTCCCACTATTTGCAATAGTTAAATGTAATTCAATCTTATTACTCTTCACTATGCACTCTACATTCTTCACTATCTTTTTATGAGTTCTATCGAATGAATCAGCCACACGCAAAATTGAAGCAAGCTTAGTAACAATTTTCTGTAAGTTAGCCGGAAGCTGCATAAACTCTTCGTGGGATGATTTAGGATGGCTCTTTCTATGATAGCGTGCAACGTTGGCAATGATGCTTATTTCGTTTTCATTAAAGCCGAGCAGTTCGCTGTTGCGAATGATATAGTAACTGTGATAATGATGGTTGGTGTGAGAAATGTGGTAACCGATATCGTGCAGTAATGACGCGGCTTCAAGGTATTCACGGCAATCTTCGCCGAGACCATGAAGTTCCTTCAGATCATCGAACATCTTTAATGCTAACTTTGTAACATGCGCACAATGTTCGTGATCATACCGGCAAGACTGGGCAAGATGCTTAACGCTTTCGTTTCTTATCTCTTCAAAGTTAGGTTTAGTATCATCGGCATTTATTTTCTGTAATGTATCGATCACAATTCCTTCGCGTAACGCATAACCGGAAATCGTCATCCGGTCTAAATCGAACAGATCAAATATCGTTGATAAAATAATTATCCCGGCTGGAATTATGTCCGCACGTTTTTCATCGATACCGGGAATCTTTTTTCTTTTATCTACCGTCTTTCGTTTCAGTATTTCTTTTTCGATATCTTTTAGCTCACTCCGGGTAAAAACAAAATTATTCAAAATAGTTAATGGAGAAATATTCCCGTCACGCATAGCTTTTATCATCAACCCGGCAGACATAATTGTGCCGGAAGAACCGGCGCAAATTTCAAAACCTTCTTTCAAAACGTTACCGGCTATATAGTAAAGTTCTCCTTCAACCCACTTACGGCAATCTTTAATCCTATACTCTGTGATTTCATAATCGGGAAAGAATTTTTGTGCAAGCCGTACAGCACCTATCTTCAAACTATATGATTGAATTGAAGCTCCCTTGTAACCGAGCAAAAATTCTGTGCTTCCGCCACCGATATCTATTACTAATGATTTTTTATCGTAGATAGGTACGGCTTTTAAAATACCAAGATAAATTAAACGAGCTTCTTCATAACCGCTGATTGTTTCAATCTCGATCCCGGTTTCTTCAAAAACTTTTTTTATAAAATCATTCTTATTGTGCGATTCGCGGACAGCACTTGTTGCAATAGCACGCAGTCTGGCATTATGGGAATCTGCTATCCCTTTGAAACGTTTCAATGCTGCGATACCGCGGCTCATTGCATCCGGTTTGATCAGTTTAATATCGCCGGTACTTCCCTCACCTAAACGTATCACTTCCTTCTCACGGTCAATGATTTCAAAATTCCCATCGTCTTTAAGTTTAACTACAATCAAGTGGAATGAATTTGTACCGACATCTACAGCCGCTATGTTCTGCAAATTATTCATCGTTATCTTTTTTATGTTTTTCCAATACATATTGAACAAGATTAAAAACATCCTTCACGGTAATATCGTTCATAAGATCGGATTTGCGTATAAAATATTTTGCATCCCCTACCGGCGCCCAATTGAAAGGATTTGTCGGGCCGAACAGAGATATTTGAGGAACTCTTGTAGCGCCGGCAACGTGCATAATGCCTGTATCATTTGTTATAAATAAATCACTAATTTCTATTAAAGCAGAGACACGGGGAATTGTTTTATTTAAAAAGTACCCGGCATCCGGAAAATATTTTTTTATGTAACTGATTTCTTCTTTATCTGCATCACTTCCGGTAAAATAAAATTTCATACTTATTTTCTTTGATAGCTCGTTGATGAGCTCAACATAATTGCTCAGGTTCCATCTATTTTGAGGTTTACCGGCACCAACATGAAAACCGATTAATAATTCATCATCAACACGATGTAATGATTGAATAAATTTATCGGCATAATCCATTTCATCATCTTCAAAGGTGAATAATGAAAAATATTTTTTGGTTGAAATATTAAATGGTCTTACGATATCAAGTATAAAATCCGAAACGTGAGCGTCCGGGCATTTCTTCCAATTCAAATCGATACGGTAATTAAATACATAATTCATGGGGTTAATCGCACCATCCAGAGAATTAGGACCAATCTTAATGGTTGAGCTGGATAGTGCCGCAAGAATGCAGCTTGTAGAAGAAATGGCAACCGTAGCCGGTACTATTGCAAGATCATATTTTATATTTAAAACTTTTTTAAGATTGAATAAATAGACCGGGTTGATCAATTTCTTTTTATCAAAAATAAATACGTGATCGATATATTTATTTTTATCAACTGCAAAATAATTTTCAGGACTTGCTAATAATGTTATTGAAACTGATGGATATGTTTCCTTTAATGCGCGAAAAAGCGATACACTTGCAAGCATATCGCCAAACTGGTTGTGCTGACGCACTACTAAAATATTTTCGGGAATTGGCAAAACTTTCTCACTTTTAATTTCTGCGGATAGAAATTTCTTGAGTACCCCTGAAGTAAATTTCTTAAAATAATTTTGGTAGGACATTCAAAATCAGTTTTTAGATTTTTCGGATTTGTTTTCTATTATTTCTACAAAATCGGCATCAACAATATCTTCTTGTTTAATCTTAGATTGATTTTCTCTTCTCCTGATATGTTCTTTTTTCTTTTCCGATTTTACAGCCACACCGCTCACAGCATTAATTATGTTTTTAATTGTTCTCCATGCAAGAAAAAAAAGCAAACCCCATAGTATCAAACGTAATAGACTCATTATGATCTAACCTCCGGGTTAAAGTACTCGATAAATCCTCTGTCTTCCCTGAATATCTGCGTGTAAAGTTCTTCGAAATCATCATCGCGATTAACAAAATCAATTTCACTGGTATTGACGATTAAAAGCGGTGTGTCATTATACTTGAAGAAGAAATTATTATATGCCTCGGATAACTCGCTTAAGTAGCCACGGTTTAAGTTCTTCTCAAATTCCCGGTCTCTCTTTTTTACATTGTTCACAAGACGATCGATACCCGATTGAAGAAATATCACAACATCCGGCTTGGGGATGTCCCGTTCCAGTAATGGGAAAATACTTTCGTAAAGTTTTAATTCTTCACCTGATAAATTTAGATAGGCAAAGATCTTATCTTTTTCAAAAATGTAATCCGAGACAATGTAATTTGAGAAAAGTTCTTGCTGATTTAGCTGCTGCTGCTGTTTATACCGGTTGATCAGAAAGAACATTTGTGTCTGGAAAGCAAATCGTTTTCTATCCTCGTAAAATTTTTCGAGGAAAGGATTTTCTTCAAATTGTTCAAGGACAAGATTCGCTCCAAGTTTCTCCGAAAGTTTTTGTGCCAGCGAAGTTTTACCGGCTCCGATAACACCTTCAATTGCTATGTAACGTATATCAGCCACTATTTAAACTCTATGATTTTGAGATTATATGCTTTTCAATTTGGGAAATATCAATTTCACTTATTTTTACTTTTTCTGCCGGGTGAACAAAATCGGGCGCTATTTCTGTCATTGGTACAATTACAAAATCTCTATTTAGTATTTCAGGGTGCGGTATAACTACCCTATCACTCTTATAAATTAAATCATTATAGAAAAGAATATCAATATCAATTTCTCTTGGGCCCCACTTTATCTCTCTTTTTTTCCTTCCCAATTTTGTTTCAACCTCTTTAACAAACCGGTATAATTTTTCAACATTAAGATTAGTTTTTATTTCTATAACAGCATTAAGAAAATTGTTTTGATCAATATTTCCATACGGCGAAGTTTCGTAATAGGAAGATACTTTCAATAATTCCGAATCAGCATCATTCCGTATTATATCACAAGCATTGGAAATTATTTTTTCCCTATCACCAATATTCGATCCTAATCCAAGAAAAACATTACTTACCATTTTCTTTTATAACTTCCGCTTCAACACAGTCTAAAACGCCCCCAACCGGAACATGGTGCTTGCGTACACGAACTGCAATTTTCGAGATCGACTTATACTTATTTAATAGTCCGTCCGCGATAATCGAAGCCAAGGTTTCGATCAAGTAATATTTTTTTTCGTGAACAATCTTATTAATGAACTTGTAAACATCATTGTAATTGATAGTTTTTTTTAGATCATCGGACTGCGCAGCTGATGTAAAATCGGTATAAATATCTACATCGGCTTCAAACTTGCCGCCGATATTTTGTTCTTCTTGTAATGCGCCATGGTAGGCATAAAATGATGCATTCTTAATACGGATAATGTTTGTCATGTGACTGTATTTTTCAGTTTATAATAATTTATAATCCCTTTAAAATTAGCAAATAAAATTCCGATAAGCACTAATCCGCTGCCGATCAAATCTTGCAGAGAAAAGTGTTCCCCTAAAATTATCCACCCAAGAAAAACAGCAACCATTGGAGTTATTAACGTTGATATCGAAAGAATAACTACATTAATCCTTTTTAAGAGCCAGTAATATGTTGTAAACGTAACAACCGTACCGAATAATGCTAAGTAGAATATCGAGCCGACCGCTCTTATATCAAATACCCAAGTACTTTTATTTTCAATCAACAATGAAGTAATTATCATTAATATTCCGGCTATAAGGAGAGGTATAAAATTCATAGATAAAGGATTTAGATGACCGCCGTGTTTTTTAATCATAACAGCAATAGCACCTTGAATTCCAGAACTTACTAAAACAGCAAGCATACCAAGCAAGTCATTTGAAAAATCAAATTTTAAATCTTCTGCAAAGATTATTAAAATGCCGGCGAACCCAATAATAACCCCGAAAATTTGCGCGGATGTAACTTCAGATTCCGGCATAGCAATTTTCGAGAAAATAATTACGTAAAAAGGAAACACAGCGAATAGAATTGATGCCAATCCTGATGGAATAAATTGTTCTGCCCAATAAACTAATCCGAATGGAATACTAAATGAAAAAAGAGCCAAAATTAAATAAAGCCGTACAGAATGTTGATCGGTTTGTAACTTAATCTTTTTAAATTTCATTAAGATAAAAACAAACAGTGAAGCGAGTAAAAATCTTAATCCGCCTGAGATAACCGGGGTTAATGACTCCAGTCCAATGCGTATAGCAAGCCATGTAGAACCCCAGATCAAACAAATAAGTGCATAGCCGCTTGCAATTTTAAATCGTTCCGATTCCATTAATCACTCTTCATCGCTATAACTCCGAGCGATCTACCGGAAAAATTTCCGTCGCGGCGGAATGAATGGAGCAATTCTTTTTCACTGTATGTGCACAAATGCGAAACCTCGATTTGATTTGTAGGTATCATAAAATCGTTCAACATATCAACGTTTGCCTTCAATACATCTAAATACAATCTACCATTTTGATTCTTAATATATTTTTGATCGAATTGTGCACCAACTTCTTCCCCGACTTCATAATTTTTCTGTGAGATCGATGGACCAACATAAACAAAAAGATTCTTTGCTTTAGTATTAAAATTATTGATAAGGTTGTCGATAGTTTTCTTGAGTATCTGCTTTTGAGTACCGCGCCAGCCGGAATGAACCGCTGCAATAATTTTGTTTTCAGGATCATATACAAAAATAGGTGTACAATCCGCAGTTGAAATTGCAAGACCAATATTCTGTTTAGTTGTAATCAAGGCATCGCTTTCACCAAGTAAACCGGGAGTCTCTGTAAACTTGATGAGATCGCTATGAATTTGTTTTTGATAGGCAACTTGATTTGGATCTAATCCAAGTTCATTAAAAAAAACATTACGGTTTTCTCTAACAATTGCAGCAGAATCTCCGACAGTAAATGAAAGGTTGAAATAAAAAGGTGATTTTCTATCAAGTCCTATTTTAGTGCTCATCCCAAAAACAATTTCAGGAAATCTTTCGAATAATTTACTTTTGATAATTTTCATCTATCCAGGTATTCAATAAGTCCCTCTCTTTACTCAAGAGAGGGATTAGGATGAGTTCATTACTTACAAGAAAATTTTAATGTGACCATTTTATATGAAACTTTTAAATCACCTTCAATGATTCATCAAGATCAAGTAGAATATCGTCGGGATTTTCCAAACCCATAGCTAATCTAATACCGCCGGCATCTATCCCTCTCTCCTCCAATTTTTCCGGTGGAACTACAGAGTGCGTCATCGAAGCCGGGTGCTCGATCAATGTTCTCGTATGACCAAGTGAAACAGCCAGAGTCATTGTGTAAGCATGATTAGCAACATAATCCATAAATTTTCTACCGTTATCTTTTGATTCCGACGGAGTGTTTCCCTTAAGCACAAAATAAATCATACTGCCCGGTGCAAAATTGCCGTTGAAATCGATCATCTGCTTTTTTGCAACTTCATAATATTTAAAGTTCGGCAGACCGGGATAATTTACATACGCAATCTTAGGATGTGCATTAAGAAACTCAGCCACACGCATTGCAGTTTTAATCTGCTGTCTTTGGCGTAGCGCAAGTGACGGCAAACCATATGTTAATATCGACCAGGCACTTTTAGGACTTAGCACCGCACCGAAATCTTTTCTATACAAATGAAGCATATCTTGAAATTTTTTCTGTCCTATAACGGCACCGCCCATATCGGTACCGTAACCGCCAATTCCTTTTGTTAATGAATGAACTACAAAATCAGCGCCGTGTTCTATCGGTCTTTGGCAGAAGGGTGTTGCAAATGTATTATCAATAACGATATAAATTTTATCCTTCCCGTTTCTCGCTTTATTGATTTCATCGGTTACTTTTTTAATAGCCGCTATGTTAATTACTTCCATGTTTGGATTAGCCGGTGTTTCAAAATATATAACTTTTGTCTTGGGTCTTAAGACATTATAAATATTATCGGGATTTGTTAAATCAATCGGGTTCCATTTGATATTGTAACGCGGATACCAATTAGTTAAAAGTGATAATGTACAGCCGTATAACGTGTTGTGAGAAATAATTTCATCTCCGGTTGAAGTTAAAATTCCCAATATGCCTGATATTGCACCCATACCGCTTGAAAAGCTAACAGCCATTTCACCTTTTTCAACGTAAGCAAGATTTTCTTCAAGCATATCTTTGTTTGGTTCACCAAGACGGTCGTATATAAAAATAGGTGCCTTATCGCCAAATGCTTCCGTATTTGCAAACTGCATAAAACCTTGCGCTCCCCGTTCGACGGAATCTAACCTAAAAGTTGTAGATGATGATATCGGGGATGTTACATGATGCGAGTAATCCCACTTATCGGAGATATTTTTTCCGTAGATGATGTGTGTGTCCATCGAATATTTGGTATCATCTACATTGTTTGTTTTTTCTTTTTCTTTGATTTGATTTGCCATGATGTCTCTCCCAATTTGCATTACAAAATTACTCAATAAAAACGAGGAGACAAAGTTAACCGGTTTGATACAAATCTCGTTTTGCGGTTACAAATAAATTCACAGTCAGAGGTGACCTACCGAAAAAATTGCGACCTAAAGAGTTTGTTACAAAACTCTCCGCGCTTGCTCGGCGTTTTTCTGACGTGCACTCCGCGGTTAAGAGCTTTTCACGCGAAGATCGCAAAGAATACGTTAAAGACGCTAAGCAAAAAACAAGATTTCAGGTTTTGCAACAGACTCTAACATTCGCTGCAAATAAAAATATCCAAATATAAATTTGGTGTAACATCGGTTAAAAATAAGCTATAATTCTAATGCTTGTTCAATATCAGCAATTAAATCCTCGACGTTTTCAATTCCAACAGAGAAGCGAATTATACTGTCCGTGAATCCGTATTTTTCTCTTTCCTCTCTTGGTACTGCAGCGTGAGTCATGGATGCCGGGTGACAAACTAAACTTTCGACACCGCCGAGACTTTCGGCAAGAGTAAAAACTTTTACATTATTCAATACTTTTTTTGCAGCATCAAAATCTTTGAATTCAACAGAGAGCATTCCGCCAAATCCGCTCATCTGTTTTTTTGCAAGTTCGTGTTGGGGGTGGGATTTCAAACCGGGATAGATTACTTTTTTAACGAATGGTTTTGTTTCCAAATATTGAGCTATTATTAATGCATTTTCTTGGTGCTGTTTCATTCTCACAGCAAGCGTCTTTGTAGATCGTAATGTCAGCCAGCAATCGAATGGAGAAGGAACCGCACCGACAGCATTTTGTAAATAACGAAACCGCTCGTGGAGTTTTTCGTTACTTGTAATAAGAATTCCGCCGATAACATCGCAATGCCCGTTCAAATACTTTGTTGTACTGTGAATAACAACATCGGCGCCGAGTAGAAGCGGATTTTGAAAGTACGGAGTCATAAATGTGTTATCAACTACACTAATTAAATTCTTCTTTTTGCATAGTTCCGATACGGCTTTTATATCTGTTAAGTTTAACATCGGGTTCGTCGGTGATTCGATATAAACCATTCTGGTTTCCGGCCTAATAGCATTCTCTACATTGCGAATATCGGTTGTATCTACCCATGAGAAATTCAAACCGTAATCTTTCATTATCAACTCAAACAAACGGTATGTACCGCCGTAAACATTATTCGAGACAATTGCGTGATCTCCGGCTTTCATCAATCCCAATATTGCATTTTCTGCAGATAGGCCGGATGCGAAAGCGATTCCATATTTCCCTTTTTCAAGTGTTGCAATATTTTTCTCGAGTGATTGCCTGGTTAAATTATGTGTACGCCCGTATTCATAACCTTTATGAATGCCAAGTTCATCTTGTGCATAAGTTGATGTCATGTATATTGGTGTTGATACTGCACCGGTTACTTGATCAGGAGTTTGCCCGGCGTGTATAGCATCTGTTGAAAAACCCATATTAACCCCTATTACAATTTACGAAGTACAATTTACGGGGTACGAATTGAAAAAGATTTTGAAATTATAAAGTTCTATTATTCAAAATCAATCAGATCGTACCTTGTGATTATGTCTGTTATCCTACCAAAATCCGAAACTAAAATAGCATGTGCATCTTTTAATGCTCTTCTAACCTCAGTAATACTCGATTTTGCATCAAGTACTAAGAAGCTTTCTTCCATAACATATTTGACCGGGTTATTTAATAAAGACTGATCCTCCAGTACTTTTGCTATTAACCGGCTTTCTCTTAAACTCCCAACCGGTCTTAAATATTCATTTAGAACCGGTATATAAGAAAAACCTTTTTCGTTCATAATTTTAATGGCATCTTTAACTAAAATATTATCATGGACATAAACTATATCTTCATTACCCTTCTGTTTCTTTGCATAGGAAATATCTCGTAAGACTTTTATTTCGATATCGAGCATTCTATTATCGCGCAGCCATTCAATGGAATGCATTTTAGATAAATATCTTTCGCCTATATCACAAACTATAAAAACGATCAAATCATTTTCTGAAAGATTTTTTGCAAGTTCGAGCGTAACATGGACAATAGTCCCGGTAGAACCTCCGCAAAAAATTCCTTCTTCTTTTGTCAACCTTCTTGCAGCTGCAAAAGATTCTTTATCACTGATATTAATTATTTTATCAATAAACTGGAAGTGAACATTAGCCGGTAAGCAATCTTGCCCGATACCTTCTACTAAGTACGGCGTCCCTTTAATCACTTCCCCGGTTTCTTTGTAATGTTTGAAAATCGAACCAAGCGGATCAGCACCGATAACTTGTATGTTTGGATTTTTTTCTTTTAAATATCTGCCGGTACCGCTAATTGTTCCCCCAGTTCCAATGCTGGAGACAAAATGAGTGATCTTACCTTCGGTCTGCTTCCAAATTTCAGGACCGGTTGTATGGTAGTGTATTTCAGGATTGGAAGGATTTCCATACTGGTATGCAAAAAATGAATTCGGAGTTTCTTCGGCAATTCTCTTTGCAACATTAACATAATAATCGGGATGGTCAGGTTCATAGGTATTGGGTACGACAATAACTTCAGAGCCGAGAGCTTTTAAGTAATTTATTTTTTCCGAACTAACTTTTTCTGTGCAGACAAATAAGCATTTATAACCTTTAACTGCAGCTGTAAGGGCGAGACCGATTCCGGTGTTACCGCTTGTTGCTTCTATTATTGTTCCACCCGGTTTGAGAACGCCTCGTTTTTCTGCATCGGCAATCATTGCGTAACCAATGCGATCCTTTACACTTCCGCCTGGATTTGATGATTCCAATTTTGCAAATATTTGCGGCTTAAGCCCGTGATTTATTTTATTAAGTTTTATTAACGGTGTGTTCCCTATTAAATCTAATATCGAATTTTTTATTTCCAACTATGATTCTTCCTATTATTAAAGTATGAAATTAATTAAACTGTAATGAATAACGCTTTGAAGTAATAATAAATTCCCTAATCGGAATGATTATTTGAGACCTCTGAAAAATTTATTTGTCATTTCGATCCCGATTTATAGGGAGAGAAATCTTTGATTGTGGCGAGATTTCTCAGTCACTTCGCTCCTTCTTCCAAAGGAATGCCTTCGGCAGAAATGACATTTGAGAATATCTCATATGTTTCTATTATTTAATTGATCAAACTAGATTATTCTTTTCAAGCCATTCATCATTGTAGATGGTGGAAAAATATTTATAACCGCTGTCATTTATAATCGTTACAATATTGACTTCACGATCTATTTGTTGAGCAATCTGCAAAGCAGCCCACACGTTAGCTCCGCTTGAGCCGCCGGCGAGGATTCCCTCTTCGTATGCTAACTTTTTTGTCCACCCGATAGCTTTCTTGTCTTCAACCTTCAACATATCATCCATCAATTCAAGCTGTGCGGTTTTGATTAAGAATTCATCGCCAATACCTTCGATAAGATACCGTTTTGGTGCGGTCATTTTTTTACTCTTAAACCAATCATAAAAAATAGAACCGATAGGGTCAACGCCGACCAATTTTATATTCGGATTTTTTTCTTTCAAATATTTTCCGGCGCCGAAAAGAGTTCCGCCGGTACCAACGCCGGCAACAAAATAATCAATATTACCTTCCATCTGTTCCCAAATTTCCGGTCCGGTAGTCATGTAGTGTGCTTCGTTGTTATCCAGATTATTGTGCTGATCGATGTAATAAACATTTGGATTAGCTGCAGCAAAATTAGCAGCATAATTATTGTACGATTCCGGGTGCTCAGGCGGAAGTGACGCATCAACTTTAATTACATCAACACCGAGTACTTCGAGCATCTTAATCTTTTCTTTGCTTGTCGTATTGCGAATAACAATTTTTAAGTTGTAACCTTTTTGTCTGCATACAATCGCCAACCCCATTGCAGTATTACCTGAAGAATTTTCGAGTATCGTATCACCCGGTTTAATCTTTCCCTCACGTTCAGCTTTTTCTATCATGTAACGTGCTATCCGATCCTTTATACTTCCACCCGGATTCATAAATTCCATCTTAGCCCAAATTGTTGCTTTAACATCTTTTGTAATATTTCCAAGTTTTACTATTGGTGTTCTGCCAACAGCATCAACAATACTTTCGTAACGATTGTTTCTCATTTTTCTTCCTCATGTTCCCCCTTAATAAAGGGGGCAAGGGGGTTGCCAAAAAAATTATTTATTGAATTTATTAATTAGTTCTTTTCGACTTATCTAATTTCTAATAGACTGCAAAACATTATTCAAATTTTTCTTTACATCTTTATCGTTAAATCTTAGAAACTCAATTCCTAACTCTTCTATTTCTGATTGACGAAGTTTATCGTAATTTTCTTTGCCAAGATGACTATCACCGTCTATTTCGATTGCAAGTTTTAGTTTACTACAATAAAAATCCAAAATGAAATTGTTAACGGGTTTTTGTCTCATAAATTGGTAACCCATCAACTTACGTGCTTTCAGTTCATTCCACAATAATACTTCACTAAGAGTGCTGTTATTTCGGAGATCGCGCGAAAGTTGCTTTAATTTTTGGTTGTAGTATATCTTCATGAATGTTTCCTGATATCCCCCTATTTCCCCTTTATCAAAGGGGAGTGAAAGAATACCCTCTAAGAAATTCTTCAACACTCATTCTTTTTCTTCCCTCGGGTTGTAATTCAAGTATTTGCAAAATTCCGTTTCCGGTTTGAATATATAATTCTTTTTTTGTTAAGCGTAAGTTGTTAGTTGTTAGTTGGGAGTCGATAGCCGGATTCCATTCCACATTTTCCATTTTCCATTTTCCATCTTCCATACTATCAGTAACGATTCTTGTTTTAAAAACTTTGTAATGTTTTCCATTCAAAACAAAGTATGCACACGGATAAGGCGAAAGTCCGCGAACAAGATTGTGAATATCAATTGCAGATTTATTCCAATCAATCTTACAAATCTCTTTGGTAATTTTGGGTGCCGGTGTTGCAAGCAAATCATCTTGTTTTTGAAGTTGATAATTACGACCGGCTATCAACTCAACTGTTTTAAGAACAACATCTGCACCTATCATCATCATCTTATCATGCAATGAACCAAAGTTATCGGCATCATCAATAATGATTTTTTCTTGCAAGATAATTTTACCGGTATCTACTTTATCATCAAGTAAGAAAGTTGTAACACCGGTTTCTTTCTCGCCGTTAATCAGTGCCCATTGAATCGGCGCTGCTCCTCTGTATTTAGGAAGCAATGAGCCGTGCAAATTAAACGAACCATACTTCGGTATAGTAAAAACTTCTCGAGGTAAAATTCTAAACGCTACCACTACAAATAATTCCGGTTCTAAACCCGCCATTTGATTTATTAAATCTTCATCTCTCAATTTTCCCGGGGTAAAAACTTTTAGATTATTCTTAAGTGCAAAATCCTTGACCGGCGTAAAAGTAACTTCTCTTCCTCTTCCCCTTTCTCTATCCGGGGCAGAAACGACTGCTAAAATTTCATGATTATTCTCAATTAATTTTTGCAATGAGGGTATAGCAAACTCCGGTGTTCCCATGAAAACTATTCTCATGTAATTACCCCGGGATTGAAAAGAAAAATTCTTTCTGGCGAGTTCTAACCTTTGGTGATTGGATAATCAATCTCTACATCCCTCTTCTTAATCTTGGTAAGTTCATCTTGTAGTTTACTCTTAATTTCCGGCGTAACCCTATCGGGTATCATCTTACCGATCAGGTGATCGTACTCGTGTAAAATTACACGTGCAAATAGATCATCAGCTTCTACTTCGACTTCTTCTTCATCTGTATTTAGAAATTTCACCTTTACTAATTTTGATCTTTCAACTTCAGCCCTAAGATTCGGCAGACTTAAGCATCCTTCTTCCTTCACAACTTTTTCATCGGATAGAAGTATTATTTGAGGATTGATCATAACAACCGGTTTAAATTTTTCGTAACCTTCGACATCTTCAAGATCGATCACAAAAATCGAATCGCGGTAACCTACCTGGTTAGCAGCCAGCCCGACACCATTCGCATTCCTCATGGAATCGAACATGTTTTTTATTTTTACAATTATTTCGTCTGTAACTGCTTTAACCGGTTCGGCTTTTTGACGTAATATTTTATCGCCATAAACTGTAATTGGTATTATTGCCATATGATTTTTTTTCGGATTAAATTGATTCAACATTAACAACATCTGCACTCAAATCTTTATATAAGCTAACTTCTGTAGCGCAGAACAGCATTCGTACAAGCAATCGAAAGATAATTAACATTTGCTGAAGAATAAAGGAGAGCACAAGAAAATAATATGGTGTGCGCGGTATGAATCTGCCTATCAAATTATACAAGATTACTCCCACAGCACCTATTATCGATACAATCAGAAAAACAGAGAATATCTTCATGAAATTATTTTTTAGGAAAATAAAAGCATTATACGTTCCTATCAGTATTTTTGTTTTATCTCCTAAAGCTAAAGCGACTTTTGTATAATCGGAGATTATAGTAATCACCCCGATAAAGAAGACAAGTAAAATGTAGCGTAAACCTTTTAATACAAAATCGGCTTTAACATTTTCCGAATCTTTGAATAAATAGGTAATCAATTCGCCGAGATAATCATTAATCTTGAAAGCAATAACAAAAAATATTAACGATACAAAAAGAACCTTAACAAATCTGAAAAAATATTTTACTCCCCCGTAAAAGAAATCCACAATATGATTTTTTTTAGGACCATTAAAAATTGAGATTAACCCTCCTAAGAAAAATGTTTGGAGCAGAGTGTAAATTGCTACCACGCTGTAAATGCTCAGCGGCAGATGTTCAAACTGTAATTCATAAATTCTCTTAAACTGTATATACCAGATGTAATCAAAATTTTGTGATAAGCTGTCGCTAATTAGCGAATTACTCAAATTATCAAGCAATACTTGTAAAAAAGGGGTTGTTAGGATAAGTGCCGAGGCAGCATTAAACGCCCATAGTAAAAAAACCAATTTCGAATTGTAAAAAACCGAACGTGTACCTTGAATCAATATTTGTTTAATGTATTCTATCATCCAATGCTTCCTAAAATCATTAATGCATTCTGCACCCAGAAAAATACCCTGATAGCAAGCGACCAGGAAGCCCACGTTCTTTTTTCGAGTGTAAATGAATTATTTGCAAAATTTAGATCAAGTAAATTTTTTCTTTTAGGATCTACTTCGGCAGCAATCACTTTATGTTTGGTGTGGAAAGTGAAAATCTTCCAGCGGTCGGTACCATCCCATTTTTGTTTTAATGTTTCTTTATCTGTATAGAGCACAACATCATTTTTAAATACCCCATCCCGAAGCCGTTCAACAAGCACCTGGTAAGTATCATCTGCCGTTTTTGTTAAAGAAGTAACTTTGTAATCAAATGTCTTAGAAGATTTGTAAAAATCATCAAAGAACCAAGTCATATCCCCTTCAGTATTTTTGTTTACTGCTTCAATAAAATCATCGGCAGTAGGATGTTTGAATTTCTTTTCATTGTAGTAATGTTTTATTATGCCCATCATCTTGTTAAAACCAACATATCTTTCCAACGTATGTAAGATCAATTCCGGTTTTGCATACGAATTGACTACGTAAGACAACCGGTTTGGAAGTTTGAATGAAGTATCGGCAATAGTGCCAACATTTAAGTTTCTGTAATAAGTGTTCAAGCTTCTTACACCTTCGGGTAAATGTATATCAGCAAGTGTATATATAAGCGGTATTTCATTGTAAGAAAGGAAATTCAATCCATAGATCGGTATGTAGTAAGCGAATGTAAAGTAAACAAAAATATCAGGATAATATTTGTACATTATTTTTGTTGCAATATAAGATGTAAAACCTTCATCGAGCCACGCCTCGTAAACTTCGTTATTGGCGAGTATGCCGTAAAAAAATTGGTGGGTGAATTCATGTGCTACAAGGTATTCGGGCCAGCCGGTTGGCTGAGGTGATAAAAGATCGGCGCTAACGGTGAATAATGTCGGATATTCCATTCCGCCGGCACCGCTCGTTCGCGGTACATCCACCAAGGAAATATTTTGATAAGGATATGCTCCAATGTTCTCTTCAAAAAATGCAAGACAGTTTTTAACACATTCAAAGTAACGGTAAAAATATTTTTCGCGTTCCGGCTGCACATATGCATTAATCTGAATTTGTGAACCATCCTTACGAGTATAAGTTGCTGTGCGGTACAATATTTCATCGGATGCAAGCCAAACAAAATCGTGCACCCCATTTTGTGTCACCGAATAAGTAACCGAGTTGCCTTTTCGGATTAGCGAATTGATAACACCCGTAGAGGCAATTGTATAATTTTCAGGTGCGGTTATTTTAACAGAATAATTTCCAAAATCAGAATAAAAATTTAAGTAAGGATGGTATTGGCTGCAGATCCATTTGCCATTTTCAAAAACTCCAACTTTTGGAAACCATTGAGATACAAAAAAGAAATTTCTGCCGGTTGCGTATCCCAAACGTTTGACCGATCTGGGAATTTTCATTGAATAGTCAAAATATATTTCAACAGAGTCACCCGGTTCTATTTCGGAATCCAAAATAACTTTAGCAACAGTACTGTCGTAAGGATTTGGTATCTCCGGCTGGAAATAGATTAATTCTTTCTTATTACCATTGACTGATAAATTATTGATCTTAATTTCAGTCTTAGCGTCAGGTACACTTATATCATAACCTTTCGCAAATTCTGTACGCGTGCTTTTATATCCATTAGGATAGAGATGAAACTGGATTTCGTTTGTTGAGATGTCTGATTTATTATACCAAACAATTTTTTCTTTTGCGGTAATTACTTTTTTATCGACATCCAGACTTACTTCAATATCATACTTATTGTGCAGCTCAAGATTTTTATACTCCGTTTTGAGCAAGCCAGCGGAATAATCTTTTGAATCCAGGATAACTTCACCGGTGGTATATGTACCCACTTGTTCCGCAAAATAGAGCAGCAAAGAAAGAATTATTAGTAGTAGGACAACAAATAACTTTTTCATGGTTACAAGTTAACCCCAATTTACAAACGATTCAACAAATATGATTATTAATGGATACTGTATAGTGAATTATCCCAAAATTTTACTGTTGAAAATGATTGCATAACTTTTAACTTACAACACGAAATTATACGGGCCCCCTTATGAAAAAGTATTTTTACTTACCCATCATACTATCTTTTTTTGTAAGCACAACATTTGGACAGAGTAATTCGTTTGTGACAAAAATTCCCGGTTCATATTACTATCATTCCGTTATCAGTGATTTGTTCGGAACTTATTTGATTGCGTATTCTGACACTTCTAATCTTCCACATTTAGCAAGATTGGATAACTCAGGGAATGTTTTATGGGATAAGATAATATACGATGATTTGGCTATAGAATATGGATTTAGGATGCAGATGATAAAATCTAATGATAATAGCTATTATTCTGTTTTAGCAAGTAACGATACAAACGTGGAAGATTCCCTCATAATACAGAAATTCAGTTTTTATGGTGAAATAACAAAATCAATAAAAATAAATCTCCCATTAAATAAATTTACTATTTCTTCATTTCCAAGCGGTGATTTGTTGTTAACAATGAGTGATAATAAAAAAATTAATCTAGTTAGATTAGACAATGATTTAAACATTTTAAAAATTAAGTCGGTCGATTACAATTATTATTATTCAGTTAAAGCAATTTTGATAGATAATAAAATAATCTTAAACACCGGATATAAATTGGGAATAATAGATTCAGATTTACAATACACTCCGTTATTTCAAACTCAGGACCGGATATTTGATATTATCAAAACATCAGATGATAAAATTATTTATATAGATAAATGGAACATTTATAAAATTGATTTGAATGGGGAAAATATTTGGATAAAAAACCATAACCAAAATTTCAACTATGCGCAGATTGTACATACAATTGATAATAATTATAAATGCCTATCAGAACTTTACACTTTATTCTCTGAATTTGGTGATATAATAACTACTTATCCGATAGGATTTATGTTTGAATCAATTGCACCAACACTTGATAACGGTATAATAGGAGTAGGGAATGATATCAAAAAATTAGATAGTAATGGTGATTTTTATTTATTAGGTGAACTGAATCTCCCTCTATCAAGTACAACGATTCATTATTCATTAAAAGTACATGATTTATATACAATTAGATGGTTAAGTGGGCTACCCGGAAATGTAAAAATTGAATTTTCAACAAATGATGGCTATAGTTGGGAATTATTGGATGATAATATAAGTGCTAAAGGAGGAAGATACTTATGGCTAGTTCCTGATAAAGTTTCGGACAAATGTAAGATCCGAATCAGTTCTATTGACTTTCCTCAATATACAATTCAAAGCAGCAATACATTCTCAATTGTACCTCAGTTTCTAAATTATATAGCTATCAATAATCATAAAATGTATTATGATGTAGGCAAAAGAAATCCAACAGATCCTTATCATGAAATTTTATATTGGCCGGGAGGTGAAAAAGCAATTATTACCGCTACTTTTGATGACGGCTTATATTGGTCAGGAAAAATTAACAATGATGTTCAAGTCGGTGGTCAGCATTTTGCAACGAACCTTCAAGCCGGGAATATTATTTCGCCCGATTCTGCCGCAGATCCAAATGCTCCGAGATTCCAGTCGTGGCGATTCAAAAAAAATTGGGAAGAGTTGCCCGATGGTACGATCAAATCACGTTATCAACATGATTATGAGAATTGGCCAATTGATCTTGGTGCACCGTGGATCGATAGCAATTACGATGGTATATATAATGTTGAAGATGGTGATAAACCCGATACCGATGCTGATGAACTGCATTGGATGGTAATGAATGATATGAATTATGATGATTCTAATAATTACTTTGAATCACAGCCGTTTGGCTTAGAGGTTCAACTTTCAATCTACGGTTATCAACAAAATAATTTTCTTGATGATGTTCTTTTCAAAAGATATCTACTGATAAACAAAAGCAACGATAATATAGAAGATATGTATTTGTGCTACTTTGCCGATAATGATTTCGGTTATAGTCACGATGACTTCGTTGGATGTGATACAACACTCAATTTAGGTTTTACCTGGAATGCTTATGAATTTGAAGACGTATATGGCTTCCCTCCACCGGCAATGGGACACATGATTGTGCAAGGTCCGATAACAGAAGGAGGGCAAAACGAATCTGCTATTTTTGGTGGAAAGAGAAGAAACGGATATAAAAATATAGGTATGACTGCATTTGGTGCTAATTATAAAAATGATCCGGTACTACCTCGCGACCCCGGGGACAAGATGGATTATATAAATTTGATGAAAGGATTGAACAATGATGGTTCCCCAATTATAGATCCAACAACCGGTGAAGCTTCAACAAAACATGTTTATGGCGATCCCGAAACCGGCACCGGCTGGATAGATGGGACTACAATGTTCGGCACAATTCGCCCGGCAGATCGCAGATATTACATAACTACCGGGCCATTTAACCTTGCGTCTCAGGATACACAAGAAATTGTGATTGCAGTTTTAGCTACTAAAGGTACGAGTAATAAGAACAGTGTAACAGAACTAAAAAATCTTGCAAACAATATTAGAGAATTTTACTACTCAAAATTTCCCACAAATGTAGATGATAATAATCTGTTATTGCCAAACCAATTTCAGCTTTATCAGAATTATCCAAATCCGTTTAATCCGTCAACTACAATCGAGTATTCTATTCCAGACGTAGAGACGCTCCATGGAGCGTCTTTACAAAATGTTACGTTAAAAATTTACGACATCCTTGGCAGAGAAGTAACTACACTTGTTAACCAGAAACAATCACCCGGCAATTATAAAATTATTTTTGATGGGAAGAATTTGTCTAGCGGAGTTTATTTTTATCAATTAATTACAAATAACTTTTCGCAAACACGTAAGATGTTATTAATAAAATAAAAAACCCGCCAATGGGCGGGTTTTTGCGTACCAATTAAAATCAATCTTACTTTATTTCAATTGTCTTTGGTTTTACTCTTTCATGCTTCGGTAATTGTACATTAAGAACACCATTCTCAAGCTTCGCATCGATTTTAGATTCGTCAATACTGTCTGCAATCTTAAATCTGCGATAGTAATTACCGGTTTCAGTTTCTTTGAGAACATATTTCTTGTTCAATACCAATTCATAATCGATACGACCCATCAGAACAAGATTTCCATCCTCAAGTTTAATTTTAACATTATCTTTTGAAACGCCGGGCATATAAGCTGTTAAAAAGTAATCATCTGCGGTTTCGGAAATATCTATCAATGGTGCAACCCAGGATTCTTTTTCAAGAGCTTCGTCCCAGCTTCTTGAAGTTTTGACTTCTACCGCTTCTTTATTTTGTGTCATTTTATACTCCTTTTGTTAATTGATTCAAAATTATTTTTTATCGTCATCAACAACTTCGTATGAAGCATCTTGAACTTCATCATCATCTTTCTTTTGAGACGATTGCTGTTTGGATTGCTGTTGTGACTGCTGACCGGCGTTAAAATCTTGAGCAGTTGGTCCACCGCCGGCTGGCCCTTGCTGTTGATATAAATTCTGTGCTAACTCATTCCAAACTTTGGTTAAACCATCGGTTGCCGATTTGATTGCATCGGTATCATTTGTTTTTAACGCATCTTCAACTTTAGTTATCTCTGATTCTAATCTGCTTTTTGCATCAGCCGGAATCTTATCACCCAATTCTTGTATCTGCTTCTTAGTCTGGAAGATCATATTGTCGGCCGCATTCCTAATTTCAACGGATTCCTTTTTCTTTTTATCTTCTGCTGCATGTTCCTTAGCTGAGTTTTTCATTTTTTCAATTTCATCTTTCGATAAACCGCTCGATGAAGTTATCCTTATGCTCTGCTCCTTGTTGGTAGCTTTGTCTTTTGCCGCTACATGAAGAATTCCGTTCGCATCAATATCAAATGTTACTTCAATTTGCGGAATACCGCGCGGTGCCGGAGGAATTCCATCAAGATGGAATCTTCCTAATGTTCTATTATCAATTGCCATCGGGCGTTCACCTTGTAGAATATGTATTTCTACCGACGGTTGGTTATCCGATGCGGTTGAAAAAACTTCACTCTTACGCGTTGGTATCGTTGTGTTTGCCGGAATCAACACGGTCATAACACTGCCAAGTGTTTCAATTCCCAGTGAAAGAGGTGTAACATCTAGAAGCAAAACATCCTTAACATCACCGGCTAAAACACCACCCTGAATTGCAGCACCAACAGCAACTACTTCATCAGGATTGACACCTTTATGAGGTTCTTTCTCGAACAATTTCTTTACAAGTTCTTGAACTTTTGGAACACGTGTAGAGCCACCAACCAAAATTACTTCTTCAATTTGAGAAGGAGCTACACCGGCATCTTTCATTGCTTTTTCGCAAGGCGCTACCGTTCTTTGAATAAGATCATCAACAAGCTGTTCAAATTTTGCTCGTGTAATATTTATGTTTAAGTGTTTCGGTCCTTCTTGTGTAGCCGTAATGAACGGAAGATTAACATCTGTCTGCATCGAAGATGATAATTCTATCTTAGCTTTCTCTGCAGCTTCTTTCAATCTTTGTAATGCCATCGGGTCCTTACGTAAATCGATACCCTCTTGCTTCTTGAATTCATCTGCAAGATAATCAATCAATCTTTGGTCGAAATCATCACCGCCAAGATGAGTGTCGCCGTTTGTAGATTTAACTTCAAACACACCTTCGCCGATTTGTAGAATAGAAATATCAAAAGTACCGCCGCCAAGATCATAAACAGCAACTGTTTGATCTTTATGTTTTTTATCCAGGCCATAAGCCAATGCTGCGGCAGTAGGTTCATTTATAATTCTTTTAACATGAAGACCGGCAATTTCACCGGCATCTTTTGTTGCTTGTCTTTGTGCATCGTTAAAATATGCCGGTACGGTAATTACTGCTTCGGTAACTTCCTGGCCAAGATAATCCTCAGCAGTCTTTTTCATTTTCTGCAAAATCATCGAAGAAATTTCCGGGGGTGAATAAAGACGATCCGTAATTTTAACACGAGCCGAATTGTTATCGCCAGAAACAACTTCGTAAGGAACTTCTTTCGTTTCAGTGCCTACTTCTTCAATTCTTCTGCCCATGAACCGCTTGATTGAAAAGATAGTATTCTTAGGGTTTGTTACAGCTTGCCTCTTTGCCGGCTGACCGACTAATCGTTCGCCGTTTTTTGTAAACGCAACTATAGATGGTGTTGTTCTTCCCCCTTCAGAATTTGGAATTACAACCGGTTCATTACCTTCCATAACAGCGACGCATGAATTAGTTGTTCCCAGATCGATTCCAATAATTTTTCCCATTATTCTTTTTCCTTAATTAAGTTATAAATATTTAAGAGGTTATCTCAAAAGTAATTGTTCTCCGAAGGAGTCCTTCGGACAAATAGAAAATCTGTGAATATCCGTTTCAATCAGAGCTTGCCCGCCGTTTTATTGGCGGGTTATCTGCGTGCTATCTTTAAAAAAATTTACTTTGAGGCGATCTCGATTATTTTTTCATTTCTCGGCTTCGGCACTAACTTCTGCAAAACAATTTTTAAAGTTCCGTCTTCAAATTTTGCGTCAACTTTATCCGAATCTACCTGAACCGGCAACGTAAAACTTCTTTTAAAATTTCCGTAAACTCGTTCAGCACGATAATAATTTTTCCCGGATTTTTCTTCTTCTTTTTTCTTTTCACCTTCTATTGTTAAAATGTTATCTTGCAATGTGATTTTTAGATTGTCTTTTTTTACTCCGGGTATATCAGCAACAACGCTATAAGTTTTGTCATCTTCCGAGATATCAATTCTCGGATTGAAATTTTCTGTGAAAGAGAAACCGAAGTTCGCGAATTCATCAAAATATCTTTGAATTCGATCGTGAACATTTTCAAGTTCTCTTAAGGGTTCAAATTTTATGAGTGTCATGATTTCCTCCTTAAATTTATTTGTTTAATATAGGTCAATCAATATGCCAAGAAGGAAAATCTCTGTAACTCATTTACATAAAAGAAATTAATTATTTTAACCAGATTATGACGGGTTCGGAATTCTTGTCGCACTATATGAAAAATTTATTAACCATGCTGATTTGTTGTCAGATAGTGTGACCAATTTCACTCGTTCTTTTATAGGAGGATTCCGTGTTCAATATTGAAGAATTCGACATTAAACTCGATACAGAATTTATCGGGAGAAATTTTATTTACAGCGACGAAGTTGACTCAACTAATACCGTTTTACTAAATAACAAAGAGTTTAGTCAAAACGGAACCGTTCTTCTTGCTGAGTTTCAAAGCAAAGGAAGAGGGAGAAAAGAAAGAGTTTGGATAAGCAACGCCGGACAAAATTTAACATTCTCAATTCTTCTAAAAAATGATTTAAAAGATTGGAAATTAAATATTGTCAATCTCGGCTCTTCTTTAGCGGTTGCCCAGTCAATTGAAAATCTTTTCCAGCTTGATGTTGAATTGAAATGGCCTAATGATGTTTTAGTCAACAAAAAGAAAATTGCCGGAATTTTAATTGAGTCAAGTTCGAAAGGAAGTAAACTTAGCAAGGTCGTAATAGGGGTAGGGATAAATGTAAATCAGCCGAACTTTCCCGGTAAGTTTGATATACAGCCAACTTCAGTAAGACGGGAATTCCACGAAATTGTAAACCGCGAAAAACTGCTGAGTGAAATATTAAATAATTTTGAAGATATGCTTACAATCGCAAAGACAGAACCCGGCAAAATAATTAACGACTGGCGCAACAGATGCAAAATGATCGGTGAGAAAGTGAAGATAGTTGAGGGCGATAAAACAAAAACCGGACTTTTCGATGATATTGATGAAGACGGAATACTTATGCTTAAACAAGGGGATAAAACTGAAAAGATTCATTTTGGAGATGTAAGCTTAAGGTAAAGAAAGGACAATCTTTGTAAATGAAAGTATATTTTGATAATGCTGCTACAACACCGCTCCACCCAAAAGTTTTAGAAAGAGTAACAAAATTTTTAGCCGATGAATACGGTAATCCATCATCAATACATTCTTTTGGCAGAAGTGCACGCGTAGCTATCGAAGAAGCAAGAGAAACAATCGCCGATTTTATTAACGCCGATGCAAGCGAAATTTATTTTACTAGCGGCGGTACGGAAGCTAACAACTTTGCAATTACCGGTATAGCAAACGAAGAATTCAAAGAATCAAAAAAAAATAATATTGTTGTTACTCAAGCTGATCACAAATCGGTAATAGAAACTGCAGAAGAACTACCGCATTCAGGTTTCTCAGTTCATTTTTGCAAAGTAACCGGTGATACACAAATTGATTATCGGGATTTAAGTAACTCTATTAATAGTAATACTTCCCTCTTATCGTTTATTCATGTTAACAACGAGACCGGCACAATAAATGATTTAGATAAAGCATTGGATTTCGCCGATGACGTAATAGTCCACACAGATGCGGTTCAAAGTTTTGGAAAAATCCCACTCGACGTAAAAAAAATTAAAATTAATTCTCTTTCGGTTTCCTCTCATAAAATCAATGGACCAAAGGGAAGCGGATTTTTGTATGTGAAAAGCGGTACACCAATCTCGCCCATTATTCATGGCGGCTCTCAAGAGAGAAATAGAAGAGGCGGCACTGAAAATGTTGCTGCTATTGTTGGATTTGCCGAGGCAGTAAGAATTGCTAAACACGAAATGGATAATAATTATGAACACGCAAAAAAATTACAAGAGAGATTTATAGATGGTTTACCAACAATTGATAAAGATGGAATAGTAATCAATGGCGGAACAAATACTATTCCCCACATTTTAAGTATTACTTTTAAATCTGGGTTATATAATAATGATGCAGAAGCAATGCTGATTTATCTTGATATCAACGGAGTTGCCGCCTCTAATGGTGCGGCATGTACTTCGGGAACGTTAAAGCCGTCCCATGTTATGCTTGCAAGCGGTAAATCGATACAAGACGCAAGTGGAACCATTCGCTTCTCGTTCGGTTCTCAAAATAAAATTGAGGAAGTTGACTATACTTTAGATGTGCTGGATAAGCTGTCAAAAAAATTCAGGAAATGATCAAGTTAAATAATCAATCATCTGCGAAAGTTTTTCTTTCATCTGTTTTCTATTCACAATAAAATCAAGGAAGCCATTCTCCAGTAAAAATTCAGAGCGCTGAAATCCTTCCGGTAAATCTTTACCAATTGTTTGTTTGATAACTCTTGGTCCGGCAAACCCGATCAATGCCTTTGGTTCGGCAATAATAACATCACCAAGCATTGCATAACTTGCAGTAACACCGCCGGTGGTTGGATCGGTCAATACAGAAATGAATGGTAATTTTGCATCAGCGAGACGTGCAAGCCGCGCACTTGTTTTTCCCATCTGCATCAGTGAGAAAGCGCCTTCCATCATCCTGGCGCCGCCGCTTTGACTTATGATTATCAGAGGAATTTTCTCTTCATATGCTGCGTCTATAATTCTTGCTATTTTTTCCCCAACAACAGAGCCCATACTGCCGCCTATAAAACCGAAATCCATGCAAGCAAATGCAGCTTTCTTCCCTTCAATTTTCCCGACACCGGTTTTAACGGCATCGTTCATTCCGCTTTTTTTAATCGTTGTATTAACGCGGTCTGTATATTTTTTTGTATCAGAGAATTCCAGCGGATCACCGGAGCGCATTTTTTTATCGTATTCTTTAAATGTGCCTTTATCAAATATCAATGAGACATATTGCTCGCTGCCAATCCTGAAATGGTAACTGCATTTGGGGCAGACCCATAAATTAACTTCGAGCTGCTTGTTATGAACTATTTCTCCGCAATCTTCACATTTAGCCCACTGTCCGTCAGGTATATCGCTTTTTTTACTATCCTTGGAAATATTTTCTTTTTTTCTTTTGAACCAAGCCATTAAGATTTTCTCTGTTCTATGTTAACTGATAATGTTATTGTCTGGTTAGGATTCGATGAATCGTTTGTATATAAAGTTACTGTGCGGACCATTTTACCCGATCTGTTCGAAGTATCGAGCTCAATTTTGATTGTACCGTTTTCACCGGGATTTAATTTTTTACTGCTTAATAATGCAGCGGTACATCCGCATGATGTTTTCACATCCTTAATTTCAAGAACATCATTGCCGGCATTTTTAAACCCGATTTTCGCTTCGACCACTTTCCCTTCCTCAACATTGCCGAAATCGTATTGATTTTGATTTAATGAAAGTTTTGGATTCTTGCCTGATTTGTTAACGATTTTATCTACGATATTTGCTGTGAAAGACAATTTAAAGTCAGGTGTTTTAGGATCGTTAGATTTTACATACACGTATTTGTGCTGCGGTCCCATTCTATTCTCTGAATCGAACTCGACTTTTATAACAGTTTTTTCGCCTGGTTTCAATTGTTTTTTTGCCGGCTGCACCGCAGTACAACCGCATGAAGCTTGTACTCTATCAATCTTTAAATCGGATGTACCTTCATTTACAATTTCGAAAGAGTGGGAAACTACTTGTCCTTCAAGTATATCTCCAAAATCATGCGAGGGTTTGGGCGAAGCAATTTTGGGTGTATTCTGCCCAAATGTATATGCACTTAATAACAATATTGAAAAGATAACCATCCTTTTCATTTTTTCACCTTTACAATAAATTTCTTAAGATAATTTGGTTCTAGATAATCGTAATCAAAAATTAATAAATCCTCACCAAATAAATAAGCCCATTCTGCTATTTGATTTGCAGTCGCTTCATGAATTTCATGAATGTTAAGACCCTCGATCTTATCGCCATAAATCAAATCGCTATCATTTTTCTTTGTATCCGTTTTATTTATTAATTCGACAGTTCCGTAAACAAGCTCGCCATCCAAATGATAATCCGCTTTATAGATTTCATCCGTACTTGCGTTTCTAATAATTGAAAACTTTGTTCCATAGTTATGATATTTAGAAATTGAGTAAGCAAGAGCATTAAAAGTCGGCACCGGGATAATCGGCTTGGATATTCCTAAAGCCAATCCCTTTGCAGCCGATAGCCCGATACGTAAACCGGTAAATGAACCGGGTCCGTTTGAATAAGCAATCGCTTGAATCTCTTCAATTTTTAATTTGGCTGCCGATAAAATAATTTCGACCACCTCAAATATTTTTTCCGAATGAATATTCTTCTGCCGTATTGTTGTTTCATAAAATGTTTTTTCGCCAAGCATTACCGAAGCACTGCACAATTCACCGGAAGTTTCAATTGCAAGTATAGGTAAGTTTAATTTTGACATTTTATTATTCTTATAATTCTTTCATCAATACCATTCAACTCAATATTAACGATGTATGATTTGCGATGGAGTATTTCCTCCCATAACTGCGCCCATTCAATAAAGACGATTGCTTCCTTGTCTCCAAGGTATTCTTCGATGCCGATGTCATATAGTTCGGTTTCTTTTTGGATGCGGTAAAAATCAAAGTGATAAATTTTTTTTGAGTTTATATATTCATTTATAATTGCAAAGCTTGGACTCGAAACATTCTCAATTGCATATTCTTTACAAACATACTTTACAAAAAAAGTTTTACCGGCTCCCAGGTTGCCGTTCAGTAATACAACATCACCGGGTGCCAAGTAAGAAGAAAAATTTTTTGCAGCCATAATCGTATCGGTTTCATTGAGCAGCTTCGCTTCAAACGGGAATTCCATTAAACCTTACTCTCCATTTTGATAACCGGCAGAATCATCTCTTCCATCGATATACCGCCGTGTTGAAAGCTGTCTTTATAATAACTCAAATACTTATGATAGTCCGTTGGATAAACAAAATAAAAATCTTCTTTGGCAATAATATAGTTGATTGTCATACTCGTCTTCGGCAGTTTATAATCCAAAGGATTTTTAATAAAGATAGCATGTTTATCATCTACTTTTAAATTCTTACCGAATTTGAACCTTAAATTGGTCGATGCCTCCCTATCGCCTAAAACTTTAGCTCCTCTTAAAGCTCTTATGCTGCCGTGATCGGTAGTAACAATAACACGCGCTTTGGGAATTGAAGCTATTGCCCTAAAAGTATTCAGCAAATAAGAATGCTGGAACCAACTATTTGTCAAGGATCGATACGCCGCTTCATCGGGTGCAATCTCCTTTAGTATTTGTGAATCCGATCTTCCATGAGCAATCATATCAAGAAAATTTACTACTACAGCCATAAGGTGAGTCTTCTTGTGAGATAGTACATTCTGCTCAAACGACCTACCGACTTCCGGGTCAATTATCTTAACATATTTGAGTTCATTTTTTAGCTGTACTCTTTTACGATTAAGCAGCAGTTGCAGCAATTCTTTTTCGTATTTGTTCATACTGTTTTCATCATCACCCATCGATGACCAAAGATCGGGATAATGTTTTTCAATTTCCGATGGGAATAAACCGGCGAAGAGTGCATTTCTTGCATACGGTGTTGCAGTAGGCAAAATTGAATAATAAAAATCTTTCTGAATATTAAAAATTTGATTTAAATGTCTCTCCATCACAAGCCATTGATCGTAACGGAGACAATCGATTACAAATAGAAACAAAGGGTTATCGGATTTAGACAATTCAGGCAAAACATACTTATCTAAAATTTCAGTAGTAAGTGTAGGCGTATTTTCTTGCCCGATGGAATTGATCCAGTTCCGGTAATTCTTCTCAATATATTTTGAAAACTCCTGGTTACATTCTTTTCTTTGTTCTTCAAGTGTTTGCCGCAAATCTACTTCGGGATGGATATCAAGCTCCATATCCCAGGAGACAAGTTTAAGATAAATTTCGAGCCAGTCATCATAATCAGGTTCCAAAAGGAGTCTGCGAGAAATCTCGTTGAAATCACTCAAATAATCTTTGGCAACATATTCACCGGAAATTTTTTTGCTTTCAAGAATTTTTTTGCAAACCATCAATATCTGGGAAGGCACAACCGGTTTTATAAGGTAATCACTAATCTTACTGCCAATCGCATCATGCATCAATGATTCTTCTTCACTTTTGGTTACCATCACAACCGGGATGTTAGGGTTGAATTCCTTTAACTGTGCCAGGGTTTCCAAACCGCCAAGCCCGGCCATCATTTCGTCAAGAAAGATCAAATCATAATTTTTATTTTTTACCATAGAGATAGCGTCTTCACCGTTAGTAACAGTTTCAACATCATAACCTTTTTCGTTCAAAAAGATAATGTGAGAACGGAGAAGTTCTATTTCGTCATCGACCCATAAAATTTTGTTTTGTTTCATTATAATAGATTTTTTGTAATGAAGTTTACTGAATAGCTATATGAACATCAATTCCGGCTTCGTTTGTTACAGTCGGCGGAATACGTGATGCCCCTTCCGGTTCTATACTTGTTCTTTTGTAAAAGATCGATAATGTAACACGTGAACTCATCACATATTTTATTTTCGGTTCAATAGTTGTGTTTGTTTTCCCTTCCTGGGGTTCGCCCTCTTCCTTAAATTCATTCATTTTATAAATAATGCTCGAAGATTTGCCGCTTGTATATGTAAATGAAATTTCGAGATCGTTCTTTAACGACACCCCGAATAAAGGCAACTCAAAACCGGATTTTGAATAACTCGCCGTAATATTAATATCATTGTTTAACGATTTAGTAATATTTCTTGTCGTTGCGCCAAGACTGTAAGATTCTTTTGTAGAAAATCTGACAGTACTTGAGAATGAGCCGCCGAACACTTTATCAAATTGCATTGTCACACCAGCGAGCGGTGAAAAACCGAAATCAACACGCTGCGATTGAATCTCTTGGATTCCATCAGTGTTTATTTTCCATCCTTCGCTGTAAGTAGAAGTGTATGAATGCTGCAATGAGACCCTTTTAGCAAAACTAAACAGCGAATATTTTTCTAAACCTGACCAGTTGAAACTCCAGTTTGGTCTTGGAATATATTTTAATACGTCACTTAAAAACGGAATACTTGTGGTTAATCCGGCAGTCTCAAATCCCTTCAAAAATGCTTCTGATAAATTCTTAGCTGGGTTAGCATCATTAGGATTATAATTCTCATGTACTTTTTTGATACCTCCACCCAAAAATGAAAAAATACCGGAAGATGGCAGTGCTAAGAATGATCTATCAATCGTCCCGGTCGATACAAGATTAGTCACCGTAACTTCACCTTCCTCATTAGTCTGTATTGTGCTCGCTTTATTGATTCCCCATCCTACACGCCAATTGATATCTAGCTGGGCGCCTTCCCACAATGGGCGCGAGGTTTTAAAATCAAGATCATTTTTATGAGTGTAATTATCTTGTAAATTTCCGTTTGGTGCTCGCGGACCTATGTCGTTCGATAGGCCAAGCATAAATAATCTGGACGGACCTTTTGAATCACTGTGGTTAGCACCCCAAAAATTATGGAACCCGGTTCTACCAGTTAAGCCACCGCCGGTGTAACTGCTGCTTTGTGAAAAGTTGATTCCTATTTGGTCATAATCTAAGAAAATCCATTTGAAAGCAAGTTTTAAAAATTCCAATCCAATTTCAAGTTTACTTGGACCATCATCAACCTCTTCCTCTTCTATTAGATTTGAATCAGTAACAGCAAGAGAATCATTAACAACAATGCTATCACTTAAAGCAAGACTATCTTTAACCTGAATGTTTTCTTCAGGAATGATGGGCTTAGCCGGCTGTTGTACTGCACCGCGCTGGCTTCTTCTTCCGCCTCTTCCACCTTCAGTCGGTTTTTGGATTGGCAACTGCTGTTTAGTTTGTTCTGTTTTTTCTTCCTGGAACCAGGGGGCAAAGATTGATTTTAACCTTATCGTTAAATTAGCAGAGAGCTTACTGTTATAACCGGCACTTTTTCCCAATTCAAGCTGCGTAAAATTGTTTTGCCAGGCATACGAAGAACCATACGAAGCATTCAAAGTGATATACCTATTTATATCACCGAATGAAGGCAATTTGGGATTTGCTTTAATATCAAAAGTTTGCTTGAAATTATAATCATTTCCAAAGAAATTTCCGCTGAATATATCATTCCAAATTTCACTTTCACTTCTGTCTATATTATCTATTGCCAGTAAATATGCCAGAGATGACTGAATATCAAAATCATAGTTGAGTGAAAGATTTAACAAACCTCCTTCGGTTAAAGCCCATGTAAAGCCGGCACCTCTTTGCGAGGTAAAATCCCTCTGTATATTCGGTTTTGTTGTTAAGTTTTTACTGCGTGTTAACGAGTAATTTCTTTTCCTAACCGCTGTAACATTTGCAGTAATAGTCTGCGGTGCAAAATAAATTTTAACATCTTTGTAATCAGTAAAGATACTTAGCAAATCACCAAGCAAAGGAATATCAACCGGTTTGAAGTAAAGTTCTCTGCTGAAAACTACAGAATAACTTGCACCGGCGTTCCAGGTCCAGCTGTTACTGTTATATATTGTCGGTGAACGAGATGAAGTTTTATTATAATTAAAACTGAATGTTAGATTGTTAAACGTGTCCCTTATATACCAGGCATCGGTCGGGATTTTAATTTTAATGTTCGAGAGAGTCCATGTTTCAGAGTAAGTTTTTGTTTGCGTAATTGTTTTTATCTCTTCAACAGCTTTGTTAATATTGAGCGAATCCGGGTTGTTTTCATTCAGCGAACGGCGTAATATATCCTGGGCTTCAGAAACTTTAATATCAGTGCCGGGTTGATATAACGGATCAATTGAAGATTCCTGGCGGTTATAAGCAATTCTCAAATTACTTCCGGGTAAATTAACCGGCAGCAATTTTAGAACATCAAGATCGGCAGAAGCACTCCAGCTCATTTTATCGTCACGCGAACCAAAACGATCGGATAGTTTATGAAAATAGGGATTCGTTTGAGAAATGCTGAAATTTAATTTTAACAGATCGGCAAGTGCTAAAGAACCGGAAGCAGTATAAGCCCATCCCGGTGTTGCATCGGCTTCCAATACACGTAACTCATTCACCCATAGACTACCGGAGACCCTATCGTTTGGATTACCAATCCCTTTTGGATTAATTATCCCGATCATGAAGAAAGAAATCCTTGTTAATGTTGGGTTTCCCCTTACACCGTATGTATGCCCCTTTTTCCCTTCAATCGGAACAAGATACAAATTTTTAATAACCGACAGTGCTGTATCGCGCGCTTGTTTGATCGCAGTTAATTCAGAAAATACTAATTTAATTTCGCTCCAGTTTTGCTGCTCTAAATTCTTTTGAAGCGGCAGACGATATTCGTAATAATTGGTGGTATCGGCACCGAATCTTAAATAGACTTGCGTAGCATAGTCACTCGAATCGTTATAATAAGAAATTGAAGTTTGCAATTCGCTGTCATCGGCATGATAATAAAGTTTCATCTCTTTATAATTGAAAACATCCAATGGTTTATAAAGATTACGAACAACCTCCCTTTTATCACCATCATCCAAATTCTGTAAAATTAAATTTAAAGATTGCTCATTCTTAAAAATTTCATAATCGGGTTTAGTTCTATCGCGTTCGCGCTGTACGCCGGGCGGAATAATATATTCAGGGTTATCCTCATAGTTAATAGTGGAAACAGTTAAAACTTCATCATCGATTGTCACTTCCGGGAAATCTGTTGTTGCTTTTCGCAAAACTTTTTCCCATTGATTACCAACTAAATTCATTTCTGCAAATCTTAGATGCACATTCTCGGTAACGCCGGAAACCCACAACCTTATTGTTTCTACAACGGAAAGACTGGGGTCACCAACCGGGCGTATATAATCCTTTAATGGAATGCGGTACAAGAACCAGCCATTACCGCCGCCTTGCACAAACGGATTTGTTGCTTTATTGGTATCTAACGGTACTTCATAACGGAAATAGCTGTTAACCTTATCAATTGTAAAATTACGGTTTAAATCTTCGGAATCAGGTAATCTGCCGAGGTCAATTGATACAGCATTCCCTTCGGTTCCGTTTATTTTTGAATAATCACCGGTGCCTAATCGGAAATCATACTTATCATTAGCCGGATCATCATTTGTCTCGGAGTTGTAACCCGTTTCCTCTTCATTGGCTATCCCATCGATACCAGTATCTTCTCTTTCATCAACAAGGTCATTCTGATTTTTATCTTCAGTATCAAGTTTCCCATTTGGAATAATATCTTCACTAATCTGTCCGAGATCTAAATATAATTTCAAATCTTGTGGTGCAGTAACCTGGTTTACCCAAAATTCTATAAACTCAATATTTTCTTCTAACAAATTATTGGCTGTTGATGAGAGGGGTTTCATTATACCGGCCCAGTTCTTCTCTTTTTCATCTAAATCCGGGAAATAGTTATAATAACCTCTTTCAGTCGGCAAATAAACAAAATCTAAAACAGTAATCTGCTGTTGGTCAGGCGCAGCTACTTTTCTATCCCCATAAATTTCCTCCACGGTTACGTCCGAAGGTGTAATATTAAACCAATACGCCTTAGCTTTATAATTCATCTGTGCATCTTGCGGTTGCTGTTTCTGCGGATCGTTATATTGCGGCAAAGTTCCTATGACCGGCAAACTATCCGGTACGCTGATATCCCTCCATGAACCGTAAGAAATACCGAGCGGAATTATTCTCTTTGCACCTTCAAAATCATCTATATAAGCAATGCTTCTATTGTCGTCACCGGCTATTGTACTTTTCTTTGTATTAGGATCAGGATTTATGTAAGCGTACTCTGCGTTTAATGTAAGCGTTGAAGGTGCACTCGTCGAAATAACTTTATCGAGTGCTTTTGTAATAAAGGGAAGGTTGAAAGACGATTTGAAATCAACTCCATATATTGAATTATTCAGTGGTTCTTCACCAATCCTAACTTTATCGCTAAGTGTCTGTTGATTTAAATTCAGGAATGAAAAGCCGAGCGAAGTTTGTTTATTGAATTCGTACAAACCGCGCAGTCCGACAAGTGTTTTAGAGGCAAGCTGGAAAAGGTCATTCTGTTCGTAAGAGATTTTTAGGTTAGCACCCGGTACAAGCGCTTCATCTCTCCTGATAATTACTTGACCTAGATTATAATCGACTGTATAATCGATTCCCTCTTTTAGAGGCACTTCATTCAACAAAACACGGACAGAATTTTCGACCACGTTGAATCCAACATTATATACTGAAGTAACAGATGCACTATATTCACCGGTAATAATAAATTTATCATGCGCCCCATCATCTTTAGCAGCTGCAACAGTCGTATCATAAACAGTATTGTACTGCAGTTCAGATGGAAGATCTAAAGGCGGTGTACTAGGCAAATAACTGCCAAATGGCTTAAGGACCGGAAAAATAATTTCGCCGGTACTAGTAAAAATTGTTCTCTCGGGATCAAAATCAAATGCACCGTCCGGTTCTGGGCTACCGCTTTCATTGTACCTATCGAGACCAAACGCCTGAATTAATTTAACACCATTATATTCGCTTTGCGCCTCCTGTCCTTCTACCTGGTATTTAATATCAAGAACAAATCCTTCTTTCTTTACAGCTCTGCCGCCAATAGGATAAATATTTCTTAATTGCAGTTTCCACGCTTCTTCAAATTGTGGTTGTAAGTTCGGCGGTTTGACTAACCTCAAGACTATCCTTGTTGTTGAATCCCCCACTACATCTTGCCTGAACTCTCCAAAATATACGTCATCGTCATTTGATGTTGTTGGTCCTTCCATTCTAAAAGCAACAGCAATTGCATCCTGGTTTTGGATTTGAGTTTTAAAACTTATGAAGCCGGTTGCTTCATGAACTTCATAATCTATTCCTTCTTGAAGCTGGATAAAGCGCCGGTCAATTTCTTGTATGCCGGGTATTGTTTCTTTTGTGCTATCTCTTAATTCATCTAATAACTCGCCTTTGCTTCTTCTGGGCAAATTTATGTAGGCGTTTGCTTTTCTTTCTAATTCAGGGTTAATAATGCCCGTTACAGATTTCCAAACTTCAATATCTTTCACTCGTATTGAATCAATCGGAACCGGAGTCGGATTTCCATAATATTTATTAAAAGCATTTAATGCCGAATCGGCATAAACACTGTGTATGAAAAAATGATTAGGAGAATATTCGTAAGCATGCAGTTCAAATTTTTGTGCTTTTGCACCGCCGCTTACAGATACTTCTTGCACTTCACCTTTCTTTTGTGATGCAAGCGCTGTTAAACTAAATGGTCCAACTTTCATTTGTGCTTTAACACCAAAAAGAGCTTCACTTCCGCCAATCAATGGAGATGCTTGAAGTGTAACGTTACCGGCTTCAATGCTTTGAATAATTTCATCTTCGTAACCGGTGTATTTTATTTTCAGCTGGTTCTCATATTGGAATTGCCGCTCTGTATTCCAATCGGCAGAAATTGTAAGTTTATCACCGATGGTGCCGCTTAAATTAATTTGAACTTGCTGTTTGAAATCGGGTTCGTTGCGCGTGTTGCCAAGTGCAGAACTTGTGATACCGGTTGTAGTTTCGCTGCGCCATGCGCCGTGGATATCTACCGCACCGGCAATTTTTAAGTTTATTTTAGGCGGACCAAATATACTCAGCAAAGACGTACTTGGAAGCGGTATATCAATGTTGGTAATGTCGGTAATCAACTGGCTCAGATCTTTTTTATCGGATTTTAGTTTATACTCGTAACCTTTCTGTTCCCATAAATCACGGTTCAAGGCATCGTAACGTAACTGGATATATTCTTCAAGAGGAATTTCCAAATACACTTTTGCTTCTTGCCCGGCTATTTTTTCTTTGATGATGACTTTAGTACCGGTTGAATCCAACTCTGCTGTTCTTATTAATGAAGCGGCAGATGGTTGTACAAAAAACGGTGACGGTTTTCTTGATCTGAAAGGGACAGCCAAGTAATCTTCGCGTGATGCTTTAAAATATTGGATACGTGCAGTAGAATCCTGGGAAAGTGAATCGATCCTTCTAAGGGAATCTTGTTTTGCTTTGAACAATATGGAGTCGGCTCTTGATAAAACAACTTTAGTTGTATCGAATAATTTTAAACTATCGGTTAATAATGTATCGCGTATAACAGTCGTATCGGGTTTATCGGTAGTATCTGGCGCTGCAAAAGAGAAAATATCTTTCCAAGAGTCAGGTGGTGTACCGGTCCGGAATTCGAATTGCTGCGGATTGTTTTTTTCGGCATCAAGCTGGATGAGGTAATTAAAACATGCGTCAATCAACAGTTGTTCACTGAATCTCGACTCTGTTTCATTTGTAAATCCAAACGATAATGCGATTGAGGCAATAAAAATGGGAAGCAAACTTAACTTGATTCCCAGCTTCAGCATATTTTTTCTGTAAAAGGAAATGGTTTACCTACTTTTTGTTCAAGAAATTACCGTATAAAATATTCTATAGAACCTCCCTCAATTGGTCGTATCAAAAATTATTAAAATAATATTCTTATGCAATTCATTTTTAAAGTAATTGAGGGTAAAAAATTAGATGATGTCGTTCAAATGTGTTTTCTCTTCAAGCGTTTCAATAATCTTATTCTCATGAATAATTACCGCGCTCAATTTGTTACCGACACATGCACCGGTATCAATGTACAATGCGTTGGAATCTTCCACCAATGTTATCTCTTGCTGCTTAGTATGGCCAACTATTTGCAGTTTGCCCAAATTAAGAAGCGGGTCCCTTGTCCACATAACACCTTTATCGGTTTGTATATCGTTCCTGATAAACTGATCGAGAAGATCCAGGTTGTTCCTAAAATCTGCCGGTAATGATTTTTCATATTGGTATGATACACCGGCGTGGCAGATAAAACAATCATTCAAATTAAAAAATAAAGGTATTGATTTGATAAAATCGAGATGGCGAAACATTTCTGTTTGGTGATTCTCATACGATTCAAGAGTAGTTTCATTTCCATTAAACAACCACGAGCGTGCAAACACACTTGAAGGGTCTTTAAAGAAATGATAAAACATGTAATCGTGGTTGCCGGGTGTAACAAAAACATTATTATCAATTACAAACTGCACAACTTCGAAACTGTGATTTCCTCTATCTACAAGATCACCTACAGTATAGATTTGAATACCGGGGTAAGTCTCTACAATCTTTTTATAAAGATCCAATAGAGTATAATAGCAACCGTGTATATCGCCAATAACAGCAACCATAAATCAAATGTGATAAGTTTTTTTTGCAAACTCGGTTAGTTCATCCCTGAATGCCGGGTGTGAAATTTCAATTAATGCCCTTGCGCGTTCCTGGATAGTTTTTCCAAACAAATACGCTACTCCATATTCTGTTACAACATAATGAACATCACCGCGAGATGTAACAACACCGGCACCGGGTTTTAATATACTTGTAATCTTCGAGAATTTAAGATCTTTAGTTGCCGAAGGTAATGCGATTATCGGTTTGCCTCCTTCGGAATGAGCTGCACCGCGGATGAAATCCACTTGCCCGCCAATACCGCTAAAAAATTTTGTACCGATTGAATCGGAACAAACCTGACCGGTAAGATCAACTTCGATAGCGGAATTAATAGCAACCATTTTATTGTTTTTGGAAATGATAAACGGATCGTTCACATATTCTTGCGGATGAAATTCGAAGATCGGGTTATTATCAATGAACTTGAAAGATTTTTTTGTACCAAGCACAAAACCGGCAACAAGCTTTCCAGGATGAAGTGTTTTCTTCTCACCGTTTACAATACCGGCTTCAACAAGATCAACCAATCCGTCGGAGAACATTTCTGTGTGAACACCAAGATCATTTTTATTGTGCAGATATTTTAGAACAGCATCGGGTATAGCACCAATTCCCATTTGTAACGTTGAACCGTCCTCTATCAACTCGGAAATATGCTTACCTATTTTGTCATAAACTTCAATCTCTTCGGAAGAAGCATTTGGATCAATCTGCGGCAGTTCCATCAAAGGTTCGTCGGCTTCAACAATAAAATCAATCTTATTAATATGGATAAAACTATTTCCAAGACCGCGAGGCATTTGCTTGTTAACCTGGGCAATCACGCATTTTGCTTTTTCGGTTGGTGTTTTGATATTACCGACATCAATGCCGTAGCTGCAAAATCCATGTTCATCAGGCGGAGAGACATGAATTAAAGCAACATCTGCCTGAAGCACACCTCTTTTAAATAGCATTGTAACTTCCGAAAGAAATATCGGGATAAATTCCGCCCTTCCTTCATTAACGGCATTTCTAGAGTTACTCCCGATAAAGAAAGCTTTGTGCTTAAAATGTTTTTCCATACCGGGCTTCATATAAGGAAGATCACCTACAACCAGGATATGGTAAATCTCTACATCACTCAATTCATCTTTACGCTTAACCATTGCTTTAATTAACTCAAGAGGTGCAGCACAACCGGGCTGAACAATCAACTTATCGCCGGATTTAATAATCTTAACAGCTTCATCGGCACTAACTAACTTAGAATTGTATTTTTTAACCCACGTCGAATTAGCCGGCTTATCAATTTTAATTTGGTCTAAAGTCATTTTTTAAAATCTCAAATTAATTCGTAGAAAATATATGAAGTCTGCGGTATTCAATATTAAATGCTTCTGCAATATTCTCGTTTGAACAAAAACCGTTATAAGTACAAACACCTTTTGCTAATCCGGAATTGCCCAGCAGTGCATTCGAAAGCCCGTTATCCGCAATCTCGGTAACATATTCTAACGAAGCGTTTGTTAAACCGTAACTTGCAGTCCTGGAAACAAGAGCCGGCATATTTGGAACGCAATAGTGAATTACATTGTGCATAACAAAAACGGGATCGGAAATTGTTGTTGGTCTGCTTGTTTCTATACAGCCACCTTGATCGATAGAAACATCAACCAGCACCGCGCCTTTTTTCATTGCTTTAACCATTGCTTCGGTTATAAGGTTTGGGGTTTTCTCCGCTTTCATTTGTATTGCACCGATTAGAAGATCGGCAAATTTGGCTCCGCGCGCAATCGTAAATGGATTAGCTGCAACAGTAGAAATGTTGTGGGATATATCGGTGTTTATTCTTTTAAGTCTTCTTAAATCTTTATCAAGAACAATAACATGAGCACCTTTTGCAAAAGCGACACGTGCAGCGTGGAATCCTACAACACCGGCACCGAGAATAACAACTGCCGCCGGCGCAACACCGGCAATACCGCCCATTAAAATTCCACGACTGTTCGGATAATCACTTCCGAGATATCTTTCACCTACCTGGATAGCAAGTTGACCGGCAATTTCACTCATCGATTGGAGTATTGGAAGCTGGTCGTCTTTCTCAATAAGCTCATATGCAATTGCACTCACTTTTTTCTTCAGTAATTTTTCAATTATATTTTTTTTGCCTACTGCGAGATAAAGGAATGAAAAAATAATTTGTTCCTCTTGCAAAAGATCGGTTTCTTGCTCGGTTAGCGGAGCTACTTTAACAATCATCTCGGCACGCTGGAAGACTTCTTCGGTCGTATAGACAATATTTGCACCAACATTGCGATACTCGTCATCCGTGAAATGACTATCTGCCCCGGCGTTGGTTTCTATGAAAACAGAGTGGCCGGATTTAACTAATGCATCAACGCCAGCCGGCACAAGTGCAACTCTTTTTTCTTCACGGTGTGCTTCTCTTGGTATTCCGATTCGCATATTTGTTCAAGTTTTTTGTTGACTAAAATAGTTATTAAATGCCCTACATTCAATTAACCGGCGTTAACGGCTTTTTCCCTTTTAATACATTTACGACATTCTTAACACATAACAAAGACATTGCTTCTCTCGTTTCTTTTGTTGCGCTTCCGATGTGCGGCAGCAAAAATACATTATCGAGTTTGTGAAGTTCTGGATTAATATAAGGTTCTCCTTCAAATACATCGAGTCCGGCTGCAAAGATTTTTCTTTTCTTCAATAACTTGATAAGTTCACTTTCGTCTATCACTTCTCCCCTTGATGTATTGACCAAGATTGATGTTTGCTTTAATAATTTGAGTCTATCTTTATCAAGAAAATGAAAAGTACTTTCATTTAACGGAAGATGTACAGAGATAACATCCGAGATCATTAACAATTTTTTCAAAGAGACTTTTCTTGCGCCGTACATTTTTTTAAGTTGTTCGTTTTTGCTTCTATTGAAATAAACGATCCTCATTCCGAAAGCATGCATCCTTTTCGCAACTGCAGAACCAATTCTGCCGGCACCTATAATTCCGAGTATTTTTTTATTCAATTCTATGCCCAGCATACAGCCGGCTTGCCAGATGATTGATTTATTATTTCTCATAATAAGTTCACCTTCTCGTAGCCGTCTAGCTGAAGCAAGTATCAATGCTGATGTTATATCTGCCGTTGCATTTGTCAAAACATCGGGAGTATTTGTAACAACAATTCCTTTTGATCGCGCATATTTTACATCGATATTATTATAGCCGACTGCACAGTTCGCTATAATTTTGCACCGCCTAAGTGAATCAATAAACTTTCGATCAACTTTTTCTGTAAGAGAGGTAATTATGGCATCGACATCTTTTGAATGCCTCAAAAATTCTTCATTAGGTATAGCTTCATCTTTTAGGTAGGAGTTAACATTAAATCCAATTCTTCTTAAATGCAGTTCCGGTTTGCCGGGTAATTTCCTTGAGATAAATACTTTCATCATCTTAATGGAAGATTAATCTTACAATAAATAATGCAGCAAGAATACCGGCAATATCTGCAAGAACACCGGCGGCAACAGCATGCCTTGTTTTCTTTATGTTTACCGCACCAAAGTAAAGTGCTAAAACATAAAATGTTGTTTCGGTACTTCCCATTATAGTTGAAACAAGAATTCCTAAAAATGAATCGGGACCATGAACCGAAATAATTTCAGACATAATTCCGAGCGAACCGCTTCCGGAAAGTGGGCGCATCAATGCCATCGGCATTGCTTCTGCCGGCATACCGATTAAATTTGTTATAGGTGAAAGTATGATTATCAAATAATCCATCGCACCGCCGGTTCGGAAAATACCAATTGCAACTAGCATCGCTACCAAAAAAGGTATTATGCGCACTGCAATATTAAATCCTTCCTTGGCACCTTCAACAAAAACCTCATAAATTTTAACATTTCTAATAACACCATAAATGATAAAGAAAAATATTATCAGTGGAATTGCTAAAGTAGAGACAACCTGGATTATCGATTTAACCGTTTCAGCACTTATGATAGAAAGTGCACCGGATAAAAATAAAAGTATTATCACTGAAGCAGAGAAAAAGAAAGACACTAAAAATTTCAGATTGGATTTAATCCAATTTCTGAAATTAAAATTTGGTATAGAAAATTTTTCAAGAACTTTTGCAGCAGTAATGCCGGTTAATGTAGCACATAAAGCACCAAAAAATGATGTTCCGATTATTATTGTAGGATCACTGCTTCCGGCAGAAGCCCTAATTGCTATTGCCGTAGCCGGGATTAACGTAAGTCCGGCAGTATTGATTGCAAGAAAAGTACACATTGCATTTGTAGCAATACCTTTTGTAGGGTTTATCGAATCGAGTTCTTCCATTGCCTTCAAACCGAAGGGTGTAGCAGCATTACCAAGACCGAGCATGTTTGCGGAAATGTTCATAATCATCGAGCCGATAGCCGGGTGATCGTGAGGCACATCAGGAAATAAAAATTTTGTCACCGGCTTTACGGATTTCGCAATTACTTTTATCAACCCGGACTCTTCAGCAATTTTCATTATACCAAGCCAAAGTGCCATAATCCCTATTAAACCTAAAGCTATCTTTACTGCATTAGCCGCATAATCTATGGCCGCATTGGTAACGGATTTCATTTTGATAAAAGAAATATTTTCGAGAAATAAAGTAGCTGTGTAATGAAAAGGATCGACTTTGTCGCGTAAAATTATTCTGCCGGTTAAGTCATTTTCCTTACCGTTAACGGTCGACATTTCTTTCCAAATCCGGGGCGATGAATCGTTGGTTTCAAGGAACATGGCAAAATTTTTTGTCGATTTATTAAATGTCAGATTCGCCGAATGCCAGATTGTATCTTTCTCGCCGGTTCTATAAAATTCATTAAATACTGTGCTGCTGATAAAAATTTTTGCTTTATTTGTTTTCGTAGAATCAATGTCGTCTGTTTCAAATTTCACAATTACATAGAGCGGCTCACCGTTCATGTATTTGTTACTTGTTTCGTTTAATATATCGGTAGTAAGGCCAACACCGATGCCAAGGAATAAAAGCGTTAACCAAATGTAGTTGAGCATGATTCTTCTCATAGAATGATGTAGTAGAAAATTAATTATTATTATTCAAAAAGACATTCTTAATTTGATAATTATTAATTTTAATTTTTTGTTATGCAAGATTTTGATTGCATAGACAAAGTTTCTTTAAATTAAGAGACGAGGTTTACAAACACATATTTTTAATTATAAGCCAAACCTTGCGTAAGGTGTGTTAATAAAAAGAATTCTTGATTATGAAGATAGCGTTAGTACAATTTGCACCAAGGTGGGAAAAACCGGGTGAAAGTATAATTACAATCCGGGAATTATTGAATAAGACAACCAATAAGTTCGATCTTATAGTTTTCCCGGAATTATCTCTAACCGGTTTTACAATGAATGCAGATAAATTTGCTGAAGAGATAGATGGTATATCTACTAAATTTTTTATTGAATTAGCACAGCAATTACACACGAATATTTTTGCCGGCTTAATCGAAAAAAGTAGTGAACATAACTACAATTCATTAGTTCACATCGATCGAAACGGATTGATCAATGCAAGGTATAGGAAGATTCATCCGTTCAGTTATGCCGATGAGGACAAACATTACACATCATTAGACGAAATTGTAGTTACACAAATTGACCAAGTAAAAATCGGTTTAAGTATCTGCTACGATCTTCGATTCCCCGAACTCTACCGGTTATATGCCAAACAAGGTGTAGAAATAATTGTCAACATTGCCAATTGGCCAATTACAAGGATAGAACATTGGCGGACATTACTCAAAGCACGTGCTATCGAAAATCAATGTTTTATGATTGGAGTCAACCGTGTTGGCACCGATTCAACTCTTCAATATAACGGTTACAGTTCCATTCACGACCCGATGGGGAAAGAAATTGTTAGCATTAGTAATGAAGAGAAAATTATTGAATGCGAAATTGATACAAGTGTGGTTGAAGAGATAAGAAAGAAGCTGCCGTTTTTGAAAGATATAAAGCTGATTTAGTATCCGTGATTTTGGATTAAGATAGATCGCGGATCGGAGTTGGACTGATAAAGTTTTTTAATAGGCTGCTGATGAAATGCAATCGCCACTCAATTCGATTAAAAGACTATGATTATACAACACCTTGGTGGTATTACGTAACAATTTGTACTGATGACCATAAACTTACATTTGGTAAAATTAAAAATGGGAAGGTAGAGTTGAATCATTTGGGTAAAATTGCCAATGAATGCTGGCAAAACATTCCGGAACATTTTCCTCAGACAGTATTAGACTATTATATCATTATGCCGAATCACATTCATGGAATTACTGTTATAAACAGTAGGGGCACGACATGTCGTGCCCTTACAACTACAAACCTACACTATACAAACAACGAAGAATCATTCGGTAAACCGGTAAAAGGTTCTTTACCAATGATACTACGTTCGTACAAAGCAGCCGTTACAAAAAGAATAAATGAAATCAAGAAAACAGACCGTGGAATTGTTTGCAAAGAAATTATTTCGAACGTGTAATTAGAAACGAAAAAGAGCTATATAATATTAGGAAGTATATCGAGCAAAATCCGTTAAGGTGGGATTTAAACAATAATCTTCCTGAAAACATTGGCATTTAATTGTAGGGCACGACGCGTCGTACCCTACATGATAATTTTCACATTTCGGTTTTTTGTGTAATTAATCTTATTCCATTTCGATTTGTAATGTAAAGCCAGATCCATTCAGCAAGAACTTTGTAGCGGTTACGGAATCCGATCAGATACAATATGTGAATGAATACCCACGCAATCCAGGCGAACCACCCTGAAACTTTTATTTTGCCTATTTGCATTACAGCTTTTGCTTTCCCGATTGTTGCAAGAATTCCTTTATCAAAATATTTAAAGGGCATTCTCTCCTTTCCTAATACTTCATTAATTATAATTTTTGCGACGTGCTTACCTTGCTGAATAGCAACCGGCGCAATTCCCGGAAGAGGGTTTCCATTTTCAATAAACAAAGCCGCATCCCCAATGACAAATACTTCAGGATAATTTTTTACCGAACAATCTTTATTAACAACAACTCTACCAATTTTATCTTTCTCAGTATTTAGTGTAGATATAACGGGCGGAATAGCGTTTCCGGCAGCCCAAATAACGTTGGGCGTTTCAATCATTCCATTCTCAAATTGAACGCCATTCCCGTTAATATCAACAACACGTTTATTCAGCAGCACGGTTACGCCAAGTTCTTCCAAAGATTTTTTTGTTCTAATACTGAGCATAGTATCAAATGCGGTCAATAGTCGATCAAGTGCCTCGACCAAAATCACTTTTGTTTTTGCCGGATCAATTCTTCTAAAATCTTTAAGCATTGTTTTCTTTGCTATCTCGGCAATTGCACCGGCTAATTCCACACCGGTCGGTCCACCGCCGATGATAACAAAGGTAAGATATTTTTCGACTTCTTTCGGATTTTCGAGACGTTCAGCTTTTTCAAATGAGATGAGAATTTTCTCACGTAGTTTCAATGCATCGCTTATAGTCTTCAAACCCGGTGCAAATTTTTTCCATTCATTTCTCCCGAAATAAGAATGACGTGAGCCGACAGCCGCAATTAAATAATCATAAGAAAGAGAATCGTTATCGAGATAGATTTTTTTATTTGCTGCATCAATTTTATCTACTTCGCCCATAATTACACGGACATTTTTTTGTTTAGATAAAATTGAACGAATCGGTGTGGCAATATCAGCCGGTGATAATGCCGCAGTAGCAACCTGGTACAAGAGAGGTTGAAAAAGATGATGATTGGTTTTATCAATCAGTGTGATTTCAACATTACAATTTTTCAAAGCTTTAGCTGCACTCAGTCCCCCGAAACCGCCTCCAATGATTACAACTTTTTTCATATAGTTTTCTGTTTGCTTACTAAATGATAACAAAATTCCAAATAAAAAAGTTGTATTATCGAAAACAGAAAAGCACGAATGGGAAAATTCCCAAACGTGCTTTTCTTTTACTAATTGAGAGGAGGCATTAGTAATAATTTTTATAGTGCGCTATCACCTGATTCACCGGTTCTGATTCTTATTGCATCCTGAACGTTATAGATGAAAATCTTTCCATCACCAACATCACCGGTTTTGGAAGTTTTTATAATAATATCAACAGCATTTTCAGCACGATCATCGGAACATATTAGTTCAATTTTTAACTTCGGTACAAAATTTATGTTATACTCCGTACCACGATAAATTTCTTTGTGTCCCTTCTGTCTGCCGTATCCGCGTACTTCCGAGACAGTCAATCCGGGATAGCCGGCTTCTCCCAATGCATCTTGCACCTCATCCAATTTATGAGGTCTTATTATTGCTTCTATTTTTTTCATTAATAACCTCTTAGTTTTTTCTTATTCATATTTAAGATTTATTAAAGACTAAATCCCAGCACATAAAACAGATTTTCACTCGCCGGGTTTAGAATTATTGAACCGAAAATCGGCACACTAAAACTATCCGTTACCTTGATGCTCCTAATCGCTGTGAATCCGACATTAATAATACTAAAATCAGTTACACCATAATAGCCGCTATCTTCGCCAGGTGTACCCCCAACAAACAGAGATAATCCAACATCTTCAATAGAAGTTGCATATCCAACTTGGAAATAAATTGGATTGTTTGCAACATTATATAGAAATGAATTAAAGCTTAACGATATGGGGAAACTTTCCGGTCCGGTGTATCCAATATTCAACTCAACAAAGTGAGCACCGGGACCTTCTGCATCGTTATGATTATGAATATTCCCGATTTTTGTACCGCTGTTTGGATTCATATAGTCTGTCAATCCCAAACTTAAGCTACCCGATTCTGCCAGTGCAAAAGAATAACTGGCGTAGAAATCAATTTCTTCGAGTGCGTTTTCGTTGGCAAAAGCATAAGCGCCCCAAAATCCGGCTGTAAAACCCCCGGCTGTTAATTTCACATTCGGCTGAAGACTCGGTGTGTTAGCTCCTAAATCAATACCGCGCCAAATATATCTGCTTACAAAATCTGCATTGACAGATACTGATTGTGAAAAAGTAGAACTAGAAAAAATAATTATTAGTATCGTACTTATACTTAATAGATTTTTTATAAAAAATTTCATATTCACTCCGTTGAAAGTTAATAACTGAAAATTTTTTTGATCAATAATTTTATGATACCTTTTCAAATTCCGGATAAGCTTCCATTCCATGTTCACCGATGTCCAGACCTTCAATCTCTTCTTTTTCAGATACGCGAATTCCAATTACTTTCTTTAGTATTGTCCAAACAACAAATGAAACAACAAAAGTAAACGCACCAACAGAAACAACACCGATTAATTGGCTGATTAGCAGTCCAAATCCACCGCCGAAGAATAAACCGTTACCGGTTGTTCCCGGCATAAATACATCCTGGGCAAATAGACCGACAGCTAACGTTCCAAAAACTCCATTGGCTAAATGAACAGCTAACGCGCCAACCGGGTCATCAATTTTAAGTTTATCAAATGCAATGACAGCATAGACAACAATAACACCGGCAACTGCGCCAATTATTAGCGAACTTCCAACACTTATGTAAGCACAGCCGGCTGTTACTGCTACAAGTCCGGCAAGACAGCCGTTTATTGTCATACTAAGATCGGGTTTACCTAAAACTAACCATGCAACTGCAGTTGAGCTCAACAATCCGGCAATGGCTGCACTGTTAGTGGTTATACTAATACGCGAGATTGCTTCAGGATCAGCCGCCATAGTACTTCCGGGATTAAAACCAAACCATCCCAGCCATAGTACTAAAACACCGATAGTAGCCGAAGTCATATTATGCCCCGGTATTGGGAAAATTTTCCCGTCTTTGTACTTTCCAATTCTTGGTCCTAATATTATAGCCCCGGTAAGAGCTGCCCAACCGCCTACTGAGTGTACAACAGTAGAACCGGCAAAATCCCAGAAACCAAGCTTGGCTAACCAACCGCCGCCCCATATCCAATGCCCGGTAACCGGGTACATAAATCCAACCAATACAAATGAAAAGACTATAAATGCTATATATTTAATTCTTTCTGCTACGGCACCGGATACAATAGTAGCTGCTGTTCCGGCGAAAACTAATTGAAAGAAAAACTTTGCTAAAAGAGGAACAGAAGCCCAACTCATTGAGGAGTAAACTCCTGAATAAGAATCACCTGAAGCCGGACTGTTGTCTGCTCCACTCAAGCCGAATAAACCAGATAATCCAAAGAAATCGCTTCCATCACCAAACATTAAACCCCACCCAATAACCCAAAATGCTAATGATGAAATTGCAAAAACAATAAAGTTTTTTGAAAGTATGTTAACAGTGTTTTTACTTCTTGCAAATCCGGATTCTACAAGAGCAAAACCGAGATTCATAAAAAACACAAGCATGGCAGTAAACAACACCCACATTGTGTCAAAGATTATTTTGTTATCCATTATTTAGTCTCCTTTTATTACTAGATTTTTTTGTATAAAAATTTAGTTACCTAAAAATTATATGTAACACTGCTGCATCTTATCCTCCGCTAATTTGTTATAGATAAAAAAATTTATATAGCATCTACTTAGTTTTATTAACTATTCTTAATTATTACCTAATAATTTTTGTGATAATGCTTAGGATATGTTAATTATTTAGGAATCTCGACCCGTAATATAAAATTATTAAAGTAATTGTCAAGTATTACCTAAATATATTATGCGCGGATTATAAATAATTTAGAAAGGTGAGGAGAAAAGAAATGTTAGAATCTCCCGGAGTAGAGTCCGCTTGATTTGGTAACTTTTAGGTCCTTAAACTCGGGAGCTTTCATTCTAATTTCAAAACGGAAACCTCTATATGTACCGAGTGGATTCCATGTGAAATTCATTTCCCAACAGTGGAGATCGCGGTAGATTGTAATTTGAGGTGCTGTAATTTCTTTTCTTTCAAAATCATAGCTGCCTCTTACTGTAAACTTCCAATACTCGGTTAAACTGAAACTGAGATTTGCACTTATGTTTGAATTTTTAGTTACTGCATCCGGGGTCGATTTAGAAAGATTATAATTGTAGTTTAGACTTAAATTCCATGGTATGCTAAAGTCAGGTGTTTCTGTTGCTTCGTAAATTGAATTAGTATAAGTCGATTTCTTAAATAACTCTTCTTCATTATCCTCCGTTCTCTGTTTAGACTTACTTTTAGTTTCTTGTTTTTCGCCGGCAAGATTGGCAGATATTGAAAAGTAAAAATTTGTTAACCTGAATAAACCCTTTCCGGCTGATGCCAATGTTCTATTAACCTTTTTTGTATTTATATAATCATAAAAAGTATAAGATGATGAGCCGTTAAAACTTAATATGGAACCGATTTGAGTTCGATAGTTTAAATTTAGGTCTGATAGTTTGAGACTATCGGCTGCGAAATTGTAACCAACACTGGCATCAAAATTCAACAACTGAATTTTATTGCTGTCGTCCGATCTGGTTGTGTCGCTTGGATCCTTAGCTGTCTTAATTTCAAAAACGTTGCCAACAGAAAAATTTATGTTTTGATTTTCACCGGAACCTGAACCGCCAAAAATTTGCCCCTCGTATTTATCATATTTAACTACTTTACCTTGCGCATCAACATACGAACCCCAATATCCCCACTGATCAGAGGAAAAATCGGGGTAATACTGATAAGAAATTCTAGGAGTAATTGTGTGTCTGAATGCTTCAATTCCCAGAATATTTGGCTGCATTATCCCGTATAATTTTGTTGAAGCAGATAGACTCATTTGAAAAGTTCGAACAAAATTGATTTCTTTAATTTCTTTGGTAACTAGAGAATCAACTTTTTTAATTTCACCGGTTGTGGAATCAAACTTTTCAATTATAAAATTCTCTTTTTCAATTCTTTTGTTGTACCATTTTTCAGCATAAGAAAAGCTTGGCGAAATGTTAAAATATCCAATTTTAGGAGCAGCACTGATATTAATATTGTGTTGAATACCACCTCTAATTTTCAATCCATCTTTATCTTTTTTACGGTTGTTCCTAAAATTTCCTGAATAGCTATAGCCGATATATTCATACCATTTTTTGCTGCTGGTAGAAGTGTTTTCATCATTTGCAAATGGATAAGCTGTTTGTTTGGAAAATGTGATGTTTGGCAATATTTCATCAATAGTCCCGGAATCCAGATTTTGTGTTCTGCTGTAACTAAAATTTAAGCTCTTGTCATCTCCCCATCTTTTGTTAAACGTTGCTGTTGATGTAATATTTCTTGTTAAAAGATTATTGTAATCTATACTGTTGCGGCTCAAGAAATTTGAAGATTGAAAACTAAGATTGGCATTTAAACTCATGGTTGGGTCAATGGTCTGACTATGATTGACAGAAAGGCGCCAATCAGTTCCATCTTGTTTATATGCCAACGGATCATTTTCTTCGCCAACTTTAATTCTAGAATACCCGGCTTCTACCGTACCGTTAAAATCATAACGTTGTGCATAACGGAAGCGGCTCCGCAATCCATAACCACCTTTTGTGTAATAATCACCCGACAAAGTGAGATCCATATAATCATTCATCGCCCAAAAATATCCGAAGTTGTGGAAATATTGTCCCCGGCTTGCATCTTGTCCGTAAGTCGGAACAATTATCCCAGATCTTCTTCCAGATTCATTCGGGAAGACACCAAACGGAAGCGGAATCGGGAAAGGAACTCCGCCAATGTTCATGAAAATCCATCTTGCAATAATTTTATCACCCTGAATAACTTTCATCTGATCGGCGGTGAAGTATGTATGCGGTGTATCTTCTTCGCAAGTTGTAAACATCCCGTTATCTATAAAGTATGTTTCTTTATCTACCTTTTTGACTTTTTCACCTTCGTAACGTGAATCTTCTTCTTTATTTTTAGCCATCGAGATATAACCGCTTTGATTTTTAAAATTATACCTCAACCATGTACCTTCGTATGCTTCGCCACCTTCCATTAAGATGGGAGTGTTTTTCAGCTTTCCCTTTGCCGAATCAGCAGTATCGGCTATGCCGTAAGCTTCTAATTCATTAGTATCATAATCGATAAATATCTTGGCGCTTTTTAGTTCTGTATCTTTATATTTCAAATCACCGGTGCCGTAGATAAACATTTTCTTATTTCGTACATCGTATATAAGCGAATCGGTTGCAGCAGCAGTTATCACGGAAGTAATATCTGACTTTTTAGTTTTCGTCGAATCTGCTATGGTAGAATCCGGCACAACAGTTTTAATCGAATCGGATACAATTTTGGTTGTATCATTTTGCTGTCCAATCAGCTTATTTGTGAACAAAAATGTAAGCACAAGAAGAATAAAATATTTTTTGTTTCGATCGATCAAAGTGTAACAACTTTAATTTATTATGTGGTGTTTATATCAAAATGATTTATCTACAATCGTGATTTCGTCAGGGTATTGAATGCTGCCAATCGGAGTACCTATAACCGGCTTTGTCATAAGTTTAATATTGGATGTCGAACTTCCCACGCCGCCTAATTTCAGAACTAAACCAAGTACGTTATCAAGATTTTTATCCTTAATGATCTTTGCAACATCGAATTCAACATCCAAGCGGATGATAACATTCTCACCTTTGCCCGGAATATAGGCCGGCGCTTTGATATTCCCGGCTACTGTTTCTCTGTCTTCAATAAATAAACGCCAAGGGAATGATTCGATCGTTAAATCAGTATTTCCAAAACCTCCGCTCCCCTCATTCGGATTTTTTGCCTCAACATTTAAATTAAATGTTAACGGCAATTTCCCTTGCAAAAGAGACGAGGTTAATTTCAATAATTCAACAGAGGAAAAATCCTTAGCAGTTTTTTTATTTGAGATTTGAATGCCGGCAAGTTTGTAATTATTTGCCGAATGAATCCTAAACTTTAAACGGGTAAAATTTTCAGCCGTTTGAAAAACCGAGCATGATATAACAACGTACGCGATAATAATCGCAGTGATTAACACTCTTTTCATGACAGTTTGGATTCATTAATTTTTTTTATAATCATTTCAGCAACCTTCAATGCTTTTAATCCATCCGCACCGGTTATTGGGGGTCTAGTTCTATTATTAATAGAATCAACAAATAACTGCAGCTCATGGCGTAATGCATTGATTTCAACTTGTTCCGGCTGTTCGTAAATAACAATTTTTTTCTTCTCGCCAACGCCGATTTCACCAAAGTTAATGAAAGAATTTTCAGGTAATTTTTCCGGGTGTACGAGGCGATAAACTTCTGATGTACCGGAAATAAAATCTAAGGTTATATACGCATCCCTCTGGAACATTCTCATCTTTCTCATCTTCTTCTGGGAAATCCGGCTCGCTGTAACGTTTGCAACAGCACCGTTTTCAAATTCAATCCTTGCATTTGCAATATCTATCGAATCAGATACAACCGGTACACCGCTTGCCCTAACATCTTTTACGTCACTTTGTACTAGACTAAGGATTATGTCTATATCGTGAATCATTAAGTCGAGCACAACAGCAACATCGGTTCCGCGAGGATTGAATTGCGATAATCGGTCAGTCTGTATAAACATCGGATTCAAATCATATTGTTCCAGCGAAACAAGTGCCGGGTTGAATCGTTCAATGTGTCCTACTTGAAAATTCAGATTGCGTTCATTAGAAATTTTTACCAGCTCTTCTGCTTCCCATATCTGCGATGTAATCGGTTTTTCTACAAATACATGTTTGCTATTTTCGAATGCTTGTTTTACCAATTTATAATGAGAACTCGTTGATGCAACTATAACTACAGCTTGTGCTTGATTAAACAAATCATTAATGTTTTGGTAAGCCGTAACATTAAATTCATCCGCAACTTTTATAGCCTTCTCAGAATCAACATCGTAAACACCAACTAAAATTCCATTCTCCACTTGTTGAAATAATTTTGTGTGAAGTTTACCGAGATGCCCGGTACCTATGATACCAACTTTTAATTTTTCCATAACTCCCCGGAATTAATTTTTTGATAGCCGATTATTTTATCATAACCGCCTTTCTCTTGCGATTCATAGAAAAGAAAAATATTATACTCATTATTTGTTTCCCAAAAGTTTCCTTCCAATATATGCCAATCTATATTTTTAACTTCCCCACCAACTACGTCACCGGTTACATACTGATAATCATAAACTCCACGTTTTAATTGAAGCTGTAAATTCAGTAAACCGTTATCATCAAACATTTCGTATAAAGGTAAAACTTTCCAATCATTAAATGATCCGACAAGAAAAATTGATGATGTAATGTTTTCGGGCGGACGGATTTTGAAATTTACTTTGACATATTCGGCATAATCATTTCTGTAATCAAGAAATATCGAGCCGCCATTTAAATCGCGCAATCCCTTCTTAAAAAAATTTGACGTTTCAATTCCCGTATGTTGGGGATTTATTACCGGTTGATTAAATCGATTCTCGTCACGGAAATCCGTGTTACGGTATTCATTGCCGGGTAAAAGATCCTTGGCAACAAACACAAAACGATCGCTGCCATTCCATTCGTAATAATTTGTTAGATGATTCAACTGACGATCTATTATTATCGGGTACGATATTTTTTTGTTTTCAATTATCTCAACAGATTTTACGCCGGTTGGGAATACAGAATCAGGAAGATTGAAAGAAGTTTTAATCGAAATCGATCTGCCCAGTTCTGCCGGTTCAGGTATTGAACCTTCAACCCTACCTTTATCGATTGCAACTTTTAATTTTATTTCTTTAGAGACAACATAAAATTTCCCTTCACCGTAAATACGATCTCTTTCACTTTGATCAACAATAAAAAATTTCCACTTGCCGGGAAATGGGAAATTCACATTTTGATTAGGGAACGTACCGGTGTAATGATACTTGGCACCTTTAACTCTTAACGGCAGCCGGTCCAGCCAAAGATTATTTTCGGTATTATATCTTGGATTTAACAAAAAAACATTTTCATACGGCTGCCAATTAAAATCACAAAATCTGAAAAGAAGCATTAAATTCGGCTGGTATTCTCCATCAACATCGAATTCAATTGTGATACTTTTCATGCTTGAACTTGTAGAATCGATAACCGGCAAATCAGTTTGATAAGCCGAAGAAAAAACACGAAGACTTTTTATCTGGAAATCCTGAGATAAAAGAATATTGTTAATGAAAATAAACGGGATAACAATTATTAAAATATTTCGACGCATTTTATAGAAGTATATGGAATGAATATGTTAAAAGTTTGTTTCTCGCGTGTTGACTCGAGTAAGATACCGTCGTCGTAGGCGGCAGTAAGTTTACCTACTTTAAATACTATCTCATAAAATGTAGGTTCTTTATCATCGTCTTTACCATAAACGACCCCATAGTTTTCATTCATCGTCACATTCAAAGTTTTATCTTTGAATTGATTCCAGTCCAATTTCATGATTCACCTTTGTAAGTGAGAGGTTAATTTTTGTTCAAAAAGTAGTTAAAAATGAATTCTTTTACAATTGATAAAGAATTACGGGAAATTTAAGAAATGGATTATTGAAGAAGCGGCAGCTGAGCTACCGCTGTAGAAATGTAAATTATTTTTCTAAGATATCGATATCACCGCCGCTAGTGCTGCAAACTAATTTTTCACCACCACCGTTAAATTCTGCTTTAAGTTCACCGCGTTTTACTTTATTACTCCTCGAATTTGAAAAATTGCAATCTATATCGCCGCCGGTTGTTTCGAGATCCACGTTAGCTTTAAATGCAGAAGGTATAGTTACACGAATATCACCACCGGATGTTGATGCATATATTCCTTCATTCGATCCCGAATAATTTATTTCGACATCACCGCCGGAAGTTTTTGCCGAGACACTTCCGTCATTTGATTCAATATTAATATCTCCGCCGGATGTAGATGCTCTTAGTCCACCGTTATGCTTTATAGTTCTGATATCACCACCGGAAGTAGAAACTTCAGCTTTGCCTTTATGATTATTCAGTGTAATATCTCCGCCGGATGTTTCAATATCTACCACTCCTTTGGAATCCTTTAATAATACATCGCCACCCGATGTATCTAAATTAAATTTTCCGGTTAAACCATAAACTTCAATATCTCCGCCCGAAGTTTCAATCAAAGGATTATATTGATAAGGTACCGATGCTTCAATTCTAACACTATAACCGCCTCCCCAACTGAAAAACCATGAATCCTTCTTCTTGGCAATAACCTTAACACCGCCATCAACATTTTCTATCCTAAATTCCATTTTGTCTTTAGCTCTTTCGTTACCGTAAATTTTTATATAGACCTCATTTTTATCCCAGCTAAAAACTTTTACATCCGCACCCGAAGCATCTACATAAAGATTATCGCCGCTCTTTGCCGGTATTGATTTTTCTTTTATCAGTTTAATCTCACTTGCAAAAAGATCGGTTGTTAAAGATAATCCTATCAATAACAGCACAACCGTAAATAGACACTTCTTCATATTACTTAGTTCTTCAATAAAGAATTTCATTTCACCCTCCTTTTATTTTCACAACTTTAGACTTAACTAGCGTTCTGGAAGTTACATGGATTTAGACCATAATCCGGGTTTAATAGTTGTACACCGTAATAAATTTTTTTGGTGATTGACAAAACATATATTTGCACTGAACAAAAGAGGCAAGTTTGAATCACTTAGCAAGAACTGCTTTTATAATTTTTTTGATTTCTATATCAACCGGGTACACACAGAACAAACTAAACTTTGATCAATTTGGTGACGAAACAATCGAATTTATTAGACAACCGATTAAATGGAATGCCTCTGATTACGGCAAGTTAGGTTTAGTTGCTTTATCAACTTACTTAGTTATGTATTTAGATGAAGATATTAGAAGTGAAATGTTAATGGATCGTTCTTATTATTACAGTTTGCCGATTGAAGGTGCAAGAATATGGGGTGAACCATATACAACACTGTTATTCAGCGGTGCTCTTGCAATAAGCGGTATAGCAAATGATAATTTTACTAATAAAAAAATAGCATTCGAAATTGCACAATCTGCTGTCTATACTGTTTCTGTTACGCAATTTCTGAAATTGGCAGTTGGGCGAGAAAGACCATATCTAAATTCAGGCGCAACTAACTTTTCACCATTTCAAAAAGTAGATAACGATTATTGGTCGTTACCTTCCGGACACACAAGTTTAGCTTTTTCACTTTCAACTATTCTTTCAAAAAATTCCAAACCGGATTTGCTAAAAGCAGTATGGTTTATACCGGCTATAATGACAGCATTTTCAAGAGTGTACCAGGATAAGCATTGGACTTCAGACGTTTTACTTGGTGCTGCAGTTGGATACTTTATTGCGGAATGGGTTCACAAACAGCATGATGCGAAAGAAACAAACATGGAGAGTAATCAGCTAATAATGTTTTCGATAGCATTTTAAAAAGCTTCCATCTTTTACAAAGATGGAAGCTTTAATAAAAGTAAATCATAAATTTTTTATTTCGTGAGCTAATTTTGTAATAGCATCCTTTGCATCACCAAAATACATCAAAGAATTCGGATAGAAAAACAATTCATTATCAATACCGGCGTACCCGGCATTCATGGATCTTTTATTGATTATCACAGTTTTTGCATAATCGACATTAAGAATTGGCATACCGTAAATTGGACTATTCTTATCGTGCCTTGCAGCCGGATTAACAACATCATTTGCTCCAATAATAAGTGCAATATCAGTATTTGGGAAATCATCATTAATATCTTCCATAGCCAGCATTTTATCATAAGAAATCTGTGCTTCTGCTAATAGTACGTTCATATGCCCCGGCATTCTTCCGGCAACGGGATGAATAGCAAATCTTACTTTCTTTCCCTTTGATTCAAGTATGTTAACCAAATCTCTTACAGCATGCTGAGCTTGGGCAACAGCCATTCCATAACCCGGGACAATAATAATATTTTCAGCCACATCAAATAACATAGCTAATTCTTCTTGATCAATTGATTTAACTTGTCCCTTAACCGAATCTGTTGTGGCTGTTGCGGAAGAAGAACCGGCAGATTCCCAACCTCCTAAAACTACGTTCATTAATGAACGGTTCATGCCTTTACACATAATCAATGTAAGAATTATTCCAGAAGCACCTACTAAAGCTCCAGCGATAATTAGTTCATTATTCTTTAAGACAAAACCAGTCATAGAACCGGCTAATCCTGAATATGAATTAAGTAATGAAATTGCAACGGGCATATCTGCACCACCGATAGGCAAAACTAAAAGCACACCGAGTAATAATGATATCAAAGCAATCAAAATCACAACCCATTCTAGATTAGGATCTATTACAAACCAGGTGCCTAAAGCAAACGTAATAACTAATAAAAGTAAATTGATTGGATGCTGTAACGGATATTTAACCACTTTCCCCGTAACTAAACCTTGAAGCTTGCCAAAAGCCATAAGTGAACCAGTAAACGTAACCGCGCCTATCAAAATGCTAAGAGCTATAGTTACATCAGTTTGAATATTAAACGACCATGTCGGGAAATTTTTCATCTTGTAGTATTCGGAAACAGCAACAAGCAACGAAGCGCCTCCGCCAAACCCATTCAATAATCCCACCATTTGAGGCATACCGGTCATTGGGGTTTTGTATGCCATCAATGCACCAATAATACTCCCGATTAAAAATCCAATAATAATCCATTCGAAGGTAAGTACATGCTGATCAAATAAGGTAATAACAATTGCAATCAGCATTCCGATAGCCGCCAATAAATTTCCTTTTCTAGCAGTCTTTGGTGATGATAAATTTTTTATTCCTATAATAAAAAGCACAGATGAAATGAGATAACTAACTTCAATAATTATATTCATAGTTGATCTCACTTCTTCTTAAACATTTTAAGCATACGATCAGTAACTAAAAAACCACCAACTACATTTATCGTTGCGAAAATGACAGCTATTAAACCAAGTATTGTACTAATGGTGAATTCATGTAAGCCGGCGCTTAAAATTGCACCAACAATTGTAATTCCAGATATTGCATTGGAACCTGACATTAACGGCGTGTGCAATGTTGGAGGAACTTTTGTAATTAATTCAAATCCAACAAAGATCGCTAAGACGAACACATATACAAGCATAATTAAACCAAGAGTTTCCATTTTAACCCCTTATCAACTATAATAATTCTTTTGTTTTTTCATGAACTACAACTCCATCTTTAATAATTGTTGCTCCTCTTATAACTTCATCATCCATGTTATGAATAAAATTTCCTTCCTTACTTGAAAATTCTATTAAGTTAAGAATATTCTTAGCATACATGTCACTTGCATTAAATGGGACTAAACTCGGCAAATTCGTTTCGCCAATCAATGTAACTCCATATTTTTCAACGACTTTACCTTTTTCACTTATTTCGCAATTACCGCCAAATTCAGTAGCCATATCAAGTATAACAGAGCCCGGTTTCATGTTCTTTACCATTTCTTCCGTTACAAGTACCGGTGCCTTTTTACCCGGTATCAAAGCCGTTGTAATAACAATATCGGCTTCGGTAATGTGTTTATACATTAATTCTTTTTGCTTCTTCAAAAAGTCAGCACTTTGCTCCTTCGCGTAACCACCGGAGTCTTGCATCGAAGCATCAGTAGGCACTTCTATAAATTTCCCACCGAGACTTTGAACTTCTTCTTTAACCTGGGGACGAACATCCGATACTTCAACAACAGCACCTAATCTTCTGGCTGTTCCTAATGCCGAAAGACCGGCAACGCCGGCACCCATAATAACTACTTTTGCCGGAGAGATAGTCCCGGCTGCAGTCATCATTAAAGGAAATATTTTATGAAGGTAATTAGCGGCAAGTAAAACACTCTTATACCCGGCTAAATTTGCTTGGGAACTCAAAGCATCCATCCTCTGGGCAAGTGTTGTTCTCGGAATCGCATCCATTGATATAACATTTATTCCTAATGATGTTGCTTGCTTAACCAAATTAATATTAAATAGAGGATAGAAAAATGTAATCAATAAAGTGCTTTGCTTCATTAATTCTAGTTCATTCTTTTTAAGAACCGGGTGTTCAATCGGCTTTTGCACTTTCAGAATAATATCAGAATTCGAATACAATTCAGGTAGATCTTGAATTACTTTTACACCGGCAATTTCATATTTATCATTAGTAAAACCGGCATTCAATCCGGCATCTTTTTCAATTCTAATTTCAAAACCTTTTTTAATAAGTTTTGCAGCTACATCAGGCACGATGGCAACACGGTTTTCTCCTTCCACTATCTCTTTCGGAATTCCAATTATCATTAATAACTCCTTAACAATGTTTAAGCAATAAGATAAAAATCTGGTGAAAAAGATTCGATATCTTCTTATTAAAGATATTAAATTAATCCGAAATAATATCATTTAGAAAATCTTTTGTGATGGGAATAACTAAGAAGCCCGGTAAGAAAACCTTGCTGCTCGGTAAATAAAAAAATCAATGTGTTGAGTGACGATCAATATTATATTTTTTTACTTTAGCTATAAGATTGACACGTGATATACCAAGTATCTCAGCAGCTTTGGTTCGGTTATTATTTGTAAACTCCAGTACCTTGATGATATGTTCTTTTTCAATTTCACTTAGAGAGTGCGGAATGATTTCTTCGTCAAGAGTACTAATGGAATTATTATTTTCAAGGAAATAGCTTGGCAACGATTTTTTTCTAAGTTCGTTGGATGTCTCTACTATTATTGCGCTGTTAATAATGTTCATAAGTTCTCTAACATTCCCTGGGAAAGCATAAGATTTAAGATAATTCATAACCGAATCGGATATTCTATTTATTTGCTTACCAAATTTTTCATTGAACTTTCTCAGAAAATAGTTTGCCAATAATTCAATATCTCCTTTTCGCTCCCGTAATGGAGGTAAGTTAATAGAATTTATGTTCAACCGGAAAAACAGATCCTTCCTAAAATTTCCTTTTTTAATTTCATCAAAAAGATTTTTATTGGTTGCAGCGATAATCCTAACATCAACTTTAATATTTCTTGTAGAACCAAGCCGGTAAAATTCTTCTTCTTGCAGTACTCTTAAAAGTTTTACTTGGATAGGGAGTGTAAGTTCGCCAATCTCATCTAAGAAAAGAGTACCCCCGTTAGCTTCCTCTATAAAACCGGCTTTATCATGCGATGCCCCGGTGAAAGCTCCTTTATCGTAACCAAAAAATTCGGATGAAAATAATTCTTGAGCAAACGCCCCGGCATTAACAGCAACAAATTTTTTATCTCTTCTGTTGCTAATTTTATGAATTGCTTCTGCAATTAATTCTTTTCCGGAACCGCTTTCGCCCCATATTAATACGCTATTATCTGTCTGGGCAAATTTCTCTACAACATGAAAAATTTTGATCATTTTTTCATCATTAGTAATTATTCCGCTAAAAGCATCTTTATACTTCAATCCGTCCAGTACAGCTTTCTGAGAAATCTCGACCTCTTTATTGTCCAAAACTTGTTCTTTGAGTGCAGAATCTATCACCTCAAGAAGATGATCTTCTTCGATAGGTTTTAACATGTAATCATAAGTACCGAGTTTCATTGCAGAAATAGCAAGATCAATATCTTCTACTCCGGTGAGCACAATTGTCTTTAACAGTAATTTATTTTTCACAATGTGTTTCAAGATATCCAAACCGGTCACATTCGGCATATCCATATCAAGGAGCAGCAAATCATATTTATTATTGCTTAATAGTTCATAAGCTTTGGTGCTGTCTTGCAGCGTTTCTACCTGGTACTTATTTTTCTGTAGAAGAAGTATCCGCAAGAAATTCAATACTGCCTGGTTATCATCAATCAAAAGAATCTTGATCATACCACTACCTTTTTGCCGGAATTTTTATTGTAAAAGTAGTCCCTTCTCCAACTTTTGAAAATACTTCTATCTTACCGCCGTGGTCTTTAATTATTCCGTAAGAAATTGAAAGCCCTAAGCCGGTACCGCCATTATCTCTTTTGGTAGTAAAGAAGGGATCAAAAATATTTTTTAATACCGAATCATCCATTCCAATTCCATTATCACTGATAGTTAGCACAATTTCACCAGAGCTCTCGTTATAGATGGTTTTTATTTTAACCAGCCCGTTATCATTAACTATTGCTTCAGAAGCATTCATAGCAAGATTCAGCAGCACTTGTTCAATCTTATTACCGTTGCCTTTGAATACCGGCAGACTATCACAAAGTTCAAGTTCAAGTTGTGCATGTTTTTTTATTTCCTTAAATGTTAGCGTAAGATTGTTTTTAATAAGATCATTTAGATCAACATCTTCAACTAATGAACCATCATCTTTCTTAGCAAAATTTCTTAGATCGCTAACAATTTTTTTAGTGCGGTTTGCACCGTTAATCATATCCGAAATTAGAAGACTAATATTCTCCTTGAATAATTCATAATTAAGCCGGGCTATCTTTAAATCGTTATTTTCTTTATAGTAACTATCGAGAATCGGGAAGATATCAGTAAATGCTTCCTGAACAATTTTTAAATTTCCAAGAATGAAGGTATTCGGGTTATTGATTTCATGGGCAACCCCGGCAACAAGTTTACCGAGAGACGCAAGTTTATAAGACTGTATTAATTGTGTCTCGAGATATTTTTGGGTTGTTATGTCGTGGCAGACTTCCAGCACCCTTTCAACTTTTCCATCTAAACCAAATATCGGGTATGCTCTTAGAGAATATGTTCTCGATTCATGTTGTACTTCACGGAATGCGTTTGAGGCCGAGTTAAAAGATTCAAGCCCGGCACAATTTTCACAGCGGGTATCTCTGCCAAATATTTTCTTATAACATTTTCCTGAGTCGCCTATATCATCTTTGTTAGACATTATAATGCTAAAGTTGGAATCGATAACAACGATAACATCGGAAATCGCTTTAAAGAATGCGCTTAACTTCTCTCTCTTTTGGAAACACTCCTCGGTCATTTTTAAGAGTGCATCATTCTTAGCAGTTAAAATTTTCTGTTGTTTCTCCAAATAATTTGTTTTTTCTTCTTTCTCAACCAGAGTAGCTATCTTAACAGCTATTTCATCAATTAATTTTTGTTCCTCTTCTAAAAATCCAAGCCCATTAATTGAATAAACTTCAATTCTATTTTCAGTATTGCCGCTCGATTTAATATCTGCAGTTATAAAGTTATGCTCTCTAACTTCCGGTAAAATCTTTTTGCCATAGATGTTCTTATTGATTTTTATTTTAACAACAACATCATCCGGAAATTGGAAAGCATTCTCGATTAACTTTGCACAGTCATCCAGAACATCATTTATGCGATTCGTTTTTTCTAATTCGTTGCTGATTTCATATAAACATTTAAGTTCTTTAACTCTTTCTTTTAGTTCGTGTTTAATGTTTGTGATTTGAACAATTTTTTCTTTTGTACTTATAAAAAAGATGCTATTCTTTCCGTTATCATAAGGGAAAATTAAAATTTCTTTGTCGATACCGGGAAGGTAAAATGAGTGAGGTTCCTTGACATTAAAAACATGTTTAAGATGCTGCATTATAATCCCATTGGGCGTTATGCCGGAAGAATTGAGTTTTGTTAATTCTACATTGGCAATGGACAGCAGTTTCTTTAAAGAATATCCTTCATAGATTAATGTAAAATCTTCTTTTATGATAGCGACATCATCTAACAGCTCATTGACCAATCCTAAATCACTAAGTGCAATCATAAAAACTAGGATAACTTCTTTTTTATATTGTTAAAATAGTAATTCTCCTGATAGTGAATTATTGGTTTAATAGGATCGAATGTCGATAGATCGACCATTGTATTATTAACATGCAAAACCTTTTCGCTAAAACCGTTGCTAAAATAGCCCGGCAGCCAAGTATTATCCTTCCCCTTATAGTTATATAATCTATTTACCTTTTCAATTTCATAATTGATATCTGAAATCGAGTCATAACGAAATTGATTTGAGAAATGTGAAGCTAGTTTTGATATCGTTTCCCAATTTTCAAATTCATGCAACCCATTGATTATTTTTGGAGAGCTTTGATAAACATTATCACATCTTACATATGTACCGGATTGTTCAAGATAAGTTGCCGCCGGCAATAATAAGTCTGCCTCAATTGTCGTATCGGTATGAAATGCATCGCAAACTACCATGAATTCAACACCATTAAAATATTTTCTGTTATTTTTTTCGATTAACGGATTTTCTCCAAAAATCAATAATGCTTTTATCTCTCCTCTCCGTAGTTTCTTTGAAAGATTATCCGTTGTGAAAATATTTTGCAAATCTGTGCACCATAAATTTCCTATTCGTTTTATTTCTTCATATTCCATATTCTTAACGTACCCCGGAAGATAATTGGGATTGGCACCCATTTCTATCGAGCCAACTGCATTATTAAATTCACGTAATATTATAATACCGTTTTCCGGCTTTCCTAATCTGCCGGTTAATGTTAGAAAGTTACCTACTGCTTGTAAATCATTAACAGATTTATCACTTGTCGAATCCAGGTTATAAATGAATAATATGTTCGATTCAGGATTTCTCAACAGTTCTTTTAACTTAGAATATTTTTCTTCGTCCACACCGGTTATTTGTAAAAGTTCTCTATCAGAATATTCTCTTGCATCATTAGAAAGATTATCAATATCAACTTTATGCTGGTTAATAAACTCATTGTCAATTTTATTTATATCAACCAGATGATTAATAAGACTATTAAGCAGTAAAGTATTGGTTCCCTTCTTGCTATCTATCCAAAGGTCGGCATATTTAGTAAGCTGAATTTCAGAAGAATTGATCAACACCAGTTTAGCCCCTTTTTTCTGAGCCGCTTTTATCTTCATCTCCATCACAAGATTATCTTCACTCAGATTAGAATTAAGTACCACAATAATATCGGCATGTTCAATTTCATCTATAGAAACAGTTGATGATGTAAAGCCGAGAATGTCATCGAGACTATCCTGTTCTATGCCGTACAAAAGATTTGAAAAGCTTGATATATTATTATTCCCCAATCCAATCCTTGTGAATTTTTGCAGCAAATAAAGTTCTTCATTAGATAGTTTAGGAGATGCCATTACAGCAATCGAATCATTTCCATATTCTTCGATTATACCTTTTAACTTCTTACTTACATAAAGTAACGCCTCTGCAACATCAACATTATGGACTAAACCATTTCTACGAATTTGTGGATTCAATATTCTGTTTTTTCCTAAAAGATACCTATGACCAAACCGTCCCCTTGAGCATAGATAACCTTTGTTATGTGATTCTTTAATTTCCTCAGTTGAATTGGAGACAAAGAAAATATCTTCATTAATTTTTTTGATATTAACCTTGCACCCTAACGAACAGAAATTACAAACAGTTTCATGATTCTCTTTCGGTAAAGTTCCTAATACTTTAAATGGATATTTTTCACTGATGGCACCGGTAGGACAAACATCGATACAATTGCCGCAATTGATACAATTTGTTTCTAAAAGTGATTTTTCCATCGCCGGTTTCACAACAGACTTAAACCCACGGTAAACAAAGCCAAGTGCCGAAACTTTTAATACCTCTGAACAAGTCCTGACACACTTTCCACAATTTATACATTTGTTTGAATCCAACTGAATAAACGGATGTCTTCCGTCAATCATATATTTTTTTGTCTCACCGACAAATTCATTTATATTAATGTTATATTCATCGCAATATTTTCTAAGGCGGCAGTCTGAATATTCCGAGCAACCGCATTCAAGGCATCTTTCTGCCTCGTGTAAACATTGCTCTTCCGAAAAACCGAGATCAACTTCTTTGAAATTATGTGTACGATCAATTATCGATAATTCGTGCATTTTCTCGCGTACTAATTTTTTAGTCTGCTCAAACTCCCTATCAGATAAGTTAGAAAGTTTATGCTTGAAACTGTAGTAACGACTATTTTCTTTTTCTACTTTACCCGATTTTATGAAACCCATTATCGATTTAGCAGCCTTTTTACCTTGGGCAATAGACATTATTGCTGTTAAAGGTCCGGTCACAACATCACCTCCGGCAAATACACCCGGTATTGATGTCTCTAACGTTTCATTATTCACACAAACAGTTCCCCATTTCTCAAGCGTACAATCTTTATCATATTTCAAAAAATTGTTATCAACTGATTGACCAATTGCGCCAATCAAGAAATCGCAATCAATTTTGAATTCGGATCCTTCCACCGGTACCGGTTTAGGTCTTTCGCCGGGTTTACCTTCAACAAGTTCCATTTTTAAGCATTCTATCCCCTTCAACTTATTATTTTCTGAAATGATAGATTTCGGATTTGTAAGGAATAGAATTTCTATCCCTTCTTTCTGTGCTGCATCAATTTCTTCATGATGTGCCGGCATTTCATTTATACTTCTTCTATAAACAATTTTCACTTCTTCGGCACCGCAGCGCAAAGCTGTGCGTGCTGCATCTATCGCAGTGTTTCCGCCGCCGACAACAATTACTTTTCCATGTAGCTGCGGTATATAACTCAAAACTACTTCACGCAGAAAATCAATACCTCTAAAAATTCCGAATATTCTATCCTCTCCTTCCAAACCAAGTTTGCTTGCTTTGTGAGCACCAACGCTTAGATATACCGAATCATATCCGCTTCTAAGCAAGTCTTTTATACTGAAATCAACTCCAAGTTCAACGCCGGTTTTTACTTCAACACCAAGATCGATAATCCAATTTATTTCCATGTCTAAAATTTTCTTCGGTAAACGATATTCAGGAATTCCATAGCGCAGCATCCCGCCTAGTTTGGGAAGTTTTTCAAAAATTGTAACTGAATATCCTTCAAGCGTTAAATAATATGCACAAGATAATCCGGATGGACCTCCTCCTATAACGGCAATTTTCTTATTATTTTTTTCTTTGGGCACCGGTTTCCATTTATGAGGTGCATCTTCATCGGCAATAAATCTTTTGAGTGCATTTACAGCTACCGGTTCATCTACATAATTTCGTCTGCAAGCTGCTTCACAATCACGCACGCATACCCTTCCGATTGATAACGGCAGTGGATTATTTTCCTTAACAAGTTTAAGCGCTTCTTCATATTTGCCCATCGATATAAGTGCGATATAAGTTTGGGCATCTACACCGGCCGGACAGTTATTTTTACACGGTCCGATACAATCCGCATAATGATTCGACATCAATAATTCCAGGGCAGTCTTTCTTGAATCGACAACCAGCTTACTCTTCGTTTGGATTTTCATTCCGTTCTGAACTTTTGTAGAACATGCCGGTATCAGTCTGTTCATACCTTCAACTTCAACGACACATAAAAAACATGATGTGAAATGTTCTAATCTTTTATCATGGCATAAAGTCGGGATACTATCGATATTATTTTCGTGAACAACTTCAAGTATTGTTTTATCCGGTGTAGTTAATACTTCTTTACCGTTTATTGTTACATTAATTTGTTCCATAGCTTAACCCCGAATTATTATACTTTGATTATTGCATCAAGTTTACAGACATCGTAACACTTGCCGCATTTAATACATAGTCCGTCATTAAGAACATGAACTTCTTTTTTATTACCGGTTATCGCTCCACTTGGACAAACTTTTATACAAACACCGCAACCTTTGCAATTTTCTTCAACAATTTGGTAAGAGATAAGAGAAGAGCAGCTATGAGCCGGACATTTCTTATCAAAAATGTGTGCTTCGTATTCTTCGCGAAAATATTTTAAGGTTGTTAAGACTGGATTTGGTGCTGTCTGACCTAAACCGCAAAGGCTGCCCATTTTAATTCTATAAGCGAGTTCTTCCAATAATGAAATATCACTTTCCCTACCTTCGCCATCAGTAATTCTCTCCAATATTTCCAGCATTCGTTTAGTACCAATTCTACAAAAAGTGCATTTGCCGCAAGATTCTAGCTGAGTGAAATTGAGAAAATATTTGGCGAGATCTACCATACAAGTTGTGTCGTCAAGTATAATCAATCCGCCGGAACCCATAATAGCACCGGTTCGTGTAATTTCATCGTAATCAATCTTAAGATCACCCATACTTGCCGGGATACATCCGCCAGATGGACCGCCTATTTGTACAGCTTTAAACTTCCGGTCATTCTTTATTCCACCGCCAACTTCATAAACAATCTCGTTAATCGTCATCCCCATGGGGACTTCTACCAAACCGCTTCTCTTAACTTTACCGGCAAGAGCAAAAACTTTAGTCCCTTTACTTTTTTCAGTGCCCATTGATGCATACTCTTGCCATCCGTGCAAAATTATCCAGGGCACATTAGCATATGTTTCAACATTGTTAATATTTGTAGGTTTGTCCCACAATCCTTTATTAGCCGGGAATGGCGGCCGCAATCTAGGGACTCCACGCCTACCTTCAATCGAGGCCATCAATGCGGTTTCTTCACCGCACACAAATGCACCGGCACCTTCTTTAATCTTGATATCAAAATTGAATTTTGAACCGAATATTTTTTCTCCTAAAAATCCTCTGTTTCTACATTGGTTCAATGCATTTCTCAATCGTTTAATTGCCAGCGGATATTCGGCACGGCAGTAAATGTACCCTTCATCTGCTCCTATAGTATAAGCTGCAATCATCATCCCTTCTAAAACAGAATGAGGATCTCCTTCAAGAACACTTCTATCCATGAACGCACCGGGATCACCTTCATCAGCATTACAAATAACATACTTTTTATCAGCGACTGCTTGTTTTGCAAATTTCCATTTCATACCGGTTGAAAAACCTCCACCGCCTCTGCCGCGTAATCCTGATTTTATTATCTGGTCAATCACATCGTCCGGAGAATAATTCTCAAGTACTTTCTGAATAGCTTTATACCCATCACGGGAAATATACTCATCAATTATAGTCGGATTTATCACACCGCAATTTCTTAATACAATCCTCTTCTGGTTTATGAAAAACGATTCTTCTTTACAAGATTCATTGCTTTTTATAACCCACTCTGAAACCGGATTTCCATTGATCAAATGTTCGTTGACAATTTTCCCAACTTTATCAACTGTAACTTTAGAGTAAAGGCAAGAATTCTTTTCGTCTTCAATTTCTACAAGAGCTTCTTCGTAACACATTCCCATGCAGCCGGTTTCACTCAATTCTGCATCGATGTTTTTGCTGCGGAGTTCTTCCTTGAATTTGTTGAATATCAATTCGCCACCGGCAGAAATGCCGCATGTTCCGAGCCCTACTTTAATTTTTTTCATATTCAACTCCGCATAATTCTTCGGATTTGATTTTTTTAATCGTTCTTTTGATCTTGTCAATAGTAAGATTTCCGTAAGTATCGTTGTTTATCATCATTACCGGTGCTAAAGAACAACACCCCAAGCAAGCAACAGATAGTAGACTGAATAATCCATCATCGGTAGTCTCACCGACAGTAATTCCTAATTCATCGTTAAGAGCTGATAAAACGGTTTTGGCACCGTTCACATGGCAAGCAGTCCCCTCACATATCCTGACAATGTTTTTCCCCATCGGTTTTAACCGGAACTGAGCATAGAACGTGATTACACCATAGATTTCAGCGGCTGGAATTTTTACCAGCTCACTTATGTAGTGAATTACTTTTTCAGGAACATACCCATAAGAATCTTGTGCGGATTGCAACAAAGGAATTAGCGAACCATGCTGATGTCGTTTGTTAATGAGGTCAACTTTAAAGTTGAGAATTTCTTTTTTCTCTTCGAGTATTTCTACATCTTCCATAATTATACACCTTCATTTTTAAAAGAAAGGAAGTGCAAGGTATTTGCCGGCATCGTTACTTACCGACAAGTACTTGCACAATGTTCTATTTTAGAAACAGAAATCCTTTTAGATAAATCCAAGGTTACATTTCAAAAATGTTTATTATTGGATATTCCTTTACCTTCAGTACGCCATCAAGATTGATAATTTTCTTCTCGATAATTTTGTCAATCTCACTGAATTGTGAACCGTAAACCATTAGTATTAAATTGTAATCACCAAACGTATAATCACAGTAAAGCACGTTCTCAGTTAACCGCAACACCGGGTAAATTTGTTCTAATTTTTCTCTATCAACATCGACAAGGACATATGAATAAACTGATTTTTGAGAGTCTCTTGATTTGCTCATGCCCGGCATATCTTCAAATGTAGTGATACCGGCTGCATTAATAATTTCTTTAATTCCATCATTGAGCAGCGGTATTCCAACCGGTGAAAACAGAGCACTGCTGATTCCATCAAATTTTTTGATTTGATTGTCAAAAATCTTTCGACAGTTTTCTGTCGAGTCACTTTGTATCAGAAGAAAAATATCGATATCACCCTTTGTTGCATCACAATAAAGAACACTATCCATGAAGTATAATTTTTTATACAAAGCGAAAAAGTCAGTATCCTCTTTTACTTTTATCATCACGTAAGCAGAAACAGTATTAGCATCCTTCTTTTCAACTATTTCCATTGGTTTCGGTTTTTTATCAATTATCTCGTTAATCTTTTGAGTAATCTCATCGGCTGTAAATGGTTTTTCAATTAGACCATCTGCTTGCAATTCTTCCAGATCGCCAAAATCCAATTTGTCTGCATAGCCGGTTATATACATCATTGTAGTATCGGGATATTTTGATTTAATAATCTTACCAAGTTTAATTCCGTTTATATCAGGCAGATTGATATCAACCAGAACAGTATCTAAGTTAACCGCATTCTTTTTATAGAGTTCAAGCTTGTTCAAAGCTGTAAAGCCGTTTTCACAAGGTTCAACATCAAATCCTAATTGTTTGAGACCTAATGAAAGTGATCTTCTTAAAGACGATTCATCATCTATCAGCAGAATTCTTTTTTGCATTGTTTACTCCTTCTTAATAATCTTATCTAAACTATTCAATGAGCGTACCAACCTGGTTTGTTTGAAATTTTATTCTATTGAGGTTAATAAGTATGAAGTAAAAATGATTGTCAGTAAACTTTTTTAACAGCGATTATCTAATTCATTATTATGAAATAAAATAAGGTATGATAATTTTTTTAACAGATTTGTTAATTATTAAATAGACGTGAAGTCCGTGATTTTGAAAAATATTTGTATTAAAGGTAGCTTTGATAATAGAAATATTTTTTCCGGTAAATAAATATTTGATAATTTTCGTATGAAAATCTCTTGGTAATCAGGCAAGAATTATGAAAGAGAGACTTAAAATCAAAGTACCGATATTAGGGAAAACACATGTCAAAAATTCTATTCAAGAAGCAGCTCTCCAAAGATGTTTATTTGATGAAACTCCACGCACCGTTAATTGCCGAAGAAAGATCAGCCGGCCAGTTTATAATTCTCCAGGTTGATGATGATTATGGCGAAAGAATTCCACTAACAATCGCCGATGCCGACACAACCGAAGGAAGCATAACAATTATTTTCCAGGTAGTCGGCAAAAGTACACTCAAACTTTCCAGGTTGAATGTCAGTGACAATATTCCAACCTTAGTTGGTCCATTGGGAAAGCCGACCCATGTAGAAAATTTTGGAACGGTCGTCTGTGTCGGCGGAGGAATTGGTGTTGCACCGCTCCATCCAATTGCACAAGCTTTGAAGAAAGCCGGCAATCATGTAATTACAATTATCGGTGCACGCACTAAAGATTTAATCATACTCGAAGACGAAATGAAATCCATTGCCGACGAATTTATTATTTGTACCGATGATGGTTCATACGGCAGAAAGGCTTTGGTTACCGAACCGCTAAAAGAAATATGCGAACGTAATCCAAAACCGAATATGGTTATCGCAATCGGTCCGCCTATTATGATGAAGTTTTGTTCGGAGACTACAAGACCTTACGGAGTTTTTACACAAGTTTCTTTAAACACAATTATGGTTGATGGAACCGGAATGTGCGGCGGATGCCGTGTTAATGTTGGCAAAGAAGTAAAATTTGTCTGCGTTGATGGTCCTGAGTTTGACGGGCACAAAGTTGACTTTGATAATATGATGGCACGATTGAATTCGTACAAAGAAATAGAAAAAGAATTACATACATGTTATTTAGAATCTCTTATACAGAGCAAGGAGTCAAAGTAATGGATCATAAAACACCGGAACAACTTGCAGAAGAAGCGAAACAATTAATTGTTGAATATATTTCCAAAATTGATGATATGAAACCGAAGGAACGGACTCATATTCCGGCTCAAGAGATGCCCTCTCAAGATCCGCTCGAAAGAATTCATAACCTCGATGAAGTCGCACTTGGTTACACTATAGAGCAAGCTCGCATTGAAGCAATGCGATGTCTTCAATGCGTTAAAAAAAGTTGCGTTGATGACTGTCCGGTAAAAATTGATATACCAAGATTTATCGATCACATCGCACACGAAAAATTTGAAGAAGCCGCTTATGTAATCAAAGAAGCAAGTTTATTACCGGCAATTTGTGGCAGAGTCTGTCCACAAGAAGTTCAGTGCCAGCAAAATTGTACTGTTGGTAAAGCACTGAAAGATGTTGATAAAGCTGTCGCAATCGGGCGGCTTGAAAGATTTATTGCCGATTGGGAAAGAGCAACCGGGAAAATATCTATACCCGAAGTAAAACCTGAAACCGGGAAAAAAGTTGCAGTTGTTGGCAGCGGTCCGGCCGGATTAGTGGTTGCTGCAGATTGCAGACGTGAAGGACATCATGTAACAGTATTCGAAGCATTTCATAAACTTGGCGGTGTGCTGCGTTACGGAATTCCTGAATTCAGATTGCCGAATGATATTATTGATAAAGAGATTGAAACATTATCTGCTATGGGAGTTGAATTCAAAACTAATTTTGTTGTCGGCAAAACAAGAAAACTAATGGACCTGATGAATAAAGACGGATACAACGCAATATTTGTCGGCACCGGCGCCGGTCTTCCTTTATTCATGAATATTGAAGGTGAAAACTTAGTAGGTGTATTTTCTGCCAATGAATATTTAACACGTGCAAACTTGATGCGTGCGTTCGAAAAAGGGAAAGCAGACACGCCAATCTACCCATCTAAAAATGTAGCAGTACTTGGCGGCGGTAACGTTGCAATGGATTCTGCACGTATGGCAAAACGGCTCGGCGCTGAAAATGTTTACGTTGTTTACCGTAGGACCGAAGTTGAAATGCCGGCACGTAAAGAAGAAGTTGCCCATGCAAAAGAAGAAGGTATTGAATTTTACTTTTTACAAAATGCTAAAAGAATTTTGGGTGATGAAAAAGGGAAAGTGCGCGCAATGGAATGTCTGCGTTACGAATTGGGAGAGCCGGATAATTCAGGGAGACGCCGCCCGGTTGTAATCCCCAACAGTGAATTTATTTTAGAGGTGGATACCGTAATAGTCGCTATTGGCAATAGCAGCAATCCCCTGATCAGTCAAACTACCCCTGAAATCAAAGTGAATAAATGGGGAAACATCCTAGTTGATGATACACAAAAAACATCTGCAGATAAAATCTTCGCCGGTGGCGATATTGTCCTGGGGGCGGCAACTGTAATTCTTGCAATGGGCGAAGGAAGACGCGCCGCCGCTGCAATCAATAAAATGTTGTCGGAAGAGATTGAAAAGGAGAAAGCCCTTTTGAATTGATAAAATCTGGTTAATTGTTGTTTAATTTATCTATAAAATTTTCGTATCTATACCCTGATTCATCCGATAATCTCTTTACTTTGCGATACTTTTCAAATGAGTCTTTTATAAACACAATTTTTTCCGTTGAGTGTTTATCACCTTCCAGTTTATTATTTGGTCCATCAATTTTGTAAATCAAGTAAAGAGAAAATAACCAGTTTAACAGTTCCTCAAAGTTTTCTTTGCTGTAATAAATAATTCCTTCGTATTCATTTACACCTATAAAATTCTTGATTACCGGTTTTTCAAGAATAGCAACCAACTTGCCATAACTCACTTGTTTCGTTCGCAAATCTTTTTCAACAGTACTATCAAAAATATCGTCGGTTATTTTAGATGTTTCCCGTAAACAATTCAAAAGTAATAATTCATTGTAAACTTCTGCATCCCCTCTGCCTAACCTTCTTAAAATATTTCTAATTGGTGTGTCGAGCAGCAGCTCATCTATAGAATCATTTCGTATGGCCATCCCTTCAATGCCCGAAATAATCAGCCACATTATAAAAAGAACTGAATTTTCGTTGTAATTCGTATCAGCACTTGTAACTATAGCTTTATGAAGTTCATGATGCAGCCGATTATTATCTACCTGGAAATCCTTCTCTAAAATGTTATTTAATTTTTTAACAGTAATAATCCGGTTGTCAAATCGATTTAATATTTCTTTAGAACCATTGTCAAAGCCGAAATGATTATTAACATTTTTTAATAATCGGCGAAACTTTTTATCAATGAATATTGCTTTATCTTCTTTCCTTTTCTTTTCATCGCCATCAAGAACACATGTTTTGATAAATCCTTCGAGGGATTCTTCATCAAACATCTGTTCAAATGCCGAATGCACCGGTTCAAGTTTCATTTCAGTTAAAGCTCTCGAAATACTTGGTACGCCTCTACCTTGTAATTTTTTGATCAACTTTTCATAATCGCCCTCATCATCATAAACTTCCCTGAAATCGAGATAGACTAAATATTTAAAAGCATTCAATTCAATATGAAATCCGTTACGAGCAAAATCTTTTCCCGATTTCAAATATTCAAGATTTGAAACATGTTCTCTAAAAACATAATAATGATTGGGCGATGAATTTATTGATAGTGCTTCAGCAAGTGTAACAGTCTTCGGTTCTTTATTAATCAACTTTAAAGATGATCTGAAAATCTTGCCGCTTGTATATTGATATTTATTGTTATAAAATATTAATGCTCTTTCACCAAATTCTCCGTTTGTGTATGCAAAAACATTTTCATTAGTGCTGCCGAGATCATCAATAAAATCGAACAGCCAAAAATTTGTAACATTGCTGAAAAGATATCTTCTTTTAGCAAGTGGAAAAATCTCTCTCACGTGGCGGTCAACAAGCCATTGATTCTGTATTTCATGATAATATGCACGCTGGTATTCCATCCCATACTTTTCAGTGTAACCTTCTATTTGTCCGTGCGCGAACATCGGAAGTCCGGGCAGAGTTACCATTAATGTGCAAACTCCAAAATATTTATCATCAGTACCAAATTGCTTAATCGCAGTCTCTTCATCCGGATTGCTCATAAAATTTACGTAACGTTTTAATATTTCCGGTTCGAACTCAAGTGTATTAGATATTAGATCGCGATACTTTGCATTCTCTTCCTTCATCATCATATGCATGAATGCTGAATTATAAACACGATGCATACCAAGAGTGCGAACGAAGTACCCTTCCATCAGCCAGAACGCCTCGGCAAGCAGAAGTGTTTCCGGCATTTCGGCATTTATTCTATCGACCACTTCTCGCCAAAATTCTTTTGGGAATAATTGATCGAACTCATTTTGACTCATTGCACAATCTGCACGTGATGGAATGTCGCCGCCTCTACCCGGAGCCGGATACCACAAACGCGAAAAATGTTTTTTGGCAAGCGTCATTGCAGCATCAAAACGGATGATAGAAAACTTGCGTGCAACTTCAAATATTTTTTGTATCACCGCTTCACGCACATCGGCACGAATCATATTCAACTGAGCAGTATCATTCCACGGCATGTTGGTTCCATCGTTACCGTGATAAATGTAACGTGTTTCGCCGGTACGATTATCAATTCTCTGGAAGACAACAGCAGCATCACTTCTACTCCAATAACCATCCTCAATCCTTAACGCAACGGAAGGATCATCGGAAAGATCAGTACCGGTAAACCGATAATTTGGAAACGGAGGGTAAGGGGACTGAATGAAATAATCGGGATGTTCAACCACCCACTTTGAAAAAATTCCGGTATGATTCGGTACCATATCGCTCGCAAGACGAATACCTCTTTTGCGTGCCCGCTCATTCAAATTATTGTAAGCATATTCACCTCCAAGATCCCAGGCAATTTGATAGTCATATAATGAATATGCAGAGGCAACTGCATCAATGTTGCCTAATATGTGCTTTATTTTTTTTGATGCGTTACTCCGTTCCCAAATCCCGATAAGCCACAAACCATTAATACCATGTTGTGCAAGTTGATCTAATTCTTCGTCGGGAATTTGGTCCAATGTTTTAATATGGCGCTGATATTTTTTTGATAATTGATCAAGCCATACATAAGAATTTTTAGCTATCATTATTACATTCGGCATCCAATCAATGTCGCGTGTAAAATTTTCTGGTTCATCGTAATCTTTCCACGAATCGAGTGCATACTTATAACCAGATTTACCAAGAGTTAGAAGTTCGGAGTCACTAATTTGTCCTTTGTATTGAGGAGCGAACATAGGCGCTCCGCCGCCGCCAAAATGTAATATGGTATAATCTTCTTTTATTAAGTCTTTACTGCTTAAAATTCTAGTTAGGAATTTTTCATCGAGAAGTATTCCCCACTTTTCGCGGATAAATTCTAATTGAGCTTCAATGTTATCAGGATTTTGCAGAATCGGAGTTTTGAAGAATGTCAGCAAGTCCTGGTTCTCGGGTCCAAATGTTTTTTCATTTTTGAAAAAATCTTCTAATGCTGAAATCGATTTGCCGAAAATTTCTTTTTCACTTAAATAATTTTGATCGAATAACTCCAAAATATTTTTGTTAGCCGGGTTGATATTTGCGATAGCAAGCAGCATCATCTCTTCAAGTGTAATTTCTACATTTGAGCGGTCCGCCGTATATGAATTCAAATAATCGAATGAACTTACCTTTCCTCTGTAAATTTCCATCGGCGGAAAAATAGAAATAAAATCAAATAGCAATTTTCGTGTGTTGTCTTCGCCAATATTTGTGTTCAAATAATTTAGTGCTTTAGTTACAACGCCGGGATTAACTTGTATTTCATACAATCTAAAAAGGTAATGATAAATTTCGTCCAGCAAACCGGCAGCATTTACCTCGCCTACTTTAACATTATTTTCCGGCGGACGGACATCATTTATATTCTTAACAAAAATTCTCACTGCCTGGTTATTAATAAACACAACATTCCCGTTGATGGAGAAAAGAGTCTCATCAACATCATACTTTTTTCTAATCTCTCTGGCAATCTGAAAGTTGAATGTGGAAAATTTTTGAATTTTAGCAAGACCATCTTCATAAAAGATTGAATTAATACGGTATAATCTTTTTTTCATCATTACACTTTTCTTGTTCGTTATGATGTGCAATATAAATAAATAGGTAATCACCTTAAATTAATTAGTTCTTATATAAAGATGGTGTATCTATCATAAAAAGATGGTTGATAATAAAACCACAAATTGTTATTCGTTCGTCATTCTCGTATATTTTTAGCCCAAAATTCAAAAATTTGCAATGGCACCAACACCACTAATGGCCCAGTATGCAAGGATTAAAGAGAATTACCCGGACACAATTCTACTTTTCCGGATGGGTGATTTCTTTGAGACCTTTGAAGACGATGCAAAAATAGCTTCCAAGGTTTTGGGCATTACCTTAACCAAACGTGCTAATGGTGCTGCTGAAGATGTACCCCTTGCCGGTTTTCCACATCATGCCATTGATACCTATTTACCGAAATTAGTACGTGCCGGTTACCGGGTTGCTGTATGCGAACAGCTTGAGGACCCGAAATTTGCCAAAGGTATAGTCAAACGTGATGTGATCGAAGTTGTTACTCCAGGAGTAGCTTTTTCGGATAAGCTTCTCGATCACAAAAAGAATAATTATCTACTCTCAATTTTTCTTGATGAGGATATTGCCGGAATTTCCTTTTGCGATATTTCAACCGGTGAGTTTCAAACATTTGAATTGAATAGAAATGAATTACCGCAACAGCTTGGTTCAATTAATCCTTCCGAGGTTTTAATTCCCAAAAAATTTAAGAATGAATTAGAACCGTTGATACAAAAAGCTATTCCCGGTACACGCATAACTAAAATTGACGATTGGATTTTCAATTTAGATTTTGCTTCCGAACTTTTAATGAATCATTTCAACACAAAAACTCTTAAAGGATTTGGAATAGAAAATCTACAATCTGCAATTTGTTCTGCCGGAGCCGCGCTTAATTATCTAAGAGAAACTCAAAAAGCTAATCTGCCCCATATAAATAAAATTTCAAGATATAATCCTTCAGATTATATGCTTCTCGATTTTTCTACCAAGAGAAATCTGGAAATCACTTTTACAATGAATGAAGGTGAACGTGAAGGTTCTTTGATTTCAATACTTGATAGAACCGAGACACCGATGGGCGGAAGGATGCTGAAAAAGTGGATTACTTCCCCACTAAAAAAATTAGAACCAATATTAAAACGCCAGGAATGTGTTGAAGAATTTTTTAAAAACAAAACTCTCCGGAAGAACCTTAAAAACGAACTTAAAGAAATCGGCGATTTAGAACGATTAACATCGAAAGTCTGCACCGGTAGAATAAATCCGCGTGAACTATTAAACTTAAAATCATCGCTAAAAAAAATTCCGCTCATCAAACAATTGTTGGATTTAAGTTCGGTTGAAACATTAGTTGCAATAAATCAGCGATTGAAGAATCTTGAATCGCTAATAGAAAAAATTGAATTGGCAATTTCCGATGATCCTCCGCTTGCTATAGCAGATGGTGGTGTTATACGTGAAGGATTTAATTCCGAGCTTGATGAAATACGGTCATTATCAAAGAATGCTAAAGAGTGGATTTCTAATTTACAACGAACCGAACGTGAGCGGACAAAAATTTCATCCCTTAAAGTTAGTTACAATAAAGTCTTTGGTTATTATATAGATATAAGCCACGCAAACAAAGATAAAGTGCCCGAAAATTATATTCGTAAGCAAACACTCGTAAACAGCGAACGATATATTACTCCTGAACTTAAAGAGTACGAAGACAGAATATTAAACGCCGAGGAGAATATTGCAAAACTTGAATTGCAATTGTTCGATCAGGTAAGACAAGCAGTAGCAACTGAAGCAACAGCGATTCAAGAGAACGCGCAACTAATTGCAATGCTCGATTGTTATCAATCATTATCTGATTGTGCAGATGAATATAAGTATGTAAAACCCACTCTTGATAATTCAAACGAAATAAATATCATTGATGGAAGGCATCCGGTAGTTGAACGAATTCTGCCTCCCGGAGAAAAATTTACTCCGAATAGCTGCAAACTATCATCGGACGAAGAACAAATTATAATATTAACCGGACCAAATATGGCCGGTAAATCGGTATATCTGCGCCAGGTTGGGTTGATTGTTCTGCTCGCTCAAATCGGATCGTTCGTTCCGGCTAAAGATGCCAAGATTGGATTGGTTGATAGAATCTTTACACGTGTTGGTGCAAGCGATAATATTTCAGCCGGTGAATCTACCTTTCTTGTTGAGATGCAAGAAGCTGCCAACATATTGAATAATGCTACAAGCAACAGTTTAATCCTTCTTGATGAAATTGGAAGAGGCACAAGTACATTCGATGGCATTTCCATCGCCTGGTCCATAACAGAATATTTGCATGATAACCCGAACTTAAACGCCAAAACTTTATTCGCAACTCACTATCATGAACTGAACGAAATGGCAGAACTTTTTCCCCGGATAAAAAATTTCAAAGTAGAAGTCCGTGAATATGGCGACAAAGTAATTTTTCTTCACAAAGTTACGCCGGGCGGAGCCGATCACAGTTATGGAATTCAAGTTGCACAGATGGCGGGACTTCCTCAATTTGTAACAAGCCGTGCTAAAGAAGTTCTTACAAATCTTGAAAGCAAGGAATTGACACCATATGAAGTAAAGAAAGCTAAATTAGCTAAGCTTAAAAACCATGATGAGCTGCAAATTAGTATGTTCGAAATAAAAGATGACTCGTTAAGACAAGAAATATCCGATATTGCCATTAATGAGCTGACACCGCTTGAAGCATTAAATAAATTGAACCAGTTGAAAAAGAAAATAGATGAGAAACCATGAACAAAAAAAATTGTAATCTGATTAAAACAGATTTATCCGCCAACATCCGTCTTATCAGTGCTTGCCCGTTATTTTTTAGACGGGTCATCCGCGTTCTATTTCTTGCTGTTCTTCTTTACGGATGCAGCAATGATTATTCGCCGGAACAAAAAGTTTACATAGCAGAAATAGAAAGTATCAGGAAAGAGAAAAATGATTGGATGAGAGACAATCCGGATTCACCATTCAATTACAAAGGCAAGGTTGCATTCCATGAACTAAATTATTTTGACGTCGATCCTGAATTCCTTTTTAAAAGCAAACTTTATGAATATGAACTGAAAGACACAATTACAATTTTCGGCACGAAGGGTGAACTGAGAAGCACCGTAAGATTCGGATATGTTAAATTCAATTATAAAGGTACTGAGTATAAAATAAATGTTTATGAAGGAAGAGTAAGTGAAAATGAAGTACATTATTCAATCTGGTTTACCGATGAAACGACAAACAAAGAATCATACGGTGTAGGCAGATATATTAATTTTGAAAAGAATGCTGATCCAAATTTTATTTATGATATTGATTTTAACTTAGCATATAACCCGTACTGTGCTTATTCTCCAAATTATTCGTGTGCAATTCCAACAAAAGATGATAACATAAAATTGGCAATTAATGCCGGCGAAAAAAAGTTTCATAATTAATTATTGGAGTAACAAGTGGTTGTAATTTTAGAAAAGAATGTTTCACCAGAACAAATAGAGAATGTTGTAAAACACTTAGAAGGATTTGGATTTCAAATTCACAAATCGACCGGCGCCGAAAGAACGATACTCGGTGCAATAGGTGTAAAACCAAATTTTGATATAAGGAATATCAGTATTCTTGACGGTGTTGAAGAAGTTTACCGCGTAACTACACCTTTTAAACTTGCAAGCAGAAGTTTTCAAGAAAAAAATACGGTAATAAAAATTAAAGATGTGGAAATAGGCGGTAACCAGGTTATGATGATTGCCGGACCTTGTTCCATTGAAAGTGAAGAACAAATCTTTAAACTGGCTGAGATAGTTGCCAAATCGGGTGCAAAAATTTTAAGAGGCGGCGCATTTAAACCCCGTACTTCTCCATATTCATTCCAGGGATTGGGTGAAGAAGGATTAAAACTAATGAGAGCCGCTGCCGATAAATTTAATCTATTAGTAATTTCCGAAGTGATGCAGATAAGCCATATTGAATTGATGGAACCGTACATCGATGTATTTCAAATCGGCGCACGCAACATGCAGAATTTTGCTCTTCTAAAAGAGCTCGGTAATATCCGCAAACCGGTAATGTTGAAACGAGGTATTGCGTCCACTATCGAGGAATGGCTTATGTCTGCCGAATATATTCTATCGGGAGGCAATAAAGAAATATTTCTCTGTGAAAGAGGAATTAGAACTTTCGAAAATTATACACGCAACACGTTTGACCTTTCTGCTATTCCGGTTGTACACAAGAAGAGCCACTTACCCGTAATTGCCGATCCGTCACATGCAACCGGTTTACGCGATCAGGTTCCACCAATGGCACGTGCTGCTGTTGCTGCCGGTGCAGACGGATTGATGATAGAAATTCATGATGACCCTGAAAAAGCATTATCGGATGGCCCACAAGCATTGTTACCGGAAACGTTTACTAAATTAGTTGCCGAATTGAGATTAATCGCACAAGCTATCGGTAGGACTTTATAATTGAAAACTATTTCAATAATCGGTCTTGGACTTATCGGTGGTTCTATCGCCAAAGCTTTAAAAGCCAGCGGCAATGATTTTGAAATTTCAGGTTTTGATTTTGAAGAAATTATTGATCTCGCCTATCAAGAAAAAAATATAGATAAAAAGTTAGAAAAGATTGAAGATGCACTCCTTTCCGATCTAATTTTCATTTGCACGCCGGTCGATTTATCACTAAAAATATTTGATCAATTATCAGATAAATTAAAACCCAACCAGGTTGTTACCGATGTTTGCAGCGTAAAAACACCATTCCAGGAAATATGGGAACGAAAAGGTAAGGATGGATTTTATATCGGCGGACATCCTATGACCGGTAAAGAATCAGGCGGCTATAAGAATTCAGATCACCTATTATTTGAAAATACTGTTTACATTGTTAGCGATTTAGCAAAGGATCTGCCGGTAACAAATAGATTTTCCGAAATAATAGATGCACTTGGTGCAAGAATTACTTTTTTAAATCCCAAGATACATGATATCATTGTTGCGGCGGTTAGTCATCTTCCACAGTTAGTTTCGGTTTCGTTGATTAATTCCGCCGGGTTGAAAGAGAGTAATATTAATTTCTTTGATTATGCAGCCGGCGGTTTCCGTGATATGACCAGAATAGCATCAAGTGATTTTTCTATTTGGGAACCAATAATTAGAAAGAACAACAAAAATATTATCCAGGCAATCGATAATTTTATTTACGATCTGCAACTGGTAAAAAGCAATATTGAGAAAAATAATTTTGTGCAATTGGCAGAAAAATTTGAGAACGCTAGAAAGAAGCGTGATGAAATCCCAAAAAACACAAAAGGATTTATTCATTCTTTAGTTGATATCTATGTTTATGTAAAAGATGAACCGGGTGTACTGGCAAAACTCACGACTGCTCTTTTTATGAATGGCATAAATATTAAAGATATTGAATTGCTTAAAGTACGGGAAGGCACCGGTGGAAGTTTTAGGTTATCATTTGATAATGCAGAGATTGCATCCTCAGCTAAAAAGATTTTACAAAAAGAAGGTTTTTCAATCGCATAAGCTATTAGTAAAAACGACCCCGAATTACTATCTTTGTGCCGCAATTTTTTAGAAATATAGGAGAAATTTGAATGGCTACAACCGCCGATTTCAGACCGGGTATGGTAATAAGATGGAATAATGAACTCTGGACATTAGTTGAATTTCAACATGTGAACCCCGGTAACTGGCGAGCTTTTGTTCGTGCTAAATTAAAAAATATGAAAACCGGTAAAGTTTTAGAAAACCGCTTCCGTGCCGGTGAAAGTATTGACGATGTTAGAGTAGAAAGACACCAATACCAGTACTTGTATAGAGACGGACAAGATTTTGTTTTAATGCATAACGAAACTTTCGAGCAAATAAATATTGCACCTGAAATAATCGGTGAAGGGCAGCAATTCCTAAAAGAAAATACTAATATTGATTTGTTAATGGATGAGACACAAATAGTTGCCGTTGAATTACCCGTATTCACCAATCTTAGAGTTGTTTATACCGAACCGGGGGTTAAAGGTGATACCGCTACGAATACTTTGAAGCCGGCTAAGCTTGAAACCGGCGCAACAGTGAATGTTCCTCTATTTGTTAACGAAGGCGACTTACTTAAGATTGATACTCGAACAGCTGAGTACGTTGAAAGAGTGAAAGAATAATTTTATCTCACTTTAAAATGTAGGGATACGGGATACCGCAACCCTACTTACATTATCCCAAATATTTCATCACCGCTTCAGCACAATTCTCACCGTCGATAGCAGCAGATACAATTCCCCCGGCATAGCCAGCTCCTTCTCCACACGGGAAAAGACCTTTTATATCAACGTGCATCAACGTTACCGGATCCCGTATAATCCGCACCGGTGAACTTGTTCGTGTTTCTGCAGCAAGAATTTGTGCATCTTCGGTAATGTATCCTTTCATTTTTTTACCGAACTCTATCAATCCCTTCTTTAATCCATTAGAGATTACAACCGGTAAAATTTCATGAAGTGGGGCACTTATTATCCCGGGGATATATGAAGTACTTGGGAGTGAAGTAGATAACTTCCCTTCTACAAAGTCAGTAATTCTTTGTGCCGGTGCACGCTGAGTTTTTCCGCCATAATCAAAAGCTATTTTTTCAACAGACTTTTGAAACCCTAAACCGGCAAGTGCTCCGTGTGTTTTAAATTTACACCAATCATTTTCATCAATTGAAACAACCAAACCGGAATTTGCAAACAGAGAATCACGGCGCGATACACTCATGCCGTTTAATACGAGCTCGCCCGGTGCAGTCGATGCCGGTATAATAATTCCGCCCGGACACATACAGAATGAGTAAACACCTTTTTCATCTATTTGACAAGTTAAATTATATGCAGATGCCGGCAAGTTTGGGTTACGCGTTGCAGAATGATATTGTATTTCATCAATTAATGATTGCGGATGCTCAATTCTGACTCCCATAGCAAACGGCTTGGATTCAATGCTAATTTCCTTATTGTGAAGCAGATAATAAATATCACGTGCCGAGTGGCCGGTTGCAAGTATTACCGCATCGCCGATTATTTCACTTTCGTCATTTACAACAACACCCTTAATTTGGTAATTATCAATTATAAAATCTGTCACTTTCGATTCAAAATTAATTTCTCCCCCGCAATTAATTATTGTCTCTCTAATATTCGATACAACTTTCGGCAATTTATTAGAGCCGATATGGGGATGGGCATCAATTAAAATTTCTTCTTGTGCGCCATGCTGAACAAATAATGAAAGGATACGATTTACATTACCGCGTTTTGTTGCACGCGTGTAGAGTTTGCCATCGCTGTATGTACCGGCACCGCCTTCGCCAAAACAATAATTGGAATTTGGATTTACTTCTCCATGCTGCTGAATAGCCCGCAAATCTTTTCTGCGCGCTTGGACATCTTTACCGCGTTCTAATACGATCGGTTTTATTCCAAGTTCTATTAATCTCAGTGCAGCAAACATCCCGGCCGGTCCAAAACCAATTATAATTGCGGATCTATTTTTATCAACATGCCCAAATTCAATTTGTCGATATAAAGGTGCTGGTTTTTCATTTATATAAACGTTTACGCGAACACGATATATAGGGTTTTTGCTTCGTGCATCAACTGAACGGCGGATTGTTTGAACTGCTGAAATATCTTCGTTAGAAATATTAAGCTGCTCAACTGCTTTATTCTTTAAATATTCAGGGTTATAAATAAGTTCTGGTGGGATTACTAATTCAATTTCTTTTATCATACTGTCCTCTGTTACAAGGAAAAGATTTTGTAATTGAGAATTGCAAATTGAAAATTAACTCTCTTTTAATTTTTTAATTATTGAAACCAATAAACAAATTAATTCATTACAATCATTTATTAAACTCATAAATTCTTTTTCATTTATTACAGAAGATTCTTTTAATAATTTTAGCCAGTATTCTGTTTCTCTTGCTTCTTTTAATGCTATGGATAATTTATTGACAAAATCTTTCTTTGAAGCCGCTTCTTGAGATTCAGCTACATTAGCACCTATTGAAGTGCCTGATCTCATTAATTGTCTTAAAATATCTTTGATTTGAAAATCATTTTTGATTCGAATCAAATAAAATTTAACAACCTTAGCTCCAAATCTAAAACTCTTATCAAGAATCGGATTGCCATATTCGTAATGTTTCTCAAAAATTTTCATTTAATTCTCAATTCGCCATTCTCAATTCTCAATTAATAAGTAGATTTTATCACTCCTCCGTCAACACCGATAGTAGTTCCGGTAATATACCCGGCTTGCTCAGAAGCTAAAAAAACCACAAGCGATGCAACTTCATCAGGGCGTGCTAATCTTTTCATCGGAACATCATTAGCCATAGAAGCGAGTACGTGCTCGTGTGATTCGTCCGATTGTTTTGCACGGGCAACCGCTAGCTCATATAACCTTGCTGTTAAAGTATAACCGGGCGCTACATTGTTCACTGTAATATTGTATTTACCAACTTGACTGCTTAACGTTTTTGCGAATGCCGTAACACTGCTTCTTAATGCATTGGATAAAATTAAATTATCGACCGGCTGTTTAACAGAAAGCGAAGTCATATTTATTATTCTGCCCCAGTTTTTTGATTTCATATCCGGCAATACATAACGTGTAAAGCGAACAGCGCTCATTAGAACCTGAGTAAATGCATCTTCCCAAATTTCATCGGTAAGATCTTCAAAAAAACCGGGCTGCGGACCGCCGCAATTATTAACTAAAATATCGATCGGCCCATAATTGTTTTTTACTGTCTTGATCGTATTTTCGATATCGACCAACTTATTTATGTCGCATATTTCCCAAAGCGGTTCAATATTATAAATAGATTTTATTTCCCCGACAGTCTTTAATAGATTCTCTTTACTCCTCGAACAGATTGCAACTTTACATCCTTCTTTAATAAACAATTCGGCTGTGGCTCTGCCTATACCCATACTGCCGGCAGTAATTAAAACAGTTTTACCTTGAAGATTTAATTCCATTGTTTACCTCAGGGTGAATTAATAATTATTGATATTCCTTCTCTTATCATCATCACGGCATAAGCAGCAAGAAACAGCGATGCAATCTTAGCAAACGCTTTTGATCCGCCAACACCAAGAATTTTTGCTATCCATCTTGCATTAGTGAGTATTGCAAAGATGATGATAAAATTTACAAGCATCGAAGTTATTGTTGGAATAAAACCATATTTATCATTCAAAATAAGAATGGTTGTTAACGCAGCCGGACCCATAATCAATGGAATTCCTAGCGGAACGATACCAATATTAGTATGCGGATTTCTACGGTTATCGGAAGATGAAAGAATATCATTGATACTGAGAATAAGTAGAACTAATCCGCCGGCAATACGGAAATCATTGATTGTAATACCGAGAAAACGGAGAACCGCTTTACCGGCAAATAGAAATCCGAGTGCTACTATAAAGGCAGTAAGACAAGCTTCAATTATTAATTTCTTCTTTTGGAAATGGGATATGCCTTCAGTAAACCCAAGAAAAACCGGTGTAGTACCGATTATATCTATCGCAACAAACAAAGGAATAAATGTTAATAGAAAAAGATTAAAATCCATATGAATACATTTTATGTCTTTTGTAATTTACAAAAAATCCCACTTGTATAGTGGGATTTAATGGTAAGCTTTATTGAAAAAGTTAATTTACACTTGCGGCGTGCTTAACTGAAAGCTGTTCGCTTACAATTTGCTCGGTATCTAAAGCGATTACAAGTTCTTCATTTGTAGGGATTCTCATTACTTTTACTTTTGAGTCGGCAGTTGAAATAACACACTCACCCTTTACATTTTTGTTTGACTCTTCATCAATTTTTATCCCGAGGAATTCCATATTTGCACAAACATCATTTCGAACCATGATTGAATTTTCGCCAATTCCGCCGGTAAAAATTAGAGCATCAAGCCCGCCCATAGCAGCGGTATAAGCACCAACATATTTTTTTATGCGATAGGTAAAGACATCAAAAGCATATTTAGCTTTTTTATTTCCTTCAGCAACGGCTTCTTCAATTTCTCTCATATCACTACTTTCACCGCTTATCCCGATCAATCCGCTGTGCTTGTTTAGTAATGTATTTGCTTCGGATAAAGATAATCCTTCTTTAGCCATGATATAAAGAATTACCGATGGGTCCATATCACCGCTTCTTGTTCCCATTATCAACCCTTCTAAGGGTGTAAAACCCATAGTTGTATCAACCGATCTTCCGTTATCAACAGCTGCCATGCTGCATCCGTTACCGAGATGGGCAGTAATAATCTTCAATTGTTCAATCGGTTTGCCAAGAATTTGTGCTGCCCGTTCTGAAACATATCTATGTGATGTACCGTGAAATCCATAACGGCGAATTTTATATTTTTTATAAAGTTCATATGGTATTCCATACAGATAAGCATGCGGCGGCATTTTAACATGAAATGCGGTATCGAATATTCCGCACTGGGGGGTAGTTGGTAAATGTTCTTTAGTTGCTTGAATGCCTTTTATGTTTGGTGGATTATGGAGTGGGGCCAACTCTATATTTTCCTTGAGAGCATTCATAACCTGATCTGTTATAAGTACCGACCCGGAAAAAGTTTCGCCGCCATGAACAACACGATGCCCTACTGCATCAATTTCTTTTTTGTCTTTTATCACACCATGATTAGGACTAAGCAGAACAGCAATAACGTATTCAATAGCTATCGAATGATCTAAAATTTCTCCAACAATCCTGATCTTTTCTTTATTCAACGGTTGGTGAGTTAATACAGCGCTTGTCATTCCAATTCTTTCAACCATTCCCTTAGCAAGGGCAATACGATTTGCAGTATCGATAAACTGATATTTAATTGATGAACTTCCGCAATTTAAAACTAAAACTTTCATTTTCTCCTCAAATTTTTATCCGATAATTTTGCCATCGGCATCATACTTAAAAAATCCTTCACCGGTTTTTTTACCAAGTTTCCTTTCGCGCACTAATTTGCGTAATATAGGACTCGGGCGGTAACGCGGTTCGCCGAGCGTGTTCCATAAAGTTTCCATCCATGCTAATACTTCATCCAGCCCCATCGAATCAGCCATCTCGAGCGGACCGGTTTTAAAATTATAACCCAACTTCATAGCTGTATCAATATCTTTTGCAGAGGCAATGCCTTCCAAGCAGATGTGCATTGCTTCATTAAGAAGAGGAACTATTGCCCTTGTGGTAACAAAACCGGGGTATTCATAAACCTCTACTGCCGTTTTTCCTATTCTTGCTGCAAACTTCTTAATAATCTCTACCGTCTTGTCGGATGTTTCTAGTGCTTTAACAAGTTCGACCAGCGGAACTTTGGGTACCGGGTTTAAGAAGTGCATCCCAATAATTTTATCTTTACGGCTGGTAACTTCGGCTATTTTCGTCAAACTTAATGTTGATGTATTGGAGATAAAAATAGTGTTCGGTTTTGCAATTTCATCCAGTTCCTTAAATATCCACTTTTTCAATTCATAATTTTCATCGACTGCTTCAATAATCAGTTCACAATCCGTTACATCCTGAATATCATCGGTCCACTTTATTCTGCTTAGAATGGATTTCATTTCGCTCTGTGTCATAGCCCATCTTGATATTTCTCTTTCCATCGAAGCTTTCAAGGATTCCTCAGACTGTATAATCCGGTCCTTGTCTTTTTCTACTATAAGAATATCTACACCAGCGCTTGCAATTGTTTGGGCAATACCCTGACCCATAAGTCCGCCGCCAATAATTGCCACATAATCGATCCGTTCTTGTTCTTCCTCTCGCTGGACATTCCCAAGTAGATCTTCTAATTTTAATTTTTCCTCTGCCATTATTGTCCCTAATTTTTAGAGTATTAAATAATTACTAACTAAACTAACCATAACAAATGACAAAATTTATACCAGTAAATATCATCATTTAACAGAAAAAAACGAATTACACTGTTAAATTTTACTAAAACCAATAATTGCGGGATGGATAATGAGAATTAGAGTTTGAGTTCAAAAAATAAGATAATTAGTATTAAACCTAAAACACCTTACCATTTTTGAATCTTACCAGTGCATAAGCATTGATCAAAAATGCAAATGTTAACAGAATCAATACGTTCGGAATAATTGCAGAGAAGGGTGCTTGCCTCCATAAAACTTGTAAGAATGCCTCAACCGACCAATACGTAAGCGTAGCTTTAGAAATAGCTTGCATCCAATCGGGGAATAATGTTACCGGGAACCATGAACCGCCCACTGCGGACATTACAAGGATAACTAATGTACTAATACCGTTAGCTTGGTTGATTGTTTTTGCGACTGACGTTATTAACATACCAAATGATACGGCAGCGGCAGATGAAGCAATAACTACTACAAACAAATTAGGAAGATTTGAAAATACATCTACATTAAAGAAAGCCCATGAAAAAACAAACAGCACAAATAGCTGGACAACCCCGAGCGACATTGTGTAGATATATTTACTCCATAATATTTGGGAGCGGTTAACCGGCATGCAAAGTAACCTCTTCAAAGTTCCCTCTTGTTTTTCTTCGAACAAGGATGTAGCAGCACCGGTTAATGAAAAGAGTAAGAACATAATTGCCCATCCGCCGACACTTCTTGTTAATCCCGGGTTGGATACTTCTTTTCCGACAAGTTGCTCACTCTCAAATTTTATGAAATTACCAAACATCTGGTTTTCTTCACTTGAATCATTGGCGGCTGTTTGGGTTTGCTCTGTTGTGTCTATCTTAGTTAGACTTTGTACAAAGGAATCAGCCGGCACATCAAAATATGTTTCGAGAATTCCGCCAAGCGATCGTACAAACATTGCTGTGCTATCGTCACCAATAAAATCGATTGCCCTTCTTCGCATCAAGAAAGGTATTAACCTTGGAACATGGGTCATTATCGTTTGCTGCATCTGCCCCTGAATTATAGAAGACTCAATTTCATTTTTCGGATCATAATAAAACTTAAACTTAAGAGTAGCAGAAGTGTCGGTAAAAAAATCTTTAGGCATAACAACTGCAGCAGATATCTTGCCGGTTTGGACATATTCTTTTGCAACTGTTTCGGTAAACTTTAGTGAATCTTTACCATTTTCAGGTAGATATTTTTTTACTATCCTTAAAGATTGGGCAGAATCAAGACGTGCTTCTAAAATCCTTGAAACCGGTGTATTACTTTCATTCACAAGTATAATGCTAACCTTTCCTCTTGGAGATCCGCTTCCGCCAAATATACTTCCGAAGATTACGATCAGTGCCATCGGGACAATAAATGTTAACAATACTGCCGGTTTATCATTTAAGAATCTGACAATATCTTTTACGATAAGATTATATATATTTTTCAATCTCTTAAACTCCTTCCGGTAAGATTAAGAAAAACATCTTCGAGGGATGCCCGGCTAATTTCAATGAATTGCGACGGAATATTTAACATTTCGAAATGTCTAAAGATTGTAGAATGCTGTGAATTCTCTTCTTTAGGTAGCAGTTCATAATAGAAATCATATTCCGTAACGTGTCCTAAATTTTTTATTGAATCGATTTTATCCTTTGTGTGTGCTGTTTTTTGAATTTTAATTGTTTCTTTTTGATCTAACCGGTTTATCAAATCGAGCAGTGTACCTTGTGTAATAATTTTCCCGTTATCAATAATTGCAAGCCGTGAACATAACCTTTCAGCTTCTTCCATGTAATGAGTAGTGTAAAGAATAGTTTTCCCTTTTTGATTCAAACTTGTAAGCATGTCAAAAACTGCATTACGCGATTGCGGATCAACACCAACGGTTGGTTCATCGCACAAAAGTATTTGAGGATCGTGGAGTAAGCTAACTGCTAAGTTCAACCTCCTTTTCATCCCTCCTGAAAATCCTTTAACTAAATCTTTTTTCCGATCAATTAGCTGAACCAATTCTAAAACTTCATCAATCTTTTTTTCAAGGTCATTTTTCCCTAATCCATAAAGTTTCCCGAAAATTACAAGGTTTTGATAAGCACTTAATTCTAAATAGAGAGAGATATCTTGCGGCACATACCCGATCTTTTTTCTCATCCCTAAATCTTCATACATAATGATTTCGTCATCAACTGTAATGGTTCCAACATCGGGCTGAAGATAACCAATAATAATGTTCATCAAAGTAGTTTTGCCGGCACCATTTGGACCAAGTAAACCGAAGAACTCACCTTTTTCTATGTTAAGCGATACATTTGCCAGCGCTACAAGATTGTCAAAAGTTTTTTCTATGTGGTTTATTTTAAGCATATTTTTCTGTTATATTTATTTTTATCAAAGATAACTGATTGTCAATATTTATCAAAGCGATAATTAGAATTGACTCCTAAGGAAATACTTAAAGAATATTTTGGTTTTGATGATTTTCGACCTGGACAAGAAGAAATAATTCAAACAATTTTATCCGGGAAAAATGTTCTGGCTGTATTGCCAACCAGCGGCGGAAAATCAATTTGCTATCAAGTCCCGGCTCTTAGTGCACAAAGATTTTCAATTGTTGTCTCCCCTCTCATTGCGTTAATGAAAGATCAGGTAGATTCATTAAACAAATCAGGAAGTATATCGGCTTTTATTAACAGCTCATTAGACTTTAAGGAAACAGAAAAAGTTTTAAATCAGTTATCCCAGAATAAAATTAAAATACTCTATGTATCGCCGGAGCGACTTGATAATTTACACTTTCCCGAGAGGATGCGTAATTTAAAACCGGATCATATTTTTATCGACGAAGCACATTGTATAAGCGAATGGGGCCATAATTTTAGACCAAGCTATAGAAAGATTAAAAAATTTATTGAATATGTAGGGATCCAGTCAATTTCTGCTTTTACTGCTACAGCAACCGAAGATGTGCGTAACGATATTATCAATCAGCTCGGCATTAAAGATGCTTCAATATTTGTAAGAGGATTTGAGCGTAACAATTTATTATTGAATGTAATCAGGACCGATAAAAAGAAGGAAGAGTTACTTAAGATTATTAAGAAACAACAATTACCCTTAATAATTTATGCTGCAACAAGAAGAATTACCGAGGAAATAACCGACTATTTGAGAGCAAATAAAATTGAAGCTGTTTATTACCATGCCGGGTTATCATCGGAACTTAGAAGAATTATCCAGGATGATTTTCAATCGGACAGAATAAAAATAATAGCAGCAACAAATGCTTTCGGGATGGGGATTGATAAAAGCAACATCCGGACGGTAATTCATTTTAATCTGCCACCTAGTATTGAAAATTATTACCAGGAAATCGGCAGAGCCGGCCGTGATGGTGGCGATTCAAATATTTTTCTTCTTTACGATAAAAACGATAAACAAATTCAAGAATACTTTATCAATAATTCATATCCTTCAAGAGAACAGATTGAAACGGTATATAATATTTTGCTCGATTACGCCGGCGTTGCATTGGGTAATGTAACCAACAAAGAAATAATTCTCGACAATGATTTTAATTCACTAATGAACTTAAAAGCCATTAACAAAAATTCCATAGAAAACTCTATAAAGGTATTGCAAGAATCTGGTTACATCAATTATTCCGAAGAACTAAGAAAAAGACATCTCGCACAATTTATAGTCGAGCCAAACAAACTTAGTACATTAATTAAATCATTGGACGATAATGAAATTAAGGATTTGATCATTTATTTAGTCAGGGAATACGGCAGTACAATCTTCCACAGCAAAACAGCGATTGATTTGAATAAAATTTCGAAAATGCTTGAAGAGGATGTTGATACTGTACTAAAACAATTAAATTTGATAAGCCAAACCGGCATTATTTTATATACAAAACCTTCTTTATTCCCATCGATTAGATTGATTAAACCGCGCATTCCGGTTGATAAACTTGAACTTAACTATCTAAAGATTAAGGAACTAAGCAAACATAATTTTGCTAAGCTTGAAAGGATGATAGATTTCGTTGGGTATGATAACTGTAGGTTCAAATTTATACTTAATTATTTTGGTGAACTGCAACCAGAATATAGGTGTAACAAATGCGATAACTGTCGCGGTGTAAGATTAGTTAACAACAGCGAGGATAATTTCATTGAAGAGCATATTCTATCTGCAATTGAGAATTTCAAAGGCGTGGTATCAAAAAAAGATTTGATAAATTGTTTGTTAGGTAAATCAACAGAATATAAATATTTGCAATTAACCGAGTTCGGTTCTTGCGCTCATCATTCAAAAAAAGAAATTGAAAATGTTATAGCAAGACTTCTTGATGAAGGACATCTAACAAAGAGCGGCAGCAATCTATCCATTTCAAAAAAAATATCTGTTAAGAAAGATGATTTAGAAAAAGCTGCTTCAAATTTAGATTATGAAATAGAACTTGAGCTTTATAATACACTAAGACAAATGAGGCAAGAAGCTTCAATAAAATACAGCCAGCCGCCTCAACTTATTTGCACCGATGAAATATTAAGAGAAATTGCGAAAGCTAAACCCGGTGTACCTACTGCATTATTTGAGATAAAAGGTTTTAACCAAAGAATTATGAATAAAATTGGAACCGAAATTCTGTCTATAATAAATGAGCATGAAACTAAAAACAAATTAAGAAAGCATATAGGTAAGAATTCGTTCCCGGATAATATTTATACAATACTTGATTTAGTGAAAAAGAAATACTCCCTTGAAGATATATGCAAGTTGACCAAACTTCCAGAATCGGTTGTGTCGATCCAAATCGAAACTTTAATCAACTCCATAGATGATCTTGAAACGGAATACATCTTCAATAAAGATGAGCGGGACATTATTAAACAGAAATTAGATGAAGGTATTAACGACCTGAAAGAATTGCGTTCGGCTACGGAAGGCAAAATTAGTTATGCAAAATTAAGGATAGCAATCGCACGTAGAAAAATTACTGGATAGCTTCGCTCTTTTTCAATTCTGATAGATAAGCATCTGTCCTTCTAAAAAAATCTGCCCATAGCTCAGACTCATCTGATAAACCTTTCAGGTATGCTTCGTATTCACCGGGAGTGACTTCGTATTTTGAAAATATTTTTTCCTTTTGAACTTTGATAGAATCCAAATTAAAAGAATATTTTTCCTCGACAATTATTCTTTCAACATAAATTTTTACGGCAGTATCCTCATCAATCTTATCGCCGGCGCACGAAACTACAAGCACAAGAAGGAAAAAAGCAAACAAAAGTATTTTACTTTTTACTGGCTTCAAAAAGAATTTTCTTCTCACGTTCAGTTAAATTTTGGTAACCGCTTTGACTGATTTTATCTAAAATTCTATCTATCTCTTCCTGACTAATAGTATCATCTTTCTTAGATTTATTATTTATGTCATAAAATTGTGCGTCTTCAATATCATCTTTCTTAAAAATGGGTTTTCTAAAACTTGTTCTTGTACCAAATGGACCCGGCTTCTTAAATTTCCTGATAGCATTATTAAAATTGAAATTGAATTGCTTATCCATTAACAAGAATACTAACCCGGTCAACGCCCCGCCAATATGGGCAAGGTGAGCAACTACTGATGGATTAGTTACAGACATAAATTCAAATACCATTAATATTGCAATTAAGTATTTTGCTTTGATTGGAATTAAAAACCATATAAAAATGTAACGATCCGGGAAAAACATTGCGAACGCAAGCATCACACCGTAAACAGCTCCAGATGCACCGATTGTATATCCTACGGCATCACCAATAATTGGAGGGATTAATAACTGGAATAACCCGGCGCCAATTCCGCTTAACAAGTAATAAATTAAAAATTTCCGTGAACCCATTATTGATTCTATTTCCATCCCGAACATCCAGAGCATGAACATATTGAATAATATATGTGTGAAATCCCCATGCATAAATTGATAAGTTATTATCTGCCAAACCTGGAAATTGTATTCGCCTCCGGTAATTTGATTGATACCTGAGAGAGGATTGAGTGCAAAATATTTATATAGAATAAACCATCCCGGTACTCCGCCAAAACTAATATTCTCAAAAATCAATTGTAGTATGAAAACACCAATATTTATTAACAATAAATTCTTAATTACCGGTGGAAAGAAAGTAAATCCGCCAAACCCGGAAGGACGGTAATAATCTCGTGAATCTAATCCCATTTTTTATCCATTGTACAATTTGTGGTGAAAATTAAACTATTTTATCGAGAATCGAAAGGAATCAAACTGAACAAGATTTCAATACAAGAATAAGAGCAAGAGAAAAATTTCTTCTTGCTCATATTCTTAATCTTGCTCTTGATCTTCTTTTTCTTTCGAAAAAATTACATATCATCATTAAGTGCGGCAACACCGGGGAGTATTTTACCTTCGAGAAACTCCAATGAAGCACCGCCACCGGTAGAAACATGTGTAACCTTATCATCAAGACCGGCTTTGCTGATTGCAGCGGCAGAATCTCCACCGCCGATAACAGTAATAGCACCTTTGGTTGTAGCTTCTGCTAATGCCTCGGCAATTGCATTAGTACCTTTGGCAAAATTATCAAACTCGAATACACCCATTGGCCCGTTCCATACAATTGTCTTACTCTCCAGAACAACTTTCTTAAACTCATCAATTGTTTCCGGTCCAATATCTAATCCCATTTTATCCGCCGGAATTTTATCCGAGGCGACAATGGATGCCGGTGATTCATTTTTAAACTCAAGAGCTACAACGTTATCTTTCGGCAATAATACCTTAGCTTTCACATTTTTAAATTTTGCCAATGTTTCTTTGGCAAGGTCAAGTTTTTCAGCTTCGAGCAATGAAGTTCCAATCTCATACCCCATTGCTTTATAGAAAGTATAAGCCATGCCTCCGCCGATTAATAAATAATCAACTTTGGGCAATAGGTTTTCGATAACATCGATTTTGCCGGAAATTTTTGATCCGCCAAGAATTGCAGTAAAAGGACGTTTAGGATCAGCAACAGCAGAACCAAGATAGTCGAGCTCTTTCTGCATTAAATATCCAGATGCACAAACTTTAATAAATTTTGTAACTCCTTCGGTTGAGGCATGTGCGCGGTGTGCACTGCCGAATGCATCGTTAATATAAACATCGCCGAGTTCGGATAATTGTTTTGCGAATGCCTGATCATTTTTTTCTTCTTCAGCATGAAATCTCAAATTTTCGAGAAGCAGTACTTCACCATTTTTCAAAGAATTAACAATAGTTTTAACCTGATCACCAACGCAATCAACTGCAAATTTTACATCCAGCTGGAGTAGTTCGCCTAAACGAACAGCAACCGGTTTAAGACTGTATTTGGGATTTGGACCGCCTTTCGGCCTTCCAAGATGACTCATCAAAATGCATCGTCCGCCATCTTTAATTATTTTTTTAATGGTTGGTAAAGCAGATGTTATTCTTATATCATCGGTGATCTTTAGATTTTCATCGAGCGGAACATTAAAATCGACTCTTACTAAAACTCTTTTACCTTTGAGATCAACCTTATCGATACTTAATTTTTTCATTTTATTCCTCCGTGTGCATAGTATATAAAAAGATGCCCGCCAATTGGCGGGCGCCCTGGCATTATTAACAATTAATTTTACTTCACCATTTTAACTAATAGATCTACTACTCTGTTAGAATAACCCCATTCATTATCGTACCAGGAGACAACTTTGAAAAATCTTTTTTCACCTTTAAGGTTATTCTGCAAAGTGGCCAAAGAATCATAAATAGAAGAACGCTCATCGTGTATAAAATCGGTTGAGACAACTTCTTCGTTAGCATAACCGAGAATACCTTTTAAATAGGTTTCGGAAGCTTTTTTCATAAGCTGATCAATTTCCTGAATCGATGTATCCTTTTCTGTTCTAAAAGTGAGATCAACAACAGAAACGTTTGGAGTAGGAACACGGAAAGACATACCGGTTAATTTACCTTTGGTCTGCGGTAAAACTTCGCCAACAGCTTTCGCGGCACCGGTAGTTGACGGTATGATATTAATTGCTGCTGCACGTCCGCCGCGCCAATCTTTCTTTGACGGTCCATCAACTGTTTTTTGTGTTGCTGTATATGAGTGAATAGTTGTCATCAAACCGGTCTCAATTCCTAACCCTTCTTTAAGAATTACATAAACGACCGGGGCTAAACAGTTTGTTGTACAAGAAGCATTGGAAACAATAACATGTTTTGCCGGATCATATTCATTATCATTAACACCCATAACAATTGTTTTAACATCACCTTTTCCCGGAGCAGAGATAAGAACTTTTTTTGCACCGGCTGCGATATGACCTTTTGCTTTTTCAGAATCAGTGAATAAACCGGTCGATTCAATAACTATATCAACACCTAAATCTTTCCATGGTAATTGTGACGGTTCTTTTTGTGCCATTACACATTTAATTTTATGCCCGTTTACAACTAGGACATCATCAGCATCTAAAGAAGGATTGCTCTTTTCACTGCCAAGAACACCTTCAAATCTGCCGTGGATTGAATCATATTTTAATTGGTATGCAAAGTATTTAGCATCCGTACTTACGTCAACTACAGCTACTACGTCAACATCTTTGCCGAGTAATCCTTTGTCAACCAATGCACTAAATACTAATCTTCCAATTCTACCGAATCCATTAATACCAACTTTTACTGCCATTTTATTTACCTCCGTACATAAGATTGTGATTTTCGGATGCAAATATAAAAATAAGAGCCGGAAGTTACAATTTAGAAGCCTTGTAAAATTTGAATAAAATTGAAAAAGATTGTTGATTTTAAATTAATGCTTTATCTTTTATGTGCTTAATAAAACGTATATCCTAATAATTATTTTAATAATTGAACGAGGTACATATGTCCTCATCAGAGTTTTTACAATACGTACCAATATTTTCAGATTTAGATGATGTTACTATTGAAAAAATTGAAAAGATTGGCACAAGGAAAAGTTACAAAAAAAATGACGTGATTTTAATGGAAGATGAGGTTGGTTCTGCACTTTTTGTTATTGCAAACGGGAAAGTAAAAGTTGCAAGATCAAGCAATGACGGCAGAGAAGTAATATTAACGATTTTATCCGAAAGCGACTTTTTCGGTGAGATGGCAATATTAGACGGACAAACAAGATCTGCCACTGTTACGGCAATTGAGGACTCAGAATTATTTTTAATTCAGCGTAATGATTTTATAACCTTGTTAAGGGAACACCCGGAAATATCATTATCACTACTTCAAGAATTAACTAAAAGACTCCGTTCTGCCGATGTAAAAATTAAAGCTCTTTCATTAAAGGATGCAGAAGGAAAAGTCGCGACTGTTATTCTCCAACTTGCCGATGACCTTGGTAAAATTAAACAAGGTAAAGTGGAAATTGAACGACTGCCATTACAGCAAGACCTTGCTAATATGGCCGGTACATCACGGGAAACGATTTCGCGTACATTACATTCCTTTGCCAAGAAAGGCCTGATTGAACTTGACGGTATGAAATTATTGATTACCGATTACGAAAAATTTAAGGAGTTATTTAGTTGATTAAAAATTCCAAAGTTGATCTCCATATGCACACTGCTTTTTCCGACGGGACATATTCACCTACGGAATTAGTCCTTAAAGCAAAAGATGCCGGACTGACTACTATCAGTATCACAGACCATGATAGTGTCAATGGACTATACGAGGCAATAACGGTTGGTAAAGATGTTGGTGTTGAAGTAATTCCCGGACTTGAAATAAGTACCGACATCGAGGATAAGGAGGTTCATCTTTTAGCGTATCATATCGATATTGAAAATGAAGAATTAAGAAAATACCTTGCATTTTTCAGAGACGAACGCTTCCATCGCGCTAAACGCATAGTACAAAAATTAAGGAACCTCGGTTTGTCAATAACACTCGATGATGTTTTAGCCCAAGCAAGAAATTCTGCTATCGGCAGACCGCACGTTGCATATGCGCTCGTTGATCTTGGTATAATATCAAACTATTACGAAGCGTTTGATAAATTTATCGGTGATAACGGCCCGGCGTACGAAAGAAAGATTCACGTTTCCGTACAAAGCGCTTTGAAACTGATCAATGATTCCGGCGGACTCTCGATTATTGCTCATCCCGGTTATATGAAAGAGTCAATTCTTATTAACATAATCAAAGCCGGTGTTGATGGGATCGAGGTAATTCATCCAAGCCATAACGAAAATCAAATTAGATTTTACAAGGGAATTGTTAATCAATATTGTCTTCTTGAAACGGGCGGTTCGGATTTCCACGGCGGCAAAAAAGCTGATGAAGAGAATCTGGGCAAATATTATATTTCGTACAATTATTTGGAAGCTATGAGAAATATGCTTCAAAAAAATACTGCTTGAGATTTAATTCTAAAAGAAATATGTTTCTTCCAGTCTTTCACATAATAACTTACCTTTACTCAAATTGGAGAAATTAGGGAATTAATTTCTACTTCATTTAACATTGTTAAGATTTGAATTTCTCCTTTTTGTTCAAAAAGAAAATACTAAATTTGTTCAATCATTTAACCGCTTTTTTAAAGCCAAAGGAATAATTATGAAAAAGACATTCCTCTTTTTGCTTTTCCTTTGCGGAATTGTAACCGCACAAAACATAGGTGAATGGGTAATTTATGCCGATTTGAAAAATTTATCCGATATTGTCTATTCAAGCAATAGCGTTTGGTGTGCAACTAACGGGGGTGTTTTCAGATATAATTACATCGATGGAAATTTTACCATTCATAACAAGGCCAACGGTTTTAACAGTCAGTCTATCACTACAAACGCAGTTGATTCACAGAATAAAATTTGGTTTGGTTCGGATAACGGTTATATTATTATATACAACGAAAATGACGGAACGACAACCAACATCCTGGATATCGTCAACTCCAATAAGAGTATTAAGAGTATCAACGATATCTTTGTTTCAGGCGATACTATATTTGTTTCTTCAGCTTTTGGTTTGTCTATATTAAATGCCGATGATTTTTCTTTTTATGATACTTTTATAAAACTCGGTAACTTCCCTTCCGAAAGCAATATTATTAGTTCTTTCAAAACTAACCTTGTATATGCAGTTACAGATTACGGTGTTGCCATACAAAAACAAGATGCACAAAATCTTTCAGCGCCGGAATCATGGGATACTTATGAATATTCAACATCCATTGTGCAGAACGATATACCAGCTCAATCCGGGATTAAAATAGTTAATTATAATTCTACAATTCTTCTAGCTTCCAACAAAGGTGTGATAAGTTTCATCGATACTGTCTGGCAGCCTTTCCTTCTGGAAGGGATTAACATAGCTGATATTAAATCTCAAGAAAATAAATTATATATAATTACCGATCACCAACTCTACGTTTATGAAGGGACTCACTTAACTCTATTGTATGAAAATTATGATACAGAATTCACATCAATTGATACAGCCGGTAACAACGTAATTTATATCGCAACGACCGATGGCTTGATCGAATTCGACAGTACACAGTCGCTGGTAAAAAATGTTCTACCTGAAGGTCCGGCTGGCAACAGATTTGTTAACCTTGCGGTAGCTAAAAACGGAAAACTTTACGTTTCCACCGGGAAAGACGGATATGGCATTGGCTTTATGGAGTTCGACGGACTGAGTTGGAATCTCTACAATAAACAGGAATATCCCCAGATTGCCTCAAATGACTATTATAACGTTTATGCTGGTAGTGATGATAAGATTTATTTATCAAATTGGGGCTACGGAATTTCCATATTTGATGGTACGGAAATAACAACTTATAAAAAAGACAATAGTCCGTTAGTTGGAATTCCAAGTAATCCAGATTTTATTGCAATATCGGATATTAAATTAGACTCAAAAGGAAATGCATGGATTGTTAACGTTCAATCTGGTGCAAGAACACCGCTGAATGTGAAGACACTTGATAATAGCTGGTATAGTTTTGCCTTTACAGATCCAATTATTTCAGAAACTGATATTCTAGATAAAATGGTAATCGATCAATACGACACAAAATGGTTTTTTACAATTCAAGGCAGAATGGGACTTTATTATTTTAACGAAAACGGAACCTTCACAAATACGTCCGATGATGATCAAGGATATATTAGCACCAACGACGGTTTGCTAAGTAATGATATCTCTTCATTAGCGGTTGATAAAAGGGGCTATCTTTGGATTGGGACAAATATCGGGCTAAATTTAATTACCGATCCATCACGACCTATTTCAACATTAACTAGTTCAATAGCTTATGCCCTACGCAATCAAACCGTCACATGTATTGCTGTTGACCCAATAGACAGAAAGTGGATTGGTACAAAGCAAGGTCTATTCGTTCTGGGGAGCGATGGATTCGAATTGATTGCAGTTTACAATACGGATAACAGCCCAATACCGAATAATGATATTAAAAGTATTGCTATCGATCCGAGGAGTGGTAAAGTTTATATCGGTACAGATAACGGTCTGGCAGTTTTAATAACCGAGGCGATAGAACCACAAGAAAGTTTCGGCGAATTATTTATATATCCTAATCCGTTTATTATAGGCAGTAACGGTGGTAGGAGCATTACAATAGACGGATTGATAGAAGATACAAGTCTTAAAATATTTGATATAAACGGAAACCTAATAAGAACAATTTTATCGCCGGGAGGCAGAGTTGCATTCTGGGATGGCAAAGATTCAAGCGGAAATTTTGTAGCGTCGGGTATTTACATTGTTGTTGCTTACGATCGCGAAGCAAACAATGTAGCTAACGGGAAAGTTGCTGTGATCAAAAAATAATTTTTCACATGATCGATATTAAAAATCTATCTATACAATTTACGGGCGACAATCTATTTGAGAATGTAAACTTAAAGATCGCCAAGCATGATAAGATTGCACTTGTCGGTTCTAACGGTAAAGGGAAATCAACTTTTCTAAAGCTCATTTATGGAATTGAGATTCCTGAAACCGGCAGTATTGACAAACAAAAAGGAATAAGCATTGGATATCTCCAACAAGATTTAATTTCATTCAAGGCCAAACCTTTATTTGATGAAGTAAAAACTTCTCTTGTCGAACTTCACACTTTAGTTGAAAAAGAAAAATTGATTTTAGAATCCCTTAACTCGCCTGATTTAGATACCACCGATAGAGAGGAACTGGTTGAAGAATTAGGCGAATTAACTCATCGTAAAGAGGAATTAGATTACTACTCCAGTAATTCGAGAATCGAAAAGATTTTGATGGGGCTCGGTTTTGCAGAAAAGGATTTCTATAGGATGACCGATGAATTTTCAGGCGGCTGGCAAATGAGAATTCAACTTGCAAAAATTCTATTGGCAGAAAATGACCTAATATTACTGGATGAACCGACCAATCACCTCGATATCGATACCCTTTCATGGTTAATTGACTACCTTAAGTCGTTAGACAACGCTTTGATAGTCGTTTCACACGATAGGCATTTTATAAATAATGTAACATCAAAAACCCTGGAAGTTTATAACAATCAAATAAATTTCTTCCCTGGCGCATATGAACAATATTTAAAATTCAAAGACGAACGCGAAGTACAATTAAGAGAACAGTTAAAAGTTCGTGAAAGAAAAATAAAAGAAGTCGAAAGGTTCATCGAACGATTCCGGTACAAAGCCACAAAGGCAAAACAAGTTCAAAGCCGTATAAAACAATTAGAGAAAATTGAAACTATTAACCTTCTAGAAGATGAAAAAATAATCGATATAAAGTTTCCCGATCCGCCGAGGAGCGGTTCCGTTCCAATCGAACTGAAAGATATTTCTAAATCTTACGGCACATTAAGTGTCCTGAAAAATATAAATCTGCAAATCGAGCGCGGAGAGAAAATTGCTATAGTTGGTCCGAACGGTGCCGGCAAAACTACGCTTGCAAAAATTTTGGGCAGTAAGATACTACCTACAAGCGGAGAAATAATTTACGGCAGTAATACAATAATTTCCTACTATGAACAAGAAGTAGCTGACTCTCTTAATCCCGAATTGGATTTGGTTGACACGCTAGAGGAAGTTGACGACCAACTGACACCGGGACAAATAAGGAAATTACTCGGCTCATTTTTATTTTCCGGCGATGATGTTTTCAAAAAAATTAAAGTTCTATCCGGGGGTGAAAAAAGCAGAGTAGCCCTTTCACGTCTTTTGCTGACTAAGAGCAATTTTATTATTCTTGACGAACCAACGAACCATTTAGATTTTTCATCAAAAGAGATTCTGCAGAAAGCAATTATCAATTATCCTGGAACATTAGCAATAGTATCGCACGATATAGATTTTCTGCGACCAATTATTACTAAAGTTTATGAACTCGGGAAAGAATCGTTAAAAATTTATTACGGCGGCATCGATTACTTTTTCCAGAAACGAAATGAGGCACTGTATATTGAAAAACAAAACAAGCCGGTTAAGAAAGAGACAAAGTTTACGCGCAAAGACCAAAAACGAATTGAAGCCGAACTGAGACAAAGAAAACATGAGCAGACAAAAAAATTCAGAGAATCACTGAACATTTGTGAAAATAGAATCAAAGAATTAGAATCATTGAAGACAAAACTCGAACAAGAACTTTCCGACCCTTCTATTTTCAGTAATCCTTCAACAGCCAAAACTAAAAATCTTGAATATGACTCCGTGAAAAAATCTTTGGAAACCGAGTATGAAAAATGGACCGAATTAACAAATCATTTGGAGGAAATTGACGAAAGTTTTAATTCAATATTGAGTACCGGGCAACTATGAAAAACAGACTTAAGAAAGCATTGAGTAATTTGGGCTTGATTGACAAAGCAAGGTTATATTACAATTCAGCCAAATCATTAAGCACTAGAGTTCTTACCGATGAGTTAAAGTTCAGAAAAAATGGTCTGCCCGATGGGTTCCCTTCCCCACCGCCAAATTTAATTTTTCTAATTATAGCTTTAAGATGGTCGCACATATATTATTATTCGGGCAAGCAGATATATGAAGGAATTATTCAACTCCTTCAGAAGAACAGAATTACTTTGCAATCATTAAACAAAATTTTAGATTTTGGCTGCGGCTGCGGCAGAATCATCCGGCATTTTCATTCAAACGATAAATCGGTTCAACTTTACGGAACAGATTACAACAGAACATTAGTAGAGTGGTGTTCGCAAAATCTTACATTCGGAAATTTTACGGTTAACATGCTCAATCCACCGCTCGAATTTGCTCAGGAAACTTTTAATTTCATTTATGCTCGGTCGGTCTTTACCCATATGAGCTTCGAGCTTCAAAAGGTATGGATTGAAGAATTTAAAAGGTTACTTAAATCCGGCGGATATGTTTATATAACTACACATGGAGAACCACTGTTCACTAATCTTAACGACAATGAAATATCCATGATAAAAAGCGAAGGATTTCTAGTGATAAATGATGAAATCGAAGGTGATAATAAGTGTACAACTTATCAAACAAAGGAATTTTTTATCAAAAATTTATCCGATGGTTTCGAATTAACCGACTTCATTCCCGGCAGACCTGGGTCAGCGTCCCCCCAAGATATTTACCTATTGAAAAAAATTTAGAAGTGTCAACTCAAAAATTCTTCTGCTAAAGCAATGCCGCCATAAAGTGCAGCATCATCGCCTAATTGGGTAGAGACAATTTTTACATTCTTTCCCGGTTCAGGTAAAACGGCATCTTTGTATGCAGATTTAACCTTGGGCATCATAAACTCGTGCATCGCTTCAATAACTCCTCCGCCAAGTATAATTGTATCTAGGTTCAATAATGTAGTGATGCTTCCAATTACTGTCCCGATTGTAAAGGCAGCTTTCGAGACATATTTTGTTGCAAGCGGATCACCTTTCTTTACCGCAAAAGCGAGACCTTTACTTTTCAGTGCTTTCTTTGGCGACTTATATTCGTTCAACAAACTTTTCTTTCCTTTGCGAAGATCTTTTTTTATATCCCTGACAATTGCTGTACGACTTGCAGATAATTCAAAAGTAGATTTTTTTGATTTTGTAGAAAAATTACCTTTGCCGTCAACTAACATATGCCCAATCTCACCGGCAAAAAAAGTAGAACCGCGGTAAAGTTTGCCATCAAAAAATAGTGCACTGCCTATGCCAGTACCAATGAAAACCACCAATGCATTGTTTAATTCATTATCAAATTCAAATTTCTTAATACCGAGCCCGGCAAGATTAACATCATTCTCTATAAGAACCGGGATCGAGAAAAAGTTGGATAGCGCTTCTTTAATATTAAAATTTACTATACCAAGATTGGGAGCCCTTCCTATAACGCCGGTGAAAGGATTTACGGTACCGGGGACGCCCATACAAACAGCTTTGATATCCCGTTCGGATACCTCATTTTCCGACATCACTTGTTTAACTGACTGTGCTATTATTTCAACCAAATATTCTTTCCCTTTATCAATATCCGTAGGAATCTTTACCCTCCCTACAATTTCATTTTTAGAATTAATTAGTGCAGATAGGATTTTGGTACCACCGAGGTCCACAGAAATAATGTAGCTGCCGGCCATTATGTTACTCCATAAGAATGTATAGAATATTAACTAATTTCACGCCTAATTAAAATTTTAGTAAATTCACGTTAGGTTTTAAGAGATTAACTAAAGATTATTATTCCTAAATATAAAATAACAGATTTTTAATAATATCGGGAGAATTAATGTATTTAAACTTTTCTGATATCCCCGGCAGCCAAAATTTATTCTTGGATTATATTCATGAATTTGATAACGTCCAGAAGTTTTATAAAAGAAATTTTAGAGCTCAAGATTCATACGAAAAATTATTCGATTCCCTATCTCAAAGAGAAAGAACCCACAGAGATCAACTCACTGAAATTATTAAATCGCAGTATTCAAATACCAGGTATTCAAAACTAACTTTATCAAATATCGAATTATTAAAATCGAACAAAACTATTGCAGTTGTTACCGGGCAGCAGCTTGGCATCTTCGGCGGACCGCTATATACGATTTACAAAACCATTACTGCTATTAAATTGTGCAACTTCTTAAAAGAAATTTACGATGGCTACCAATTTGTCCCGGTTTTCTGGCTCGAAGGTGATGACCATGATTATGATGAGGTCAGATCTACAAATATTTTGAACAACGAGAATAATGTTCTTTCAATAAAATACGATGACGGACAACTTGAAGAAATTAACCGCGGAAGTATAGCCGAACTTTCATTTAATCAAAACCTTGATAATACAATTACAGATTTAACGAACGGTTTGAGGGAAAGTGAGTTCAAACAGTCATTATTAGATCTAGTCAAATCAATTTACCAGCCGGGGAAAACATTCCTAGAGTCATTCAGAGAACTGATGATTACACTATTTGATGAATACGGTTTGATAGTTTTTAACCCGGTTGACCCGGCAGTAAAAAAACTTTTAGTGCCGATTTTCACACAAGAGATTACAAATTATAGAAATCAAACAAGCTTCCTTGTTGAAAGAAGTGCAGAGCTTGAAGAAATTTATCATGCCCAGGTTAAGGTAAAACCGATAAATCTTTTCTACATCGATGGCTCAGAACGTATTTCACTTGAACCCGGCGAAAATGATTACCGCCTAAAAGGTAAAAGAAAAAAATTTTCATTCGAGGAAATAACCGCCGAATTAAATAACCGTCCTGAAAAGTTTAGTCCGAATGTATTACTAAGACCGATTTGCCAGGATTATTTATTCCCGACAGCTTTTTATGTAGGAGGCCCGGCAGAAATTAGTTACTTTGCCCAGGTTACGCCTTTGTACGATATCTACAAAATTTCTCAGCCATTTATTTATCCGCGGTCATCGGCTACTATTGTAGAGAGAGGTGTTAAATCGATTTTAGAAAAGTACAATGTTGATTACCGCGACGTTTTTACAACGGGCGATGAACTGGTTACAAAGGTAATTTCTGCTAACTCCGATTTTAATATCGAAAAATTGTTCGGCGATACTAACAATTCCATAGGCGAAATATTTGCCGATCTCAACTTAAAACTTACCGCCATAGATAAAACACTCTCTGACTTAAATTCAAAGTCGAAGGAAAGAATTGCCCAAACGTTGGATTTCTTAAAATCAAAAGCTATCGAAGCCGAAAGACGAAAGCACGAAGCAACGGTAAGACAGCTAACTAAAGTCCAGAACGTTCTTTTCCCGAATGGAAATCTCCAGGAAAGAGAACTGAACTTAATTTACTTCCTGAATAAATACGGAATGGATATTATAAAATGGATCTTCAACGAACTGGCAATCAATAAGTTCGAGCACCAGATTTTGGAGTTGTAATCTAAAAATTATCATCGCAAAATTTAGAAGCCCTTCACCTTGGGAAGGGTTGGGATGGGCTTTTATTTACAAATCTTTTTTATCTGTTCAATAAAATTTGGATTTGACACACCAACACTTTCAAATTGATTAACAATCCCACTATTATCCATCAACATAGATAACACTGCAAAAGCCATGGCTATCCGATGGTCGCCGTAACTTTCAAATTCAACTTTTGCATTATTCATCTTCCCGGAAATTTCAAAGCCGTCTTCAAATTCATTAACGTTCAGTCCGGCAACTTTAAAATTATAGCAGAGAGATTTTATACGGTCGGATTCTTTAACACGCAACTCCTTAGCATTACTAACTTTAAAATTACCGTTAGCAAAAATACCGGCTACGGCAAGGATTGGGATTTCGTCAATTATGTTAGGTATTAACTCAACGGGAATTTCGATATTCCGCAAATCGCTCGATACTATTCTAATATCACCTCTAACCTCACCATTTTCAACAATTTCATTTTCAACGGTAATTTTCCCGCCCATTTTTTTTAGAACGGTTAAAATTCCGGTTCTAGTTTCATTTAGTGAGACGTGCTTAATCAGCAAATTAGAATTTTTTGTAAGTAAGGCGAGTACAATAAAAAAAGCTGCCGATGAAATATCGGAAGGAACGGTTATTTCAAAATTAACCGGGTAGTTCTTCTTAGATGCATAAATAATTTTCCCTTCTTCACCTTGTTCAACTTTGCAGCCGAGCATTCTTTCGGTATGATCTCTTGTAGAAGTGGTCTCAATTATCTTTGAAACTTCATCCTGATGTAACGCAGCCAAAATAAGAGCGCTTTTAACTTGAGCGCTCGCAACTTCCAGTTTGTAATTTATTGCTTTAAGATTATTAGAGGCATTAATTGTCAAAGGTAATGTTCCGTTTCCACTTGTTTCTATTTCTGCACCCATTAATCTTAAGGGATTAACCACGCGCAACATCGGACGCTTGCTTAAAGATTCATCACCAATCAGAGTTGATGAGAAGTCTTGTGCAGATAATATTCCAGTGATTAATCGTGCAGTTGTGCCCGAATTACCGCAATCTAAATTCTCAGCTGGCGGATTAAAACCTTTGAAACCTTTTCCGTTAACAGTTATTAATCCATGTTCTGTTGAGAAAGAAACACCAAGTTTTGAAAAACAATTCATCGTAGAAGTAACATCCTGGGAATTGGAGCAATTCTTTATCACAGAGTTCCCTTTTGCCATCGAAGCAAACATAACAGAACGATGGGAAATCGATTTATCACCGGGGAGCGACAATGTTCCGTTTACACTCTTTATTTTGTTGAAACTTTGTTTCATTTATTGCACCATTGATCGATTAAATTATCTAATTCTTTCTGCGAAAGGTCGCTTTTATTATACATGCCTTTCAAAACCCTTTGTCTTTGAGCTTCATATAATACTACAGCTGCAGCAACTGAAACATTCAAGCTCTGTATCATCCCTCTCATCGGGATGTAAAAAATTTCATCTGACATTTCTTTAACGTCTTCCGATACTCCCCTATGTTCATTACCAAGTACGAGCGCTATTTTCTTTGTTAGATCGAGGTCATATAAATTTTTGGCATTCTTATCTAAATAGCTGGAATAAATTTTAAAACCTTCCTTCTTTAACGAATCGACACAAGATTTAGCATCATTAAATTTTTCTATCTCGATCCACTTATTAGCCGAAGCCGAACTTACTTTGCTTATTCTAGGAAATCCTTCTACCGTATAAAGAAGTGTAATCTTTGCAACTCCAACAGCATCGCAAGTTCTGAAAATTGCACTTACATTATGAGGGTCGTGAATATTTTCGCATACAACACGCAATGTATGTTGACGGGAAGCTGCGGCATCGTTGATTTTTTTTAACCTCTCATCTGTTTTAAACTTACGCATGTTATTTATCAAAGATAATTTTATAAGTTATAACATTACCCTCTTTTCTTGCCCGGTCTAATTTATATTTGAAATCAGGGTTAGCTTGAATATAAAATCTGAATAGATCAAGGGTTTTATTAATTACATCATCCTCGTTATGAGCCCAGCTTTCGCATCCTTTTAACGAAGGTATCTCAGCGGAATAACCATCATCCGTTTTTGTAACGATAAGATCGAGAACCACTAATAACCACCACCTGAAGGAGATTCACTTTTAACAATTTTGACGCTGGCACTTGCACCAATACGATCGGCACCGCTTTCGATCATTAGTTTTGCATCTTCCGCGGTTCTAATTCCTCCAGAAGCTTTTACTCCAACGGAAGAACCAACTACATATTTCATCAGAGCAACATCGCCGGCAGTTGCACCGCCTTTGCTAAACCCGGTGGATGTCTTAACAAAATCTGCTTTTGCTTCTTTGCTTATCAAACATGCTTTAATTTTTTCTTCGTCGGTTAGTAATGCTGTTTCAATTATAACTTTACTAACGGCATTAAATTTTTTAGCAGCAAGAACAACCTGGTTAATATCATTAAACACATAATCATAATTACACTGTTTCAGCATTCCTATGTTAATTACCATATCGATTTCCTGGGCGCCGTTTTTAAGCGCTTGTTCTGCTTCGGCTCGTTTTATTTCAGTTGTTGTAGAACCAAGAGGAAAACCTATTACAGTGCAGACCTTTACAATAGAACCACGCAACAAATCTTTGCACATGGCAACATAACATGGATTAATACATACAGAAGCAAAATTGTATGTACGCGCTTCTTCACAGAGTTTGGTAATCTCATCAGGCGTTGTATCGGGCTTAAGCAATGTGTGGTCTATCATCCTGGCAACATTTCGATCGATAATTTGTTGTCCTATACCAAAACCGGCAGCAATTCTATCTGCACCATTATTAATTATATTTTTAACTGCGGTAGGTTGATCGACAACATTTCTTTCCCATCCCACACACGTTCCGCCATGGCAGTAAAAATCCTGGAGAGCTTTTTCAATATAAACCTGAGAGACAACTTTATCGATCAATGAATCATTCATCTATTGTACACCTCTAATTCTTGAATATGCTTCAAACGTATTTTTCAACAACATAGCGATTGTCATTGGTCCAACTCCGCCGGGAACCGGCGTAATAAACGATGCTTTTTTTTCGACTTCGGTAAAGTCAACATCTCCAACTAAGCGGTAACCTTTTTTTGAGACAGCATCTTCCACCCTATTAATACCTACATCAATAACCACAGCACCTTCTTTAATCATATCAGCTTTAATAAAGAATGCTTTGCCGATAGCTGCAATAAGTATATCGGCAGATTTAGTAAATAAAGTAAGGTCTGCCGCAGCAGAATGGCAAATAGTAACAACAGCATTTGCCCCTTTCTTTTTTTGAAGCAGCATATTTGCAACGGGCTTTCCTACAATATTACTTCTCCCGACTACTACAACATGTTTTCCTTCGGTCGGGATATTATATCGCAATAAAAGTTCTAGTACACCATAAGGAGTGCAAGGATAAAAAGTATCTTTACCAATAACAAGATTACCAACACTCACCGGGTGAAAACCATCCACATCTTTAGCCGGATCGATTGCTTCGATGATTTTTTGTTCGTTTATATGTTTGGGCAAAGGTAATTGTACAAGTATGCCGTGGTAATCTTTATTTTCGTTGTAGCTCTTAACTAATTTCAGTAATTCCGTTTCACTAAAATTTTCCTGGCGTTTTTCAATTTTAGAAAGCATCCCAATTTCCAAACATGCTTTGCTTTTTGAATTAACATAAGATTGTGAAGCCGGGTTATCGCCAACGAGAATTGTCACAAGACCCGGGACTTGTTTCCCGGATTTAACCAATTCATCAACTCTAATTTTTAGTTCTGCCCTAATTTCTTCGGCAACTTTTTTACCATCGATAATCTGTGCCATAGTAATATTATTCGGATTTCTTTTTGTCAAATTCAGGTAAAAATATTCTTTCTATTTCAAGACATTTACCGTTTGATGGGTCAACTTTAAAAAATACTCCGCAAAGGTGAACATTATCTGTTGCAGTCTGATATTTCTGGGGTGTTTGATACAGAAAGCGATTTATAGCCGCATCTGTTTTCATACCAATTACCGAATCATACGGGCCGGTCATTCCACTATCAGTAATATAACCGGTACCGTTGTTCAAAATCCTTTCGTCTGAAGTCTGAACATGTGTGTGTGTTCCAATAATCATCGAAACTTTTCCATCAAGATAATGCGCTAAGGCAAGTTTTTCTGCAGTTGCTTCGGCGTGTATATCTATCACAATCACATTTGTTTCTTGTTTAATTTTTGGGATTACCCATTCAGCTGCGCGGAAAGGACAATCGATTGCAGCCATAAATGCTCTGCCTTGTAAATTAATAACGCCCACTTTCCCCTTCGGATTATCAATAATGTAATACCCGTTGCCAATTGTTCCCCTGGGATAATTTAGAGGACGAAGCACGCGCGGATCTTTTTTAAGATAATCCTGGGATTGATGTTTATCCCATGTATGATTGCCACCGGTTATGCAGTTTACGCCCAAATCGAAAAGCTGCTTTGCTTCTTTTTCAGTACAACCTTTACCGTCGGAAGCATTTTCACCATTTACAATTGTAATATCGGCACGGTATTTTTTCTGTAAACTTTGCAGCCACATTTGGGTAATATTTAAGCCCGGCTGGCCAATAATATCACCAATAAAGAGTATGTTTATATTCATATTGTATTCTCGCTAAATCAAATATATTGAAAAAGAGACGAATAACGAAACAACACATCCCCTTGATAAGTTTACTGAAAAAAATTTATTTGATTAAATTAGAATCATGAAAAAGAATGTTACCTCAAAAGAATCGCGGTTAAAGGAGTTACATTTTGATAAGGCAGAATATTCTGTTTTTGATTTTGAAACAACCGGGACATCTGCCAGAATTGATAAAGTAATTGAAATCGGTATTGTAAAAATACGGAAAGGAAAAATTGTTGATACTTTTCAGTCATATATAAACCCGGGGAGACAAATCCCATATTTCATAACAACAATGACCGGCATAACCAATGCCGATGTTGAAAACGCCCCGTATTTTGAGGAAGTATATTCCGGTATAAAAGATTTCATCGGGGAATCTATACTCGTTGCACACAACCTGAGTTTTGATCATTCATTCTTGAAACACGAATGTCTGAATGCCGATCTTCAAATGCTTGGGAACCCCGGAATATGTACACTGAAACTTGCAAAGAGACTCTATCCCCAATTGTCGAGTAGGTCGCTTGGTAATCTGACACGAACATTGAGAATAAGACATCGTAACGTACACAGCGGCTTAGGTGATGCAACGGCGACTGCTAAAATTTTACTGCATATGTTCAAAACTTTAAAAGAGGAACATGAAATTGAAACCACAGCCGACCTTGTTAATTTTCAGAATATCCCTTCGGGCAGACAGTATAAATTGATAAAGAAAAAACTTGCGGATGATTATGTTAAGGTGCCGGATGACCCGGGAATATATTTTTATAAAAATGCTAAAGATGAAATTATTTACATCGGGAAGGCAAAATCGCTAAAGCAAAGGATCGGCAGCTACTTTTTAAGTCACACACCAAGAAAGACACGCGAGATTGTAAGGAAAGCCGATAGCTTAGGTTACCAGGTTACAAATACTGAACTAACTGCTCTACTTTCCGAGGCAGAACTTATCAAGGAAATGAAACCGAGGCTGAATACTTTATTAAAGAAGTATTCAAACAATTATTTCATCAGAATTACAAATAATCATTCTTTCCCTACAGTTGAAACGACTACGCAGTTCAATTTTGATGGGAACGATTATTACGGTCCATATCCTAATAGAGATACTACAGCAATAATTAAAAATATTATCGATAGAACATTTCAATTACGCGAATGCACAGATTCGGAATTTACAAAGGGTAAACGGTGCTACCTTGCCGATATTGAAAGATGCTATGCGCCGTGCGTGGATAACCGGGTCTCATCAGTTTACAAAGATGAGTTAGTTAAAGTCTGCGACTTCCTCAGCGGTCAAAATCAGTCCGCGGTTGATCGATTACTAAATAGAATGAAGGAATTAAGTTTAGAGCAGAAATTTGAAGAAGCTGCACTTGTAAGGGATACCATAAATTTAATTTTTAAACAACTAAATAAGGCATCAATACTTTCCGAGCCGATTAACAAAGCAAATGTTCTAATCGAAATTTTAGGCGGTAAGAAGAACGATTATCTTCTGCTACTTGAAGGGAAAATTTTTATTAAAGATTTTTTTACAGACAAAGAAAATTCATTTGACGAAGCACTTGAGTGCTATTTCAACGGTGCAATCCAGATCTTGAAAGAATTGACAGCTAAAGATTTGGAGCGGTTAAAAATCTCACTTTCCTGGTTAGTCAAAAACAAGACACGGATCAAAGTTCATTATCTAAGAGATTATAATTCGATAGATATGCTTGCTACTAATTTACTGTTTCTAAGAAATGAAGCAAAAAATTATGCAGAATTAGAATAAAGATTCGCTTACATAACAAATGAGATCAAAAAATTTACAAGGTAAGCTGAAATAAATATTAGCAATAGATAAATGAGGGCAGACTTCCAAAAATTTCTTGAGAATGTAATACTCGGGATATATCCGCGCCATCCGCACTCATCACATCTATAAATTTTATAATAAGTCATTTTCTTTATTATCTGTTCCTTCATATTTCGTGCACGGGAATGATGCAAAGTAGCAGACTTGCCGCATCCGCGGCATTTGGCATATTGCGGATTACGATATGTCAATATCTCGAGTTTCTTCAATTCCGTTACCTAAGAAACATCCCGTATAACTCTTGATTTTTTAATATCCCTAAAGCTGTCTCGATTTGTTTATCAGAGTTTAGAGATTCAAGAATCCTTCCATAGCGACCATTAGTCCGCGCTGCCAGCTCCTCTTTTATTGATGCAATTACATCATACTTGTATTTTTCCAATTCTTTTGAATGGCTATCATCAATCTGTTTTTCTGCGGCTTGCAGCTGCTCTAAAAATTTACCGTCAAGATTTTCATCAACAACGGCAGTCTTTAATTGATCGATCAATTTTTCAGCCGGGGATATAAAATGAAATTTTTGTTCTTTTAAATAACCTTCGAATTTTTTCAATATTTCATTTTCACTATAATCTTTTAATCCCGATTTAATATCATTATTATAAACGGAGGTTGCAAATTTGAAGAACATCCCATCAGCCAACAACCGCTCCACCAAATACGATTTCGATTTATTGGAAACCGTTGAATCAGGCTTAATACCGCCGGCGGAATAAACAGTACGCTGATGATCGGTTTTAAATTCACTTTGCTTGATCAACCCGTTTGTTTCAAAAACTTTGTTCTTTTCGGAGTAATCAACTTTTTGAATCGACCTTCCGCTTGGTGTGTAATATTTAGCTGTTGTAATTTTTAATGATGTATTATAAGAGAGCGGGATGAGTGTTTGCACCAATCCTTTGCCGAACGAATTAACGCCAATAATTACTCCCCTATCGTGATCTTGTATAGCGCCGGCAACAATTTCCGAAGCCGAAGCGGAGCCTTCATCGATCAATACAGCCAACTTAATATTAGCCGCAATGGGTTCTTCATAAGAGAAATATTTTTTTGAACTTAAGCTGTCTCTACCTTTAACCGAAACAACCAGCTGACCTTTGTTTAAGAATTTTTCACAAACATCAATTGCAGCATCAAGTAATCCACCCGGGTTACCTCTTAAATCTAGAACAATAGATTCAATATTTCTTTTGTCTTTCAATTCCAACAGTGCTTTTTTAACTTCATCACCGGCAGACCTCGAAAAACCGCTTAACTTTATATATGCGTTACCGCTTTCTTCGGGATAAAAACCATAGTAGCTTATATTTTTTATTTCAATTTCTTCACGTACAAGGTTGAATTTAATACTATCATCAGAACCTTCTCTTTCAACTTCGATTGTGACTACGGTGCCTGGATCGCCTTTCAACAGTTCATTTAGTCTATCATAATTATCTTTGGTTACTTCAACATTGTTGATTTTTATTATAACATCACCGATTCTCATTCCTTGTCTTTGTGCCGAATATCCCTCAATAAGATCGACGACAGTAATACTTTCATTTCTTAGACCAACCGTAGCGCCGATTCCGCCATACTTACCACGGGTAATAATATCAATATCCTTCTGATTATCCTGATCGATAAAATTTGTGTAGGGGTCTAATGATTCGAGCATTCCGTCAATCCCGGCAAGCATAAACTCTTCCGGGTTTAAAGGTTCAACATAATTAAGTGTCACTTCGCGGTACACTTTACCGAATATATCTATGCTTTTATTTATCTCGAAGTAAATGTCGGAATCTTTTTTTACAAAGCCGGAAAATATTATTACCGATGCTAAGCCAAGAACAAAAATATTTCTTTTGAACATCAAATTACCTTTCCAAATCTTTCAACTTCAGTTATAATAATTTTATTAACATCTTCTTTAGAGAGCATTCCATCTATTATTCTAAATCGTTTGTTATTTTCTGCCAACAAAATATATCCGTCACGTACACGATGATAAAAATCCAATTTAGAATTTTCGATCCGGTCCAATTCAATCTTTTGTACTTTCGACATTCTTTTAACAACTTCCTCAACCGGGATATCGATAAAGAAAGTGAGGTCCGGAATCGCTTTGCCTATCGCAAAATTCTGTAATTTTGTAACAAAGTCAAGGTCAATACCTCTGCCGAATCCTTGATAAGCAATAGAAGAATCATGGAAGCGATCTGAAATTACTATGTAATCACTCTCCACTGATTTAATTATTGTTTGATTAACAAGCTGGGAACGGCTAGCAGAAAATAGAAGTAATTCCGTTTCATCTGCCATTTCAGAATTTTTTTTATCGAGCAAGATTTCTCTAATTTTTTCGGAGATTGGCGTTCCGCCCGGTTCTCTTAAGACAATTACTTTTTTCTTCTTATCGATAAAATATTTTTCTAGCAGTTCTACCTGGGTAGATTTGCCGCAGAAATCCAATCCTTCAAAAGTTATAAACATAATTAGAACTGTTTTATGACGTATTCTAGTTTTTTAGGTATAACATCAATAAGTGTTGTAAGCGTAGGTATTTCAATATTGGGCTCTATTGTTTCGTTTACATGTCTCAGCACATTCCAATAATCTACATAAACTTTAATGCTGTCGTTTGTGAGTCTTCCCAATTTGTTAATACCGCCTTTTAATACCACACTGATTTTTGACGGTGATACTTGCAATTCTTTAGATGAGGGTACATTCCTTACTTCAACAATCAAATCGTTAAAAGCTTTATCAACAATCTTCTGAACATCAAATTCAATTTTGCATTCATTAGTTGAAAAGTTTACACCATCAATCTCCGTAAGTGCAAGTTTAGTCTCGACTTTCGAATCAACATCTTTGTTCTCATAAGGTTGAGTATAAACTGTATCAATATTCTGCAGCAAACTTGCGGAGCCGGAAATCTCCAATAGCTTTGGTTCGATAATAAGTTCCGAAGCAACCCCATAATCAGGTTTGAAATCGATATTTATTACCGGCTTAATAGGTACCCTTTTGGTTATGGATTTATCGATATTAATTTCTATGTGCGATGGTGCTATTTCTACAAGATGAAATGATGATGTGAGCCAGGTATTATTTTCTACTTCATTTCTTATATCAATTCTTGTTTTTCCAATTCTGCGGTGTGCCGATACAAAAAATTCCGGTTCGCCGCTCAAACCAAGTTTTGCTAATTCCCATCCTTTAGATTTAACACGTAAATAGATTTCTTTATGAGAAATAGTACCCAACGAAAAATTCTTAGGCAAACCCGTAACTCTAACTTTAACTTTGACCGTAGTAGTAAAATCGCCGGATAAGGTTACAGATCCCCAAAGAATTATCGAAAACAGAATTATTACTGAGAGAGGTATAATTTTTTTCTTCATACATTAAAAATATAAAAAAAACTCCACTTACGTGGAGTTCGGTAAGAAATCTATTTGCAAACTTTTATCTTAGCTTATCAAAAAATTCTATTAATTCATCGCGATTAGCACGTGAAATTTCTCTCCCCTTAATAGGAAAATTTTCGAACGAACGGGCATAATGACGGAGCTTATGAACATTAAGTGTAGCCAGATATTCCTTTGTAGGAAGTTCTTTAGGAGAAACATTTTCAGTTTTATCGCTTTGTTCTTCTTCTTGAGTGCCTAATTCCTTGATCGCCTCTTTTCTTAATGCAGCCAACCGCGATTCTGAAGCATCAGGCGCCGGTTTGGCAATAGATTTTGGACGCCCACGTTTTTTAACAATACTTACCGGTTCTTCAAATAACCCGGGGCTAATTTCATCTTCTTTTGTTACAGTAACTACTTCTTCATCCTTTGTTTCAGTGGGTGTCTCAACAGCTTTCTCGCTAACTTTTACTTTTTCGGTTTTTGGTTCACTAGGAATGGAAGAATAATAAATAATATCTTCGATTTGGTCATCGGGTCGTGGTATTACGTGTGCGGAAATTAATTGGCTAACTCTTTGAGCGGCGGCAGCACCAGCATCGACAGCAGCTTTAACAGCGGCAACCTCGCCTATAACTTTTACAGTTACCAACGCCGCTGTAATTTTTTCTTTGCTTACTAATTTTACATTAGCAGCTTTAACCATTGCATCAGCGGCTTCAATGGCACCAATTAATCCTTTGGTTTCAATGAGCCCAAGAGCTAATTGCATAATTCAATTACTTTGATCTTTTAGGAAGAATCATTTCCACATCAGTATGGGGACGGGGAATGACGTGAACTGATACTAATTCACCAACACGTTGAGCAGCAGCGGCACCGGCATCGGTAGCAGCTTTAACTGCACCAACATCTCCGCGGACCATGACAGTTACATATCCGCCGCCTATCGTTTCTTTGCCTATTAATTCAACTTTTGCTGCTTTAACCATAGCATCGGCGGCTTCTATTGCGCCTACCAATCCTTTGGTTTCAATCATTCCGAGTGCGTCAAGAGTCATAGATGTGCTCCCTATTTTTAATTAATTACATTTTCAAAATAGTTTATATAGATAAAATTGTCAATTTCTTTTAATTGTGTTATTTAAGGCTGCGCAGATAATCTTCGAGTATTACAGCAGCCGAGTTTTTATCGAGCAATGATTTATCCCTTCTTTTCTTCTTAGAAACTACCGTTTCTATTACTCTTTGTCTTGCTATCTCAGAAGAATATCTTTCATCAATTAATTCAACCGGCAGATTATAAGTTTTAGATATATCATCCTTAAATGCATAAATAAGTTTGGACATTTTTGATTCTTCTCCGCTTTCTTTCACCGGGTTGCCGATAATGATTTTTACAACATGATACTCATCTATGATTTTTTTTAACCCGGTTAAAAATCTCGAATTATTTTCCAAGGTGATTAAAGGATAAGCAAAAATATTAAGAGGGTCAGTTATTGCAACACCGATTCGTTTTTCTCCGTAATCTAATGCCAGTATTCTTTTTTCTTCGACCATCAAATAAAATTATATTTAGTTATCAGCATCAAATCGTTCAACAAGATAAATTCCCTTTACTTTCTTTAACCTATCGATCAATTTGTTTAAATGGCTCAGATCTTTTACGTAAACCGTAACAGTTCCCTTGAACATCGAATCACCGGTCGAAATATTCACGGATTTAATATTTGTATTTTCGTATGTAGTTATGCTGTTGGAAATATCTTTTAATATTCCAGGCATATCTTCACCCCGGATACTAATACCGGCAACGAAGAAAGCACCGTTTGTTTTGGGCCATGTAACCGGCACAATTCTGCTCTCACCATTTTTAAGTAAGGTGATTAAGTTATTGCAATCCTTGCGATGAATTTTTATTCCTTCACCAATAGTTACATAGCCAACTACGGGGTCGCCTGGTATCGGGTGACAGCACTTGGCATAAGAAACCGCCAATCCTTTTTGATCACCTTCGATAACAACGCCGCCCGCTGTGGTGCGTGCTATATCGGCAAATTTGTTGAACTCTAGATCGTGGCTTGCTTTGTCTTCTTCGTCGGTTTTGGGATTTAATATTTCATCGAGATTTATTTTGTCTTGGGATATCGCACGGTAGAACAATCTTGTATTTTCAAATTTTAATTTACGTGCTAACTTAACCAGGTCATCGTTCGAAAAAGAGAGTTTCAATTTTTTGATTTTCTTTTCCCAAACTTCTTTGCCGTATTCAATTTGTTTCTCTTCTTCCTTATTCAGGTATTTCCGGATGTGACTTTTGGTTTTGTGTGTTTGAACAAATTGAAGCCAGCTTTTATTCGGATGTTGATTTTTTGAGGTGATAATTTCAACCTGGTCGCCGCTGTGCAGCACAGTATCAAGCGGAACAATTTTACCATTTACTTTGGCGCCAATACAGTGATCACCCACATTACTGTGAACTTCATAAGCAAAATCGACCGGCGTTGAATTGAGAGGTAAACGTTTCAATTCACCCTTTGGAGTAAAAATATAAATTTCATCCTGGTATAGATTGAGTTTAAAACTCGCCAGTATTTCCCGTGTCGCTTCATCTTTAGAAGCATTCTCAAAAATATCGCGTACCCAATTTACCCAGTCTTCAAGATCGGAATCTGAAGTTTCAATTTTCTCTTTATATTTCCAGTGCGCCGCAACTCCGCGCTCGGCAATTTCATGCATCTTTCTTGTTCTTATCTGAACTTCTACCAATTTACCGTCGGGACCAATTACGGTAGTATGAATCGATTGATAATTATTTTTTTTGGGAATAGAGATAAAATCTTTGAAGCGATCAGGGATTGGTTTATAGAGTTGGTTAATTATTCCAAGAACATAGTAGCACTCATTCGGATCATTGCTTTCCAAAATTATTCGTACTGCGAGCAGATCATAGATGTCTTCAAAAGGGCGGTTCTGAATTATCATTTTTCGATATACCGAATACAAGTGCTTTGGTCTGCCGCCTATTTCGTAATCGAGTTTGTGCTCCTTTAATTTTTCCACAATCGGTTTGGTGAAACGATTTATAAATGATTCTCTTTCCTTCCTGGTATTCTTAACTTTTTTTGCAATGTCTTCGTAAGCTTCTTTATTCAAATACTTAAAAGCAAGGTCTTCCATTTCCCATTTGATTGCACCAAGACCGAAGCGGTGTGCAAACGGTGCGTAAATCTCCAGCGTCTCTTTAGCTATCCTTCTCTGTTTCTGCGGATGAACAAATTCAAGCGTACGCATATTATGCAATCGATCGGCAAACTTCACAAGAATTACGCGAACATCTTTGATCATCGAAAGTAAAAGTTTGCGGTAATTTTCAGCTTGTGTAATTTCTTGTCCTTTAAACACTCCGCCGATTTTTGTAACGCCATCAACAATTTCCGCAACTTCTTTGTTAAATTCTTTTGCAATGAAATCGAGACCAATGTCGCTGTCCTCAACAACATCGTGAAGTAATGCGCTGACCACGGAAATATCGTCTAACGGAATTTCGCGAGCTACAATTGAGGCAACTTCATAAGGATGGTTAAAATATGGTTCGCCGGAAGCTCTGAAATCGTTCTTATGCGATTCATAACTTAGCTGGAATGCTTTTTGGATTAATCCATCGTTGACCGAAGGAAGATTAGCTTTACAAACAGCGATGAGATCATCCATCATCCGTTTATGTTTTACATTGATTGTAAGTTCCATAGCGCCTAATTCCATAGGCAATTAATATTATTCTTTTTCTTCAAAGTCAATACATCCAATCGTCACTAACACAGTTCAAGCATTAAAATGTTCCGAAAGTACGGTCGCCGGCATCACCCAATCCCGGTAAAATATAACCAATATTGCTTAACTGTCTATCTAAAGCAGCAGTGTAAATCGGAACTTCCGGATGATCACTACTCATTTTATTGACACCTTCCGGTGCAGCGATAAGACATGCCAGGATGCATTTGCCGGCATCCCTCTTCCTTAAATAATTAAACGATGCCACTGCACTGCCACCCGTTGCCAGCATAGGGTCTAAAAGAATAGTAACGGATTCATCTAAATTATTCGGGGTTTTATAATAATAATCGATCGGCTCAAGCGTTTTTTCGTCTCGCTGTAAACCAATGTGGCCAACTTTAGCATCCGGAATCATCTCGAGAAATGAACTAACCATGCTCAAACCGGCCCTGAGTACCGGCACAAGAACAATCTGTTTTTTGAGTTTATATCCCTTAGTTTTTTCTAATGGGGTTGATACTTCATACTCCAGCAGATCAAGTGTTTTGCCAATTTCAATTGCCAATGCATATGAAACGCGACTTAATGCGGACCTAAAATCAGCCGGTTGAGTATCAGAATCTCTTAAAATTGTTACGTCCCTTTTCACAAAAGGATTATCTACAATGATTAAATTTTTCATCCTATTCCTTTTCTATTTTTCTACCAAGTATTGACAATAGATTGACAAAGGGAGACAGCGGCGGAGTATAATTAAAATTAATATTTGCCAGTTCCATTCCCTTAATACGATTATGAATTAGTGATGAAATCAAGTCTCCATAACCTGAAACTTCTTCACCGCCAAAAAAGGAAGCTCCCAATATCTGCTTATTTGATTTATCAAAAATTATCTTTCCGAATACATTTTCAGAGTCAGGCATTACTTTAACTAAATTAGGAGCAATAGCATTTACAGTTTTAAAATTGAATTTGTGTTCTGCTGCTTCGTTCTGATTTAATCCTACACTCACTAAGAATTTATCAAATACTTTTACAGCAGCATTTTTCACAACCGGTCTTGCAGTAGCAATGCCTCCGGCGGCATTCTCCCCGGCTATGTGCCCGAAAGAATGAGCATAAGTTGCAAGTGGAAAATAATCGGGTTGACCGGTAATCTTGTTTATTATTTCTATATTATCTCCGGCGGCAAAAATATTAGGGTCGGATGTTTGTAATTTTTGATTAACCGTAAGTCCTCCATATTTGCCAACTTTGAGTTTAGAACTAATTGCCAGATCATTGTTAGGTTCAAACCCGGTGGCAAGAAGTATTAGATCGAACTCGATATGCCGCCCCTCGATATTTATAAATTTAACTTTATCCCCTTCAAAACCAAATTTTAGCTGTTTGATACCGCCAAGAAAATTAATCCCGTTTTTAATCAATAAGTCCTTAATCAAATATTGAATCTCTTCATCAACTCCCGGCATAGGTAAATTTTCTTTTTCAATTATTGTAATCTCATAATTTAATTTTCTAAATGATTCTGCTGCCTCCAGACCAATATATCCGCTGCCAATAACTAAAATATTTTTTACCGCGTTAATGTTAAGATAGTTTTGGATCGAAAGTAAATTATTGAAATTCTTAAGTGTGAATACATTTTCTAACTTAGAGTAGAGCTGCGGAATCCTTTTTGCTTTTGACCCGGTTGTAAGAATTAATTTGTTATAATCGAATTCGAGCAACTCGTTGGTTTTTTGATTGCGTACTGAAACTGTTTTTTTAATACGATCAATTTTTTCGACAAAATGATTTACAAAAACTTTTACCCTTTTTTCTTGCTCAAAAGATCCGGGTGAATAAAAGAGAAGATCATTAGGATTTTTTACAATGCCTGATAAAGCATACGGAAGTTCACAAGTGCCGGTAGAAATATAATCCGATGCCTCAAAGAGAATTACATTAGCATCGGGAGCAGTACGCTTTGCCTTTGCTGCCGCCGCCGGACCGGCTGCGTTACCGCCTATAACTAATATGCTTTTAGGGGATGTCATTCAAAATGATTTATTTGGTATGAAATATAAGTAATTTAGGGATTATTGGATATCGGCGTGTAGAGGTTACTTCTCTTTAAAAGAAAGCGTCATAGGCACTCCTTCAAATCCAAAATTACTGCGGATCAACCTTTCAAGAAATCTCTTATAATGTTCCGGGATGTATTTATGCTCATTGGCAAAGAAAAAGAAAATCGGGTAATGCTCACCAACCTGGGTGATATATTTTATCTTAATTTCTTTACCGGTTGGTGTTGCCGGCGGAGGTTTCATCTGAATTTCAGGTAATAGAATATCATTTAATTGGCTTGTAGGAATTTTCTTTTTTCTTTCTTCGTTTATTTTCTTTGCAAGATCAATTAATTTAAAAATTCTTTGTTTAGTTAGAGCAGAAATCGTTATGATTGGAATGTAATCCTCGGCAGCCATTTCTAACTTTATTGCATCTTCGTACTTTTTAGCCGTATTGGTATCCTTCTCGATTAAATCCCATTTGTTGATGGCAATGATCATTCCCTTTCTTCTTCTTACTGCTTCCTGGATAATTTTTTGATCTTGCTTTTCCAGACCAAGTTCGGCATCAAGCAAAAGAATTGAAACATTCGAATCCCAAATTGCGCGGTAAGTCCTTACGTTGGCAAAAAATTCTATATTCTCTTTTATTTTTGTTTTTTTCCGGAGACCGGCAGTATCTACCAATACAATTTCTTCGCCGTAATATTTTAGGATTGAATCAATACTGTCCCGTGTTGTACCGGGAATATTTGTTACAATACTTCTATCATAACCGAGAAGTGAATTCACGAGGGATGATTTGCCAACATTCGGTTTACCAATTATCGCGAGACGTAAACGCTCATCGGGCTTCTCATCCAATTCCGGGGACGGAAGATGTGATTGTAAATCATCTAAAAAATCCCCGAGGTTTCTGCCGTTTAATGCAGAGATATCGTACACATGTTCAAAACCAAGAGAATAAAAATCGCTTATACCTAAACTCTGCTCTGGACTATCAAGCTTGTTTACAAGCAGATAATACGGCTTGGATGATTTACGCAGCATCAAAGCAATTTCTTCATCAAAAGGCGTTAAACCGGTTTTGCCATCGACTACAAATAAAATTGAATCACTTTCTTCTAAAGCAATCTCAACTTGTTCGCGTATTGCTGTTTCAAAAAGATCTTCTGAGTTAGGTACATAACCGCCGGTATCAATAACTCTAAAATGTTTGCCGTTCCATTCAACGTCTCCGTAAATACGGTCACGCGTAACGCCGCTTACATCATCAACAATTGATCTTGTACTTTTCGTCAATCTATTGAAAAGTGTTGATTTGCCAACATTTGGTCTGCCTACTATTACAACTAATGGTTCTGCCACAAATTTACCTTTTACATCAAAAAGAAATGGAACGTTGATAATGCAGATTACTGTGGATTGAATCAGCGAGAATACGCTCAATCCGTGTCATCCGCGTTCTATTAAATTCTTGATTTGATTTACAATTAATCCAAATAGAAGAATGCATTTATAAATAAGTACCGTTAAAATCTGTACTGCAAATTTAATTGGGGATAATAATAAGTTCTATATCCAAGATCGATTTTTTTTACATCGGCGGAAATACTAAGGTTTTTGTTATAACTGCTCGCCGTCCATGCTGCATCTGCCGCACTAAGAACATGGTTGACAACTATAACTATTACTGCTGTCTTAGCAACATTATAAAAGTCGTTTGCTTTGCCTCTTTCATTAGAGTAATATTTAAAATTCTCTGTTAAAGGATCACCATAAACAAACGGTCTATCACCATCAACATAATCATCCCAGCCAACATTAAACTGCGGGTACTTGCCGATCATTTCGTAATACTGCTGATCTCCTTTCTGAGGGATGCGGTGAGAATACCAACCGCCGATATCGTTCTCTAATTTATTAAGTACTGTTAGGTTTACTTTTGACCGTTCCGCATCATAAAACAAATTAGCATAGTCTGAAGCTTTTAAGTCGTTACCGATTTCCTGGTTAAGGTGGCTTTCAAGATTATCAATTGTCCATCTTGCATATTTAGCCAAATCCCAATGAGTATTGGCATAATTTTGAAATGAAACGGTCTGATCATCACCTTTATTATCGTAGATCAGTCCGACTGCAACAGCGGCGACTTCGGCAGCAATAAAAATGGCTGATTTAATATAACTCTCCGAATAAAATTCGCCGGCACCGGGAATTAGCAAAGACAACCCGGCTGCTAATAAAGGAGATTTTTTACCCGGCATCATTTCAGTTTTTGCACTGTCTAATTTGATGATACTGTTATCAAATGAAATTTTTGAATCGATAAACAAACTACCGGTCAGTTTATTGTTTTCGTTTTGTGCAGAAAGTGTTGCAGCCAAAAATAAAATTAGAATTATTAATCTCTTCATTGTAAACCTACAGTAATTAAAAGTTGAAATCGAATAAAATTCCGCCGTAAAAGCTCCACTCTTTTCCGTAAGTAACTGTTTCGTTTAAAATCTTCCTTGAAAATTTATCGAATGAATATGCCGCATTGAAGAACAAACTTGTCGGGAACAGATAGAATGAATTCATCTTGATGCGTAATTCCATTCCGGCACCCTTTTTAAATTTATCGAGTGAGGGGATTTCACCATTCCATGCATTCCCAAAATCGCCATACAAGGAGAAATATATTTTATCTATATAAAGGTGACCAATACGTGTATCAATATTTTTAAACAATGGAAAACGGTATGTTAAATTTAACCAGCCGAGTTCGTTTCCGCTGACGGAATAAAAAGGATAGCTTTTCATTCCAACTAACCCGCCAAGATAAAAATCGAAGAAATCCGGAACTGTACGACCCAATATCGAAGCGGCTCTTAATTGAATATTAAGTGTTTGGTCCTTAAAAATTTCAACGAACTCTTTCCAATTTAACTCAACACGATGAAAATTAAAATTTTTATAAACCGGTTTTAGCAAACCATCTTCAACTTCGTAAGTACCATCTTGATTATAGCGGTTGAACTCGTAATCGTATTTTAGCTCTATCTTTCTCCCGATCGGATTAATATCCGAATCAATGGTAGGTTTAATATTATCGTGACTAAACTTCACTTGCAAATCTCTACCAATCAAATAAGTATCGTTTGTAGTGGGATAAAGGGTTGCAGTATTAGGCAGAATAAAACTTTCAAGCGTAGCGGTATAACTACTGAAGATAAATCTCATCTCTAACTTATTATTTTCAGAAAATATTTTATGTCTCGCTACTAAATCAAACTCAAATAAATTATATGTTACGTCAGTACTGGTATTCTGGGATTGATCAAGCGAGTCAAAAATAAGAGGAGTGTTTGCTTTTCTGCTGACACTATAAAGTTCAACTCCCAATTCCGGTTTTAATCCCAAGCTATAAAACAGAGGCAGTTTATCACGGTAATCGAACGAGAGGAAAAGATCGCGCTCAAATCGTTTATTAACCGATCCGCCACCAAAAAGACTGAAACGATTCAGGTAATCACTCGATGCAATATACAAGCCCGGTTTAATACGATCTACTGTTGAGTTAGATGTGCTGTAGTTATCATAACGAACAAAAGGAATTATACTGAGCCGCGAAAAGAATCCCGAATATTTTTTTGCTTCTTCATCGGGCAGTTCTTTATCGTTGAAATTTTTCAAGCGGTCGATATTGAACCGAGCAATATCCCCTTTCGGTTTGTCTTCACCTAACGGCGGATTATTCAGCCAAACATATTTTTTTGATTGATCAACTTTACTTGATTCACTTTTTTGCAAAAAGAAAATTTTGAATCCTTCGGAAGTATAACCGGAGTAGGCAATGTTCCCTTCGTTATCAATCGAGGGTTGGAAAGCACCGCCGATAACATTTGTTAATTGTACGGATTGTTTAGAATCAAAATCATATTTGTAAATGTTGAAAATACCCGACACATCCGACGAGTAGTACAAATTTCCGCTGCTGTCAAAAACGGGGTCGCGGTTATCATTTCCATCCTTAATAATAAACTCAAGACCGCTGCCATCCGAATTTACTTTTACAATCTCTCTTGAATTATGATACGAATAGCCAAATACAACATAGCTGCCATCGGGAGAAAATTTTGGATTAAAAACTTGCTCTCCGTTATCATAAAATGTCAATTGCTTAAATTCTTTTCCATCAATACCTATTGTACCGATGTTTGATGTACCATCCTTTTGAAAAATGAATACGATCTTCTTGCCGTCATTTGAAACATTTGGATTGTTAGCCCTTAATCCGAATGTTATTCTTTCTTCATCATCTTTGTCTATGTCATAAACGTAGAGATCGTGAATGTTATTCCATTTCGGGTTATCCTCGCTCAGCTTTGCATATACAATCTTATTAGAGTTAGGAACGAAGGAAACAGACGAACGAATTGGTGCTATTAAACTTTTTTCTTTTTTAGTTTTTACGTCATATAAAATTATTGAAGAAATGCCGAAGTAGTCGTAATCCTTATTTGATATATAAAGTAATTTTGAACCGTCCTGAGAAAAAGAGGGATAGAAATTGCCAAAACCTACTTCTGTAATTTTTTCACCCTTAACTAAATTGCCCAATACGTCTTGCGATCTTTTTTTGTATTCATCTTTTACTAAACTGCTCCATTCATCATAAATTTCATTTCCATTTTTACCCAGTACATCTTTAAATGCGGCATCGATTGTAAAGTTTGTTACGGTGCCAAGTTTTTTTGTTATCTCTCTTAATTTATCTTCGCCATATCTTTGTGAAATGTAGCGTGTAAGTGCAAAACCGGAATTGTAAACAGATTCATTGCCGAGAGATGTTTTGTCAAACACACCCATCTGGTTCCAGGTGAGCATTTTATTATCGAGCGCATAACATCTAAGAATCATATCCCGGTGTGTGTCCCAATCATCGTACCCGAAATCTTTACGCATATATTGTGCTGTTCCTTCGGCAAACCAGGCCGGCATATTTACTGTTGCAACGGGATACGAGGCAATAAAATTCGGGAAGCCATATAAAATATCGGGTCTCCGTTTGTCTTCATAATTGAGGAACTGTAGATAAATAGCCGGGACACTTCTTCCCAGTTTCATCGATGCTTGTATCTGCACCATATGTGTAAATTCATGCGAGATAACATTGCGAAGCCAATTGTGAGAACCGCGCAGATCAAAATCGAGCGCCGATGCCCATATTTCAATCTTGTTATCAAAGAAATATGTAGCGCCATTTGAATAATCGTCTATGTCTTTTACAACATAGTGTACATACTCAGGTTCATATTCGTAAAGAGAGGTGATCGGTCCCCAAATTTCTTCGGCAATTTTTAGTATTGTCCGGGCAGTTCTTTCGGCTTCGGGATGGTAATGAACAAATACATGTTCCCCTTTTATTGTCAGCCATTCATATTCCGGTTCATACTCATTGAACTGGGCAAAAAGAGTAAATGGGATCAACAGAGATATCAAAAAGAATTTTTTCATGATTAGAATAAATGTGTGATTATTTGATAACAGCAATTTTGATTACTTTGTTCGCGGTCTTTCCGCTGTCTGATTTCACTTCGATGCTTGCATAATAAACACCGCTCTGGACGCTGCTCACATTCCATGCGGTTTCATTATCGTAGCCGCCGGCTGCCCTATCTGTTAGGTTTGCAACAAGATCTCCGGCAAGATCAAATATCCTGATTGTTACATCCGAGTTTTCCGATACATAATATCTAATGTTTGTTTCGTTTTCATAAACCGGGTTGGGCCAATTGTACGCACGCTCGGTGGGGAAAAAATCAGTTGGAATATTCTCTCCGTGAGTGCTTAAAGAAACAAAAGAAATATTATTACGTGTAGCATACTCCCCAGCTATAACCGGATAAGATTCAGTAGTAATTTCCCAAATATTTAATACATGATTTTCGTTTAATGTTACAATTGAACGACCATTACTAACTTCATTCGATAATACTACTCTATCCCATATGATATTCGGTAAACATACAATTTGCGAACCAGTACTAACCACTAAATTATTATCCACTTCACCTTTAGAATTCAAGACAAAAATATTTCCATCTTGACTGAATGAAACAATACTTTCATCATCTCCTTCTATCTCATGCAAAGTCAGCGGTGAAAATATAAATTGATCTTTGTTGGGATTTTGGAAAGGGAAATTATCAACCATAATACCAGCTGAATTATAAGCCTCAATATTACTTCCATTGTTAATTACAATAGATAAATCACCATTGCTCTGTAATTCAGTTAAGGCAAAGGAGTTAATCGTAGTAGAAGAATTTATTCGAAACTCATTTACCAGACCATTTAAATTTAGAAAAATGAACTGATTATCTTCTGTTAGTAATACAATATTTCTACCATTAAATGATAGACCAAAGCCTTTTTTAATTTTGCTTGTAAAATTAGTTACTGATCCACCATAAAAAGCGAATTCATTATCAGAATAATAAGATATCCGACTTCCTTCCATAACTTGATTTATTGGATTGTTTAGTTTGGGTTCTATTGTACCAAATTCTATTCTATTTTCATTCAGTAATGTTTCTAAATTAATAATCCTTATGTAACCATCATTACATCCCAATATTAATCTATCTAAAATTACTAGAGGAGCCGTTACTCTGAATTCTAATTTATATTTTAAGATAGTGGGATTATTATTTACAAATCTGATAACATTGAGTGTATCATTTGCATAACCATAAATATTATTTGTGCTATTCTTAAAATTAACCACTGGTACAACTTCACTAAAATTTCGAAATTTATAATTTGTTTGATTATCAGTTCTGTGAATAATAAGATCATCTCCGTCTTGAATCATAATATGAAGAGACCCAGTTTCCCTAAACCAACTCAAATATTTCTTATCTTCACCCAAATCAAATTTATAAGTGTAAACCGGTTTAACTTTATCATTACCAAACGTTACACTAAATCCCATCCTATTGCCCGATTGCGAAAAATTCTCCATCGTTATCAAACTATTTGCACCGGTATTCGTATTTGTGTTTGGTTTTGTATCGGGTGAGAATTTGTTTTTATATAGTCGTGAGTCGTTTCCTGAAAACCAGAAATCATCTTCCGTTGCTGGACCAATTATGGTTTCTCCGAATATATCTGTGAATTTTTCGCCGATATCCTGGATACCATCCGCTTCTTCAACATCAATACCTTTGTTTTTGATATCAACATTGATTTTATTTTCAGCAATTTTTTCGTTAATTATTTTTTCATCAATGTGCCAGATAATTATTCCATTTCCAGGTACAGCCCAATCGAATTCATCTATATCAGTAATAACTCCTCTGAGTGTGTCCACACCATACCATTGGAAGCGTCCTTTGTCTCTATCTATATTATAAGTAATTACCTCATCTCCAATTTTTGAGGTAATCTTAATTCCGTCTCCTCTAACATCTCTTTGGCGGTTTTCAACTAAATAATACTCTGTAGAACTGATGGGAATTTTCAAAATTGTTGTATCGTCTGCAGCTGCAGCAAGTTTTGCAACAACATTAAGATTTGCATTGCCGGGATTAATAACCACCGGCTCTGCCCATCCAAGATAAATTTTTTCCCAAGCAGAAGGTTCGGGAGGGAAAACACCACTGTAACCAAATATTGCTTCCCCATCCATCAAACCGAGCCGACCGATAGCACTTGTCCCGGTTTCTGTGTTGAAAAGATCAGGTAAACCAAGATGGCTTGCAATACTTGCAACTATAAGACCATTTGTTGTTAGCTGAATTAATGTTGCACTTGATAATGACTCAATCTCACGTGATTCAGTACTTGGTAAAATCATCGTGTTAGTAATCAATTTATTGTTGATCTGGAAACCGTTAAACGAATCTCCAAAAACTGATTTTAATGAATTCAATCCTAAATAGACTGAAAAAATATCACGCTCACCGCCAATGCTGCCCGGTGCAGAAAATTCTCTGCCTACCCCGGCATGAAAAATTGTGAAGAGATCGTACTGTGAAAAATCAACATCACTATAACTAGTCCCGGTTAACTGCCAAACTTCTTTTGCTAAGTTAGCGGTGTTTGTGAGATCGGAAGTGTTAGTGGGTGTAGGAGAATATTCTCTCATTATTTTGGAAACCGTAATTACTTGAGGCAGTACGGTGTATTCAATTTTTAATTTACTATCGGAAACTTTCTCAAAATAATTTTTTGCAAACTCGAGATGGTTTTCAAAATATTTTTTATCATGCGGCAGCGGATCTAAAATTGTATCACCATACGCTTTAGAATAGATAGAACCGAATTTGCCGTTGCCGTAAGTGTTTTGATCATTATCTTGCTGGAATTCTACCATCACTGCAAGAATTTTTACGGTATCGCTCGATAACACAGTTTTAGAATCGGTAACCGGGTTATGATTTGTTTTCCAAACAAAAGATTGGGCAGATAAACTGCCCAATCCGATCAACATTAAAGCAAAAGAGAGTAATTTTTTCATGTTAGATTAAATTCCGCGAGGTAATCCAAAAGTTTTTTGCGGCTGAGAACCCCAGCCAATCATTAATGTAAAACGAAGTGTATTGTTCAACGGGTGATTTTCACCATCCTTGAACAAATCTGTTGTTAAGTAGCTGAAATCAAATCCGTAAAGATCATAACGGATGCCGGCGCCGAGCGTTGCAAATTTTCTATTACCAAATGACGGGTCTTCATAAAACATGCCGGCACGAAGCGCAAACATAAAATCACCCGGCACACCGTACCAATATTCCAATCCCATGGAAGTTACTATATCACGTAGCTCTTCACTAAATGATTGGTCTGCCCAGGCAGAAAAGAGCGCCTCATAAAAATCTTTTCTCTTGGTTGTGGTAACTTCAGTTGTATCGGTTTCCTCGCCGGAAAGCCCGGTATCAGTTTTTGAGATTCCCTTATCAACCAAAAGTTTGCTGAAATCCAATGTGTAGGTCAACGAGTTGTATTCATCTTCAAAAATACGGGCAGCAAAACCAAGTCTAAAGTTTTGCGGAATCGGATCGGCTTGTGCCTGATCGATGTAATAAATCTTTGGTCCTATATTGCTGATATTAACGCCGACACTAAATTTATTCCCGATTTCACCGATTAACGGCACGTATAAACTTTCGGGTCGCCACATAGCAGCAATATCAAAACTAACAGTAGTAGCAACACCGGTTCCTTGTTCGGCTTCGGTCGGTTGATCTGAAAGCTGGCTGTGAATCAATCTAAAATTCACACCAAGTCCCCAATCATTGCTCAGCTTTGTTGCATACCCCACAGTAAAAGCAGCATCGAAGGATCTAAATTTCCCGATTGGATCTGGCGAGTTAGAACTGGTTCTAATGAACTCACCGTAATTCATATATGTAACGCTTGCCGTGACACTACCGCTTATATCTTCAATATACTGTCTATATGTAGCATAATCATAAAATATGTCGAGATTAAATTGCGGCAGCCAGTTACTGTGTGTAAAGCCAACCTCGGAGCCGGTTAAGAAAGCAATACCGGCCGGATTCCAGAAAATTGCAGCCGAGTTATCAGCTAAACCTGAACCGGATTCTCCAATTCCACCGGCACGCGAATCAGGAGCTAAAAGCAAGAACGGCACCGCTGCTTCTCCTTGTGCAAATGTCTTATTACCATATCCTATGATAGCAGTAAGTATCATAAGCATCATAACTAGTTTTTTCATTTATTTTCCTCCTAAAGAGAATAATTTCTTTTTAATTGAATTTAATTTTATCTAATAACCGCTAATTTTCCAAGCACATTTTCTTTATAATTTCCGTCAGATGATTCAACAATTAGTTTGTAAAGATAAGTTCCGTTTGCTATTTGATTTCCATCCTCATCCCTTCCGTCCCAATTGATTCTGACAAATTTATCAATCAAATCATCCTCTTCAATTTCTCTAATCAGTCTGCCGGCAATTGTATAAACTTTGATCCTTACATTAACAGCAGATGCAACGTTGTGCTGGAATGTAAATGTTGTATTCGAGGAAAAAGGATTGGGGTAATTATATACTTCCCGGACAGTTAAACCGGCTTCCGGTGAAACAACGGTGAATAATGCTTCCTCTACTGAAAAATTATTGAACACATCCCATGCTTTGATTTTAATTTTGTAATCTCCTGGTTCAAGAGAAGTGAATCGATAATTTATCACACCAGACTTACCGCTTGAATTCAGATCTCCAATAAAATAATTTGTCAAATCTATCGGGTTAGTTTCATCATCATTGAAAATACCTTCCAGCTTATGACCGATTCCGGTACCAGTTGTATTCAAACCGGTTTGATCGGATAATTTTGCTATTAATGTGAAATCCGGGTTAACGAGATACGAGTTTTCAAAATTTATATCATCAAAATAAATCTCGATATTGGGACCGTTTCCGTCATTAACAGCATTTGGATTTGTTCCGCCGACAAGTATATTGCTTGTATAGCCAACACCGTTCGTTTCAGAGTTAAAGACATAAGCAGTTATCTTACCGTTGGTATTTTCGTAAGAAATATCTTTGGGTACAACAAACCCGGCTTCAAATTCTCCATTTACTACGTTTGTCCTTCCCCTATAAATCAATCCGCCTTGCAAGGTAATTGTATAACTCATTTCTTTTAATTCTTGGCGTCTATCCGAATCATAAACACTAACAATTGCTTCGCCATCAAATGCGGAGTTTGTTCCATCAAGATTATTTACTCTTCCTTTTACTTCAACATTACCAAGAGCATTTATTTGAACATTATTCTGGACTGATTGACTATTGACAGAATCTATAACTGCCGGCAGAATCGGTGTATTTAACCGGATTGTAGGGTCACAGAATAAATGAAATTTTTCATCGTTATCGATAGTTCGTGTTTGTTTGGTAAAGAAGTACGCGCGTCCAATAGTATTAGGTAAATTATCAGAGCCATTTGAGAATAAATTTGTATATAACAATTCATTAATAGCCGCATTTTGATTTGCATATACTACACGTGCTGCCGTAAAAGCACCTATAGCGCCTGAATTTTCCATATTGATCATTAATTCAGTCGAACTCTGGACCTCGGGGTCATCGTACTTACCAAAATCGCAAGTGGCAGCAGTTAAGAAAAAGTAATTCTCATTTTTAATTTGAGGTATTGTTGTAGCTTTTTCAAAAACACTTTCGTGTGCCCAAACACTTGGGTTGCCATGACCAATGTAATTTAGAATTAGCGTGCCATTATTAATCGCATCTATTATAGCCGTATTCACAGCGGGTTTCCTTCTTCCTAACCCGGAAACAACAGTTGGAAATGCAGCGAGGTATAATTTATTTTTATTAAAATATTTCGGCACCTTAACATTGGCAATTGTTTCTGATTGACTTGTGTGCAAGCTGCCATCATCCCATCCAACTTTTTGCGGACCGTCATCGGCAACTAATGTAATGTTTGTCTGCCAAATACCTTTTTCCAAACCGGTTTCATATTTAATAATTTTATCAATAACGGCATCTGCTTCTTCCGGAGTTTGCACACACAGTCTGCCGAGAGCTAAATCAACCTTTACATCATTGCCTGAAACACGCGCATAGTAATCATCGGTTGCATAAGAATCTAATTCGTCAAGCGATTCAATAGTTTGATAGGTTGGGACTAAGTTATAATCAGCAGTCTCGCGAACCGTATTGAAATAGTCAAAATCGCCATCACCGAGAAGCAGTACATATATTGGTTTTGTCTGCCAAGTATCATAGGCATGTTTCAAAAAATCCCTTATTGCGGTAGGATCCATAGCACCGCCGGAAAATTCATTCAGAATATCATCAACATAAAATACAGAAGAGGAAAAATTATAAGGTGATTGACTAGCACGGTAATTTGCATAACGTTCTGCCTGGGTTTGCAAATTTTTGCTGGAGATAACAATCAATTGTGCACCGGAGGTGATTTCTTTAATACCGGGTATGTTAACTGCAGTACCATTACTTGGTGTTTTAAATGCGGCAGAAGTTAATGCAATATATTTACTAGAATTACTTTGTGTTTCCGATGTTTGAAAAGTAATCTGTCCGCCGCTTACAATTCCGCCGGTTATAGATTTTACGTTTTTATAGTCCGATATATCATATACTAAAATATTGCCGCTCGAGAAATTAGTTACAGCATATTGGAGTGTCCCGCCAATAGGGTCGGTAAAAATAATAAGATTGTCCGCTGATGCAGCTAAATTTCTTTGATATTCAATTTCAAAATAATCTATATAGACTTTTGCGGTCGATTCACCCGAGTTGATTGTAAATTTAAGATTACTTCTTTCATCTGTAAGATTCCCGGTATAGCTCCCGGTACCGGTAACACTCCTTCCAAGAACATAGTCAGCTGTACCGTAAATAGTTGTAGAATAAATTAGATTACCACTCTCTTCAACTCTAACCGGTATTGTCGGCTGAGATACATTTGCCAAACGGAAGCGGTAATTAATTTTGCTCGATGGGACTATTCCGTTTAAAGTTGTTATATAAGTTCTGCTTCTTGTACCTGAATTAAGCTCATCACCGTAATAATCTCTGCCGGTAAATCCAACGTTGACACTATCCTTATCATAACTTCTGTAAGAATACGTGCTCTGTTGAGCAATGGCACCAGCGACATTCAATGATTGTTTCTCAGACATTCTTTTGCCGTTACTTCCACCGTACGACAACCAGAAATAATTCTTTTTTGAATAAGAATGTTTTACCCTGACAATTTTCTTTTGAGAACTATTAAATTCCCAAAATTCGGGTCCCCGTCCATAAAAAAGTATATAATCAGCTTCATCAAAAACACCGTCTTGTTCGCCGGAAATAAAAATTGCAACTTCTTCAAATTTTGCTCGATTAGTAAGGTTATAATTTTCAGGGAGATTATAACCACCGGTTCCAAAAATTTTTATTGTTCTAGGATCGATTACTGAAACATTAATACCCAATCCTTGAAGAAAATTCCTATCTATTTTATATATGCCTTCTTCGGGGGTTTCAAAGCGGTACCAGGTGCCGGCTGTTAGCGTTTGGGATACTTTACTTAATGTCTGTTGCTTCTTAACGCCCCATTTTTTAGCTACATCCCAATTCAAAACTACACCGGCAAGAAAATCTTCAGAAATATTTTCAGTCTGCGCAGCAGAACTGCTAAAATTAACGCTGAAGACAACCCTACTTAGAATTTTTATTTTATTGTTTTCCAAATCTGCTTGAACCGGATAAATTTTTATTGTTTGAACCGGCAATGATCTCACCAAACCGTACTCGCCAAATGAAACAACATCATTTATACTTTCTGCTTCATTGCTTTGTGCAACTGAATATTTTGGGTAGATCGATATTGAATCCCTTTCATAATCGGGATTAAAAATATACATACCTTCAAGAGAAGAATAATTCGTTGAGATAATCCGGATTGAATTACCAAACTCAGTAGGCACACCGATATTTATTTCTTTTACCGGCACTTGCGTAACACCAGGAACGTTTATATTCTCGATCCTAGTTCCTTTGATGTTTAAGTTAACATAATTTTGACCGTTAACAACAATAATCGAAGTATCTGTAATAACCGGGCTGTATTCAATTACTAACGAAGATGAATTGGAGGAGAGTACTTTTACATCTTGTGCGATGCAAAGCGCGTTTAAAATAAAAAAGAGAAACAATAGAGAGAATTTAGTTTTCATTTTTGGCTTTATGTTAGTAATTATTTAAATAAAAATACAAAAAACTTTTAGGATAAGAATAGTAGCCAAACTCTCTATAGTATTTCTCCAAAATTTCAGTCAAAATTTAGGGAAGTTCAGTATTATATGTCAAGTGAATAAATTTGTTCCCTATTTGGCATTATAAGCCAAGAAGCGTTTTATTCTTTTTCATTGCATCGATACAAAATTCTATATGCTCTTCCAATTGGATTCCTAATTCTTGAGCACCCTTTACTATGTCGTCCCGGTTAACCGATCTTGCAAATGCTTTGTCTTTCATCTTTTTCATAACTGATTTTACTTCGACTTCGTCAATGGTTTTATTTGGTCTTACATAAGCAACAGCAGTTATAAAACCGGCTAGCTCATCACATGCGAACAAAACTTTCGATAGAAGTGTATCACGCGGAATGCCGGTATAATCAGCATGTGACATAATCGTATTTCGGAACGGTTCATCAAAACCTTTCTCTTTTAATATCTCCGATCCTTTGTAGGGATGTTCTTCAGCAGTAGGAAAACGCTCGTAATCAAAATCATGTAGTAAGGCTACATTACCCCAATAGCTAACATCCTCATTAAATTTTTCTGCATAAGCTTTTACACAAGTCTCCACTGCATAAGCATGTTTCAGTAAACTGTCGCTTTTGGTATATTCCGTCAAAATGGAAAAACAGTAGTCTCTATCCCTTGAAATATCGTTACTCATAATTACTCCTTATAACGAATTAATGTTTGCAGATGGACATAACCGGTTGACAATACAAATATCGCATTTAGGTCTTTTAGCAACGCAGACTTTTCTACCGTGGCTCATCAACCAATGAGACGTAATAACCCAATCTTTTTCAGGCAATAGTTCCTTTAAACGAAATTCAATTTTCTCCGGATCAGGCGAATTAATAAAACCCATTAAATTTGAGAGTCTTTTAACATGTGTATCAACAGCTATTGCCGGTATTCCAAATGCATTACCGGCAACCACAGATGCAGTTTTACGACCCACACCCGGTAATTGAGTCAGCGCATCAAAATCCGCCGGTACTTTTCCGTTATGCTTTTCTATTAATGCTTTACAACAATTCTTTATACTCTTTGCTTTTTGATGATAAAAGCCGGTAGAGAAAATATCTTTCTCAAGTTCTTTAATATTCACATCGATATAATCTTTCGGCTTTCTATATTTTTTAAATAATGACTTGGTGACAATGTTCACCCTATCATCAGTGCATTGGGCAGAAAGAATGGTAGAGAGAAGCAGTTCAAACGGTGATGTGTATTCCAGTTTAGTTTTTGCTGCCGGGTATTCTTTTGCCAGAAGTTTAAAGATATTCTTGGCTCGACTCTTTTCGCTTTTATCTACCATTATAAAAACCTTATATCTTTGATTAATAATCTTTCCACCGGTCTATTATTTATTAGATGGTTTTGAATTATTTCTTCGACATCGTCTTTCGTTACAGCACCATACCATATTTGATCCGGGTAAACAACAACAGAAATCCCAAACTCGCAAGCATCCAGGCAGCCGGAGGAATTTGCTCGTACTTTTGAATTCAATCCAAGTTCTTTCAATCGCTGCTTAAAATATTCTCTAACTTCAACCGAACCTTTATCAAAACAGCATCCCTTTAGATGATTAGCCGGTCTTTTATTTTCGCAAATGAATATATGTTTTTCAAATCTTGGCAAAGTAACCCATGCTTTTATGCTAGTTTATAAACAAATGGAATGATAGAATAATTGTATCGAAAAATTTATTCATGCAATTATCGAGATACTTCGTTCCGATAAACCGGAACTCAGTATTAAAAAAAGAGTAGCGCATACGGGATTTGAACCCGTGATCTCCGCCTTGAGAGGGCGGCGTCCTGGACCGCTAGACGAATGCGCCAGTTAAAAATTACTTGGTGAACATATTATTAAAAAACTTTCAAAGTGTATCGGGAATTCTCCATAGTCCTCCCTTCGGGAGAACCCGTGATCTCCGTCCCGACTTGTCGGGAGCGGCGTCCTGGACCGATAGACGAATGCGCCAATCACTACTCCAAAATTAAATTACTCTTAATGTTAATGCAAACAACATTTTCATTTAATTCAATCTTTCGGGTGTTTCTTATTGAAAGCTATAATCAATTCGGCCTTGTTTTATTTTTTTAGCGCAAGAATAACGAATCATATTTTTGAATAATATCAATAGAGCCAACCTTTTCATCATCAATCCTTATAATATTGCCATAAGATGAAAATTTCTTTAAGTAATTGGACAATTCTTTATCATAGAAATCTTTTCTTGTAATAAGAATGGATTCTTTAATTACATCATAGAATCCTTGTTTGACTTCAATATCAATACCATTGTAAAAAACAAAGTAATTTTTCTTAAACTGATCCATCGTAACAAATTTTCTACCGGTATATTCTATTTGCAGTGCCCTGGCATACAAATTCAAAGTAGGATCAATAAAAAAATATTTATTGGTTGTACCGCCCGGGTTTTTATTAACAGCTTCGAACAAATCTGCTAAAGTTTGCTCTTGTTTCTCAATGCGCGAGTGAGCCATTAAATATGAATTGAATGTGCGATCAACCCATACTCCGGCAATATTTACATTTCTTTTAGAAGGACTGTAAAGCGATTCTAGCGAAACATCATGAGTAGGATAAAATATGAAAAACAAAATTTCTAAAATTAAGATCGCCATCGTGATAGGCAGACTTATTTCCTTCTTATTTAACAGAATACCGGCAACAAAATAGAGCGGCGTTATGATCAGCAGAAAGTATCCTTTGTGATATGTAAAAAATGTAAAAACTAAAAAAGGGGGAATAAACCATAACATTAGTTGAATTAAAGGACAATCATTTTTTATTCGCGAAAGAACGGATTTTACTCTGTGGTGATTTATTAAAAAAACTATGAGGAGAATTACAAAGGGTAACAAAACATAAAAAAGATACGATGAAAATTGAAATAAATGTTGTAATAACGATATACGCGGTAAGGGACTATTAGTTTTATACAAATCGAAATATTCTAATACTCCCCCGGTACTATTTGTAAATGGAATAAACCATAATAGAAACACAACAATTGCCGTAAAATGACTTACGATAAAATATTCCAATTGCCATAAATCACTTTTATAAAATTTATACCAGTAATAGATATACAACGGTAACAGTAACACACCGGATGTTTGTCTAAAACCGGTGGCAATTGCAAACAACAAAGGTAGAAAGTAAATAAGCTTTCCCCTATTACCAATTAAAAAAGCAAGTGATGCAAAGAAAAAATCAAACGCATAAACTTCAGGCGTTACTGTCTGGTACCACACCAATGGATTAAATATTATCAGAAGCATAACCAAGAAAGCATTTTTTAATTCCATATACTTTGAGAAGATCAAAAACGATAAAATTGCCCCGGCACAGAAATAAAAAATTGTAACAAACATCATAGTCGAATGAATGTCCCCGACCAGATAATCGATCAACTTAATTGCCTTAACATGTAAATAATACCCGGGCAAATGAGGACGGGTATCTTCCAAGGAGAATGATTCGGTTGCTAACGCCACCCCGATTGTATCGGCATCATAAAATATTTTTTCTGTGAATATAATTCTTGAACCAACAGTCAAAACCAATAGTGCAAAAACATAAAGAAATATTCTCTTACTCATTTTCATTCTTAAATCTTCTTTTATCACAATTGGGCATCTTTGAGCAATCCGTTGATTAAATGATAATCATCGTCACTCAAAAAATCTTCACCGGAGATAATATTCTCTAAAATTTGTTGTGTATTGCGTGCACCAACTATTGCAGATGTTACCGCTTTATTTTTCAATACCCATGCAACAGCTAAATTACCTACAGATTTATGATACTTGTCGGCAATGGGTCTCAATTTTTCAACAAAGACTAATGCTTTAGATAGATACGGTTCACTATGCATCTTGGATTTTCTGCGCCAATCATCTTCCGCAAGTTTTGTTATATCGAATTTGCCGGTCAGTAATCCGGCTTGCATAGGACTGTATGCAACAACACCGATATCATTCTTTAAGCAATACGGAAGTACTTCAGCTTCATAATCTCTTTTTAGCATACTATAAGGAGGTTGAAGTGATTGAACTTGTTCAATAGCCATACACTTTTCCAGCAGTTCAACCTTGTAAGTACTCACACCAATATATTTTGCTTTGCCTTCTTTTTTCAGTTCAACTAATGTTCCCCATGAATCTTCGACCGGGACTTTGGGGTCCGGTTTGTGAATCTGGTAAAGATCGACACAATCTGTTCGAAGACGCTTCAGGCTTGCCTCAATTTCTTTTCTAATACTTTTTGGTTCCAGATTGTTGACTGCCTCCCCATTTCCATCATTTACCAGCCCACATTTAGTAGCAATGAAAACTTTTTCCCTGATACCCTTCGTTGCCTTAGCGACTACTTCTTCAGAGTGGCCAAATCCATAAACTGCAGCGGTATCAATCCAGTTTACACCGTTATCGAGTGCTTCATGTATAGCTTTTATCGATTCATTATCATCAACATTTCCCCAACCAAATTGCCATGGTCCGCCTATAGCCCATGCGCCGAAACCGATCACTGTTAAATCCGGTCCACTTTTACCAAGCCTACGTTTAAGCATGTGTTACCCCAATAAGAATTGTTAAATAATTATAGTTTTAAAATTAGTATTAGATTTTCAGAAAGCAAATTGAGAAGTAATTATGAAGCTGAAGCGAGAGGCGAAACCAATAAATTCTAAATTCAAAATCCTAGTTTCTAATATCATAATCTTACTCCACATTCACCATTCATTATTCGATGTTCAACATTCAGTATTCTCTATTTAAAATAAAAAACCCCGGGGGAGTAAGCCCGGGGTTTGTATGAGGCTAAAAATATGCATCGAAGGATCGGGCCCCCTTTAAGCCCTTAATTAATAGCCTCAAAGATCTATCACAATCCAAAGGTGAGTGCGAAAATGTGATTGCTATCGAAGTAATCTACGTCCCGGTAAGCATAATCCAAACGCACTTTTAATCCTTCGATTTCGTAATTAATTCCAAAACCGGCAGTCAGACCGTATATAAATTCAGAATCTTCATAATCAGGTGCATATGTATAACCGCCCCTAATTGAGAACAAATTATTATAAGTATATTCAGCACCAAGTTTATATTGATCGCCGGAAAAATTATTATTCTGGAATGTTGTAGAGAACAATAATGAATTACTCTCTGTAAAAATCGGCGCGTAAGCAACACCAATTTCTAATGATGAAGGCAATTCATATGTTGCTGCATCTATCGTGTAATATTGTGTCGGTCTTTGATACCCCGAAGCTTCAGCAAGAACATTCAATCCTGAACCGCTGAATTTTGCTTGTGGCCCTAAGTTCTTCATAACAATTGCAAAACTTAATCCATCGAGTCCGCCTAAGCCGGTATACATTACACCAATGTTAAATGCAACACCGGTAGAACTAACCAATCCTAATTTTTCACTTATCAGGTTACCGGTAATTCCAACTGAAATCCGGTCGCTTAGGTTTCTAGCAAAGGTTAACCCGGCGGTAATCAATTGTGGCGCATAAGTCTGCCCGGTTCCATCAGGGTTTTCAACAGTAGTTACATCTATGTCCCCAATCGATAATGATTTTAAACTAACTCCAAATACTCCCAGATCGGATACCTGAAATGCGACTGCACCGTAGTTAACACCAATATCAGCTAAGTAAGACATATGTGAGAAAGTTGCTTCAACTCCGTAATTAACTCTTGATATGCCGGCCGGATTCCAATAGAGTGCGTCAATGCCTCTCAGAGAGGAAATATTAGAGCCAGAAAGACTGATGCCTTGAGCACCAACCGGAATCAAAAGTTGAGCTGCTCCTCCAGTACCATTACGCGAACCACCGCCGGCGTAAACGATAACCGAAGAAACAAGGAGAAGCAAAACAATTTTTTGTATGAATATCTTCTTCATTTTTTCTCCTTAAACTTTTTTCAACAATTTAGAATCTATCAAGTATTTGTTGTTCTTGAATTATTGTGAACTTCAATACTTTTGTGCCTAAACCAGGCATATCAATGTAAGCTAAGAATAAACCGCTCCCGACCGGTAGTCCACGATCATTTGTTAGTTCCCATCTTTCAAATTGCGAATCGTTATTCTTCCTGATGGTTCTAACCATTTCACCCGCTAAGTTGAATATTCTTATTGTGGCTTCTCTCGGTAAATGATTAAATGTTACAAATCGTTGATATTTATTCAGCTCTTCAGGATTAGCACCATAGTAAGGATTAGGAAATACATTTACCCGTTTAATATCTTCTTTAGCAAGTTCGGTACTGTTTGTATTTGTCGGTGCTGTAAATCGAAATTCATCACTCGCAGAATTTGTTTTGTTTGTAACGATTCTAAATACAGTTCCTACTTCGGGTAATGCCTGATCATAATTTGGATAGTTATCCACCGAGCCTCCGTTCCAATTGACCAGAACAATTCTTCTCAAAGCATCACCAACCATAATACTTGCATCCATATATTCGTGGTTTTCATCACCAACCGTTGTAATTTTATTTACAATGGCATCATACCCAGATTGTCCGGGTGAATGATCGGCTGGTATTACCCAATAGATCCAATCTGTCTCAGGATCATTAGCACCGCCTGATAACGGGTGTGTGAAATTTGTTAAACCAAATTCACCATTTTCATCGCTATCAAGAATATACGGGAAGTACCTTACATCGTCATTAGGATCGGAAGCATTGCCAATATTCCAAAGTTCGAATGTTACATCTTTCAAATGACCGGCACCACCGTAATCGCTGCCCGGATAAATAAATGCTTTTCCGTTTCCGGTAAATCTAATTTCGAAATCATTCGGTATTAATCTTGGCCATCGTGCGCCACCTTGAGTAACACGTGTTATAAAAAAATTATAATCGTATGATTCGTCGTCAACATTACCGGTATGGATTCCCCATTCACCATCGCCAACTTGTTGATTTTCTGTTGGTCTGTCATCAGTTGTAGGATGAGGGAAACCACTGTCATTAAAAGCAAAAGCACCATATTCAGGAGGATCAAGCGGACCGGCAGCATTGGATAGAACCAGAAAATCTTTAAAGCTGTTCGGTGGGCCGATTACTTTCACCAAAAGACCATCAACAATAAAATAGTTATCGTCACCGGTTTGATTTAGCTGACCTTCAAGTTTAACTTCTCCATTAGTTACATCGGTAAGTTTCCATGAGGTTTCGCCGGCATTTGTTTCAAATGTTACTTTATATTCATGTCCGGTTACTTTCGTTGGATCCTGAACTATTACCACAACACTGCCATCGGATTTAGCACCGCTTGTTGTGTGGGTTACTGTCGTTAACGTTTCACCATAAGTAGAAGTGTACCTGATCCCGGGATTTTCGTCATAAGGAACAACTGTAATTATCTGGAGAGGATTTTCCAATACTTGCGGTACAGCGAGAGGATCCTCGTTGAATGAATATGTTGTTACGGCAAAATAATATCTCGATCCGTTTCTTAATGCTCTGCCGCCATTTAAATAATCTTGATTTATTTTGATCGATCTTCTTATACCCGAATCTTTTCCATATTGTGTTGCCACATATTCGTCTTTCCCGGTGCGTGAATCAAAAACATAGTCATAAAGTGTTTCATTGCCATCTATAATATCATACGTAGCTATCAAGCGTCCGTCTGCTTTTGATGCTGATGCAGTCGGTAATTGATAAACATTATATCCCTGGAATTTGTATCCTCTTTCATCATAACCTTCAGTTTTGCTTGCAGCAGCGTCATCGCCCCAAGTAAGAATAATTTCTTGGTCTAACGAAGAAGCTGTAACTATCGGTTGATCGGCACCTTTAGGTATCTGGAAGAAATTGTTGTATGCATCTTGAGCAACAGCATCATATGCTTTTAGGAGTGTGACTGAATTTAATCTATCAGCACCAAGTGCAGCAATTTGCGCGACTACAATTTCTTGTTCGTCACCGGGGTTCATAGTAAATGGTCCGGAAGCAACACCTATTCTTCTATCATCGGGTTGTATTAACATACCATCGATCCAACCTTCACCGGTCACCGGATCGCCCGAGACTGCATACGGTGTTGGATGTGCACCTAACTCAGCCGGTGTTGTAAAATATTCCCCGGTTTTCCCGATTTTCCCTTGCATAAAGTTGTAGAACTGGACTGTTCCTTCATAAGATTCAGTTGTGGGATCAACTACCGAGAGATCACCGCGAGCAAAATAATAGAATGCTGTCATCGGAAGATTTTTCTTATCAGCAACTTTTTGATTTTTGTAAATTGCAGTATCACCGGGAGAATCAACTATAGGTCCCTGGAAGAAATCAAAACCTGATGCCGGAGGAGGAGTCTCACCGTAAGTTGCGTCGGTAGCTGTTGCATTATAAACATAACCTAGACTCAAAGTCGTATCGCAGCCGGCAAAGTCATCTGTGGCATTACCTAAATCAACATCAGACCACATAGTTACATATACATCATTTAGAACGTCTGTACTTTTATTGACGATAGTATATTTTCTAAAAAGCATATTACCAAGCGGACCGGCCTGAGCATAAGCCCAGATCGTTGCTTGCATTTCGATACCGATTGGTAACGAGCCGTATAACAATGCAGTTAGAGAAGGATCAAGATCATTTGCTACAAACCAAATTGTCTGGCTTGCACCGGGTACACCCGGAATATCAACATTAGGATTATATGAACCGTTACCATCAACATCTTCATAAGGTGCGCCTTCTGTAGCCGGCCATTCATTCCAATCTGTTTCGTATTGTGCATACACGTCAGCTTCGGATATTCCTTCGTCTGTTGCTTCATTTGCCAGGGACGCAGTCTTATAATCCGGTCTGACTCTATAAATTCTGTTTTTGTCTAATCCCGGATCTTCGGCAACACCCGGACTTAAAATTCTTCCGGATTGCAGACCCGAACTGTAAGCTGAACCGCCAACTCTTAAATCAGTACCGTTGACTTTTGCCCCCCACAAAAATCCTGATTCAAAGAATGCGGTCTTACCACTCCCTTTCGGAAATACAAACCCGGAGTTTCCGTTATTATCAAGGTCGGAATCGCCATTACTTCTAAAATATGTAGAGATGTTATTGATGTTAAGCTTAGTAGTATTTGGTACTCCAAGTACTTTTTTCAATCGGTTGTTGCCTTCTTTCCCCTTAGCAAAATTATTGACGGGAAGTACCAGGACAACCGCAAGAAGTAAGACTAATAAAATTTTCATATTCTTTATCATTTTTTATAACTCCTATCTTTATTTTCAAAAAGAGTTATTAATACTCTAATTTGATTCCAAGGCGTATTTGCCGTGGAGGTCCGTAAAAGTTCGGTGCAGTGAATAGTGCCGGTGCGTTGTTATATGCTTCATAATAATCAATATTAATAGCACGGTACATGTCAATATAATTCGGTTGGTTAACTAGTTCACCGCTCAAGTTTGGATCACTTATATAACCATCATCTGTTGTACTTCCGGTTCTTAAGAATACATTTTCAATATTCTTTGTATCGAACAAATTGATTACAAAGAGATAGACATTGACCTTTACTTTATCGAATAGATGAAAAGTTTTATCGATTCTCAGATCAGCTTGCAAAGTTGAAGGTGTAACCGATGCATTCAACGCTTCAACCGGCTGACGATCGCGAGCATCACCTTCTAAATTAGCACCGCCTATGCCTCTTGTGTACGGGTGGCCGCTTGAAAATGTAAATAATAATGAAGCACCGGCTTCTTGTAAGATGGATGGACCATCATCAATCCCGAAATGGTAATCGATATTTAAATTTCCGCGGAATGAATTATTAAACTCCAAAGGAGAAATATATTGCGGACGGAAAATAGTCACACCATCAAGAGGTGCACCTACAATTCCTCTATTTGAATTCGGGAATGAACCGGTACCTTGTGCATCCTGGAACGATACCGATGCATTGATTGCAATGCGTTTTGTTCTACGCATGTTAAATGATATTTCAAGTCCCTTCGTTGTAGCAAAATCGCCGTTTCGGTATATGTTATAACTCCTGAATAACGAGGTTCTATCAACTGCTTGAAGATCGAGAACAACCTGATCTTTAACATCTTTGTAGTAACCGGTTATATCGAACGAAGCAAAATCTCCAATCTGTTGTGTGAACCCAATTTCGTACTGGGTCGTTCTTGTTGGTCTTAAATTAAATCCAATTGGGTTGTTAATAAACAAACCGCCCCTTAACTGGCTTGCAGTTACATTCAAACTTTGGTAGATATCAGCCAATCTTGTCTGCTGTACAAATTTTCCGTACTGAGCATGGAAGATAGTTTGATCGGTTACCGGGAAAGAAATTCCGATTCTTGGGCTGACTGCCTGGAACGACGGAACCTTCTTTAATCCTTCCGGATGAATTTCACCGGTGTTAAAATCAATTGCCAAATCCGGTAATGCCGGATCGAGAAATTCATAATTATCGGTGTCGATATAATCATAACGTACACCGATGTTTAAGATTATATCATCCAGATCAATTTTGTCCTGAATATATGCGGCAGCAAATACCGGGTGCTTAGCTCCGAACAGACCGTCATCATCCGTTTCATTGCCGAAAACATCGTAACCGTAGTTGTTAACACCTTGTGCAATTAAAATTTCTTCGGCGGTTCTTGTTCCCGGATTAGCAAGTAAACCGGCTAATGAGAAAACTCTTTCATTATTCCAGCTATAATTGCGAATTGCATATCTCTGGTAGTCTCCTCCAAATTTAACAGCATGCTGTTTATTCGGAAGCCACGAGAAGCCGAAGTTGAAAGAAATATTTTCTCTTCTAAACTTCTGGTAACCGGCTAAAACATCATCCGGGCTGTTAAATGCAAATGAATAGATACTTACTCTATCCGGTCTTGTATATCTTGTTGCAAAAGTAGTTGCGCCTACTGCTGCATTTGCAAGACTATCACCATAACTCAAAAAATTATCTTTTAATAACGGATCATATAGATTTGAAGTCTGACGGAAGTAGCCGAAAGTAACATCATAGTACATTTTATCACTCAGCACATGTGTCAATTTTAAACTACCGGTTCCGTTTGTACCGTCAACTTGTTCTATTCTTGCTGTGTTTAAAATGTTTGCGATTAAACCGGCGTTCCTATGAGTGTTAAACGGATTCTGAATACCGTTTGTAGAATACGTTCCGGCTAATCTTAATTGGAAAGGCATTAAATCAAAAGTTAATGTACCGGTGTAAGTTGTAGTTTCAAGATAGTTCCCTCTTACTGCACCGGCCGGGTAAACCAAATTTAAAGTGTCACCTGAAACTGCATCACTAACTAATCCGATGTTAATACCAGGAAACGGTTGCGGATTTCTATCTCTCTGGTAATTATAATTGACTAAACCAAAAAATTTAATTTTATCGCTTAGAACCGGTCCGCTAATTGTACCGGTCATTTCACTGTAACCAAACCAGTTAGCACCTAATCTTTTCTCGCCATCGAAAGCATCATCTTTGCTTGCGAATGTAACGTTATCGGTAATGTATTCAATTGAAGCTTTCAGATCTTTTGAACCGCTCTTCAACTGTTGACGTATAAGCCCGGCATTAGCACCACCGTACTCAGCAGTATAACCTCCGGCTTGTACTTGAATTTCTTCAACTGCATCTTGTACAACACGGACAGCATTTCCGCCGGTCATCGGGTTACGTACGGAAATCCCTTCAAGATAATAGCCTACTTCATCTAATCTGCCGCCCCGTACGAAAACAACATTATCTTTTAAAACAACTCCGGCAGAAAGACCAATGATATTATTTACGCCTCTAACCGGTAGAGCTTCAATATCATCGCTGGTTGTTACACGCACAGCGTTAGTATTACTTTTGTTTACCAACGGTTTTTGTGCAACAATAGCAATCTCGGAAATTGATATATCTTCCGAAGGTAATGCAAAATCAAGATCCGTTGTTAGATCCGAAAAGACGCGTACATTGGAGATTGTTGATGAACGATAACCAATAAAAGAAGCTCTTACCTCATAAGTTCCGGCTTCAACATTTGTTATCAGGTACTCACCATTAATGTCGGTTGCCGCACCAAATGATGTCCCCATAACAATCACATTAGCACCAATCAGCGGCTCGTTGGTACTTGCATCTACAACTTTGCCCTTGATCTTGCCTGATGCTGCATTTAGTATTACCGGGAGTAAAATTAGAAGGGAAAAAAGAGTAAAGACTTTTTTCATTGGACCCCCCATATTTTTGTTAGTGGATTATGTTAATTAATTATTACTCGCGAACACTCCCTATTCTTGGGGAAAAAATTATAATTTGTATCCCTGATGCACTACTGCATGAACAGAGTGTTTTTAAACGAAAATGTTCTTAAATAGACTGAAGCTACTGCATGAATGTGGGGGTAATACCGATGGGTGAGAATTTTAGATTACTTTTTCGCGCAAAGTTTTGGCAACAAGCTCGGCTTGATTTTTTACCTTTAATTTTCTGTACACATTTTTAAAATGAAATCGTACAGTTTCTATACTGATAAAAAGTTTTTTCGCAATATCTTTAATATGAACGCCATCGACCAGGAGTTTAAGTACTTCTTTTTCGCGTGGAGAAAGTTTGTAATCGGTTTCAACAATTATATTATCCTTTGAGTTTTGGAAGTGATCAATTAAATCTTTTGCAGCTTCCGGGCTAAGCGGTGCACCCCCGTCATATAATTCTTTAACAGCACTCATCAATTGGGTAGGTGAAATTTCGCCGCTCAAATAACCATTTGCACCGGCACGCAGCAATCTCAGCATCAAATTTGCATTATTGTATTGTGAAATCATTAAAATCAATATCGATGGATTATGAAATTTAATTTGCCGGACAGTTTGAATTGTTTCGTCAGTATTTGATTGGCTGCTAAAGACGATTATATCGGGTCTGTTAATATTTATAATCTGCTCGATATGATTAAGATTACCACCCGATTCTGTGCAATTGTATCCTTCAGTATTGTTAATCAAGTAACTGATACCTTGCCTAACTTTTTCGTCATCTGAAATTAGTAGAAGATTAATCATAGCGGAGTAATTTTATTTGCACTGTTTTGACGGCGAATGTAATATAATAGTTGTATGAAAAGTGATGAAAAAATTTTTCTCTTAAAATATTTTCCCGGACAAACAAAAAAAAGACCGTCCATCTTCGAACGGTCTTTTGTCCAATTCAAAAAATTATTTGAAGAGCTATTCTGTTACCGTGAGATTTGGATTGATTATAACTTCAATCCTTCTGTTTTTTGCTTTCCCTTCTTCAGACGCATTGTTAGCAATCGGTTTAGATGAGCCCATCCCGATTACAGAAATTCTGCTTGCTTCACCGCCCATTGTTGAAAGGAGGTATTGATAGATGGAACTTGCACGATTTTGAGAAAGTTCTAGATTCTTTTGGTAATCGCCCTGACCATCTGTGTGCCCTTCAAGTACAACTGTTCCATTCGGGAATGTTTGTATTGCTTTTTGAACCTTGTTCAATAAATTGAAATACTGCGGATCCAACGTAGCTTTGTTGGTAGGAAAATTCATATTGATTAACCTGATTACAATCAAATCGCCATTTCTTACCACTTCTGCTTCAGAGGGAAGGAACATATCACTTACACTTTTAATCATTTGTTCGTTCTGCGCTTGCTGCTCGGCTTTAGTTTTGAATTTAATATTCTCGGATTCAATTACCGTTAATTTGGCTAAATTTTCTTCGTTAACCTTTTTAAGCCGGGAAATTTCAATCGCAAACTGCTCATTCTGTTTCTTCGCTTCATCAAGATTATTATTCGATAGCTCCAGAGATTTGTTCAATTCATCAACCTTTAAGGTAAGAGCATTTACATCCTTTTCCAGTTTTTCGATTTTTGATTTATCACTTTTAATATTTTCGATAATCTTCGTAGTAACATTTTCACTTCCACTATCAAATAACGGGTTAACTTTAAATTGTGCTGCAACCTTTGCTAATGGTTCTTCCCACGTAAGGATTAAGTCCTCTCTTGTTTTATCCTCATCATCCATTTTCACAAATAAATTCTTGAGATATAATCCATGATTAATTTCGTACAAGCCCTGGTTTTTAAGATTTCTTGCTTTAACAGTATCATATCTATTAGTGCCAAGTGTTGTTTCAATATCCATAACAAACTGCTTAGCTTTTTTGAATCCGAGCGGTGCATACTTTTCGATGCCATCATCATCAGCTTTCTCAATTGCTTCGTTAAGCTTCATTGTATATTTATTCTTTAGAGATATGACTTCAGCTTCTTTGTACAATTTATCGGCAGCATCGGAATATTTTTTTACGCCTTCCGGATTGCTATCATTAAATTCATCGAAAGCGTTTGCAAAATTTTTCTCGGCTTCATTCCATTGTTCCGGGAAAAGATCACCGCTATTTGCTTCGATAACTAACTGCCTTGTTTTCATAAGTGCTGAAAAATTTTGACCGATTATTTGTGCAGATTCAGAAGCTTTACGGAATAAGTCTTTTGCGGAAGTCAATTTGCCGGTTACATCAGTAGAACCACTCTTATCTTTAATCATTTCTTCTGCATCTTTCAATAGATCAGTTCCTTTTTCAAAATCTGAAGCAGAAAAAATATTTCCACCTAGACTTAGGGCTTTTCGCTGTAGAGCTTTGACTTCCTTTAATAATGATTCATTACCACTTTGAGATAATACGAACGAGCTTGAAATTAAAATGAGAGCAAAAATTTTAATCGGGAATCGCTTAGGAATGATTTTCATGGCACCTCCATAATAAATTACCTTGGTTCAAGAAGAAATAATTGCAAGTCGATGTTACAATATAATTATTAAAGTCCTGAGAGAGATACTTTTTTTTCTAAACAGCACCAACTATCCGATAATGAAGCACCCAATAAATTGTTAGGCATTCGATACTAATACATAAAAAAAATCCCGGGCATATTATCACATGCACCGGGATTACTTTGCGAAAATAATTACAAATTATAATTCATCCTCCACGAACCCGGAACCGCTTATAACTTCCCCTTCAGGTTTGATGTGATAAGGATTTTCAACCTCTTTGGTTTCATTCTCACCGGTAAAAATTGTTAGCTTTTGTTTAACAAGTGCGGCTTTAATTTTATCAACATCCGTTTGAGAAGCGTCAAAGAAAATGTAAGCATATGGCTGATCAACGTAACGTGTAGAAAATCTAACTATGCCGTCGTCGGCAGAGAGATGGCTTGTTAAGTAACTGAAATATCTTCTTAGCGTTGGAACGCCGGCTTCAGGCATAGCAAAACTGAATACTGAAAGTTTGTTAACATCATAGTTTTTGTAATCGTTAAACTTTCTATCGTATGTGCGGAAAATCCGGCGGTTGTAATCACTCAAAGAAATTTTACCAACAACAATTCCATTATCCTCAGCTTCAAAATCGATATCAATTTTTTCTTCACCGGTAGATTTTTTTGCCATAACAGATTTCTTTTCTAATAAAGAAAGCATCTTGGAAGTATTTGTAACATTGGGGTTATAAAAAATATCAGCTTTAACCGGTTCGCCAAAGTGTGTTTCAAAACCGTAGATTCCTTCGTCTCCTTTGAACAAGTAGAAAAGATTATTGTTATCGATTATATCAAACAGTCCGTAAATGCCGACTTCCCACACTTGCACAGAATCGACTGATTTACCTTTTATCTTTCTTACTTCTTGTTTCATCGGGGTAAAAAGAGATTTCTTCACTTTAGTCTCGGTTATTTCCGAAGGATTATAATAGACTCTAACAGAATGCGAACGTGCATAAGTATCAAGTCCGTAAATACCATCAACATTTTCTAGTTGTCCCTGGAGTGATTTTGAGCTGCCGTAACACTTTACATTCTTTAACCCGGTTTGCTCATATTCGGCAAGATTATTAATTGATGCATAATTACCCCATTTCTCTGCGATGGTTGTAAACTCTACATCAGCAGAAGCACCTAAACTTACAAGCACAAGAACAATTACAGCAATAGGCGATAAATATTTAAGCTTTGGTGATCTATTAATGTTCAGAGTGTTTTTTGTCGGACAAGCATAGACACAATCTGTACATAATGTACAATCAATATGATCAACTTTTTCGAGTGCAGAAATTTTAATGTTATGCGGACATTTGAGATCGCACAAACCGCAGTCTGTACATTTATCTTTGTCCCTTGTAATCTTAACAACCGGCAGCAAAACACTCTTCAAAAACCCTAACTCATTAACCAAACCAATCAACACTAAACCGGCTACTAACCAAACATAGCTGATCCGGGCACCAAAAGTATTTGTAATAACAAATATTATTATCAATGCACCGGCAACAACTACATTAAGGAATATATTGCTTATGGCGCCAAGTGGACATAAATATTTGCACCAGAACAATCTGAAAAAGAGAGCGCCGAAAATTGTTAATACCAAAGCCGGTATTGCAAAGTAAAGAGTAATATCCGTGTTATCTAAAAGATTTACGGAAGCAAAATATGGATCGAACTCTTTGCAAAAAAGTTCGCTGCTTGTCATAGTGTAATAAAGTGTAACAAACAACAAAATATATTTAATGGAGCGGAGAGGTTTATCCAAAACTTTAGGCATCTCTCTCATAATTTTCAACTTTCTTCCCAACTTACTAATCCATTCGATTACTGTTCCAATAGGACAAATGTAGCTGCAGAATAATTTCCCCAATATTATTACACCAACTATTAAACCTATTCCAAGAACTACCTGGACTTCACTCATATTGCAAGACATTGTCCCTTGATTAAATTTACTACCCAATGATGCAAGACCACCCAAAGGACAATACGCTTCGAAGTCAGAAGTATAAGCAGAATCAAATAAAGGTCTCGCTGCTACATATCCAATCAAACCAAGTATTATAGTTTGAAAAGCAATACGGATTATATTAGTGTATTTTAATTTCATATTACCTCCGTAAAAACCGGGATAACTTTTCCCGGCTATTATCAGCCGGACATCCCAATATGATATCTATGTTAATTAATAAACAATCGTACAAAGGAAATACCTATAAGCATCTTATAATTGATCGACCAAACCATCTAATGCGTTCTCTTCAAGCGGTCCATCAACAACTATAACGAACCGGTCAAGTGTAAAATACTTTTTGGCAACTCTAAGAACATCTTCTTTTGTAACTCTCTGGATCCTTTCGGCTGTTTTGTCAAAGTAATCGAACGGTTTTTTATCTCTAATCAAGCCGATAACTTTGCTAGCTACGTCATCCGGTGTTTCAACAAAGAACGGGAGTAAACCAAGTCGTCTCTGTTTTGCAGTTTGTAATTCTTCATCGGTAACGCCCGATTCAAACAATTTTCTAATTTCAGAAAAAATTCCTTTGATAACTTTCTCAGTATTTTCAGGTGCTGTTTTAGTATTAAACTTCCAATAACCGATTCCCTCACTAATCGACCAGAGTTCACTTTTAATTCCATAAATCAATCCTTGTTTATCTCTTAGTTCAACTCCCATACGAGAAGTTAAAGCGCTGCCGGCAAGAATATAATTCATAACATCAACTATCTCCTGGTCGTCTTCGTTTACATTGGTGTAAGGTGCAAAACCAATATTGATTGTACTTTCAGCATAATCTTTCTCCGTAAAAATCTTTATCTCTTTTCCCTTTAATTCCTTCACAGCCGGAATTTTTTCTATAACAATTTGGTCCGATGAATTTTGCCATGAGCCAAAGTATTTATCTGCCAGTTCTTTCATTTGTTCCGGTTTCATATCGCCAACCATGAGCAGAGTAGTGTTCTGCGGTTGAAAATATTTTTTATGCAGACTTTCTAAATCTTCTTTGGTCATGCCTTTGATCGATTCTTCGGTGCTCATGTACTTTGATAACGGGTGGTCTTCAAAAATTTTATTGTACATATAATAGAATGCTTTTATGCTGGTCGATTTGAACCGGTTCTTTGCGTTTAATAAAAGTCTTGGGCGAATCTTCTCAATATCGCTTTCGTTTAGCGGCGGTTCAGTAACAAGATCAAAACCGGTCTTCATCATTTCATCTGAATTTTCGACTAACGAATTCCCCTGGAAGTTAAACGACTTATAATTGCCGCTTACACTAAATGAATACGGAACAAAAGCCATCCTTTCTGAAAGTTGTTCATAGTTTAATTCTTTTGTTGCACGGTTCATTACACTTCCGAGAAAATCACAGACGCCCGGTTTTTCTCCTTCTAAGTTTTCTGGAATAAAACCGGTTTCAACCAAACCGATAATGGAAATTGTCGGGTCGAGATGATTTTCGATCATGTAAAGTGTTATACCGTTTTTCAGTTTGGTTGATTTTATAAGAGGTTCAATTTTATTTATACCCGTAGAGATTCCGCTAAGTGTGTTAAAGCTGCTTTCAATTATAGATATTTCTTCATCGCTCATTTGGTAATTAAAAACATTCTCACCGTCTAAGAAAAATCCCTCTTTGTCTGCATCAATATCTTCATCATCATCATTAGATTTTACAGTTTTATCCGCTCCTTCTTTTGGAACGCCGTAAGCAACAGTTACCTGGTCTTCATTAAAATATTTACTCATCACCCTTATAATATCGTCTTTGGTAACATCCAATACTCTTTTATTAAAAACATCGAGGAAGTCATATCCAAAATAAGTTTCGTAACTGCTGATGCGTGTACCAATGTTGGCATTTTTTACATAGCTTGTTGCTTGGTTGAATTTAAATCTATTCTTCGCCTTTTGTAATTCGTGATCGGTGACCGCATCCTTTTTCATCGACTCGATTTCTTCCCAAATTAATTTTTCAACTTTATCAACATTACTATCGGGTTTAACACTTGTAGATATCTGGAAGATTGTTGGGTCTTTACTTATTCCAAATCCGCCGGCAACGGAACTAACTATCGATTTCTCCTCTACAAGTTTTTTATACAAGCGAGCGTCTCTGCTCTTTTCACATAAGATCATACCGGCAATGCGTAAAACAGCCGCATCCGGGTCTAAATAATTTGGAACTATAAAAGCCATCCTTAATGACGGCTGCGTAAAATCACTATGTTTTAGTGTAAAACTCTTTCTTACTTTCTGAGATTCCTGGACAGCCCAAATTTCGGGAACGTCCGGTCCGGCTGGTATATTGCCATAATATTTTTTTACAAGCTCAACTATTTTATCAGTTTCAAAATCTCCTACAAGAACTAAAAATGCGTTCTTAGGAGTGTAGTATGTTTTATAATAGCTGTAAGCATCATCACGCGTAACATGTTTTAGATCGCTTGGCCAGCCGATTATAGGATCACGATTAGGGTGTGAATAAAAAATCATTGAGTTTTGTATTTCTCTCATAATCCCATTTGCTTTACTCTCCGAGCGCATTCTTCTTTCTTGAATAATCACTTCTATTTCCGATTTAAATTCTTCCGGGTTAAAAATGCAATTCTGCATTCTGTCCGATTCTATATCCATTGCTATTTCAATTTTATCCGCCGGCAGATATTCATAGTAGCTGGTCATATCGTTAGATGTAAACGCGTTGAATATTCCGGAGTTAGAAGAAATTGTTTCCGATGCTGCTCCTTTTCCATATTTTTGTGTCCCTTTAAACATCATGTGCTCTACGACGTGCGAAATTCCGGTTATGCCGAGTTTTTCATTGCGGGATCCAACTTTATATGTAAGCTGATGATAGATCAATGGTGCGATGTGTCTTTCCATTGTAAGCACCGTCAAACCGTTATCTAAAACATGCCGATAGACTTTGCCTTCGACATATTTGGCGTCAGACTGCGCATTTAACTGCGTAATAAAGAGGAAAATTAAAAGTACGAGCAGAACATTCCCTATTTTCTTTTCAGAAATTTTCATTTTAGAAATCCTTGCATTAATTGAATACTATTTTGTTAGTGTATTAATTTTCTTTTATAAATTTCTTTTGTCGTGCAATCGAATCTTGCACAAGAATTACTTTTTCGTCATTAGAAAGTGCACGGTAATTGGGTACTGTGCTGTTATTTGCCAGCATCCATGCAGATAGATAAGCAAGCTTTGATACTTTTTCAGTTTTATTAAAATCAATTTTATCGGCGTCGTCATTCGGTGTATGATAATCATCATGTAAACCTGAGAAGAAAAAAACTGAGGGAATTTCTTTTTTTATAAATGGTCCCTGGTCGCTTCCGAATGTGAGGAGACCAACATTGTAAAGTAATTCAAACCCAATTTTAGTATTAGCTTCTTCAACAAGAGTTTTCATATCGCTTGAATAAAAAATTCCGCCTACCCAAACGATGTTTGTGTCGTTCCTACCTATCATATCAAGATTGACCATACCGACTGTATTTTCAATTGGCTTAAGCGGATTTTGATACGCATAATGTTTTGAACCATGAATGCCGGTCTCTTCTGCCGAGAACCCGATAAATATTATGCTTCGTTTCGTTTCAACTTTTGAAAATGCTTCAGCTAATTCAATTAAGCCGGCGGTTCCTGATGCATTATCATCGGCACCATTGTGTATTTTCCCTTTATCTTTGCTGTTCATCGCACCGAAATTGCCTACACCAACGTGATCATAATGTGCACCGATTACAACATATTCATTTTTCAATACCGGGTCGGTCCCTTCCTTAAATCCAATTACATTTTGTGTATTAATGATTTTAGAATCGAAGGCAGCTTCGATATTAATCGATACATTTTTAATTTCGAACGAATTTGACTCAAGATTATTCTCAATTGAATTAACAATATCAGAACAATTATACCCGGAGCCGGAAAAAATATCGGTAAGCACTTCGCTGCTGATATAGATTATCGGAATAGATTCTTTCAAACCAACTTCGGGCAAACTAAAATCACTTCTCGAAAAAGCGTTTGATAATGATTCTACTTTTATACCGAACTGCGGCTGTTTTTTAATCGGTGATTGAGCAACAAATACAGCCAGTGCACCTTTTTCATATGCGGTGTTAGCTTTCTGTTTGATACTCTTAATGCCTTTGTTTTTAGATTCGTTGAAATAACTGCTCGAATCGTCTTGCTGCGGATAGCCGTCAATCATAATTACTATCTTATTTTTTACGTCAATCATTTTCCCGGCATCTGTCAGATAATCATCATAACCGTTTTCTTGTTTATCAATTCCATATCCCAAGAAAACAAGAGGTCCATTTATACTGATACTCTTGTTAGAACCATAATCAATTATGAAGTCTTGTGTGCAGTTGTAATGATAAGCTTTTCCCGAGGTATCGTTCTTTTTAAAAACAGATAGCCAGCTTGCTGCCTGGTTAAGTTTAGATTCTTTTAGATAAAATCGCTGGAAGAAGTCATCATAAAAGTCGAGAGGTAAACTCTCTCCCGACTTTATAATTTCTTTCTTTTTATGATTTCTAAGTTTGATTGGATTAGTTAAATCATCATATGATGTTAAGCCAAACTCATAGAATCTCTTTGCAACAAAACGGGCAGCGGTAAGATTTTCATCAGTTCCTACTGCCCGTCCTTTCATATCATCAGATGCTAAGTAGGTTACACTCTTTTGTATATCACTTTTATCAATACTCTTTAAACCATCCTGGTATCCATCGGCAATTTGTGAATAGTTAAATGAAACCATTCCCTGAATAACAAAAAGAACAAGTAGATTAAGAATAATATTTTTCATTAAGAATTCTTTAAGTCCTTTATTTGAGATAAATCATTTTTTTAGTTTGAACCATCGAGCCGGCTTTTAATTGATAGAAATAGACACCGGTTGACAGTTGATAGTTATTAGCAGACAATTTTAAGTTGTAATTACCTGGATTCTGAAATTCATTAATCAATGTTGCAACTTCTCTTCCCAATACATCATAAACCTTTAACGTCACATAGCTTGGAGCTTGCAGCTTGTAGCCGATAGTAGTGCTTGGATTAAACGGATTAGGATAATTTTGTTCCAAGGAGAACATTAACGGGATTTCATTATTTTCATTCTCTACACCGGTCAACGGACTGTTAGAATAGATAATACTATTATTTGCGCAAACTGTAACATAACCCGATGGAGAAACCGCAATATCATTTACACTTGTCAATGAATCATGTACACTGTAATCAACTTTGTTGGTCCAGGATTGTCCGTTGTCTGTTGATTGCCACAATCCGATACTTTTTGGTTTACTCGACTTATAGCCGGTTGCCCATACATTATTGTTGTTAAAGGAAATTCCGGTTAGTTTTTGATTAAGGTCATTAATGGAAACATTATCCCAATTTGCACCGCCGTCTGTAGTTTTTAACATTACATTGTCGCCGGCAACAATTGCAACAGTCGATGATAGAAATACTACATCGTATAAATTTGCATCTGTAGTAGGTGCATTATTAATTGTAGCTAACTGCCAGTTAGCACCGCTATCGGTAGTGTAAAGTATTTTTTGTTTTTCCGAAACAATAACGCCAACTTGAGAATTTGCGAAAGCTACTCCCCTAAGATTTGCATTGGCAATTCCAGTTTTAATTTCCCATGTTTGTCCACCGTTTGTTGTCTTATAAATTATATCAGCGTTGCTTCCGGCTTTACCAACAACATAACCGTTATTCTCATCCAAGAAAAAGACACCATATTGTGTTACAGTTGCTGCATTGGTATCTGCAACAACTTTGTTCCATGTTGTTCCACCGTCTGTTGTTTTGGAAACCAAGCGATAACTATGAGCAGCATAACCAACATTTTCATTAATAAAGTGGAGTGACTGGATATTGGAAGCGACCTTATCAACATATATATAACTGCCTTTCCAATTTTTACCGCCATCAGTCGATTTGAAAAGCAAGCCATCGGCGCCGCCGGCATATATTATATTATCGGAAGGCGCAGAAACACTGTACAAAGTTGCAGAAGGAGCAGATGTTAATAATTCCCACGTACTACCAAAATCCGATGAAGTAAATACTATACCCGAACTTGATGTTACAATTAAATCATCATTAAAACCATCTAATGTATTAAGTGTAGCGCCGCATTCAAAATCGATGGGTACCCAATTAATTCCGCCATCGTTTGTTCTAACAGCAATACTTCCTTTTGTGGCTCCGCCAATTGCGATTCCATTGCTTGCATCTTTGAAATAGACATCATACAAATTATCATAAGTTCTGTTTGCTTCAGCTTGCTCTAAATACGTCCATGTAGCACCGCCATCTGTAGTTTTAATATGAATGCTGGGCTGTAAGCCGGCAGCAGCAGTGCCCCAACCAACCGCATATGCAAGATTTTTATCTACCATATAAACGCCTTTAATATCTGTACGTGAATATGTAACAGTTGGTGGAAGTGTAGGAGCTGTTGCTTTTGTCCATGTTGAACCGTTTGTTGTAAAATAAATATCAAGCTTACCGCTGCCGCCGCCAACTACAATACCCGAAGTAGCATCGTAAAAATCCATTGCTTCAAGATCGCCGCTTGGATTATCGACAACAATGTTCCATGTAGCACCGCCATCAGTAGTTTGAACAACTTGAGCTGCACTTGATTTTGATGACAATATCCAACCATTGGTTTGGTTCTCGAAATAAATGCTTTCGATAGTAGAACTGGTAACAGTAACAGCTACATCAATTGGTGTCCAGGTTGCACCGCCATCAACGGTTTTGAAAATTTTATTACCACTTCCGCCTACAAACCCGGTATTTGCATCAAGGAAAAATGCAGCGTCAAGATCTTCTGTAATCCCGGTATTTAATACTTCCCATGTTTGTCCCCCATCAACAGTTTTTTTAACTAACCCATCATCATCCACAAACCACCCGGTAAGCGAGTTAAGGAAATATGCGCCTGAAATTGACGATTCACTTTTTGTTAATACTTGCCGCCAGTCTTGTGCGTTGAGATTCAGCACCGAGATGCAAATCAATGCAGTGAATAACCAGTACTTAAGTTTCATTTTGTACCTCATTATTAGTGAATGATATTTCTAATTTGCTCTATGTTGATTAAAAATTATTTAACGTAATTGTTATACGACCACCAACACTCGATCTATTATAGTTATCCATCTTGTTGGGTGATCTGTTAGAGTATTCGAGGTACGCATCAACAATAAATAAATCAGATAAAAGGAATCCGCCGCCAAAAGTGAAAGAATGACGTGCGACATCGTTTCCGCCTAAAATTAAATCGTGTTCATCAAAACAATAATTGTAACCGGTTCTTATAAATACACTGTTCGATAATTCATACTCGGCGCCAATTCTTATAATATGATCAACCGATGAGAAGCTGTTCATTTTCGAATCGATATACTTCGAAGAATCGACATCAGCACTGGAAAATTCATACTCGGCACCAACCAGCAGATTTGGTTCTACCTTATAAGAAGAACCTACGCCGGCAACCAGCCGGTTTATTTCCCATTCCCAAATTAGAAGATCTTTTTTCGACAGCTTAGACCATGAATAATTGTGGAAATAACCGCCGTAAACACCGATCAAAAGATTATCATCAAGATTATATTGGCTTTTAACTTGTGTGTCGTAATATTCAAAACTTGTATAACCGTCCTCTACATCAATAAGACTTAGTTCAGGAAAAGTAAGTTTTGAATTTGAGGGTTCGTAGTTTCCCTGGATTCCAATTTTTAGATTCTCATCAACTTCCCAATAAACTTGACCGGAAAGAGTAGTTCCCTTACCCTTAATTTTTTGTTCGTTTGTATTTGCTCTATCAATTACATGATAAGTATCTCCGCGATAGATAATCGCTTCAATATCAAGAAGATTAATGTCGGATTCTTCAATTGCTTCTTGTTTACTGAAATAATTTATCGAAGTACCAAGTACAAGGTTGTCAAGCAGACGGTAGGCAATCCCCAACTTACCGCCGGTATTTCTATAAATAGTTTTTGCATACGAATAAGTACTTTTCAGTCCATCTTGAATCTGGTAAAAAATTCCTCCTCCTATATACAGTTCGGGCAGTAATTCCCAGCTATACATGAGATTTATATAAGGACCATTGTACCTAAAATTGCCTTCCATGGTATCTGCAACATTAAACGCTTCGCCGGCGTAAGGATCTTTCCGTACTGTTCTATAATAATCCGTTCTTAATTCGTAATCATAGACTGTTGTGCCGTAAAATGTACCCAAAGTGCCAAGCGTTTTAATTCCAGTGAAAGAAATATTTACATTGGTCACACTTTTTGAGTCGAACTTTCTGCGGTAATCCCCCCACACATTTTGAACGCCAGGTTCAATCCTTAGATATGAATCTTTTTCATCCATGTAAAGCCACGCCGGGTTTTTCCCGAAATCATATGGCGAGAGAGATTGGTCACGGTCTAAAACAGAATATGACAACCCTCCCATAGCCCCGGTGCGGCTTACCTGGGCATCGGCATTTATACTTAGAAATAATATTATAAATAGAGCTGCAAAACTTTTTCGCATCTTTCTTACCTCAAATATTTGAGTCGTTGTTAAAATCCCTGATACACATTATTGCAATAAATCCGTAAAGCCCGGTAACAAGAACCACGGCATAATAAATTAGTCCGTTTGATATATCGATTTTCTTTTTCCTGAAATAAATAATTGCCACAATTGTCAGGACAGCAGAGAGAATTAAATAGTGCAGATCATAAAACGAGAAATAAAAATTAATCATCGGCGTTTTACTTTCTTCAATCGATAATTCGAATGGGAATAAATAAGGTGCTATCAACGAAGTGTACAAAACTTCTTTCCCTTTTGAATTGTCTTCGTATGTGCTTACAATGTTATAGTCTCTATTTGTTACTATAGATTTTACTTTTTCATTTTCGCGGCTATATGTAATCTGTCTGTTAAAGAGATCGCCCCTGATCGTCATTACATCAGTCTCGTAATTGTAATCTTCTACCGGGAGTTTTATAAGCCGGTAATTGTCATAAGAAATAAAATAAACTTCGCTTTTTTTGGTAATCAGGAGAGAATAAAATTCGCGTAATTCGTTTTCGCTTACAAGTATGTAAGCAACATCTATATTCTGCGGTATGGAAGTTTGTACACAGAACGGTTCTCCCTTGACCATTTTAATATGATATATTTTGCCGGAGCTATCGATAACAAAATAACCTTCATCAAACGGTTTCATTGTAGAGAGGTTACCGTAAATCTTTTTTGCCGGGAAATTAAATCCTTCTTTCAATAAGGCATCGGTAAACGCGCGGCTCTTTTTTTCATCTACTTGATTTGTAAGTGATGTTATGAACTCCATACGATCAGTAATCCGGAATAGATCAGGCGGAAGTTCCAACCGGATTCTCCCGGACTGCGATTCCATCAACGGGAAAAGTTGAATCAAATTATAATTGATTATCTCCGGTCTTATCCTAAGACTGAAATTGTTAAGTTTTACTTCCTTCGGTTCAATTGCTTTCCCATTAATTGTATCTGGCATTTTGCCGGAAACAAATAATTGCCTAAAATTTAAGAGTGGAACCGCCTCTTCAAATTCTTCTCTTGTTAATTCATCGCCTTTTTGGTCCACATACTTTGCACCGCGTATATCAGATTTAATAAAAACGAATTCATCTTTTACAACGCTGTAATAAACGGAAACTGATTTTGCTTCTTCCTTCGTAATCTTCCAATAAAATTCAGGGAGATAAATTGAAGCGACCAGTATAATAGTAATCGCCAGGATGATTCTTGTTATCAGTATATTTTTCAACTTATCCCCCTTTTGAAGTTGTACGCCGATACGTAGATTACTACACCGAACAGAAAACTTATTGCTGCAAAGATCAACCAGGATTTTTCAAATTTGGCGTAACCCGTTCCGGAATAGAAGAGAGAAATCAACCCGATACCTATTAAAGTAAGCACAACTCTTTTAATCCAATTTGGTTCGATAAAAACCATTGTTATTAAAAAGTATCCGCAGAAACCGGCTAAGAACCAGGGCAGCAGAGTACTAATCATACTTTTAAATACTTCCTCCGGGAAGAAATTCAAACTGACCAGTGAGAGTAAAACTGAATCAAATAAAAAAATTATTAACAGAGAAATAAATCCTATCACCGTCATCTGGAATAACATTTTGCTTTCGGGTACCGGCAGATGGAATGTAAGTTTTAACCTTTTTTGGTTAACCTCCGGGAAGAATTGAAAAACACTAATTAAAATCCCGGTTAGTAATGGTATATACATTATATCTTCAAAGAATAAAATTTCGTAAGTAATCAATTTTACTAAGAAGATGTTGGCGCTGTAAACTTTTAATACGTTCGCAACATTGAAGTATGTATTAATTATCACCAACAGATTAATTAAAAGCATCCCTATAAAAATCCACCTGATTTTCAACCACTCCTTAAAGACTACTGCATTTAACATATTGAAGCTCCCTTAGTATTTCCCGGTGATGCCGATAAATGCTTCTTCAAGCGTCATCGGTACTTCGGCAAGTTTAGTATAATTAATTCCATTATTAACAAGGTAGTGTTCAACTACCGATTGCTTTTCGAAGGTATATAGCGTTGCTTTATTTTTCACCAACTCAAAATTTTTAACCACGTAATCCTTTTCCAGTTTAAGATTATGATTATCGACTTCAAACTTGAATTGCTTAAAATCACTTAAGAATGATTTCAATGGTGCTTGAAGAAGTACAGTTCTATAATCAAGAATTACACATTCATCAAGAAAATTTTCGAGGTCCTGGATAATGTGTGATGTAATAAAAATTGTTTTTGTCTCAGCTTTTGCATATTCAATCAAGTAATCGAGAAATAATCTTCTATAACCGGCATCAAGACCCATTGAATAATCATCTAATATCAGTAAATCCGCATCTTGTGCTAATATTAGTCCCAATGCTACTTGTGATCTTTGACCGCAAGACATTTTGGAAATCTTCTGATCTTCTGTTACAGCCAATTTCGACATCAATTCATAGTATGGTTCTTTTTTCCATTTTGGATAAAAAGCAGAATAGAATTTTTCAATCTGCCTGATGTTCATAAAACTGTATTGAACATGCCCTTCAATCAGAAAGCCGACTCTTGCTTTTGTCTGCGGCGAAAGACTATATGAATCTTCTCCAAACATCAAACACTTGCCGGATGTAGGTTTTAAAAATCCATTAAGAATATTGATAGTAGTTGTCTTACCGGTACCATTTTTACCAAGCAGTCCGAATATCGAACCCTCTTTTATATCAAAGCTCATGTTCTCGAATACTAACTTGCTTCCGTAATAATGAGTTAAATCTTTTACCTCAACAACGTTCGTCACATCTTCCTCCAATGTTTATTGTCTGCCCGGTGTAGGCGACGGAATAATTTCCCAATCGGAGATACCATCGTTGGTATCCACGCCGGGGTCCCTTCTTTGCATCGATTTACCGCTGTATTTAGCCGGGCACACCACATAACTTTTATCAACTCTTGAGTCAAGTGTTTTTTCTAACGTGGGTCCGCTCTGATATTCAACACCATCTATAATAGTTTCGATATCAAGACCATCTCCCCAATCACTGTCTTCACCGGTAGTTAAAACAATTACATCCTGGGTAAGACCAACTAAGAAATCAACAGTTTTATCCGACCTCATATTTATCAGGTTAGGGACCGATTTATTATCAAAATCAGAAGTTGAATATTGGTTGTATAATTCCCAGTCCGCCCCGGATAAATCAACACTAGTAGAAACACTATTCTGATGATTTATTGCAGTCTGCGCTAATACAAGAAATGTTTGCGGATAAAAAGGATAATTTTTTTCTCCGGGTTCACCCGGGAATTTGAATATATAGCCAATTCCATCTATGTCGCCATCATTTCCGTTATCCTCGCCGGCTTTTATATTTTCAGAAGATGACCCGGTAACACGGGAAATCATCATTCCGTCAAGGTATTTAATTTCTTCACTGTAGTTATATAACTCTACATATTGGTCATAAAAGAAAAAGATATTGTTGACGGGTCCACAAACGTACAATTCATTAATAGCTATCCCGGTATTTGATATCTGGCTTGCAATAATTGTATCATTAACTACTCTGCCGGATATTATCTCTATATCCGACAAATTACCGGCTAATAGTATGTTGGAATATTTTGGATGATTCAACCTTGCCGTTATTGTATATGTTGATGATGGGATCCCCTCTAAAATCAATTTACCCGTTTCATCTGTATATTTTATCATATACCCGTACTCAGAAAACAGAATAACTTTAGCATTACTTAACGGTACACATGTTGTATCATCGCTGACAACAGATGTATCACCCATCACTGTTAAAACAAGTTTAGCATTACCCTCTTGATAAACCGGTGGGTCTTCATTGCATGATGTAATGATCGAAAATATTATCAACGGAAAAAGTGGTTTCAAAAATTTCATATCGAACCTATTTTGAAAAAGTAATCCCATTTTTACAAATATTTATTGCCAACCCGGTGTTGGGACATCTATTATTCCCCAATCCGAAGAAGAATCATTGGAATCTACACCAGGATCAATTCGTTGCATCGATTTACCCCCGTATTTTGGAGGACTAAGTGTAAATCCTTTATCGACCCTGGAATCAAGAGACTTTTTTGTTGTTAAACTGCTTTGGTATTCTACTCCATCTAAAATAGTATCTATGTCTATTCCATCTTCCCAATTGCTGTCTTTTCCGGATGAGATAACAATAACGTCTGCGCTCAAATTAACGCCAAAATCAACAGTTCGATCCGATCGCATATTAATCAAATTTGGAACTGATGGATTATCAAAATCTGATGCTGAGTATTGGTTGTAGAATTCCCAATCGGCATCGGATAAATCGATACTTGTTGAAACATTATTCTTATGATTAATTGCAGTCTTTGCGAGGACTAAAAAAGTGTTGGGATAGAACGGGTAATTCTTTTCGCCCGGTTCACCGGGAAACTTGAATATGTACGTCACACCATCTATATCACCGTCATTTCCCTCATCAGCACCCGGGCCGCCATAGTCTGAGTTTCCGGAAATACGCATAACAATCATACCGTCAAGGTATTTGACTTCATCGCTGCTGTTATATAACTCTACATACTGATCTGAATAAAAGAAAATATTATTGACCGGGCCACCAACATACAATTCGTTGATAGCAATGCCGGTATTGGATATTTGTCTTGCTACTATTGTATCGTTGACTACTTTGCCCGATATTATTTCTACACCGGGGAGATTACCGGATAAAAGTATGTTTGAGTACGTGGGATGATTTAATCTTGCCGTAATTGTATATGTTGACGAGGGAATTCCTTCTAAAATCAATTTGCCGTTTTCGTCTGTATATTTTATCATATGCCCATACTCAGAAAATAAAATTACTTTAGCGTTGCTTAAGGGTACACAAGTTGTGTCGTTGCTAATGACTGCTGTATCGCCTACCACTGTTAAGACAAGTTTAGCATTACCCTCCTGAAATACCGGTGGGTTCTCCACGCAAGAAATCAACACAAGGACATTTACAGAAAATAATAATGTGACTAAAGCTTTCATATTTCTATTTACCAAACAAATTGCCGAATTCCATACTGAACTCAATGCCGTAGAATAAGTCAGGGTTTCTTTCATCTTCCCATTCTTCATTAACAGAACTGTTATATCTATAAACTGCCGGATCATCTAAGAAATTATTTACATATATAGAAACTTCGGCCCCTTTGAACAACGACTTACTCATACTGAAATTGAAAAGCCATTTATTAGGTTTACGTCTTATTCTTCTATTAAAATTATAGTCGGCAAGTTCAGTTTCATTAAGTAAGGTTACATCTTGAGGAGCATAATTCAGGTCTTGTGATTTTTCATAAACTACTTGTTCTGCCCGGAGTGTAATCCATAACCCCAGAGTCGGGTGTGTATATCTCACTAAATAATTCATTTGAAAATACTCTTGCCAATTACCTCCACTTGGATAGAGCCAACCTATCAAAGTATCGGTCGGAACATTCGGGATTGAAAAATTCGGGTATTGCCCAACACTTTCATCCGGTGTGCTTGAATATGAATATCCTCTTCCAAAATATTTAATGTAGTTAAACGAACCCGATAGCTGGAAGTCCATGTTCAACTCTTTAATCTTAGAAGTTCTCAAAGAAAATTCTAATCCCTTTGTTTCAGTCTTCCCGATATTTACCGGCATAGAATAAGAATCGATGTAATATACTCTGTAGGTATTGTTGGTTTGTGAAGCAACGAAAACCGGGATTGTCTTCGACTTGGGTTCATTGTTCCGGATTTTGTAATAACCGGAAAAGCTTGTTCCTATTTGGTCAAAAAATTTGTGATCGTATGCCAGTTCAAACAAAGTTTCCTTATAACCTTTTAAATCAGGCGAATTTCTGTTGTACCTGAAATAATAATTCGTACTATCGTCGGGATTTCTCCATGGCATCACCTCCTCAGGAGGATAAATTGTACTCATTGGCGGTGATTTTGAAGATGTGCCGGCGCTCAAACGTATTTGGTTTTCTTTGGATAGATAAATCATCAAATTTAATCTTGGATTAAAAAAGGTTCCTTGATGAGATTCGACCAAATCACCATCACCCCACAAGCCGGATAAATTAAACTTATACGGTCTATACATTTCGTACCTGAAACCAACAACAAGACTGTAATCAAAAATAAAGTGTGATGTAATTTTATCTTCAACATAGAAGTTCATCAAGAATTGTCCCGGGATATCATCATATTTATAAGGACGCTTCCCTGAACCAGCTCCATAATAATTGAGTACCGTATCCAGCAGCATACCTTCGCCGGTGTTTGCATTGTATTGCGGATCGATACCAATTAAGAATTTGTGAGCAACATCTCCCGTGAAAAATACTTTATTCCATTCAAGTCGTCCGCCGAATGTCCATTCAATTCCTTTTGTTTCAACTTTACCTATATAACTGGCTAATGTGTCACCGCTTGTTAGAATAACATAGTCGGTGACAAGTTTAGATTTCATAGAATTTTCGCGGCGCATAGTTACATACATGTTATAGTCAATTGAAGAAACATCATCTGTAGGTTTATACTTTCCCCATGTTGATAGAGATACCGTATAACCACGGTTATAATTTTTTATCTGCCGCAAATCACCTTTCGGTTCAACTTCATCTAAAATTTTCTGTACCATTATTTTGTTATTCATGCTTAATTTGTTATCAAACAAATTAGAAGAATAAATTAGCTGACCGGTTAAACGTGTGTATTCATCGCCTTCAACTCTTAAATCTCTTTCACTACGTGCAACGTTAAAGTTATAGTTCAATACTCCTTCACCAATAGAAATTCCTCCGCCAAGATTACCCTCTTTCAAATCGGGATTATTTTTAATTTTCAATCTGTTTGGTGTTGTCCCTAGTTTCGTCTGCACGTTTATAACACCGGAAGTGACATCACCATACCTTACCGAGGGAAGCCCGGTCACGATTTCGATATTCTCGATGTTATCAGCCGGAATGGTTCTGAGATCAATTCCTTTTCCAAAGGACGTTCCTCCATAAGCACTCGAATATCTTTCAAATTGTAAATTGGCATTGTTGGAAACCGGTGTGCCATCTACAACCACCAAGGTACCAAATGAACTCAGCTCATTAGCTTCACTACCGCGCAGTGCAATCTGTGTTGGTTTCCCTAAACCGGGGTTATCGGTTTTTTGAACACCGGGGACAAGATCTAAAACATCTTTAAGACTCGATGCCTGATAGTGTTCAATTTCACCACTTGTAATGGTTGTTTTTGTTTGTACTTCTTGCGGTAACAAACCCGATGTACCGACTACTTCAATACCGCCGATTAAAAATGAAGTTGATTTCAACACAAAATTCACTTCTATCATTTGCCCGGCAACTATCTTAACTTTTTTAATATTTTTTTCATAACCCACAAATGATACTTCTACATTATATTCACCGGGTTTTATATTTCTTATTCGATAACTTCCTTTAAGGTCTGCTGCACACCCGATTCCCAATTCAACTATTCTAATATTTGCACCAACAAGTTTTTCGCCAGCTTCATCCTTGATTGTTCCGGTAATGCCACCGGTATTTTCATCAATTCTTATTTGCTTGGCGAGTGCAATCCTTGCGTATTCGAATTCGTAATAACTAATATTGTGTGGGGTGAGCAATTCATCAAGAATTTCGTAGAGCGGTTTATCTTCAACATTTATGTTTATGCCCTCTATGTCCAAAAGATCGTCATCATATACAAAGTTTATTTTAGTGTTCTTGCAGATTTCCTTTATAATATCTTTTAAATTAGAGTTAAAATATTGCAGCGATATTAACCCATTTAGCGAGGTTCTAATATTTGTTTTTGTTTGAGCAGACAAAAATTGACTCTCCATTATTAAACCATCATCTGCCAATTCACCAACATCCTCATGCAGCTTTTCACTATAATCATCAACTTCGTTTTGCATATAGGCAGCACTTGCCGTAAATGAGTATAAAAAGAGAGCCATGACCATTATTATTTTATTAAGCTTCATAACCACCTTACATCTTGTCTATAAGTTTACTTGTTCTTAGTGATTTTTACTTTTTTGCCGGAGTGATATATTTTCACATCTAATGTAAGACTCATTATAGAGAGCATACGATCAAGAGAATCGGATTGGAAAATTCCGGTGATTGTTTTTCCTTTTAATGATTCGTCACTAAACTCAACATCTACATTGAAACATCTTTCAATTTCATCGGCAACCTCAGTTAAATAAGTATGGTCGAAAGCAAGTTTATCTTCGCGCCATGCTAAATATTTTTCAAGATCTACTTTTTTCGGTCTAGATAAGCCCGTTATGTCATCATACTTGACCATATCGCCCCTTCTCAAACTATATTTTTTATTTTTTAGGGGAGTATATGTATCCACCAAACCTTTTGCTACCACAACACTGACGGCATTTTCCCTATTTTTTATATTGAATTCGGTACCCCGAACAACTGTGATTGTATTTCCACTTTTAACTTTAAATGGTTTACCGGGATCGTGCGTAACGGAAAAGTATGCTTCACCGATCAGTTCAACTTCTCTGCTATCAGGTTTGAATATGTTGGGATAGGTAAGTTTACTATCTGAATTAATATAAACCTTAGTGCCATCGCCTAACGTTAAAGTAATTTTTTCACCTTTACGCGCTACAGCTTCAAACATCTTGTTCAATTCGGCATTTTCAGAAAGCAATTCTTCTGTGTAAGGTTTAATCCCATATAACATTACCCAGGAGATCAAAGCTAAAAGAAACATTGCAGCAAATCTTACAATTGTACTTGTTAATATTCTTTTCTGAACATTCGAATAGTATTTTTCAAAACGAATAATTTTTAACTGCGAGAGATCATTTTCTGCATTAGTTTGTATTACTTCTTTCGTTATACTTTCTAAAGAATAAAATTTTTGGGAAATTTTTTTCCACTGTAAATTAGGATCAGGAGTTTGAGGAAGTTGTTGGTGCCCAATTTTATCCCACAGCAATGCTACTTCGCTGAAGATTTCACGGTTCTTCTCTGATTCAGAGAGCCAGGATTCAATAAATTCTCTTTCTTCCTGACTAACTTCGTCTTTTAGGAATCTTATTAAGAAATGATAATCGATATTTTTTGGCAGTTTTAGCATAATAATAGATTCTTGTTATATGTAATACACATTTCATTGCCAGAAGTACTATACTAATGACGGCAGTTATCTTTTATTTAACGAAAAAATTTGGGCTTGTCGAGATATTTGTTAGGAGGTTAGATTTAATAGAGGATGATTATTTTTAATCGAGATGTTTTCTCAATCTTTTACGAAGAACAGCTAATGCTTTGTTCATCTGGTTTTTAACGGTTTGAATTGAGACTTCAAGAATTTCAGCTATCTCAGAATAGTTAAATCCCGAAAAACGGCTAAGTAAAAAAGTTGCCTTGCATCTTTCAGGCAACGACTCGATCGCCTTTTGATAGTCATCCATAAAAAAGATCGCGTCAACTTCCATATTAGAGTTTTTGGAATAGAGCAAGAGTAGATTCTCATCGTCTTCAAAACGGACTACTGGAGGTTTCCTATTGTGATAATTAATTGCAAGGTTGCGTGCTATTTTATATAGGTAAGCTTTACATGATTGGGAAGGATCAAGTCTATCTATCGAAAGCCAAAATTTAATGAAAGTGTCTTGTGTAAGGTCCTCAGCAATTGCCCGGTTGCCTATGTATCTAAATAAAAAATGAAATACATTTGGCTGCATCAAGAAAAAGAATTCTTTAATTGCTTCTTCATCCTTCTGAATTATCAAAGGATAAAGATCATTCAATTTAACTTCTTCAGTACTCAAAATTAAAGGCTCGGGGAAAAGTTTATATCATCTTAAAAGGAAACTACTCTCCTTTCCAACCGGGTTAACCCGGTACATTTTTTTTGCAAAAATACTTTTTAATATTTGCAGAAACAAGGAATTATGCTGAAAGTATTTTCAAGTGAGAAAATATAATTAGCTGTAATGAAGATTTTAAACACGATAAGTACTTAATATTTGGCTGGAACAAATAGGAAGGTTGTAAAATCAATAAGAAGAATGGAGCGGTAGGTATTAGACAAGAGTAGATATCACTTGTAAAATTTACAGAGGCATCACCTCAAATTTATTGAAGGTTGGTCTTAAGAAGTAAAGGTATGAATTAACATTATTTTTCAAGTGCTTGGTAGATAAGTGTAATAAATTTAGCCCGAATGGTTTCATAACTGTTCGGAGCTTTTTGGATTACAAGTTGTGCAATAATTTTTTCTTTCGGATCGATCCAATACAACGAACCAAATGTGCCTCCCCAGCCATATGTTCCTTCAGATAAAAGTATTTGTTTACTCCCGGCTTCAGAAATCACTTCGAAGCCCAACCCGAATTTACCGCCTCCCCTTGGAACATATAAACTGCCTGAAACCAAATCGCCAATTTGATTTGTGCTCATCATCTTAATTGTCTTAAGACCGAGCATTCTTTTACCATTATATTCTCCACCGTTTGCAAGCATTTGCAAAAAAAGAGAATAATCATATGCGGTTGAAACTAATCCTCCACCGCCGGAAAAATATGTGCCTTCAGTTTTAGGATAATCCGGGTTAAAGCCTCTTTGGGAAGGTTTTATTTTGATCAAATGTTTAGTTGAATCTTCGCTGTACAATGTAGCAAGCCGATCAAATTTTTCTTTCGGCAGATAAAAATAAGTATCGTTCATACCGAGCGGCTTGAATATACGTTCATGGAAAAATTGATTCAAACTCATTCCCGAAACCACTTCTACTAGATAACCAAGTACATCCGTGCTCAATCCATACGTGTATTTTTCTCCGGGTTGGTGAGCAAGCGGAAGTGCACCCAGTTTTTTCATTTGCTCACTTAGCAAAATTTTGTCTTCGGTAATTCCCATAATAATTTCACTCTTCGCAAAAATTGCGTTCATTGCTTTGGATTGCAGTAACGGGTAACCAAGTCCTGAAGTGTGAGTCAACAATTCGCGGATGGTAACCTGGTGCTTCGCTTCAACAGTTGTGTATGTTGAATCATCTTCGTTGAAAGTATCGATTACTCTTTGGCCTTTAAATTCAGGCAGATATTTGGAAACCGGGTCATCAAGAAGAAATTTCCCTTCTTCAAATAACATCATTACCGCAACACTTGTAACAGCTTTTGTCTGCGATGCAATTCTAAAAATTGCATCTTTCTTAAACGGTGTTTTTATTTCTATATCATCATAACCAAAACCTTTGTAGTAGATAATCTTGCTATCACGGGCAATCAAGGCTGCTCCACCTTGGCACCATTCGTTATCGACATATTCTTTAAAAACATCATCAAGTCTTGCAAGTCTTGCTGACGAAAATCCGGCAGATTCAGGAACAGCAAATTCCAGTAATCCGGATCTTTGCGAATTATCTTGTGCATATTCATTTACAAACAAAAATATCAAGACTATTAAGCATGAAAGTATTCTTATCATTTTCACCTCGAGCATTTTCTCTAATTGTAATAATATTACCTAACGATTAATAAATCAAAAACCCAAGAACGCCTTGCGACATTCTTGAGTTTTTGTTGAGAGGCACCATGAAGGATGCACTTTTGCTATTTTAAGTTGAACTAAACAAATATTTCAAGTAATCAATTGCATAGGTAAATCCACCTTCCGCAAAGTTCGGTACTTACATCAATTGTGACCTTTCCATCTTTCAACTTGTGCGAAACATTTTCAATTAAGCTTTTAACACCATAATCGATTTTTGCGAATTGGATATTTTTGACCGGTAGGACTACCGGGATGTGGATCTTACCATCAGCATCAACCCATATTTTCATGAAAGCATTATAATTTTTCTTTTCTTCATTCGAAGTTGGTGTCCAGACAATAGTTTTTTGTCTTTTATCGCTTAGTATGTAATGCTTATCATCAATTTTCACTTCATCACAATCGTGTCCTTCAAATGAAATTAAGTTTCCTTTTGCATCATGGTTGAAAGAACAAATTTGTTTTCCCTCAAAATCAATCGTGTGACCGTTCACTTTAAAATTTTTCAATTCCATTTTATCAGAAGGCAGTGGATTGTTTTTTAACACTTCAGCATCGGCAGCATCGTCGCGCGAAAAACCGTCTGCCCAACCTTCGCGGTGTGTTCTGTAATGTTTAACAATTACAGTAGCGCCATTCGGAAACCTTGTTGCTAGATAATCCGAATTACGCGATACATATTCGGTATTGTCGTTCACATTTTTAAACGTCCCAGTTGATGGATAAGCACCTACAGCATATAGAATCTCGAAAAGTGTTCTTGTTTCATATCCAAGACTTTGCGATTGATCGTCGCGTGGCCTGAAACCAAAATAATATGTCTCACCTTTTCCATTTTTCTTTCTTGCGCCGATTGAAAGACCATCAACAATAGCCAATAGTTCAGAACCTTTTTGTAATGAAACTGGATAAACGCGGTCAACTAAAAAATCTGTGAGTATTGTCTGCTTTGGAACCTCTTTAAGATCATTCTTAAATATCACCTCTTTACCGGCTGCTATCTGACCAAAGTAAATCGAAGGAGTATAATCTACACCAAAAAGTTGTTCCCATTCACCTATACAAGAAATGCCTTCGCTGTTAATAATTGGAGGGACACCAAACCAAAGTAATTTTCCCCCGCCATTATTAAACTTTGCCATAAAATCCAAAAGACCTTCAGCCGGAATCGGTTCAAATAAAGCAACTAAGGTCGTAAATGTTCTGCCGGCAATTTTAATTTTGCCGTCTTTAGTAACTTCGCCTACTTCTAAAAGTTTCTCTGCTGTTATATAATTGGCATAAGCATATTGAGTCATCCAACTTCCGAAACGTTCTTCTGCAGCAACCAAACTCATCGGGTAAAGAACAAGCACATCTACATCACGATGAACATGTTCTGTTATTGCATCAATTGTGGGAGTTGCTTGTGCGCCAAAGGCACTGTTGATAGAATGCTTCCATTTCTCAGCGATTCTCGGCATTCCCCAAAATGCTGCATAAGCATTCGGGTACTTGTTCAAGATTCCAATCGAAACTGCCATTGCGGCACCGTAGTAATCACGGTCAGCCCAACCGCATTCCGCAAAATCATTGCCGGTCGGCTGCAAATATTCTCCCCATTTAAAGTAATCGTAACATGCTGTAGCAGCTTGCTGAACTGTATTCGACCAAATAAAATTGGAAGTGTATTCATAAAGGTAAGCTTGTTTTTGCAGCATTTCCGTTTCAACCAAATCTATTGTTGGACTTTCCGCCCAGGAAGCATGTGCCAATGTTTGAAGACCCAGATGAAATAGAGAATCGGCATAATCCTTAGCATCTTTAAATAAATCAACTACACGGTTGTTCAGCATTTTATAGTAACGGTCGCGGAATAAAATAGTTCCGGCAATGTCTTCGGGAGTATCACCCATTACATATTGAGTATTTAAAATGGCTTGCGGAGTGCGATTAAAACTTTTGGGACCGTACATAAAATAGAGCATGTATTTGTCCATATCACGGTACTCAACACCATATTTTTCAGAATATGTTTTCGCAAAATTATCCGTCACAAATCTGTTACCGAACTGACCATTCTCATGATGATTATGATAATGCCAATCTTGTTGAATGTGCATTTCATCCGAGTAAAGACTTGCGAGATTAATGCCTTTATCCGAATACTTCTTAAGAACATTTTTTAGGAAAGGTAAAGCGTTCGGACTGAAATAATCCATCTCTGGAGTTTCATATTCAAGCATTACGAAAACTCTATCATACCCTTTTAACTCATCGCTTCCATCACTGTAAATGCGAACCCTACTGATTGGCACCGTAACATCGTGTTTTATACTTGTTGGTATCCACTTAGGGATTACAGTAGTATCCGGCCATTCTTCAATCTGAACATTCTTTTTTATTTCGATAATATCTTCCGGCAATACAACGGAATATTTCCCATCATTAATTTCCTTTTCCTTAAACGCATAGGCTTTAATGCCTTTGAGTTTAAGAGCAAACTTGCCTTTATTATTTGTCCAGAAATGTTCGCGCCAAAGTTGAACATCGAATTTACCTGATTTCGGTTCACGAAGACCAACTGCATAACGAAGCCACCTACCATACTCGCCGGTTACTTTTGCATAAGCCGGTCCTATCTCAAGTGGGCTCAAAAGACTTAAACCAATTCCAAGTCCATACTCTTTAGCAAAGTCGCTAATCTTTTTCAGCTTTGTAACATATTCATCCATCACCGGTGTGAGTTTTCTTTCGGTTCCTTCCTGATCCCGGTATTGACGAAAAAATTCGTCGAAAGCAATTGTAAGTGTTGTTTCGTTTCTTGATTTTGCGGCTTCGCAGACATCGCGCAGACTTGCAACATATTTTTCGAGTCCGGTCGAAAGATCGAGTTTCTTATCGGGATCCTGAAGTTCGGTTAATTGCTCATCGCTCGTAAGAATTATTACTGTTTGTGATTTAGTGACATTAAAACTAACCAACAAAAAAATAACAAGCATAATAAGATTTTTAATTTCCATCTGTTAAACTCCAGGACTAATTGGTTTCAATTGTAGATTCGAACTTGTATTTGCCGGAACCGGCTTTTATCGAAAGGAGAGAATTTTCAAATTTATTTATTTGAACCTCTTTAAAGTTTTGAATAGCTAAACCATTCGCTGTTACCGCCTCATTATTGATTGCCGGGATAAAAATCTCCGCCGTTGAATTCACGGGGATAACAATGTTCATCGTGATTTTTTTCCCTTTCTTTTTCCACGAAGAAATTATTTTCCCGTTCATGGTGTTAAGAGAAGATTTCACAAAAGAAATTTTGCCTTTAGGAATTTCCGGTTTGATCACTATTTGTTTGTAAGCTGTACCTTCCGCTCTAATCCCAGCCATATTGTTGAACATCCACTCGCACACAGAACCAAATGAATAATGGCTGAACGAATTCATACCGCTTATAAATCCTTCTGCTTTTGTATAGCTGTCCCATCTTTCCCAAATTGTCGTGGCGCCGTTTTCAATCTCATATCCCCACGACGGGTATTCTTTATTCAATAATAATTGATATGCTGTTTCTGAGTGCCCGATTGCAGATAGTGAAGGCAGCAAAGGTTTTACACCTAAAAATCCGGTAGTAAGATAACCGTTGTTTTCTCTTACAAGTTGATCGAGATATTCTCCGGCTTTAAGGATGAGACTATCCGGAAGAATTTTCATATAGATTGCATTCGCATAAGCTGTTTGTGTATGACCGGAAAATCCGCGCTCTCCATCGTTGTAATCCTTTCCGTCACCGTAAACTTTTTCATCGCATTTCAGTTTTCCCTCAGCATCAACGTAATGGCTCAAAAAGCCGTTTTTTACTTTTGCAAAAACTTCAGCATAATATTTCGATTCGCTTTCATTACCGATTGCATTTGCCATTTCACTCATCAGTTGTGCACAATAACCGTAATAAATCGTTGCAAGCAAATCAGGCGAAGTTTTTTTGCCGATAGAAAGCCAATCGCCGAATCCGCCCTTGGGATAGATATCATCGAACGATCTTTCAGTGAAGTAAAATTTGCCTTTGCTTCTCTCTTCAAGGAATTTCATAAACCGTGTCATGTTCGGCCAGAAATTTTTTATCACCCGAGTATCACCGTACGATTTGCAAATTTGGTAAGTGCAAATTACTCCGGCCTCCATCCATCCGGGGGAGAAAGTATCATATCCTCTAATTTCAGGGAAAGGTGCATAAGGCGGATAAGCACCGTTAGGCATTTGCGCATCATTCAAATCAACAAGCCATTTTGTATAAAACGCAGCAATATCCATATTCAAAGCGGCAGAACTAACATACACTTGAGCGTCGCCCGTCCACCCAAGTCTTTCGTCACGTTGCGGACAATCTGTAGGCAGTTCAACAAAATTAGCTCGTTGTGTCCAAACAATATTGCTGTACAACTTATTCACCATGGCATCGCTGCATTCAAACGATCCGGCAATTGGCGTTGTAGAACCCAACACAAGCCCCGTAATTGTGTTTTGATCCGGCTTCTTTTTCAAACCGCTTACCTCAACAAATTGAAAACCGTGATAAGTAAACTTCGGAGTCCATTCTTCACCGTTTGGGCTACCAATTAAAATGTAAGTATCAGTTGCTCTCGCTTTACGAAGATTTTCTGTCATCAAACGTCCGTCGGGATAAAGCATTTCACCGTATCGAACAACCACTGTATCACCAGCTTTACCTTTTATTTTAAGTTTGATTAGTCCGGCAAAATTTTGTCCCATATCGAAAAGGTATTTCCCATCATTGTACCGTTTGATCGATTTAGGTTTTATTGTTTGTGTTACTTGAACCGGGTTGCCGGGGTAACATTCAAGATTGCGTCCGGTCTGTGGAATAACTTCCGCTTGTTTCCAAGCATCATCATTATATCTAACTTTAGACCACCCTTGAAATTCTTTACGCGCATCATACGTTTCACCATTCAAAATATCTGATTCGACTATCGGACCGTAATTTGTTTTCCATGAATCATCGGTAACAAATGTTTCGCTTGTTCCGTTTTCGTATTCAACTTCTATTTGTGCCAACAATGCCGGGACATCACCGTAAAAGTTTTTTACTTGCGGATTGCCAACAAGCAATGCATAACCAACATATCCGGAATACCATCCGTAAGAAATGATGGAACCGAGAACATTTTCACCTTTCCGTAGATTTTCGGTTATATCGTAAGTTTGATAATAAACCCGTTTATTGTAGTCTGTCCACCCCGGTGTTAAATAATCTTTCCCGATTTTTCTGCCGTTGATGTAAAATTCATATAAGCCAAGCGCGGAAACATAGAGCCGGGCATTCTTAATTTCTTCTCGAACAGAAATTTCTTTTCTAAAATAAGGTGCCGGCGGAAGATGATATACTTTCCCTCTACCAAGCACATTCAAGTTCGAGCCGATCCATTTTCCTTTCCATTCATTTTTATCAAGCAGCCCCATTTCCCATTTTGCCGGCTTACTCCATCTACCGGGATTGCCGTTCTTATCCCAACTCATAACTTTCCAGTAGCAAACCTGGCGTGAACTCAACGGCTTACCCTTGTATTCAATTTGATAAGTTTGATCGCCGGATATTTTTTGTGAATCCCACAAATCCGCTTTGCCTGGAGAAAGTTGTACAAGAGATGAAGCAACTATTATTCTATAAGCGGTCTGCGCTTGTCCTCTCACATTCGATTCGAGTACCCAGCTTAGTCTCGGGTTCGTTACATCAACCACCGGGTTTACTTTGTATTCACATCGAAGATATACGGCTTTCAAATCGCTCTCCATGTTTTTCGAGTGGGAAACCTGGTTAATCATAAAAACAATTGCAAGAATTAGCTTAAGGGAAATTTTCGAAAATGTTTTCATATTATATCTGCACATAATTGAATTTCATCAGCTCAGCCATTTATGACGGAGATTGGTGAGCAAAACACTCAATAGTTCGGCTTTAGCCACATATTTTAATTATACCTTTTCCCACTTTTATATCGTTCAAAAAGTTCGGTCGGATTGTTCTTCATCAAATAGATTGTTCCGTACCAATGCCTTCCTCTTTTCGGATCGATTGTAAATTGAATAGATGGACCGGCATGAATACAAGGATTGAGTGAATTATAGATTAGAAAACTTGCTCCACCGGGCCAAGAAATGGCGACCAAATGTTTTTTGTCTTTACTTTCACGTGCGATTATATCCTCGTCGCTTGTTTCGTTAACTAACCACCATGTGCCGATGTCGCTTCCCGGGTTTTCTATTTTTGTTTTTCCAACTGCTTCGATATTGGTAAAACCTTTGCGTGCAATTACTAACAGCGCGTCTCTCCCTTTTTCGGCCGGTGTAGGTGTAGTCTTATCAAGACTTAAATATTTCCCATCCGACCAAATAAATACATCGGAAGTAATACGAAGGTTATTGAAGTCGTTTGAACGATCGAGCGCCAGGCATATCTGTGGAGAAATTTTTCTTACCGGCTTATCCGTATGATTCTTCACAAAAAATTCTATGTGAACCTCATCGGCAGCGGCATTAACAATTCCGCCGAATTCAATTCCTTCATAGGTTGTATATGAGTAAGAAATTTCCCCAGTAGATTCGTTTATTTTCCATTCCGGATACTTTTCCATCTTCGAAAGCGGCAGCATATCGGCGCGGTAATGATCTATGAAATGCATTCCATCTTCACTATCTAAAGTTTCTGGAAAACGTAATTCGATTGTTCCATCCATCCAAGGTACTTTCATTTGAAAACCGATGTGATCAATTTTACCTTCGGTATGTTGAAGTGGAATTAGTTTAATCTTTTCTTCATCGCCGGCAAATAAATAGTCATTAAGTAAAAATAGAACCACTAATAATTGTATTACGATTTTCATCTGCATGTGATCACTCCGTACAAAAATGGACCCAAAATATTAAGCTGCGATCTACTTCAATGGAATTTCTATCGGACCGAAAGCCGGAATAGGATTATCCAGTGAATCCGTGATGTTCATATACGGGTTGGTACCGTTGCCGCAAACGAGCGTTGCCGGTTTGTTAGGCACCATCGACAAAAATAATTTTAAACCGGCATCGTCTTCCGGATCGAATTCAACTTTAGAAACGACCCATTCAATATGAGGCTCTCCGTCAACTCGAAGTTCGAACTGTCCGGGTCTGCCGCACGCGGAAAGCTTGCCGCTTACACCGCTGTAATGAAGTTTAAGATAATTCGAACCGGATTTTTCATCTTTACACATTTTGATCGATTCAAGTTCTATTTGCTTTGCATGACCGGGTTGTTCATAAACATATGTCAATGCAATTTCTGCAAGACGTTTTCCAAGCCGCATTTGTCCGTCTGTTGAAATATGAGCACAGTCGTCAAGAGGTAAATCGATTCCGGTTATCATGTAAACATTTTTGGTATTGTGTGCTACTCTGCGCTGTATCTCTCTTATCTCTTCCCATGTTCTATCTTGTTTCGTATCATACTTTATAAATCTTCCAATCTGAACAAGTATAACCGGTAGTTCCGCGTTGCCGACTTCTTTCCTAACTGCCTCAATTAAACGGAGAAGATCAGTTTCGTATTCATCGGTCTTCAATTTCATAGCTTCGGATTCACCTTGCGACCAGATGAATCCTTTTATTTTTTCTTTACCTACAGAATGAATACGGTTTATCATGGCACCGTAAAGAGAATTATTCCCTTCGGACTTTTTCTCAGGGTACCATTGATCCATCCTCGATCCGCCAAGAGCACAAGGTATCAATCCAATCGGGCGACCGGTATGTTCAAAAATATGTTTTGCAAAATAGATTCCCGGTCCTACACCGCCGATAGGATTTTGCTTGCTCAACTGTGCAAGCAGTTTGAATTGAGCGTGAGCTTTTTCAGAATTCTTCAATGAATCCGGCAGAAGATCGCAAAACCCGTTCTCATAAGCTGGTGTTACTGCTTCAAAAATTCTATGCAAAGGATTTTTAGCGACCATCCATTTATCATCCATATTCAACATCATGATATTAGGGTTCGATGTTGTGTCCGGCACTCTTCCGGCACCGGCCATCTGCGATTGCCCGGCAAGTACCCAAATATCTGCATCAATCGGACAAGGATTTTTATTCAAAGTCGTTTGCCCATTACAAGTTGAATTCACAAAAAAGATCAACACCAGTATAGCAGATAGATATCTTGCCAATGCCGGATTTTTTTCGAGCATTATCATTTTAGCCTCGCGGATTTTTTATTTCATTATTAATGCAAAATTAGGAAAAGTAAGGATGGGAACTAAACCTCTTGCCGGGATGATTTAGATAAATCTACGATGTCCTTTTGTTCAAAACATCTACTTCATATTTTTGGATTTCGGCGACATAATCTTCAGCTACCGGCACATTGTTCATCAAACAATAGTAATCATAAACTGCACCGAACGGTTTTGTTTTCATCAGTTCAAGAAAAGCAAGGCGCTCGAAATTTTTCCCGGCTTCTTCGAACTCTTTTAGTTTTTCTGTCGGTTCCAACAATGCAAACAGAAATGCCAATTGAGCTGCGCGCGTTCCTATTACATATGCACCGATACGGTTGAGACTCCCGTCAAAATAATCGAGGCCAACGTTTACTCTATCTAATACATTTGCACGGACAATCTCTTGTGCGATTAGCTGAATCTCATCGTTGAAAATTACAACGTGGTCGCTATCCCATCTAACGCCGCGACTAACATGCAAAAGTAATCCATCAACAAATTGCAGCATGGATGAAATCTTATCGCCGATTTGTTCGGTAGGATGAAAATGCCCGCTATCAAGGCAAAGTAATTTATTATTCTTAACTGCGTATCCCATGTAAAATTCATGCGAACCTACAACCATCGATTCCGAACCGATACCGAACAATTTACTTTCAACGGAATCTTTCAAATATTCTTTTGGGTACTTGATCTCAAAAATTTCATCGAGAGACTTTTTCAACAATGCGCGGTGTGTGTTGCGGTCAACGGAAATATCTTTTGATCCGTCCGGTATCCAAATATTATTTATCGATGGCGTGCCTAATTGTTTTCCCATTTCGGCAGCAATTTTTCTTGTGCGTTTTACATGCTCAACCCAGAATTTGCGGTACGTTTCATTTTTGCTTGCAAGTGTAAACCCGTCGTCGGCATATGGATGGGAAAAGCATGTCGGGTTGAAATCAATTCCGATACCAAGTTTCTTTGCCCAATCGATCCAGCTTTGAAAGTGTTTAACTTCAATTTGGTCACGGTCAACTTTTTCTCCTTTGAAATCGCCGTAGATTGCATGGAGATTAAGGCGTTGTTTTCCCGGAAGAAGACTGATAACTTTTTCAATATCGGCACGTAACTGTTCAATCGTTTTAGCTTTGCCGGGATAGTTGCCGGTAACTTGAATTCCACCGCCGCCAAGTTCCGCATCCGGCGTTTCAAATCCGCCAACATCATCTGTCTGCCAGCAATGCAAACTGATTTTTATTTGATCTATTTTTTTTAACGCTACATCTGTATCCACCCCTAAAACAGCGTACTGCTCTTTAGCATATTTGTATGCATTCTCAATTACTGTTTTGTCTTTCATAATAAGAACTCCTATATAAGAATATGTATTGTTATAATTTAATTACAAACGTTGATAAAATTAATACAACTAGACCAAGTACAAGAACACCAATTGTTTTTGAGCCGGCACCTTTCCACTCTTTTAGAATTATCCCCCAGACATTGCTGAAAAGAATATTTAACGCCATCAGGACACTCCATCCAAATGCAACCATTCCCAACGGCAGTTTACTTTGTCCCATTCCGAAAAAGAAAAATTGAAGATACCAGAGTGTTCCGCCCAATAAGCAGAACAACAAATTGTTAATTAATACGGAACCACCAACAGAAGTGTAATCTTTAAATGTTTTATTCTTCGCGTTAAGATACATGCAATAAAAAAAGTTGGTCAGAAATCCGCCGAACATTACAAATATGTAAACCGGGTTCGCAACGAATAACGGATCGGTACCATTTGAGGCAGCAACTTGCTGAATAATATTCCCGGCATCGATAAATCCGGCAATGCCGTTTATTCCGTAATTGAAACAAGCACTCATCACACCGGAAAGAACCGCAATGAGCAATCCTTTCTTCAACGCAAATTCTTTTATAGCTTTTTTACGATCCACTTCCGACATATTTTGCGATCTCAGCGCCCCGGCATAACCGACAATTGCAATTCCAACGATACAAATGGTTACACCAACAAGTATCAGCACACCTTCATGTGTGGTAAATAAATTCTGGCCTGATATAAAAGGTGGAATTAGTGTGCCGAGTGCAGCACAAAATCCAAGTGCAATTGATTGACCGAGAGCTACACCGAGATACCGCATACTTAATCCGAATGTTAGTCCCCCTACTCCCCACAAAGCACCAAACAAAACTGATCCGCCAATAGCAAACATAGGTGAGCTGCACAACACTACTCCAAGGTTCGGTACAGTGAAGTATGCAAAGAGCCACGGAGCTATTATCCACGAAGCGACTCCTTGAACTATCCAATACGATTCCCACGACCATTCTTTAACTTTTTTTATCGGCACATAAAAACTTGCTGCACAAGCGCTGCCTATAGCCATTAAAAAAATGCTTTGTAATGAGTCCATATAATTTTATCCTTTATTGATTATTAATCCATATGAAAAACTTCTTCTAACGGTATGGTTATGGGCGACGAATCCGGGTTTGTTTCCATTATATCTGCCATGTATAGCCACCACTTACGAACAATCGGATCGCAACCTAAATCCTGGGATGATGTATCACCGTCCTGGTATTGAACAGCAAAAAGAATATTTGTTTCTTCATCAAGATAAATTGAATAATCTCTAACCCCCGAAACAGAAATTAAATTTTTTAATTCTTCCCATATAGCATTATGTCTTCGTATATATTCTTCTTTGCAGCCGGGTTTTAATTTCATCTTAAACGCAAATTTTTTCATAATCTTTACCTAAGTTTTTATCGATTGCTAATTCTTAACAAGCACAACATGAAATTCATGGGGAGATAAATGAAATTCCTTTCCATTCGAAAATTCTTCGTCAAAAGTGTTTTCATGCAGAACAACATAATTGCCTTCTCTTTGGAAAGTTATTCTTGCCGTGATATGATTTTTCCCTTCGTTAAATATCATATAAAAATGGAAACCATTTTTTACGACATGGCGGACTCTTACATCTTTGCACGGAGGAGAAATAGTTACGTCTTTATCAACGATCTTGCTAAGTTGTTCGGCCAGAAGGTCTTCATCATCCCTCTGATTCCAGTAAATCACTCGGTTATTTTTTTCAAGTTGTCGTATTGTTTTTTCAGCATCAGCCGGCGGATCGAATTCAACAATTAAAATTTTATAATTCATTCCGGCAATATGAATTCCTTCCGAATCAACTACAGCGTCTTCCCATAAGTGCCTCGCTTCCAGATAATTAAAATCATACTGGTTTTGGAAACAAACTTTAGCTGCTCGCCAGGGCAAATAATCATTCAATCCTAATATCGCGATATCGCAAATGTGCTGACTATCGGTATTGAGCCAGCATATTTGCGAAACCGAATTTGTAAAAGGTTTGAATTGATTCCACCAGGTATTATTGGGACCAACATCTGGGGGACGTTCGTCAACTCTAGGCCCTCGAATGGAATAGTAAAACGCATGAGGGTAGAGCAAATTGCATCCCCTAATCAAAAGCCAATGTGCAAGCCATTTCATTTCAGTGAAATTAAAATTATGACCATAGGCTCCACAGTATTCATTAGAGTTTCTTCTTTTCTTCAGATGAATCATAGCGGATGATGCACATTTTGCATTTGTAGATTCAGCACCTTCGAGTGCATTCGGTTTATCCATATCAACAAAACGCCAGACTATATCTTGTCCGGGTACATGGAAATAACGGAGATGACCGATATCATCCGGTTGACCCGGATGGCCGGTCAAAGAAATGTTATGTTCGTTACACCAATCATACAATTGTTTATAATAAGTCTCCTCTAAACGTGCGTTTAAAGCTCTATAATATTTTTTCCTAATGGTTCCGGAATCAGGTTCATCATCGTACCACAGAGCCGGTAGCTTTACAGTAAAGTCTTCACTCAACCAATCGTTCACAAGAGAAATTATTCCGGCATTACCGGGTACTGCACCCTCTTCCGGATTTTTTCCGAAGAATGACGGTTCATCGGTAAAGATAGCTTTAACTGTTTTGCCGAAATGATCTTTAAACTCATCATAGTATCGTTGATACACAATCTTAATAAAACACTTCACCGAATCGGGATTAAGAATGTCGGCAAGCCGAGGCATTTCTTCAGGCACTTCTTTATGATCATAGCTTCTCTCAGCATTTGAGTCAACAAAGTGCAATCCTCTAATCAACGAATATTCAGGATTTATAAAACGATCGACAATTGCGATTCTATGCCCGTTTGTTTTTCTTTTTACTATGGTAACAAGTTTTTGATTTTTTTGTAAATCAACTCCACCGGAACTTCCAATATTAAATCCAAATTTTTGTTCTCCCGGTTTTACTTCATCAAGATCTATTGCAAATAATCCGTGTGGACGATAAGAAGGATTTTCGGCAACAATTAATCCGCATGCCGAACCGCTCGGGTACATTCCCTCATCATAAAGCATGCACCACATATTATTTTTTTCTGCTTCTTGTACTGCAACTCGCATAAAATAAATTAACCTATCACTCATAAAACCGATTTCTTTTGGAAGACCAACACGCGGATGAATAATAAATCCATAGACGCCATGATCTGAAAAATCTTGTATCTGCTTGATGATTTCTTTTTCGGAAAGATCATCGTTCCAAAACCAGAAAGGTGCTTGTGAAAATTCTCGTAATGGATTGTTCCATTCATAAAGTAATTCTGTTAACTTGTCATCACTATTTAATGTTGGTTTAGTTTTAAACCCAAGAGTTGTTAACGGCGGAATGATAGAAATATATTTAATAAAACTTCTTCGAGTGATTTCCATCAGGTAAAATTTATAAATGATATTGCTCTAATCGATCACGCTTGAGCTATTCTTATTCATTAATGATAGATTGCGCATGATATAACTGATAAACTTTGGTTCTTATCTCATCAATCGAACCAATTATGATATAATATTCGTACTCGTACACGCTATTCTTACTTAGTGCTTCAACTTTAACGGGGGCTATATATGATGTCGATTTTGCAAGTGCATCACCACCGCTTGTACCTGACATCCCGGCAAGAAAATTCGTGCAATTTGGATTGTAAATACCAATCCCCCATTTGTTATCCTCTGTAAAAGCCATCCAGTGTTCGGTTATTGAATTATATCTACCCCAAAAACCGGAGGATAAATTTACTACTGCTAGTTTCTCGACGGGTCCATTTGAAAAAGGATTTTCACCCGAATAAGTAAATAAATTTTTCAATTTAGATATTGGATAAACTGCCGGAAGTTCTTGATCATTTGGAATACTTTCGCCGTAAATTGTATCTGTTCTATTGCATGTGAGTTTATTATGAACTTTAATGCTCGATCCATCGAGTATAGTCCATTGTTCAATAACAGCTTCGGCCGGTGCGTTATTCATATCCCATAGCATTGGAATGCATTTTACATATAGTGTATCTTCATTCTGTTTGTAATCAAGTATAGCGGCACGGTTACGATAATAATCCCCAACTTGAATCGGGTTCCATGACCAGGGAGACCAATATGGTGATTGCCCTTCACTTCTTCTATCTAATCTATTCCCGGCATAATATGATTGCTGAATATATCTGCCTTCGTCGTAAACATTAACAAGATTTTCATCGCTGCCAGATATTGAAATATAACAGATAGCCCCTCCCCTTGTTAAATCAAGTTTTAATTTAAGCTTTCCATTATCTACAATAATTTCAGCCGGCTGGCAAAATGAATCTGCAAAACTCATTGTAATAGATACTACAAGAAATAAAATTGTTTTCATTATTATCAGTCGCATTTTTTAGATTTTACTTAGGAAAGATATCTCATTTACAATTATGATTCAGGGAAGGGGCATTTCTTTTATTTTCAGCTCAAAGATCTTTTTGTATTGACACCGAATAGCTTGTAAATAATAAGAGCATAGCGGCTACTTCAACAACATAAACTTCTTAACCAAACTAACATCACCGGCATTCAATTTATAAAGATACATTCCTGAAGCCAAGTTTGAAGCATTAAAATCAACAGTGTAGTTACCAGCAACTTGCTCATTATTAACTAATGTTTCTATTTCTTGGCCCAATAAATTATAGACTTTTAGTGTAACCAACCCTTGTACCGGAATACTATAACGAATGGTAGTAGTAGGATTAAACGGATTGGGATAATTCTGTAATAACTGATACGCACCGGGAATTAGGTTATCTTCCCTTTCGACACCCACAAGTGTAATTTTATCTGTATTAAGTGCAAGTATATGATCCATTACTCTTGTTTGATTTTGTTCCCAAAGAGCTTTTTTATCCGGGTACCAATTAAGATCACCCAAAGGTAATTTTTCTATAGATGCGGTTAATAAAGTTGAATTACTGTATGAACCATTAAAACGCGGCCATGTTAATGGGTTACCATTGTTTCCATCGACACTATAGAAATAATGAGGCCAGTAAGATGATTCCGGTAATCCTTGCTCTCCTCGAATAAATCTCCAATCAATGACTGCCCATGCTTCTGCCGAATCAGTCAAATCATAAATTTTTTGATCTGAGAATCCGGGATCGTTATCGGGAATTTCCATGGTAAGATCTTCTATGTTATTTCCATTCGTAAAAAACGGGAAACTAGTATTGTCATAATACATCCTGGTAGCTCTGCAAGAATCGATGTAAGTCTCGGGGAATATAAACGGTTTCAAATATGATGTGACTCCATTTTGTCTATCTTGTTCAATTAAATCCCAAATTGCTTGAGTTCTATAATTAGAATTATAATGTACGTAGGCAACACGTTGGCTTGGGAACGATTCATTTACCGGCGCACCTTGATCAGTTGTATCAACAACTAAAGTATCTGCATCAAAAAATGCCTGGTATTTATTTCCATTGCCCGGATCCCAAGTTTCGGATCCACCGGTTTTAAAAATATAAGTATCTAACATCCAGCAGAGATTGTTTGTGAAAAAGAGATTGTCCGGGTAAGACATTCCATAAAGGTGAGCTTTTCCAAAAAGGAAAGTGTTATGATTAATCCAGTGAAATAGTTCTCTATCGCCATTTTGCTGCGCCGCTGAAAGCATCCATGCTGTTCCTATATCAACAAAAGTATTATTCTCTACATATAAGCTGTCCCATTTTCCACCCTGGTTCCAAAAAACACCACCATCATTAATGCTAAGTGTATTTCCCTGGCGCATGAATAAAGAATTAGTTATGCGAGTTACTATATGCTCAGCATTAACAAACAGAAGGAAATTAACACCAATCGGATCGACAGTAACACTATCCATAACAACTTTGCCGCTTGCTACCTGGTAGATTACACCGGCACCAAGTCCTTCGTTTAAATCGGAGTTAACAACAAAAACATTTTTTAAGGTGAGATCGGCTGCAATAACAAACATAAAAGGAAATGTAGCACCGGCAGATGTAGCACCATTCTGAATAATAGCGGGCATTTGACCTTCAGCCGGGGTTTCACCAATAATAGAGATTGGTGATATTGTCTGTATCATGGCATTAAGTCCATACCATTGACCGGCTTTCAATACATATGTTGCCGAACCATTAGCTGTAATTGCGTCGTTAAGAGTTCCAATTCCAGGTTCAACTTGTACGATCGTTTGAGAATGGATTATCGTGGAAAAGATAATCGCGAAAATGGCAATTAGTAAAACACTTTTTCTTTGCATATTACCTCCACTTTAATGATTGTTAATTTAATGAATTTGCTTCCAAGATAAGTTAATTATGATTTTCAAAACCATAACGAAAGATTTGAATTTCTTTGAATGATAAATGAGATGTTGTACTTGAATAGTTATTAAATTTTAGAAAATAGTTACCATATGGAAATTAGAACAGCACTTATCTTTAACGAATTGAACCGTTTCTACTACAGTATTTGTTTGTTGAAATTAAAATTCATACCGCAACCCTAAATCGGAAGTCCAACCGTATTGTTCGGTGTATGTAAACCTTGGATCACCTTTAAGTTTTGAATCTTGTTGTGCATTATTAATATTCGCAACGTTGAAAAGAAGCGAAAGACCCTCAAGCGGTAATTCTTGGGAAATTTGTAAGTCCCATTTTTGATAACTCCCTTGTGTACCGATCAATTCACGCTGAGCGCTCCAGCTCGTTAGTATTGAACCGTTATATTGGTATGAGAGCCAAACATTAAGACCTTCGTAATTAAACCCAAGGGAAACGTTCGCAATACTATTTGGCTGATTTATCATCCTCTCGGTAGCAACCGAATCAATACGGTGAAGTGTTGCTGTAGGTCTACCGTTAGGGCCAATTACATACGTAGTGTACATTCTTGTGGTAGGATATTTAGTCTCGGATTTCATTAAAGAATAATTTACATTCAAAGCAAAATAATTCAAGGGCTCTGGTAAATACCAAAAACTTGTCTGCCATGAAAACTCTAGCCCTTTAACGTAAGCCGGGTGTTCATTATTAACAGTTTCAATTACAGTAACCTGGGCATTATCCGGGAAACCAGGCACAAGCGGATCACCCTTTATTCTATTATAAACTCTCGACCAAATTTTATCTTTGGCCTCTTTGTAAAATCCGCCTACTGAAAATAATCCGACTTCATTTCCAAAGAATGCTAACTGGAGATCGTAACTAGACCACTGTTCGGGTTTTAGTCGCGGATTACCGGACTGGTATATATAGGGCTGCAATCCGTTATTAACGTACGTGTTGGGAACAATTTGATCATAACTTGGCCTTCCCAAAGTTTTTGTAAATGAAGCATGTATATGAAACCAATTTACCGGTTTAATTTTCATCTGTATCATTGGAAGCCAATACTCATCCTTCCTTGTTGCACTTACATAAGTTCGAGGAAATGTAAGTGTATAAGCTTGCGATAAATCATAGACAAAATTCCCAAGCATATCATCAACGACTTTTTCGTAACGAATTCCCGGCACAAACATGATAAGACTGCTGAAATTTACCTCGGACATTAAATAAGCAGCCCAATATTTTTCTTTTAGATCCTGGTTACGGATAGAACTTCCGTAATAATCCGGTACAAACCCTATTCGAGTCATGGCACCGACCCTATTAATGACCTCTTCAACTCCCTGATCAATCAAATCGTTAGAAAAGTTATTCCATGCATCCCACATTTGGTTTAATCGTTCCAGGTTGGGGTACCATCCAAAATTATATTCACCATCCAAGAAATCATCAAGGATATGATCGTAAAACGGAACCGCATTTATATTCCAGCTAGTCTGCTGCAGCCAACTTTGAGTTTCTTTGACAATACCACCCATATAAGGATTAGTAGCAGCAAATTGTGTTGCAGACATGAAATCAACAATACGGCTAATATATTTATACTTTCCGCCTCCCTTTACATAACCACTGATGTCATCACTAAATTTAAAATGTGTTTTTAAATCAAAATAAAGAGACAAATCTTTTTGTATCATATCATTATTATTAGAACCCATATTAAACAGTGTGATTTTTTTTAAAGTCTCCTCCTCACTGTTATCGTTCGATAAATTGATAACCTGGTTAGGTGAAAAAGAACGGGTTACAGAAGTATCTCTGTATTCCTCATTAAAAGCATTTGATAACCAAAACTGCCAAGTTCGTTCATTAGGAACATAATTATGAGTTTGGGAGTAAGCAACTCCGTAGTCAACATCAAACCAATCAAATGAGTGATCACCTCTCAAAGAACTTGAGTACAACAAATTTTGTCGGGAATTTTGCTGACTAATATTATAGAAGATAGTTGCACTTAAGGGATTATAAGATTTGTTAGCACTTGTATAATCTCCACCGCTTACAGAAAAGAAATTGTAAAGTAATATTTTGGATGTAGGTGAGAACTCTAAATCAAGCACCAAAGTAGCAGCTTGTTTTTCATTTAACTGATAAATATCATTTAACGTAGCGTTAGAAAGATAGACGGGTTCATAAGCTAATCCCTGATAAAGATTCGATGATACCGAGTAACCGGCACTCATCGTTTGGCGACTTCTATTTACACGTTCAGCATTGAAACTAAACCTTGCACCAAGTAAGCCATCCAAAAGTCTTCCGCTCACATCACCTTGAAATTTATAATTACCGAGATAATCGTTAAGTCTGTTATAGCCGGTTTGAGCTATGAAAGAATATTTAAATTCATCGGGTGCCGGTGCCAATGTAAGATTAATTGCCCCGGCTACCGAGTTGCCATCCATATCCGCAGTGATTGATTTATAAACAGAAACTCCTTCAAGCAAATATTGTGATATCCCGGATACACTTGTTTCTCTATCGGTGTAGCTTGTTGAAGGTAATACAATTCCATTTAATGAAACAGTACTATACTTTGGATCCAGACCACGAATCACCAAACCAACCCCTTCACCGCCTGATCTTATCAAAGAAATTCCTGGAAGGCGACCGATTGCCTCGGCTGAGTTAGCATCGGGGTTTTGTCTTATACGGTCAGGCGCAACAATATCTACTATGGTACTGGAATTAATTTGCTGATTGATAGCTTCTCTTTGACCTTTTGCTTGGGCAGTAATTACTATTTCATAAGTTACTACGTCGCTGATACTCAGTACAAATTCAACATCTGTTGTAGTGTTTGCCTTAATAACAACTTCTTCTATTTTTGTTTGGTACCCAACATAAGTAACTTTTATTTTTTGTATACCAACATCAATATTTCTTATGATAAAAGAACCATCCATGTTGGTTGCAGTTCCATTAGTAGTACCTTCAACTAAAACATTTGCAAAAGGGAGTCCTAATTTATCATCGGCTCCAATTACTCTCCCTTTAAGTGTTCCTTTACTGTTTTCCTGGGCAATTGATAAATTACTGCCGATTGCAGTAAGTATCAGTCCAAAGATTAGTTGAATAAAGATTTTCGTTTTCATTTTTGTACTCAATTATTAAATAAATTTTATTCCGGATATTTTTAAAATCTACGTAATGTGATAAGTGAAATGGGGTAAAAAAATAAATATACTTTTTGTGAAGCTAGTAAGCGAAATGAAAAACGATTTTTACTTTTCAATTTGAGTACGTAAAAAGAATGCTGCCAAATGTAAAAACATTACCTTTGTATGACTTCGGAATCAATAATTATATCCTGGAATTTTTCAGGATGGTTCCCCGATTCAATCATACTGATCAGTAAATCTGTTGAAGCTTTACCTATTTTATACGGGTTCTGGTGTACGGTATAAAAAGGTACACCTAACCTTGCAACAATATCATTATCACCGAATTCACCTAAAATTATATCAGATGGTATTGTCAATTTTTTATCTAGTATTGCTTTACCCGCACCATATGTAATTAAACCACCAATACTAATAACACCGTCAATTTTAATTCCCTTATCCAAAAATGAACGCATTTTATTGTAACTATCTTCAACATCTCTAAATGTTTGCACTACTAGTTCGGGGTTAAACGGAATGTCAAATTTATTAAGCGCTTTTTGATACCCTTCGAAACGATCTTTAGCAACTGGAATCCCAGTATTAGGTCCTAAGAATAGAATACTTTTTCTTCCATCATTAATAATTTTTGAAGTAAGTTGAAACGCTGCTTCAGTATCGTCAATAGTGACAGATTTATATCCTAAATCTTCTAATTTTCTATCCCAACAAACAATTTTGATACCTTCGTCAGTAAGTTTTTCATAAAGTGAGTAATTTGCCCTTCCGCCGGCAGCATTAAGTAAAATTCCATCCACACCTAGATCAGATAAAAACTCAATCTTCTTTCTTTCTTTTTCATAATCTTCGTCGTGTACAAGCAACAAACACTCATAACCCTTAAGGCTCGCTTCTTCGTACATACCCCTAACTGCCTCTGAAAAAAACGATATTCTTAAATCCGGGACCAACACACCTAAGATTTTACTTTTATTATTAATTAATGAACGGGCTAAAAGATTTGGGCGGTATCCTAATTCTCTACATTTATTTTTAACTAACTCTTTTGTTTCAAACGATATATCACTACTATCTCTTAATGCTTTGGAAACAGTCGCTGGGGTTAAAGACAAAATATTTGCAACATCTTTAAGAGTAATTTTTTTTCTTTTTTGTTTTTTCACATTCATAGTTAATCAACTTACTTTAATGAAAAAATTTCTTAATGCTTTGCGAAATGCTTTAAGAAATATAATAAAAAAAGTCGAGTAGATACAGCTCCGCCAAGTAAGTCCCATTTAATAATTTTAGCTTTCATATTAATCAAAAATATAAGCAATCGTTTTCGAAATGCTTTAAGCTACAGAATATTAATTTTGCAAATTATTTCAACAAAAAGCGAAAGTTTAGATTATAACTTAAAGGTTTTCGAAATCCTTTGAGAAATTAAAATTGTATTTCTATAATGTCAAGTTAATTTTCAAACTACTGGTAAAAAAATTCATCCACATTCAATAATATAAACATTTATCTGAGTTACTGAATTACTTTAAGTAAAAATTCCATTGGGTGGTAAATCTCTTCTTCAATTTCATCTTTGATCTGTTCTCTACATGAAGTGCCACTCGCAAGAATTATTGAATTACTCTCTGTTTGCGATTTTTTAACTTGTTTTGCCAAATCTTTCCCAACATTTTTGCTTAAGTCATAATATTGCTTCTTATATCCAAAACTACCAGCCATTCCACAACACTCCACAGTAGAAACATCGACTTCGAAGCCGAGCATTTGAAGAAAATTAGGTGTTGCATTACCTATGCCAATGGATTTCATCTGACAATGACCGTGATAAAATATTCTGATGTTTGTATCAGTAATTCTACTTTTTAACCGATCAATATCAAAAATTCCCTCCTTAACAAGTTTCAGGAGATATTCTATCGGGTCATAACATTTATTTTGAAGTATCTGAAATTGTCTTTCGTTATTTATAAGTTTCTTATAATCATGCCTGATCATTGCCAGAACACTTGGTTCAGCAAAAAGCAGTTCTGCGCCCTCTTCAATTAATTTTAAAAGATAATTTGCCAATACTTTAGCTTTGTTGGCAGCATTATCAATTAATCCTTGTGATTGAGCGGCCCTCCCATCTTCCATCACTTTACTCAAAGAAACAGTTAATCCAAGTTTTTCAAATAGCTTTACTATTGCCATCCCAACGTGTGGATTGTTATAGTTTGTATAAACATCGGCAAATAAAATTATTTTTTTTGAGTTGCTAGTTACCCCTAGATATGTGGAAAAATTCATTTTATAATTATGATATTGTCTAGTAAGAGTTGCTTTAGCAAATTTAGGGATGTCTCTCCGCCTATCAAATCCTATAACTTTTTCAAACAGTAATCGACTCGGATAAAAATTAGCTGTCCAATTTGAAATTGCTGGGATGATTGATGTAAGTCGGGCAAGTGAAGAAAAGTTTCCAAAAAATTTTTTTTGTAATGATGATCCACCTTTTTCTAATAGACGGTTTTTAATAACTGTGTTTAAATTAGGTATATCGATTTTCACCGGACAGTTTGGAATACACCGCGAACAACCGGTACACAATTCCGCAAACCGTCCATTTTCAAGCTTACCCGTTGTACCAACAGTCCAAGCACCTCCAATGCCGCCGGTATAACATTCACCACCAAAAGCATGACCACCAACAGCCTGGAAATTAGCACAAACATTCATGCACGCACTACACCGGATACAATAAAGCGCTTCGTATAAATCTTTGTCCTCTCTCATTTTCATGCGGCCATTATCAACGAGCACGAGGTGAAATTCTCTATGTGTATCGTTCCTTCCATTTAAGTTAAGTATCTGGAGATTTAGCGGCGGTTCCAGAATGTTAGTATAAGTTGTGAGTTGCTGGCCAGTGCCACTAGCTGCTAATAACTCTATAAATGTACCGAAATCTTTTTTAGTCTCAATAATTTTTTCTACACCAGCAATGGCAATATGTATAGCCGGTAGTTGTGTTGTTAACCTGATATTCCCTTCACTTTCAACGAGTAGTATTGTTCCTTCATTTGCAGCTATTAAATTTGCGCCGCTTATTCCAATATCAGCTGATAAGAATTTTTGTCTAAGTATATCTCGCGCAAATTTAGTTAGTTCTTCGCCGGTCTCAAGTTTTTCGGTTGTTTTAAAATTTTCCTTAAACAATTTGGATATTCGTTCACGACTTCTGTGAATAGCCGGTGCAACAATGTGTGATGGTTGCTCTTTAGATACTTGCAATATAAATTCTGCCAAATCCGTTTCCGATACTTCAATATTTTCCTTCTCGAGTGTGTCATTTAATCCAATCTCTTCTGATGTAATAGATTTAGCTTTTACAACAAGCTGAGCAGAATGTGATTTACATACATCTCTAACATAGCCGATAGCATCTTCTTTCGTTTTTGCTAAGAACACTTTTCCACCACGTGTTTGAATAGAAGTGGTAAGTTTATTTATCAGTCCTGGCAAGTTTTCTATCGACTGTTCTTTAATCTTTCGAGCACGGTTTTTTAATTCTTCGTAATCATTAAGTTTTTTAATTGTATTGTACCGGTTAGCATTGAAAGTTTGAGTATTCAAGCGAAGAGCATCATTCTCTACTTCTAAAGCCATATTAATAGCTTTTTGAAGATTTTCTTTGGTTCCTTTATTTGCAACTTCTCTAGGATGAATTTCTTGAATAGATGGTCGTATCATAGAATTAATCCAAAACAATTATATGAATTTGCCCCGGTCCGTGAACACCACGTACCAATGGTCCCATATCGGCTGTGGCACTTGGCCCGGTAATGAAAGAAAAACTTTTAGATAGTCCCTTCCCTTCTAAGTAATTTTCTGAAAAAACATCTAACGGGCGCGGAACTATCGTGCAGCTATCCACAACGACAATATGTTTCCTAGTTAACATACTAATAGGACTTGTAAGATATTCGTTAATAGATACGCAGACAGAGCCGGTTTTTGCAACCGCACAAAAAGAATCAGTAATGCCGGTTTTAATTGTTTTTAACTGTTCACCAGTTGGATTTGTAATAACTTTTTCATTCTGGACAAAGATTGCAAATAATTCTTCATCGATATCACCTGGCTGAGAAAGTAAGACAAATTGTTCATCTGCAATTTCTCTAAGCAATGCTTTATTCAAAGCTTCCGGTGTTCTATCTATCTTTTCAACTGTTGCAACTGTATCAACTGCTGAGAGAAGGAATTTGTCAACAAGATCCTTATTTGTTCGCTCTGGCATATATTTCTCATCTAAATATTCTTTCGAAAGAGATTCCTTAATTATTTACTTCGCAAAATCTTAACAAACTTTTTCTCGTTCTCATTAAAGTATGCAGCCCGTAAAGGTTCGTATTTCTTTACCTCAAATGAATTTGCAACGATGCGTCTCCACATTTCAAGATCGTCTACAATTCCAGCAGCTATTGCCTGAATACCTATGTTCCCGATTATTGTACCTTCGACTGGCCCGGCATATACTATCTTTCCTATTGCATCCGCAGTATATTGTGATAACAACTCATTCTGAATGCCTCCACCAACAGCATGTAATTTTTCAATTTCGTTACCCGTTACTTCCTCTATCTCCTTAAGAGTCTTTCTATAACTAAATGCAAGACTTTCCAGAACAACCCCAATAATAAAACCAACATTTGTTTTTATAGTCTGCCCGGTCTCTTTTAAATAGGAAAGAATCTTTTCGGGCATTGCACCAGCTTTCAAAAATCTTGGATCATCAAGATCGATCCAGGCATTAACAAAATCTTCTTTTATAGCCAATTCTGTTAATTCCATATAACTATGCTCTTCACCCTTTTCAATCCAGTATCTTCTGCACTCTTGTATAGGCCAAAGACCAATAATATTTTTTAGAAAACGAGTGGTTCCTTCAACACCGCCTTCGTTTGTAAAATTATATTTCATCGATTGTGTACCGAGTTGAGGTTTTGATAATTCAACTCCCATTAGAGACCATGTCCCGGAGCTCAGAAATGCCCAATTACCACCGCTTGCCGGGACTGATACAACTGCCGATGCTGTATCATGACCGGCACTTGCAAATACCGGTATGTTAGGATTAAGACCGGTTTCTTTAGCAATAGATGGTAATAATTTCCCTAGTTCTGTTCCCGGCTCAACCATTTCAGGAAAAATATTTCTGGGGAATCCGAATGTATCGATTAACTCCCAGGACCAATCCCTTGTAAACGGATCTACCATACTTGTAGTTGAGGCTATGGAAAACTCAGCTTGCTTTACCCCGGATAACATAAAATTCAAAAAGTCGGGCATTAATAAAATTCTGTAAGCTGCATCAAGCAGATTTGTTTTTCTTTTCTTTTCAGCCAACAGCTGGAATAAAGTATTGAATTGCGCAAATTGGATTCCGATCTTCTTATATATTTCTTCTTTCGGCATAATAGCAAATGCTTCTTCCATTATTCCATCGGTTCTATCATCACGGTAGTGATATGGATTACCTAAAATTCTATCTTCTTTATCAATTAAAACATAATCTACACCCCAGGTATCAACACTGACGCCGTCAAAATCCGATCCAAAAGATTTTTGAGCTTTGGATAATCCTTCGATCAGTTCTCCATAAATGGCAAGTATATCCCAGTAAAATCCATTGTGATTTTTAATATTATAAGTTGTAAACCGGTGTACTTCCTTTAATTCAATTTTTTGATTTTTAAGTATTGCCACTACACAGCGTCCGCTTTCAGCGCCAAGATCGAAGCCGATAATTTTTTTTTCAATAAGCATAATTGTATTCTGATTAAGTTGGGAATTATTTATTTATTAAAAAATTCACTACCTCTTTTGCGACTATAAATTCTTCGTTTGTCGGAATTACAGCAATCTTAACTTTTGAATTATCAGCAGCGATTAATCCTTCTTTAGGATTAGAAAAATTTTTCTTGTTATCTAATAAAATTCCAAGATTATCCATATCAGAAATAATTTCTTTCCGGAGTGTTGGCGAGTTCTGTCCGGCACCGGCAGTAAAAACAATACAATCTGCACTGTTGAGTATAGCCATATATTCACCAATATATCTCTTCGCATAATAAGCAAAAGTTTTAAATGCGAGTTCGGAACGTTTGTCCCCTTTCAACATATTTTCTTCGATATCCCTAAAATCTCCGCTTGTTCCTGATATACCGAATATTCCACTCTTGGACATAAGGATATCACCAATTTCTTTAGCAGATAAATTTTCCTTTTCCATAATGTAAAGAAGCGCGTAAGGATCTAAATCACCGACACGCTTAGCATTTAACAAACCGCTTTGTGGACTCATTCCCATCGATGTATCGATCGACCATCCGTCTTTGATTGCACAGACGGAAGAACTTCCTCCAAGATGGCATGAGATAACTTTATTCGCATTATAAAGTTCTTTTGCTCGCATGCCTATAAATCTATGCGAAGCGCCATGAAATCCGTATTTGCGTATTCCATGTTTTTCATAAAGCTCGTAAGGAATGCCATACATGAATGCTTCGGGCGGAATGTTCTTATGGAAGTGCGTTTCAAATAATCCAACAAGCAATGTAGCCGGCAAAAGTTTTTTGAAAACTGAAATCGCTGTTATGTAAACATCAGTGTGTACCGGTGCAAGCAAACGGTAATCTTCCATTGCTTTCAGAACCCAATCTGTTAATTCCACACAGCCGGAAACTCCTTTTGCATGTACTGTCTTGAATCCTACAGCAGCAATTTCGCCAATAGCAAATTTTTTCTTTAATGATTCCAATGTAAGGTTAACAGCAAAAAAATAATCTGGTATTTCTTGTTTTATAATTTCTTTTTCAGCGTCCTTGAATTCATAAGAATAAATTCCATCCTTTTCACCAATTCTTTCAACCGTGGCGGTGAAAAGAATCGACATATCGACAGCATCATATAATTTACATTTGTATGAAGTGCTGCCTGGATTTGCTATTAATATTTTCATGTTACCACTCACAAACTTTAATTCTTCTTTAATTTTGTAAGAACTTGTTCAACTATTTCTTGAATTTTTTGTCCATCAACATTACTCGCCATTTTTTTTGAATCGTAAAACGATTGAGCGTTGCTGGGCATTGGAGTAGCATCGCACACAGTTACTCGGCCGGGCAAATTAAACTTTTCCCGTAATGTCATTAACCGATCCCGTTCATTATCCGGAAGTACATTCATATTCCCCAATTGAATAGCTTTCCATACAATGCTTGCCGTATGTTCAAGTGTTTCCATTTTATGATAAGCATTTAAAAGATCGCTTCCAAGTGTAAGTGCGCCATGATTTTCTAATAAGATTGCATCGGAATTTTTGATCAACGGACGAATTGCATCCGGAATTTCCATTGTCGAAGGAAGTCCGTATGGTGCAATTGGAACGGCACCAATAACAATAACTGCTTCGGGAAGAACACATTTGTTCAACGGAATTCCGGCAACTGCAAAACTTGTTGCATACGGTGGATGCGCATGTACTACCGATTTTATGTCGGGGCGTTCTTTGTAAACTTCGAGGTGCATTTTAACTTCACTTGATGGACGAAATTTAGAATTACCTGAAATTACTTTACCGGTTCTATCACATTTAATTATCATGTCCGTGGTCATAAATCCTTTACTTACACCGGTAGGAGTAGTTAGTAATTCATTGTCATTCAATATTACGGTTATGTTCCCGTCGTTTGCGGCAACATAGCCGCGCGTCCAAATTCTTTTTCCAATTTCGACTATTTGTTTTTTCAGTTCCCACTCGTTACTCATCCGGGTTACTCCTATTTATATTAATTCTTTTAATACGTCTTCATGCGGATTTTTAATTATAGCATAACCGGCAAGCATACCATCTTGTGCGCAATAATCTATAGCCGGTTTAACAGCCGCTTCCAATGCACTGATATCGCCGGTTATAACTACAAATCCTTTTCCTCCAACAGCCATTGCAACATGTACTCGGAGAAGATCCAACAGCGCTTCTTTTGCGGCAAAATCGGCAGCTTTAATTGCAGACACCACCGAAAATGTTTCTATTATTAGCAGCGCACCAATATTTTTTTGCTCACTTCTTTCTCTTTCCAAAATTGTACAACCGGCAATTGCCGGAAATACTCGTGGGTCAACATTAGGAATTGTCGTAACATTTACAACAGAAAAACCACCAACTTCGCGCGCAACATCCACAGCCGTTTCAACATCTGCAACATCGCCGCGCACAGCCATAAAAAATTTCCCGGAACAGATAGTACGGGCAATAAGTTTTTCAACGTTTGCAGTTTTTAAAACAGCATCTTGTACCTCGTAACCTTTATATATGCTCGCTAATTCGATTATCCCTAATGCATTTTTACTACTCATTAATTCCTCTTTATTACAATTTCTGATTCGGAAATATTTCGAACAACTCCATCTATTGATGCATGAATATTGCTCGATATTTTTCCGTCTGCCTTCCCTATCAAATCATGCTTGTTAACAAACTGGCATTCTCTAACAATCGGAATAGCGGGTGAACCAAGATGCTGGTTCAATGGAACTCTCACTTGTTCCGGGTTGAAAACCAAATTCGATAAAGGTCCCTCATCCTGAAATTTTAAAACATCAAGTCTTTGTTTAAGTTGTCGGGACGAAACTTTACGGTAATCATACATTGGGTGAACAGATATTTCATTGTTGTTCCATTTTAAATTTTGTTGGCGTGCTAACCTTTTCTCAATTACGGTTGCACCTTTAGGATCCAAACCTTCCGGGCAAGAATACATTGTACATAGGTTGCATTCACAGCAAGAAAAATTACCGGCAAAAATCATCGGTTGATCTTCGCGCGTAAACATTCTATTGCGCATTGCAGTCTCCGGTCTTACCGGCTGCCCAAGTAAATACCTCGGGCATAATTCAGTACAAAATGTACATTGATCACACCCGGCTTTTGCTATTCTATCAGTATCGTGTTCCGTAGCAAACCTATTATACATTGTTACACAATGATGATCTGAAGGTAATACTATCAACGCCCCGGTTCTTTTTGATACTACCTGGTTCAAATCTTTTTCCAAAGTGCCCATCATTAAGCCGCCGGAACGGACAACATAATTTTGTTCAGTGATGGTAAACCGGGATAAAACTTCTGAAAATGTAATACCGACCGGAACTTTAACTGTAGCCGGATTTTCTATTGCCCCGGCAACTGAAATAAATTTTTCCACAACCGGTTTATTAATTCCAATATTATAAAGCGTCTCAACGTTTTGCACAACACAACCAACAGAAATGGGGATCGCTCCGGGCTGCACAACTCTCTTTGTTGTCATGTAAATCAGAGTAATTTCATCACCAGCCGGATAAACATCCTCAACCGGAATAACACGAATATTTCCCGATACTTTTGAATTAAGAATTTCAATTTCGTGATGATGTTTTTCTTTGATTCCAATAATAGCATGTTTCGCACCGGTGATTGCTAATACGGCTTTTAACCCTTTCAAAATTTCATCGCTATAATTAAGGATCAATTCCATATCCTTATGCAGAAGCGGTTCACACTCGGCAGCATTCATAATTATAGTATCCGGCTTGCTGTTTAATTTTACATGAGTTGGAAAACCAGCTCCACCGGCACCGATAACACCAATATTTTCTATTTCGTTGATTGTCATTTTAAACTTATTCAAGATCTTTATAATCGATTTTATCAACAATTGCCATGATAAGTGTTCGTATCGGTGCTAATTGAATATTGAAAACCGTTTTCGCTACACCCGGCGCTCCGCCGCATACAACAATATCACCGATCCCGGCACCAACATAATCTATCGCTACATATTCATTTCCGATTTCACTTTCATCTGGCAAAACCGGCTGAACGACAAAAACTATTTTACTCTTATAAGCTTCGTGTTTTTCGACAGATATAACTTTCTTTTTAACCCTCGCCAAAAACATTATTTTATTCCGTCAACTAATTCAACAACACTCGCATTTACCGGGGCATAACCATTATCGAAAGCCTGGGCAGCATCTGTGCTGGTTACATAAACAATTTTATCACCGGGTGCTGCTAATCTCTTGGGATCAGCAACTACAAGTGAAGATTCGATTATTTCTCCTTGGGATGTAACCGGCTGAACTATGTACATTCTGCATCCTTCAATTTCTTTTACTTTTCTTGAAGCCCAGACCATCCCGGTTACAATTCCTAATTTCATTTATCACTCTATACTATGTGTTATTTGAACATCATCAATTAATGCCATTACAACTGCGTCAATCGGGGCATTCTTTGTTTCATCTGTCATCCTTGCCGATGAACCGTAAGAAAGCAAAACAAAATTTCCTTCCCCGGCTTGAACAGCATCTACAGCTATATGGTAAGTTTTCAACGGGTCTCCTCGATGATCTACTTCTCTACACAGCAATAGTTTCTTACCATTTAGATTAGGATCTTTTTGCGTAGAAACAATAGTTCCTATTACTTTAGCAAAAATCATTTTTCCCTTTTAACGATTAAATGAGCTGTCCAATTCGTCAACCGGACGCGGAATAACTAATTGTGATAAAACTTCTCCGATCTTTGATGCAGCATCTGTTCCGGCATCCAACGCAGAACGAACAGCCGCAACGTCTCCTTCAATTACAAATGAAACGTATCCGCTGCCAACTTGCCTCCATTCAACTAATTCAACATTGGCAGCTTTAACTGCTGCATCTGCACCTTGTACTAAAGGTGCAAAACCTTTTGTCTCTAAAATTCCTATTGCTTTCTTTACCGACATTTTATTTCTCCTTTATTACATTTTATTTTAAACAAATCTTAGTGCACCATGGGTCATAACACGACGCTTGCGGACAAAACTGAGCGGGGTGCATATTCCTTCACCGGTTGGTGTTGCAATTGTATGCGAAAAGTATCCTTCGCCTAAGTCGCCGCCATTGCCACGTAATGTACCGCCATTTATTGTATGAACATCACAATCCAGTACCCTTGTAAATTTTGTTGCCCTATTTAAATCTCTTGTAAATATGCTTGCCGTATGTTTGAAGTGATGTTCTGCTTTAACAGATGCTTGCAATCCATCTTCAAAATCTTTTACACGGACTACGGGAATACAACTTGTCATTTGTTCGGCTACAACCCACGGATGATTTCTATCTGTTTCGCCAAACAACAAAGGAACATCTTCCGAAATATTCATACCGAGTGCCTTTGCAAGAACATTCGCATTTTTTCCTACATAGTCTCTGCCGATTAACCAATGCTTCCCGGAAAGTTGAAGAGCAATTTTTCCTAACTGGTCCATTTGCGAGGAAGTCAATCGAACGTTACCGGCTTTTTCCATCTCTTTCATAAATTGTTCAAATACAGATTCAACAACAAAGATTTCTTTTTCGGCTATACAGAGAATATTGTTATCATAACTTGCACTCATTGTAATTTCGTCAGCTGCTAAAGTAAAATCCGCTGTTTCATCAACAAGAACCGGAGGATTGCCGGGTCCGGCGGCAACAACTTTTTTGGGATAACTTAATGCCATCTCAACCATTTGCGGTCCGCCCGTTACTGAAAGCAATTCTACTTTGTTATGCTCGAAAAGAATTTTTGCTGTTTTAAGAGTTGGCTCTACCACACACGTAACAAGATTCATAGGCGCACCGGCTTCGACCATATATTGGTTTGCAAGCTGAATTACTTTTGCATTAACCTTTTTAGCAGAAGGATGCGGATTAAATGCAATTGTATTACCCCCGGCAAGCTGGATAATAATATTATTAATCATCGTTGGACCGGGATGAGTGCTCGGTGTAATATTGCCAATAACCCCAAACGGTGCATACT
>JBFMBS010000003.1:0-194587 GCA_040755055.1 Bacteroidota bacterium
TACTCACTGAAGCAGACAACACTATTTCAAAGAACTAATTGTTTCCGTAAAAAGAATTATTTATCAAAAAAAACACACAATACTTAAAAATATGTTTTACTAACTGTATTTTTCAGATGGTTCTATTAAACTATCGCGCTATTTCTTCTTCCGGAAGATTTATTCATTTTTCCATTTTATTAATGTTTTGCTACTTGTTTCTTTTTCTTTTACTTTATCTTTTATTTTAATTTCTATTTCATAATCTCCACTTTCATATTTGCCCATATCCATCTGGAAATAAATTTGAGGATCACGTTCTAATGTTTTGTAGTTGGATGTTAGTGCGATCTTTTCACCACGGCTTCCTAATCCCACTATATCAAGTAGATCATTCAATATCGTGTTATCACCTACTTTTTTTATTGTCAACTGTTGTTCAAAGTCTGTTAACTTATCAGCACCAAAATTCAGATTATAGACCTCATAATAAAGAAATATGGGGTTATCGTTATCAAAAGTTTTGTACGCAGTGGGAAGAACATAATAGTTGTTTCTCTCGAAGCCGCCATTCTGTTTTTCTCCTATTTCTACTTTTGATGCAGCGACCAAATCACTTATGTTCAACTCGTTACCGGAAAAGTCACGCACAATATATTTACCATGGTATGCCGTCACTCCTTTATCTTTCTTACGCATCATTTCAAATGCAAGATTGCCGCTTAACGGCTTTAGTGTTATCTCCAAAGTATTCACCATTTTATCCGATGATTTGTTAAGGGTTGTAATTGTCTTTTTGTTTTCAATTTTTTTATTGAAGTTACCATCAAACATAAACAAGCCGACTTCACAACCTTCCTCAAATTTATCTTTCGTTGTTAGTGAATCAGTAAAATCGATTTCATAGGAAAGATAAACAACTGTTTGAGATTTGTTCTTTGAAGCAAATTGGTATGTCTGATAGCTTAAATCAAATATGGGACCTTCGAATTTCGGGTAGTACTCGTCTGGATTCTTCTCACGCAAAGTGATAACTTCTTCATGAGTATTCATCGGTACAATCGCATTCCAAGGTTGGGCAAAATAAAATACATTATTTCTTCCCGGATCAATAAAAGCAAAAATCATTTCGGGATAGTACCATACTTCAGTTATCGGCTTTGAACTTGACGGATCATCTATCTCTTGTGTATAGCGGATAACCTCATTGGGTCTGCCATATCGAATAAAAACTTCACCGCGATCAGTCCGCCATCCATCTATTTTTTGATGAGGGTTGCCGAAAAAAAGATTTGTATAAGCTACCCGGAAATAATGTTCAAGCAAACGTTCGTTTTCTGAAGATAGAAGAAGAGGATCATTTACTTTCCAAAAATGCATTATTTGAGCACTTATTTTTTTTTGATTCATCAAAGAAATTTCATTTCCATATTTGGATTTCAAAAGAAGTCTTGCACTGTTAACTGCAAAATTTTCTTTTTCATCCGCGGGCATAAGTGAAAGTGCTGTTTCAAATTCTTTTGCCGACAAAACAAGCTCGTTATTCAAATAATACAAAACAGCGAGACAAAGCCGGGCATCTTTTGAGAGATCTTTTTTGCTATCTACATTTTCCCACGACTGCAAAACATGAGATACAGTATTGTTATAAATGTTCAGTTTGCTGATGTCGATAAATGCTTTTTCAGAAATCGTATCATTACTTGCAACTCTTTTCAAATACTTTTCTGCATCCACATAATCATTATTCGCTATCTCTTCAAAACTGAGAAACGGGAAATTCCCTCTTTCATTATTAAACTCATTTTCTTTATCGTAAGCCAAAGTGCTTCTTCCACCGTACTTTAAATTTTTTTCGAGAGGACTCATCGCTTTATTAAGAGAGCCGACTTTTACACCGGAGTTTTTTGTCCCAAGAAAATCTTCCGTTTTAAGTCTACCAAGATTGTATAGTGCTTCAACATTATTACTGTCGATCTCAAGCACTTTTTTTAATTCACTGAATGCGGCTTCACGTTCATCAAAATAAAGTCTGCCGGCATAGTAAAGTTCTTCTCTGATTTTTGCCGAGAGAAGTAGATAATCAACTTTAGCTGGCTCTATCAATAGTGCTTGGCGGATATTATCCAAAGCCTTCTGAAGGCTGGATAGTGTTTTGTTTGAGAAATTGTTTCGGGCTGATTCAAAAAAATTCAGCGCTGTTTTTTTCTTAGTTGAATCGCTCTCAAAAAAATCTGTAAGCTTAGTAAAGCCCGATTCTACTATTATTGGTTCAAATACACCACACCAATATTTCGGTGTACTTATTAAAGTAACTAGTACGATTATCAATAATACATAATATTTCATAACAGTAAATTTCCTCAAATAAATATTTCTTCAAGACTACCAAGAATTAATTTACTTTTTTCAATCATCAAATCATATATCTTTATAAGCATATATTAAATACAATTCAAGAAAAGGATTCCCGTCATAAAGACGAGAACCCATGAATTATCAGCAGAATGGCATTGTGCTACAAGCAATAAAACACGTGTTCGCATCGCACGATTGCCACCAGGTACCTCCCGGAGGACAATTTGTACCCCATTCGGTTTCAACCGGTGGTTCTTCTTGAGCAATCACTGTTCCCTTCAGCTCTTTGTTTTCTGTTTTTGTTTCAAACGATTCTACCTTGATCTCATCAAGGTTTAATTTTAGCTTTTTCATAAAAAGCTCCTTCTTTGTTAATAATTGCCTATCCCAACCCTTCCCTATGGGAAGGGCAGAAAAGCAATCTTTGTTAATAATATGTTTTGTTAGTTATTACTGCTGTTACATATTATTTTTCGTTGGTGGCGGTCGCCGGGTTGTCCGGCATCTTCCCACTAAGGTGGGATGTTTTAATTAAACTATCGCGCTATGTTCTCCTCTAATGATTCCATCTTTTTATAAAGCTGGAATCGGTTTAGCGGAGTTATGTTTCTTCTTCCGGAAGATTGTTTTCAATGCTTCCAGCTTTCTGATTGCAAAACAACATCACAATTGTTTCATAAATCTGCTTTCTTGAAGAATTGCCGCTCAACTAAAGCTGGAAGCATTTTAGTGGCGCGCGGTGGAATTGGACCACCATCTCCGCTCTGAGGAAGCGGTATCCTAACCGTTAGACGAACACGCCTTTTCTCTAATTGTTATTTTGATCAGCCCTCCTTTGTAAGCGTTTATCAACTGTTCTTTAATTTTCTGTCGCAACAAATCTGTTTGAGCGAATTCAATTTCAAAAAGCGAACTCACTTCACTCACTATCTCATCAAAAGATGAATTCTTCTTTATGCAAAAAAGAATGGTGTAAAAAAACGGATTAATACGAAAAGATTCTATTTTATTATTGCTTCGCATCAGTAAAAAATACTGTTCGTCTTCTTCAGGATTTGCTAAAATGTTTTCAGCAGAACTTTCACTGCTCCAATTATATTTTTGAACCAGCAATTCACAGTATTCATCCAAAGCAAATTCAAGGTTACAATTGTCTATCTGAAACTCGGAAGGCATATTTAATTTCTTGAGAAACTCTTCTGAAAAATCTTTTATCTGCAGCGTCTTCAAATACTTTTCTTTTTCGATAAGAAAATAATCGGAAAGTTTTTCCTTTAATTCGTCTTCACAATCTGCAATGTAGTTTTCAATCTTTACGAAAATTTTTTCCACATCTGATTTCCCGCCGATAAAATTTTTATTCTGTTCAAGAATTAATCCCTTCTTATTTTCTATCGTGTCTATCGCTGCAATGATGTTCTTAAAATAAATATCTACATAATTCTTTCGAAAAGATAAAGCATCTTTTTGTTCCGTTTCTATTTTTCTTGCCTTTGCATGCAATGAAAGAGCAGATAAAGTTTGTGTATCAAAAAGCCGTAATAAAAACAAACCGATACCGGCTTCGCCAAGCATTAAACTCGGATCAGAAACGGAACCCATTGTTCCACAAGCCCATGGTAAATTTTTGTTTTCAAATCTATCGATTCCTTCCAAAGCTTTTTGCAATGCTATTTCAAGAAATCCTTTATCGCCCAAAATTTTTGAACCGGTTAAAAGTGTTTCCGCATTTCCCAAAAAACCATGACAGAGGGAATAATTTCCTTCCGTAGTTTTGAGCGATTGTATTGTTCCTTCGCACGCATTAAGACTTTCTTTAAGATATGTTTCATTGCCGGTAAGTTCATACGCGCGCAATCTTGACAAACCTATTCCGGGAGAACCGTGACACCACGCTGACATATATCTTATTTGGTATGGCAGTAGTTCGTTTTTTTGAATAGCTTCTTTTAATTCTTCAAGCCGGTTGTAATGAACATACTCGGATAGTTCGTTGTAACGGAAATCGGACCAGTTTTTATTTTCCTCACTATAAAATTGTCTTTCGTAAAGGAATGCTTGTTCGGCAGCATAGAGATAATAGTTAGAGTTAGTTAGGTTATAAAGTTCAAGAAAAGCATGTCCAATACCTGAAGCACCGTGAGCATATCCGCACAAATTTCTGTAATTGGTATTTCCACTTCCCCAAGACCATCCATGGGGTTCTTTTTTTGCTTTTTGAATTAGTGGCTCCGCTAAATTCAAAGATATGTTTAACGCTGCATCATTATCAGTAACCTCATATATCTTCAAAAGAGGTTGTATCGCTCCACCGGCACCGCCGATTACATCAAGTCCGTAATCCTCAAATTCTTTTCCTAACAGCGGTTCAAGAATCTGCAAACCCTTGCTTTTGTAATCATCTCGTTCAAGATATTTTCCCGAGATAACAAAGGCGTAAGCAATGCCAACACGCCCACTATGAAATCCAAAACTGTTTAACGGAAGTTTTTTTACCTCATCGAAAGAATTATTTAGCGCTCCTGATAATACCTTTAAATATTTTTTATCCCCGGTTATTCTAAAAATTTCTGCTAGAAAAAGTGCAATACCGGCAGTCCCTGAATAAACCATTCCGCCGGCATTTTCCCATTTACCTTTTCTTAGTTTAGGCATTGAAAGATCAGGTGCAAAAATCTCCCATGTACATTTTTCGGTGTTCCAAATAGTTTTATTCAAAATTCTGTCAGCAATCTTAACCGCCGCTTCTAAGAAGATTTGTTTTTCATTCATAGCAGTTTTCTCATTTAACAAAATTTTCTACTTCTATACCTTTGAATATTAAATGTGCTAAATATGCTTCTTCTTGAATTGTAATACCTAGACGATTATTCATCATGTGCAGATAGCTTGGAATAATAAATGATAAACAAGTTTCCCAATTTTCAACCGGATTCTGCAGTATTAATACGCCCTTGTTTACACAAAGACTTCTCAATTTTTTAGCAACGGTTTCAAGATTTTTAGAATAATTATTGAGAGGATAAGGCAATTCTTCACCTTCTGTTAAAAATGCCCAAATTGAGTTAACCAATTCAATCAGTTTTTCGGATTGAGTGTTGAACCCGGTGTCAAAACACTCTACCCATGCTTCGTGATATTTTTCTTCTTTTGCTATAGCTTTCAAATAACCCGAGGAATAACTCGCAACAAGTTTAGCAGCTTTTTCTTTATCACCACCATAAAATCTCTGTAATAGAATTACCATTAATGCCAACCCTTTGCCCAATCTAGATGCTTTATCACCTCTACTCAACAATTTTATTATTTCAATTGCGGTTTCGCTCGAATAGTAAAAAAACTCTTCTGCAATCTTTATTGCTTCCTCTCCTCCGTATCTTTTATATTCAGGTTCATATGGAACCCATCTAACAAAAAATTTTTCATCATTCCCTTTATTGTTTGCAATAAAAACAGCTAACTTTTTCTTAACTGAATATTCAAAGTATGGTTTTAATTCTACTTTAAGTTTTTCCGGATCACCTAAGAATCTTATCCTCAAATGGGAACCTGAATCTGAATACCTGATAAAAAAATATTTTTCAAAATATTTTTGATTTTCTTTATCCCCAATAAATGGCGCTAATATATCTCGGATTACGTCATCACAATAATCACTATAAATGTTGCCATCGAAATAAACATATACACTCAGCCAGTATTCTTTATAATTTGATGTCATACCGTTATTCTCTATTCTTATTTCTAAAGTCAACCTGAAATATTTGTTCAACTGCAAAAGTTTTATTTTCGAACTCAGGCAATTGTTCTTTACCGGGATAACGTTCTTCTATTGTAACTAGAAAATTTTTCAATCCCACCGTAATCTTCCCGAATAAATTAACAAGGAGTGGATTGTAAAAATCGATGTACTGTGGTTTATAATAATCTCTTGAAAATTTGTTTTGCTTTGCTTTCTCTTTATCCGGCAAACCTTCTTTTTTCTTATCGTTTTTGTTTTCCAGTTCAGATTGTTTCTCATCCGAATTCAATTCTTTCTGATTTTGATCTGCTTCCTTCTGATTCTCCTGATTTTGTTTCGTTTCTTCATTGTTTTGTTTTACTATCTGGTTATTATTACTTCCCGGTAACGGAAGCGGTCTGATCCTAACGTAAACTTCATCCGGAATGTTATTTTCGGCTCTCCATTTATTCACTCTAACAAAATACTCGAAATCCGTCTCGTCAACATTCATCTGGGGTAATAGTGTTTTAGAAACAAACCAGCATCTCCGGGACAAAACTATTCTGTCATCAAAAAGAATTCTTGGACGATAAACCATCGACTCTTTCTGTTCTCGTTTAGTTTGATTGCTTTCATCTTCTTGTCTGTTTGTTTCTGATCTTTTACCATCATTACTTATTTGAATTGGCATCTCAGGTAATTGCATTGAGAAGTTACACGGGGGTGAAAATTTTGCAAGAAGTTGAAACAAAGGGGGGCGCATCATCGGGTTCAAGAACCCCAGGTCAATAGGAACAACATAAGTATTCTGTTTCTTGTGTTTCAATCGCAGTTTGTTTGAATCAATCATGTCCTTTTCAACTATGATGTCGGTGCATTTCAGTGGAACTTCTGCAAGGCCTACTTCGGTTGTAGGATAACTTATTTCATATTTCAAAAGAGGTGGATGTAAATTAGCATTGAAGTTTGCATCTCCTGAAATTTCTGCAAATACTTCGTCATTAATATCATTATTAGATTTATAAATTCCATCAAGAACTTTTGAATCAAAGAGATATAAAAATCGCGAGAAATATTTTCCGAAACCAGCTAAGTAATGTCCACTTGTTAGAATAAGTCTGTTTTGTTTCTCATATTTACTTTGCGGTATCAATTGTACAAATAATGAGACAGAAAAATTATTATGAGCTAAATCTTCTACACATTCCGTTGCAGTTTTTAACTCATCGATAGTTATATTCATTTCCGTAGCATTTGGATTATCGAGCCATTTTTTTACTACTAGAGAGGAAATGTTTCTCCCGGCATTGTGAATTTCCTTTATAAGATTCAATCCAAATGGATTTGATATGTTATAATCTTTCAATTCTTCGGCATTTTTTTTGTATTGAACTTTCTGTTGTTTTTCCAAATGAGCTTTAAAATGTTCACGATAATAGTCCTCATAAAACTGAAGCAGATTAATTTCGGCTGATGAATCTTTGTAGTAATTATCGAAAAAATACCTCATGTTGGCAAGTTCTGTGCGAGGATACGCAAGTTTATTAGTAATCTGAATGAGTGAATAGAGGCTGTTCTTTATACTGTATAGCTTTTCAACATCAATATTCACAAAAGAATCCGCTGTGGAATCTTCGTAAAGAGGAAGGTTACTCCGAACAGTGTTCGATATGCTTAACTCTTTGAAAGCAGCGTTTAATAGATTATTCATATCTTCTAAATTTTGGAAACGATCCCCAACATTGTTGCTTTTATATTGATTTGTAATATTCAATAATTCTCGAATTGTATTGCATATAAATTCTGCTTTGTTGATCCCGGTTCTTTTTAGAATTTCAACTAGCGGTGAGCTCCAATCTACCTTCTGCTCAGGAATACCTATCTTATACCTGATATATCCAATCTCAATAAGTTTATCAACATATGCCTCTATTTCTTCTTTAGAAGCTTCAAGTTCATCATTATCTAATAGAGTATTTATCAACTCATCATAAATAATTATTGGATTGCTTTCAAAAAGTGTATCTAGTAATTCAAGCACCGGGTTAATAGTTAATCTTTGGAAAACCTCTCTTCCATCAATCTCCGTTAAGAAATAATAGATAGTTTCTTTTCTATCAATAGTTTTGTTTAATTCAACAAATAATTTTTTCCTTATTTCAGGTTCCTTCCTAATATAATTTGAAATAATGCCGTATATATCTTTATTTACTAATAACAGACTTTTTTTTCGAAAGGGATTATCGGTAAAAGTCAAAACAGAATTGTTATACGAACCATTTAGTTTGCCCGGAATGATTGCACAAAAAGTGCCAAAAGGTGTTGCTTTCATAGAAGCACGTGTAAAATAACGAAGCAATCCCCGTTCAATTTGATCATTCTTTCTATTTTCTTCCGTCTTCTCTCTATTCAAGTAATTATTCTGAAGAGAATATAAAGACATAGACGATAAAAGAAGTCCCTTCTGAAAATCATCGTTTTGTAAATAATCTATGAATAATTTTCTAATTCTTTTTTTTTCACTATAGAAACTTTCCTTCAATTCTTTAGCAAAAGTTAGTTTTCTGTCAAGTTTATCTTCTAATTGTTTAATGCAATTAGATATTTCCTCACCAAGTAGATCGTAATCTTCTATTTTTAACCATTTCTTCTCATTAAATATGTCTCTTCTGATACTTATTAACTTATTCCTAATTTTTTTATTATCGATATCCTTTATCAGCTCAAACAATTTTCCAGATATTTCTATTTTTAAGTGTTCGATCTCTTTTAGTTCATTAAAAAGAATTGAAGTGCTTATTTGAAGTGTCTTTGATTTTAGGTCTTCGGTTAAGTCAGTAGGAAGCCCAGATACTCTGCAAACAAAGTATGGATATAAAACCGGCTGGATGTTCATAAGTTTCCGAATTTATGTTGCGCAAACATAAAGTCGGAGAAACTATTTGTCATCAGTATATAATCCCAATTCCAATTGGATTACATACTAAAAAAGATTAGTACTTTATTCTAATCTTCTAATAATGTTGATTTTTCTATCAACATCAGAATTTTCTAAATTTGTGTTGTAAAAATCTATTAACTCGGATTTTTTAGTTACGTTTAATTTAGCTCTTATGTTGCTTCTATAATAATCTATTGTTTTTTTGCTTAAGAATAATTTTTCGGCAATCTCTTTGCTAGTAAAACCATTGGAAATCATTTCTATGATTTGTATTTCTCTATCAGATAGATTATCTGTACTATTTTTTTCTTTAAGCTTATGTGTTTTAGGCATTCTTAAAAAATAATTAGGGCCAACAACAATAATTAACACTGTTACTACAAAATCTATAATTGTAATTTCATTAAAATACTGAATTAAATAGTTTAAGCTATTATAGTAGAAATAACTTCTAACAATATTCAGAAACAAGCTTACTATAAGTAGTAGCTTAAATATTTCCGTCTTCTCATGAGTAATTATCATCAGTCTAATTGACCCTAACAAAAAAATAATCATCGCGGACTGGATGACTATCACATTCATCATGGTTAATAACGGATTAGACAAATAATAGAGCAACGAGACAGCCGTTGATATGAGTAAGACTATTTTAATCTTATTTTCAAAGAGTGGAAAGGCTGCATAGTAACAGAAATTAGCAAATGAATAATAAACTACTGTATTGTTTATGTGAAAAATGGAATTTATTATTATGTAAAACGGATCAATTAATGACACAACATAAAAGAAATAAACGTACTTCGTCTTCCTGAAGCGAAAAAATGCCCCGAAGTTTATAACAAGTAAGGATAAAATTAGTAATAACTTAAGATTCATAAACTAAAATATTTTTTTATAGGTTAGGTATAGAAAAGTCTTTTGAGTAATTTTAATTAGAACTTATAAAAAAGGGGACCATTTTTCAATCCCAAAAATTGTAGTTAATGTTTTATTAATATACACCGTGATTATGGATAAACTATTACTTAAAATATATTACGAAAAATTCCAACTCTCCAACGGATTGGATGTAATTCTCTACCAGGATTTATCACTGCCAACAGTATCAATAAATATCTGGTACAAAGTTGGTTCCGCAAATGAAAGACCGGGCAAAACCGGTTTTGCACACCTATTCGAACATATGATGTTCCAGGGTTCGCAAAACATTCCTAAGGAAGGCCACTTTAAATTTATTCAGGAAGCCGGCGGTTCTTTGAACGGATCAACATCGATCGATAGAACAAATTATTACGAAACCGTTCCCGCTAATTATTTAGAATTAATTCTTTGGCTTGAATCCGACCGGATGGGATTTTTACTTCCTTCGCTCACTCAAGAAAAACTCGATAACCAAAAAGAAGTCGTGATGAACGAGCGAAGGCAGCGCTACGATAACCAGCCATACGGACTGGCTTGGGAAAAAATATTTTCAAACTTGTTCACTCCCGATCATCCATACTCATGGCCAACAATAGGGTGGATGAATGATATCGAAAAATTTGAACTCGATGACGTGAAAAATTTTTTTAAAACCTATTATTCGCCGGGTAATGCAACACTTGTGCTTGGCGGGAATTTCAAAAAAGATGAAGCGAAATTGCTTATTGAAAAATATTTCGGCACCATTAAAAATGGTAACCCGATTCCGCAATTAAATGCGCCCGGGCAGAAATTATCCGATATCAAAAAAATTATTCACCCGGATAATGTTCAATTGCCAAGAATTTATTTTGCATGGCATTCGGAGAAAATTTTCGGCGAAGATGATGCAGCCCTCGATATACTAGCAGATATTTTATCGGCGACAAAGAATTCGAGACTGCAAAAAAAATTACTCTTTGATAGCCAGATTGCACAAGACATATCTGCATTTCAATACTCTGCAAGTTTAAACGGATTGTTTATAATCGTTTCAACTGCAAAGCCGGGTATTCAAATTGAAGAACTAAAGAAAAATATTTTTTATGAGATTGATAATTTAATTAAGAACGGAATAACCGAAGAAGAACTCATTAGAGCTAAGAACAGCATTAAATCTTCGTATATCTATTCGCTCCAAAAGATTGATAATATAGTTGATCATATAAATCACTACAATTTTTATTTAAGTGAGCCCGATTCGTTTATTTTCGATATCGAACGTTATGATAAAGTAACAGCCGGAGATGTAATAGAAGCAGCAAAAGATTATTTAAACAACCCTTATGTTGAACTACAAATCGTACCGAAGAAATAAATATGATAGATAGAACTTTACCGCCAAAATCGTCAGGATCAGTTTCGTTCGAGATTCCCCAAGCTAAAATCATAACACTCTCAAACGGTGTTGAAATTTATTTTATTAAGAAGGATAAACTTCCGATTGTATATACATATATGCTTGCTTTTTCCGGCAGCAAATTTGACCCCGATCAAAAAAAGGGATTATCATTTTTAACTTCGCTGCTTATTGATGAAGGCGCCGGCGAATATGATTCCTTGCAATTAAACAACGAATTAGAAAAACTTGGAATTATATCGGGGATAGATGTTGATCATGATACTTTTTCTTTTTCATTATTATCATTAAAAGAACATTATAACCGTGCCGTTGAACTTCTATCAAAAATTATTTTTGAACCGCGGTTCGAGCAGAAAGACTTTGAACGGGAGAAGAAAAAAGTTTTAGATAAGATTACACAGTTAAAAGATGAACCGGGTTATATTGCATCATCTGCCTTTTATAAAAGCATCTTCTTAAACTCGGAATATGCATTCCCTGAAATCGGTTATGAAGAAATGGTGCAAAATTTTAATAATGATGATGTCAAATTTTTCTATTCCAAACTATTTCTTAAATCAATGTCTAAGATCTTTGTTGTAGGGAATATAGATGAAACAGAATTGATTGATTTATATGAAAAATATTTTTCGGGATGGCATGGAAACACCGCAAGCCCGGATAAAATAATTCAACTCAGTTACGATAAAACCAAATTTTATTATGTTCACAAAAAAGAGACCGCACAAAGCGAAATCAGGATCGGACACATTTCCAAAGGTAGAAACGCAGACGATTTTTACGCCGCGCGTATCATGAATACAATACTCGGCGGACAATTTTCAAGCAGAATTAATTTGAATCTCCGTGAGAAAAGGGGATTTACATACGGTGCCGGCTCATCATTCAATTACTTACAACAATGCGGCTTCTTTGAAGTTTCAACCGCAGTGAATATCAAAAACACCGGTGAGGCAATTGTAGAAATACTTAAAGAACTCGATGGAATCAAAAAGAATATAACACAAGAAGAGATCGATTTTGCGAAATCATATTTGATAAAACAATTCCCGTCACGATTTGAAACCTACGTTCAGACAGCTAAAAATCTTGTTCCGCTTTTAATACATGCATTGCCGGTTGATTACTACAATTTTTATACAGATAGACTTAACAGCGTTACAAATGAAGAAGTGCTTGAAGCAGCAAAGAAAAATATTTTTACGGATCAATTAACTGTGGTTATTGTTGGTGACAAGAAAGAAATTCTGCCGCAGTTGAAAACAATTACAGGTGATCTTATTGAGTTGGACATTTACGGAAACAAAACATAGCAAGTACCGGGGACGAAGTACAAAAAGAAATACGAATTACGATTTACGAAGTACGAATTTAAAAACACCAAGAAACAAACAACGTCCAATAACAAAAAACTCAAAACTACAAACCATAAACACGAAACTATCTGCAAGTACGAGGGACGAAAATCCGCGTTAACTTGACTGCCGTCAGGCAAGTTCCGCTTGATCAGATTTAATCCGCGTTCTATTTTTTATTGAATTACCCTGGAAACAATTTAAAGATAAAGCGTAAAACTATTTTGGCTGGTTTATATTTCTTGCAAATTCAGTTGTAGAAAGCGGAATAACCTTACTCCCCTTCTTTCTTGCTTTTTCCAGCTCGCCTCTCAAAACATTAAACCCATCAAACGAAGTGAAAAAAATTTTCTGTTGACTCTCGGTTTTGTCATCACGATAAAATCTAAATTTAGAAATCAATTCGTTATTATCGCCTTGATCGAGAAGAATAAATTCCGATAACGGAACAACCACTTTACCTTTCCTTTTAAATTCATCACGCACATAATTATAAACAGTTGAATTGAATAATTTTGATTTTTCATCAATTGTGAAAAGTGCCCCTTTTTGTAAACCGGCAACGATAGAATTCACAGATCTCTTGAGCAGTTCTTTTTGGTAATCGACCTGGAGCTTGAATTTAGTTTCCGTTATATCATCATTTATCAAAACAACAAATTCTTTAGAATACTTTTCAAGTGAATCTGCCTTAACAATGGCTGCTTGCCCCGGGACAACGGCGGCTGAGAGTGTGTACGGTAGTTGTAAAAATTGATTATAATCCGTTTCACTCAAATCAAACGCATCGCTGATAATAAATGAAAAATTATTTCTGTTTCTAATTGTGTTCGGATCGGTTACCAATGTTGCTTGAAGTTTTAAAAGCTCATTTGTATAGATGCGGACCTCGGTTGTACCGAAAATTTTTTTCTCTTCCGAAACAAAACCGGTAATATCTTTTTGAATTATATTATTGATGTCACGTATGATCAATGGAATTGGAAGATCGGAAGGAAGCATAACTACATATTGTTTGTTAACCGAATCTTCGTCAGCAAGCTTCAACTTTTTGGTTGTAATCCATGCCGAATCAATTCCATATTCATCCAACACAAAATTGAAAACGGAATCAATCTGCCGGACGGTTAGTTCGTTAATAATTTCATGCTTTTCAGATTTTTTGAACAGATCAATTATAACATTGGCAAAAAGTAGTGTAATTGCAGCAATCAGTAAGTAACCGGTAAATTTTTTCTTTAATGTCATAGTAATAATTGTGACGGAATATTGGGTTTAATCTCCAATAAAGAGATGAAAAAAAATTTGCTACTCTGTGAGGCTCAGTGATTCCTCTGTGGAACTCTGTGTAATTTATTTCTTTGTTATTTCACCGAGAAACACGGAGAAGGCACAGAGTGCCACAGAAAATTTTATTACAAATTTATTATCATACTATAATTACCGGTTGTGTGAAATAGATTACGTAATTCGAAAATGAAGGCAAAAGTAATTATTCAAAAATTCATCTGCGCAGATCATAAAAAATCCGCTTAATCAGCGTTCTATTTTTCGATTAAATAATTACTTTTGCTGTCACAGCAAGTTAATTCACACAACCGGTTATAATTGTAATTCATAAAAAATTATTTATTTAAAAAGTTTGGTTTTCGTTTTTCTAAAAATGCCAATGTACCTTCTTTAAAATCTTCCGTACCGCAGCAATGAGCAAAAATCTCAGCTTCTAATTTTTGTCCTTCAGTGTCGCTTAAATCTTCGGTACTGATTATCGATTTTAATGCTAAGTTAACAGCTATCTGACCTTTGGAAGAAATTTTTTCGGCAAGTTCAATTGTTCTATTCATTAATTCGCTTGCCGGAAAAACTTTACCTACTAACCCAACCCGGTAAGCTTCATTTGCATCGATCATATCTGCAGAAAGTATCATCTCGGCAGATCTGCCCGGGTTTATCAATCGTGTTAATCTTTGTGTTCCGCCGTAACCGGGAATAATTCCAAGATTAACTTCGGGCTGCCCGAACTTTGCTTTATCTGATGCATAACGGATATGACAAGCAAGTGCAAGTTCGCATCCGCCGCCAAGTGCAAAACCATTTACTGCTGCAATTACCGGCTTGCCGAGATTTTCGATCGCGTAGAAAATACTTTGACCCTTTTCACTAAATTTTTTTGCCGAATCTTTATCCAACTTGTTTAACTCGGATATATCTGCACCGGCTACAAATGCTTTTTCACCGGCACCGGTTATTATCACTACATAAACCTCTTTGCTATGCCGGATCGACGAAAAACAATCGTGCAGTTCATCTAATGTTTGATTATTAAGTGCATTCAGTTTATCCGGACGGTTGATTGTAACAATGCCGACATGGTTTTTGATTTCAAATAAAATATTCGAGTAACTCATACAAACCTCTATTAAATTTTAACAAAGATCGGAATGTTAACGCGCAGATCGAACGAAATGTAATGATTGTTCTGCAGATAATGATAGTAAGTAACTACATCCAAAATAAACATAGAGAATCCGCCGCCGATTTGGAATCCAAGTTTTCCAACTTCTTCTACATAATTTTGTCTGCCTCTATCAATTTTGAACTGGTGAAATTTTTCGAAGTAGGCAAATTCAATTCCGGCATCAAGTATCGGCATCAAAATTATTCCTTCATCAATCACCGGCGGAAAAAAATATCTTGCACCGGCTGCAATAACAATCAAGTTGCTCGAGAATGATGCGTAATCAGAGTGTTTATAAAAATCTTGTCTGCCGGGGTAATGTTCGTAACCGATATTTGCATATAGAAAAACCGGTAAAAATTCGTTATCGGTATATGAAAAAGTTACGTTTGTACCGACGCCAATATTTTGATTATCTGAAAAGTCACCTATCGGGAAACGCGGACCTACACCTACAGCCATAAACAATCCTTTCGCCTCACCGAACTTAATCTGTGCAAACGCCAGTGAATTTAAAAGTAGAATAAGTGTAAAAATTTTTTTCATGTTGGGTAAATAGTTTTTTTAAACAAAGTTATGCATTTCTCTTATTGCTAAATTTCTTTTTCAAAGCACACACTATTTTCAACTTCAGCATACTGCCCGTAATTTGGAATTATTTTGTATCCGTTTTTTTTATAAAGTGCAATTGCTTCCGGTTGTTTCTTGCCGGTTTCCAATATGCACTTTTCATAAGATAATTCTAGCGCCCACTTTTCCAATTCAATTAATATTTTAGTTGCAATTCCTTTTCCTCTGCATTCGGGCAAAGTGTACATCCGTTTAACTTCCATAATGCCGGGCGCATATTCTTTTATTGCACCGCAGCTAACCGGTTTATCATTTTCATATGCAACAACCGTATATTTAATTTTATCTATCTTATTATACTGAGCATAAAATTGATGGTCTTCTCCGTCTCTTACGGCTAAATCAGTATCGAGATATTTTACCAGTTCAATAAAATCTCTATTCCCCGAATCAGTTCTTATTATGCTAATCACTAATAAAGTTTCCTTAATAATTTAAATAACGAGATACCATAGTGTCTAGTATATGTTTATTTATGATAGACTATTTTATAGTTGTTCAATTATCTTTTTAACTTGCTGCTTTAATGAAACAATATCGTTTTGAATAATATCCCAAACAATTTTTGTATCGATACCAAAATACTCATGAATTAAAATATTTCTGAGGTCTATTATTTCACGCCAAGGTATTTCTGCATAAAGCTTTTTGAAATGAGGGCTGATATGATTCGCTGCTTCACCTATAATTTCCAATTGTTTTACACAAGCAATGTGCATCATTGTATTTGATTTGAATTCCTCATATGAAGAATTTTTAACATACGATTCAATCTCTTGAACAGCGTCATAAATATGTTGAACTCGCGCCTTATCTCCTATGTTATTTCTCATATATCAAAATTTTTTCTGAGTCAATGAATGGCTGAATATATTTTGAAACGCTGTTACTAGTAAGAAGATCAACTTTTCTTTTCAATATATCCTCTAATTCTAACTTCATTCTTACAAAACCAAGTCCTATTGGCTGCGAGTAATCTAATTCAACCAATATATCAACATCGCTCTGCTCATCTTCTTCATTACGCGAGACAGAGCCGAACAAATATGCTCTTTTAACCGGCTTGGTCTTCAGGCACTCGGCAATTTTTTTAGATAATTCTTTACTCATATTTTAACTTGTTTTGTTTAATTACCATTTATAAGATAAATGAAAACATTGAAAAAAAACATTGAACCATCTCAGACATCTGCATTGAATTTATCCACAGTTTTCTGGAGAAGAAGTTGTCTACTAGTAAAACTTGGTATGTAGCTTTTCTATAAACGCCATATGTGGTTAAAACCAATTTCACATAATTCTTTTTGACGATTGTTTATATGCTTTTCAGACCATTTATTATTCAAAGTTTTTAAGTGTTTAACAAATTCTATAGTAATTGGGAGAGTGGATTTTTCAAGATCATGTAATTTATCTTTAATAGATTTATTCTGAGCAACTGAATTTATTTTTTTATCAAGCAAGGTTAGATTACCCAATTTATTAACATATTTTTTAATATCCTTTGCTTTAAGACCCCATGAACTGTCTGGTTTTTGAGGAAGTATATGTTCAATGTTGACATTATTAAAGTCAATTTTATTCTCTTTTGTTGTCCTAAGATTTGTATCATATTTTGACAAGACATACTTTATCATTCTGCGATTATATTCCGTGTTTCTATAACTTAGTTGCATAAATGGTTCTGAATAAATTGCATAAGATGGCATATTATCTTTGAGTTCACCTTCTAAAGTAGATAAGATATTTTGGATTTTTGCTGATTGATTTCTATGTAAAGTACCTTCACACGCTTTATCAATCATTATAGCGTACTTCGAATACATTTTTTCAACCTTATTTCCAGGTAGATTACAAACTGTTGAATATGCAAATGTGAACTTTTCAACTTGTTCAACTATTCTTGATGGATCCGTTTTTAATTTATCGTAATTACGTAAAATTGATAAAAATAACACATAACATTGAGTCACATTCATTATGCGGAGAGCTATGAGGGAATTAAATATTCTGTTCCCGTTTTTGTATTGCATAAAATCGTTTTCATTACCAACAAGTAATTTATTAAAATCAATGGATGCTTCTTTTAGATTATTTAGGAAAGTCTGCCATTCAGTAATTTTATTTTTAATATCGCGGTATAATTTCTTTTCTGTTACGCTAGTATATTTTGACAACCAATAATAACGAATAAATTTTCGTAACTCGGTTTCTGTGTCATAAATATTATTTGTAATTTCTTGCCAAATATCCTTTGCAACATCACGATCTTTTCCAGCCGGGATTCTTTTGAAAACTAGGTTTTTAAGTAAATCACTAACAGATAAATCCAATCCACGTGCGTTTGTAGTTTCAAATATTTCGTAAGCATCTTCTTCTCTTTCAATCTCAACATTAATAACTATTAGACGTGACACTTTTTTTCTAATGGCATCTAATTGTTTTAATTTATCATCATTAGAAGAAAATCTGTCAATTTCTTCTTTAACTTTCTCAAAGAAATATTCATAATTCTGTTTAACTCTCATTTCCTCGGGTAACTGGGGTATGGAGACAGAAATATTATTTTTTCCACTTTGGATATAGGTTTCAAAATAATCTTTTAAAAGATCATCAGGTATCACACGAAATGATTCTTTTCCATACCTATCTTCAATATATATATCATGTCTTTGATATAAATCTGCTTGTTTTGGATTAAGTGTTATTGCATGATCACGAAGAACTGCCATTAAAATAGTAATTGTTAATAGCCGCTGCTGACCATCAATTATTTGGACATAATTTTCATCTTCCTCATTTTCAGTACAAAAAACAAATGAACCTAAAAAATATGGTTCGTTATTTGTTATTAAATCATTCCAAAACTCTGTTATCTGTTCAAGATTCCATGCATATGGTCTTTGGTATCGGGGTACAATAAATCGTCTTTTTAAACTAAATAGTACGTCTTCAATTTTTTTATCGTTTGCTTCAAAACTAAATTCTTTTGCCATAAAATTGTTCCACTTTATTATTTATTTGTTGCCTACCAATAATTAACCCACTTGTAAAACTTCCCATCATTCCATAATTACCTTTACTTTAACAAACCTTTTATTTCATACATCCTTTCCATGCACTCATTCATTCTTTGGTTTTATTTCTCAAACAACTTCGTCCCGATACCGTATTTATAGACTAATTCACCGCCGTAAATTCCGGTAAAGTAAATTAACACACAACCGGTTAATCCAAGTAATAATAAAATGTACTTAAAGTTGCCAGATAATTTCTTTTTAATCTGCAAGTAGATTCTTAAAAAAAGTACAACCGAAAAATACCATAAAGAAATTGTCGCAAACTGTTCGTGTAATGAAATTTGATCTTTGTAATTCACAAAGTTTTCATGATAAGTATTAGATAAATTTTGCGCCGATTGATTACCGCTTAGTACGGCAATTAATGAGAAGCACACACCAACCACTAAAATTATCAGCGCCGATTTCATAAGGTATTCTTTTTTAAGAATTATACCCGAAGTTTCAAATAAAAAGTAGAGAATGAAAAATGCTATCGGGAAATGAACAATCTGTGGATGTATGTTGGCTAAAAATTCCATTTTATAATTCCATTAACCGCACAATACACTTCCGCCGTTCACATTTAATATTTCACCGTTAATGTGCCGTGCGAGATCCGACGCCAAAAATAAAATCGGCCCGGCAATATCTTCCGGAGTAGGAATTCTTCCGACCGGGATTCCCTTCCGTGCATTCTCTTTAAAATCTGGATCGGCAAACACCTCGTTGTTCATATCAGTATCGACCCATCCCGGTGCAACGGAATTAACAGTTATGTTAAACGGCGCTAATTCAACCGCGAGAGATTTTGTAAATGAAATTACTCCCCCTTTGGAAGCTGCATAATGCGAATGAAATGCTTCTCCTCGCTGACCGGCTGTTGAACTGACCAAAATCATTCTGCCGAAATTATTTTTTTTCATGTGCGGTGTAACTGCTTTGCAGAATAAAAATGTTGAGGTAAGATTAACACGCATCAGTTCGTTCCAGTGATCGAGCGACATATTCTCCAAAGTTCCGTCGTTCCATATTCCGGCGTTGTGAACAAGAATATCAACCTTGCCGAATTGTTTTACCGTCTGCTCAACCATATTGTTAATCTCTTTTTCCGATTCCATATCAACACGGTAACCTTTTGCCATTCCCGGAAATTCTTTTTCGAGTCTATCGGCATTCGATGAACTGCTTTTATATGTGAATGCAACTTTTGAATTTGCTTTAGCAAAAAACAGTACAGATGCTTCGCCGATGCCGCGTGTACCGCCGGTTATTATTGTAACTTTATTTGATAAGTCAATCATTATTAATACCTCACTTTAAAAAGAAATAATCCTTTAGCCGGAACCGATTCTTCCGCTTCGGTTCTGTCCTTTAGTTCAAAAAGTTTAAGCAAATATTTTTCATCTAAATTTTTTTCTGCTGCATAAAGTAATGTGCCGACTATTGTGCGAACCATTCCATGAAGAAAACGGTTAGCGGTTATGTAAAAAATCGTTCTCTCTCTATTTTGCCGCCAATGAATTTCATTTACCGTACATGTTTTGTCTTCTATTTCGGAATTTTTTCTTGAGAATGATGTAAAGTCATGTTCGCCTAATAAACAACTGCTTAATTTGTTTAAGCTTTTTACATCAAGTTTTGCAATCGGTGGATAAAGATAAGAATATTTTTCAAAGAATGGTGATTTGCGGTGATTGAACAAGTAAATATAGCTTCTTGATTTTGCATCGAAGCGAGCATGAAAATCTTCTCCTACTTTCATCATCTCGGTAACGGAAATATCATTTGGTAATAATGAATTGAGCGAGTACAAAAATTTATAAGTATCGAGTTCTTTTTCGGTGCGAAAGTTTGCCGATTGACCCAATGCATGCACGCCACTATCGGTTCTGCCTGAGCCAATTAGGTTTACTTTTTCTTTGGTTATAGTTTCGATTGCATCGATAATTTTCTGCTGAACAGTAACCGCGTTACTCTGTATCTGCCAGCCGGCATAGTTTGTACCGTCGTATTGGATTATGAGTTTGTAATTGTTCAACCGGACATAACTAATTTGTTGCAGCAAACTTAGGGAAAATTGGTGTCATATGTGAATCTATAGAACGCGGATGACCCGTCAAACAAACGCCGGGCAAGCTCAGATTGTGCTGAACTTGCCTGACGGCAGTCTGGTTTCAGCTGATAAAAATCTGCGTAGATCTGTGTTATCCGTGTAATCTGCGTTCATTTCTTTTTAAAAGGTCTTTATAAAGTTAACTGTAAATGAAGATGGTAAAGTAGCTTTGTTCTCAACTCCAAACGAAACATTCCATCCAATCTGTTCGGTTAAGCTTTTGTTATGAGCAGAAACTAATCGAACGGCATTAACTGCACTAATAATTCTGTTCAGGATTAAAGCACCTACAGCAAAGCGAACATTATTAAACGCACCTTCACTCGAAGACCACATATTTCGATATTCTTTTCTTTCTGCATCGCTGTTCCACTTCCAATAGTGTGTGCTTGTGTTATAAACTTTATTAAAATCGCGGTTCAATTCTTGTGTTGTATTATAATCATCAATACTAGAATAGACGCCAATAATTGCATAGTATTCTTCATCTTTATTTTCGTTGTTAACGCCGCCGTTAGATTGTGCAAACGATTTATAATTATCCTCTTGCCAATTCCCATATATATTGAACCCGGCAAAGACACCCCACAAAACTCCGTCTGCAACTGTGAAATAGTAACCTTTATCATACGAACCGGCATATAGTTCTCCCATACCGGGCAAAAGCATTGAATAAAGTATTGCAAGTGCCGGACTTTTTCTTCCTTCAGTTTGCGGTAAACTAAATTCTTGATACTCTATACTTGATGCTTGATGCTTGATGCTTGATACCGGATATTGAAAGCCGGATGATATTATTGTTGATTGCTGCTTGAGTTCTAAAATACTTTTTGTTTGATCGACTTGAGAATATGTTAGGGATGAAAGTAGAGTTACTAACAAAAATAATTTTTTCATGTTAAGCTCACATTAATTTGAGAGAATCATTAACTAAAATGTTTTCAGCAGTACAAATGTTCTCATCAACCTCCGTGATCTTAACTTGCGTGAACTTATTTATTAGTGTTTCATCAAATATTGTTTTTACCCGTACGTAATTTGAGGAAAATCCTTTCATAAATCCATCCAAATTTTCATGCTCAAAGAGCACTGTTAATTCTTGACCGATCATGCTGCGGTAAAACTCGTTCCTTTTTTTCTCGCTCAATATCCTAAGCATGTTGTTTCTTTTTTTTCTCTCATGTACCTCAACCTGATCCGGCATATCAATTGCCTTCGTATTAGGTCTTTCCGAATAAGTAAACACATGCAAATATGAAATAGGAAGTACTTTCAGAAAATTATACGTATCAAGAAAATCATTTTCAGTCTCTCCCGGAAAACCAACTATAACATCAACACCAATCCCTACATGGTGAATTTTATCAACAATTTTGTAAATGAGATTTTTATAATCCTCTGTTTTGTAGCGCCTTTGCATCAAACGTAAAATTTTATCACTGCCGCTCTGCAAGGGTATATGAAAATGGTTGCACAATCGTGAATCACTTGCTGCAAGTTCGAGAATATCATCAGTTAATAAATTAGGTTCAATAGAGCTGATCCTGATCCGGTAATCACCCTCAACCTGAAGCATCATTTTTAATAATCCATAGAGATCGATCTTAATATCATTTTCTTGTTCATGATTAGCAGTAGATGCACTATAATAATCCCCAACATTTATACCGGTAAGGATGATCTCTTTGTAGCCGGCATTTAACAGTTCCTTAAATTCCTTTACAACTTCAACCGGTTCGGCACTTCGGCTCTTTCCTCGCGCAAGAGGAATAGTGCAAAAAGAACATTTGTAATCACAGCCATCCTGAACTTTGAAAAAAGCACGCGTTCTATCATCAGCATCTGTTGAAAAGGATGGATTAAACGAATCTAATTTCTCAGTTGGCGATACATGAATACACGATCCCCCTAAGGCGGATTTTTTCTCAAATGAATCTAAATGATCGAAGAGTTTAAACTTTTCGTTGCTTCCAAGTACGGCATCAACGCCTTCAATCTTTGCAATTTCATCGGGGCGCAATTGGGCATAACACCCGGTTACAATTACATATCCATCCGGATTATTACGCAATGCACGTCTTACAATCTGGCGGCACTCTCGTTCTGCATTCTCCGTAACGGTACATGTATTGATTACATAAACATCTGCCCGATCATTGTAGTCAACAATATCAAATCCTTTATTAAGGAATTGCTTACCAATTGTGGTCGTCTCGGCAAAATTCAGTTTACAGCCTAATGTATGAAATGCTACTTTGGACATGTTTTAGTTTCGAGTTTATAGTTAACAGTTTCGGTTTTTTCAGTTCTTAGTTTGCCGTTATTTGCAAGTAATATTTAGAATGTTCAATCAAAAAATTTTTACTACCATCAGCTCACCGCTTACTACTAACAACGTACCACCAACAACTAACCACTTTCAACTAACAAATAACAAAACGGGCTGCATCTAAATTCAATTTAACAAAGTATTGAACTAAATACAGCCCTAATATTATTTATAAGCTAACAGTTAATAACTACTTATTAAGCTTCTTCTTTTTTCTCAGTAGATTCAACAACCGGTGTTGCCGGTGGCTGCGGAACAGTTTTATCTTCATACAAATTGAAATCCGATGAATCAAATTTACCGGCATCGGCTTGCTTAATATCGCCAACACTTACCTTTTCAAGTTTATGGTTAGCAATATATTGCGTTATTTCATCGTCGGATTTTTCTTTTAACGAAGCAAGTGCACTTAGCACAATTTTCTTGTTCTCTTTATCGAATTCAACAACTCTCAAATCTAATTTAGTACCAATCGGGAAACAGAAAGCAAGATTTTTAATCTTAGAAGTTGAAAGCTGTGTAGCCGGTATAAATCCGTCAACGCTCAAAGGAAGTTCTGCAATAACACCTTTTTCAATTATGCGGACAACTTTACCTTCGCTCGGTTTTCCAACAGCGTATTCTTTTTCAAAATGATCCCATGGATTTGGATTAACTTGTTTATGTCCAAGAGAAATTTTTCTTGAATCGGTATCAACACCGAGAACAACGACATCAATCTTCTCACCCTTTTTAACAACTTCGCCGGGGTGGCGGATTTTCTTTGTCCATGATAAATCCGAAATGTGAACAAGTCCGTCAATCCCGGGTTCAAGTTCAACGAACACGCCAAAGTTTGTTAAGTTGCGTGCAACACCTTGATGCTGCGAACCGACCGGGTACTTTTTAAGAAGATCTTGCCAGGGATCGGGCGTTAATTGTTTCATTCCAAGAGAAATTTTCTTCTCGCTTTTATCTAAACTTAAAATGTTCGCTTCAACCAACTGTCCCATCGAAACAAACTGTGAAGGATGGCTGATATGTTGTGTCCAGCTCATTTCGCTGATATGAATCAATCCTTCAATACCTTTTTCAATTTCTATGAATGCACCGTAATCTGTAAGAGAGACAACACGGCCGGAAACTTTATCACCTATCTTGTATTTAGCTTCTATATTTTCCCACGGATGCGGTAATAATTGTTTTAAGCTGAGAGAAATTCTCTTCTTCTCTTTATCATAATCGGTAACAACAACTTTAATTTTTTCATCAAGACGAACAACTTCGCTGGGATGATTTATTCTTCCCCAACTTAAATCTGTAATGTGAATCAAACCGTCAACGCCGCCGAGATCAACAAACACACCAAAATCTGTAATGGCTTTAACGATTCCTTCAAGTATCTGTCCCTTTTCAAGTTTGTCAAGAATTTCTTTCCTTTGATCGGAAATTGTTTCTTCAATCAATACTTTGTGGGATACAACTACGTTTTCTGTAGGAATATTTACTTTTACAATTTTGAAATCCATTGTCTGTCCGACAAACGCATCGAAATCGCGAACGGGGCGTATATCGATCTGTGAGCCGGGCAAGAATGCTTCTATTCCGATTAAGTCAACAACCATACCGCCTTTAATTCTCTTAAGAATTTTACCGGTAATGATTTTTTCGTTATCGTAAGCATCCATAACTCTTCCCCAAATTTTAAGGAAGTCTGCTCGTTTCTTACTAAGTACTAAATTACCTTCTTCATCTTCAACGCTTTCAATAACAATATCGATTTTGTTCCCGATTTTGATTTCTTCAGTAGCGTTAAATTCATTTTTGGAAATTGTTCCGTCTGATTTGAAACCGACATCAACAACAACATTTTCACCGCTGATACCGACAATTGTACCTTGTAATATTTCACCTTCCTTAATATCACGGAAAGATTCGGAATAAAGTTTGGAGAGGGAATCGAGTTCTTCCGGTGAATATTCGTCAACATTAATGAATTTACCAGGATCAGATACTTTTTTACGACTTTCAGTTCCTTTTGAACCTCCATCTTTTACTGCTACAGCCATTTGTACTCCTTGAATTACTTATTCTGCTTTTTGACTTCTGCCATCTAAAAAGAAAAAGCAGCATTGCGTTTAGTTTTACATAAGTTATTTAATGATGGCCCTAAACTTTGTTTTGAATCTCTTCAATTTTTTTTAGAAGTATATCCAATTCTTTATCTATCGGAACATCAGAATTATCAAACTCGTAAGCATCATCGGCTTTCTTTAACGGGCTCACACTTCTGTTGCTGTCAATATCATCACGCATCTGGAGATTCGCTTTAACTTCTTCCAAGGTGATGTTTACATTTTTTTCCTGGAACTCTTTATGCCGCCTTTTCGCTCTTTCGTCTATTGAAGCAATCATAAAAATTTTGAAATCGGCATTCGGAAAAACAACTGTTGTGACATCTCTCCCTTCGGCAATAACATCTCCTTCGGCACCAATTCTTTTTTGAATCTTCACCATCTCAGCTCTAACTTCAGGAATTTTGCTGATATCACTAACCTTAGCATTAACTTCAGGATTACGAATTTCGTTTGTAATCTCAGTACTATCAACAAAAACACGTGTAACGCCGTTTTCAAACTTTAAATTGAGAGTAATATTCCTCGCAAGTTCAATAACAGCGTTTACATTTTCAGCAATCCCCTTCTCTAATGCTATGTATGTGATTGCTCTATACATAGCACCGGTATCCAAATAAGTAAAACCAAGTTTTTGAGCAATATTCTTAGCAGCTGTGCTTTTTCCGGAACCGGCGGGACCGTCTATAGCTATGATTATTTTCTTCGACATTGGCTTGCAAAAATATTAAAATTAAGTGGGGGCTGCAAATAAAAACTTGATTCATTTTTGCCCTTCTCACTCAAGTATCCGGCTAATAAAATCCCTTTTTAAATCATTTTTAAAAGATTATTTACAGACCAAGCTCGACCGGCTTGTCGTGTACATCGACCAAATTGTTTGATTGGGCTTGTCGGTCACGTGGTTTTACAGAAATAAACAACTATATCAAGAAGTATTCTTTGGCATAGAAATTAGCATATTTAAGAAAAATCAGGAGGCACTATGAAAAAATACTTTGCTTTTATTGCAATCGTGGCATTGATTATTTCCTACTCTAACCTTTCAGCTCAAACAACAGACACCACAAAAACTCAGAAACACGGTAGAAACTTTGTTGATAACAACGGCGATGGTTTTAACGATAACGCACCTGACCACGATGGCGATGGCATTCCTAATGGAATTGATCCCGATTACAACGGCGCAAAAATGCAGAAAGGTAAAAAAGGTTTTGTTGATTTAGACGGTGATGGTATTAACGATAACGCCCAAAAAGGAAAGAACAAAGGAATGGGTAAAGGCGGATACGGTCCGGGTAATCAAGGAACTACGACCGGTGATGGGACTGCTAACCAGGGATCTTCGACACAAAACGGGAATATGAATAGAGGCAAGAAAGGATCTAGAGGAAACAGATAATCATTAGGGGATTAACTTAATCCCCTTTTATTCCCGGACTAACATGAAAAAAAATATACTGCCGTTAAAAATAATTTTCTCACTTTTGTTTTTATTAACATCGCAATCTGTTCTTGCTCAATGGTCTTTAAGTTTTTCTACCGGGCAAGAATATAACGACAACCCGTTTCATTCACCTTTCCCGGAATCGAATTTAATTTCTAATTACGACGTAAATGTTACGAACGAAAACGACCTTATTTCATTCGGTTACCTTGGAAGTTATTTTGCATTAAACAATAATCCCGAAAGGAATTTTCAGTGGCATCAGCTTTCCATTTGGAAATATTTAGAGAATTTGAGTTTCAATATTTCCTACGATCAAAGATTCGGTAAGCAATACTTCAGCTTTCTTGATTACTTAGGTTTTGAAGGCAACATAAATTACAAAATACCGACAGATTATGTTTACTCTCAAATTTATTCTACACTTTCTTATACAAAATTCAACGAACTGAGTACATTAGATAACTTTACGGCTGCTGTTGGTTTCGAAGTAAACAAAGGATTTGAAACCGGGACAACTATTATTACCGGTGCAAAATTCAATTACCGTACTTATTCATCGGATACTTACATTATCCAGCCGGATAATTCAGCAAGTGATAGTTTAATAATCATTGGTAATGAAAAACCAACACCTATTCCGCAATTAACATCATACATAAGAGCTGCACAATCTTTAACCGAATCAACCGGGCTGGCTGTGCAGTACTCCAATAGAAGTATTTTAGGAGAAGTTAAAAGTGTTTTCCTAAGCGGTGATTTTTATTTGTGGGAAGAATCGGAAATTTTTGATGACCCTTTAAAGTATGAAGGCAATACAGCCCTTGCCGAATTGACACAACTCGTTGATGATTTTACAATCAAAGCCGGTTATTACTTAAATAAAAAAAATTATCCGTCACAAGGTATTTATACAGATTATGAAAATTTCAGCTATGATTTAATGAGAAGCGATACCCAACAAATTTTTAACATCAGCTTACGAAAAAATTCCGGGTTCACAATCGGTAGCACAGAACTTAATTTTTCGCTTAGCTATCAATACATAAATAACAAATCGAATAGTACCTGGTTTAATTATAAATCAAGTTCGTTTATGTTGAATCTTGATCTTTCCTTTTGACATTTACTCCAAATTATCTGAATCAGGATAATAAAAATCTCATCTAATATTATGTTTTTATATTTTTATAACCGGAAATAAGTGATGAACAATTTGAAAAAGAATTTTATTCATCCGTTAATTCAAAAGAAAAGTCTTATCCTCATCTTCATTTTCACCGGTATAATAATAATTTCATCGGCTGTAATAGAATTGCAACAGAGTAAAGAAGAATTACTCAATTTGATGGAAAGCCAGTCCCATTCATTATTAGAATCGATGTCCCAAGCTTCGGAAAATGCAATAATAGCAAGTCAGCAAATTGAAGAAGAAATAAAAAACCGTCTTCTGAATAACTGCTATTACATAAAAACTCTTTATGAAAAGAATTTGCTTACTAAAAGTTCATTAAAAGATTTTGCCGACAATAACAATTTATACCGGGTTAATGTATTTGATAGATCAGGCCAGAAAATTTTTTCAAGTCACGAGACGGTTCATTATAATCTGCAAGAAAAAATTCCTCCGGCGGATATTTTACAGCCGATATTCAGCGGCGAAAACGATACACTGATAATCGGTATTAAAGGTGCACGATTCGAGGAAGGATACCGTTATGCAGTGGCATTATCAGCTAAAAATAGGTGTGCTGTTGTTTGTAATATCGATGCGGCTGAAATTTTAAGTCTTAGAAAGGAAATCGGTTTCGGTTCGCTTGTAAACAAAATTATTAATAACCCCAACATCATTTATGTAGCAATCCAAGATACGTCTTCCGTTCTTGCCGCATCTTCTAATGTTGACACGCTTGAAGAAATTCAATCTTCGTCTTTTCTAAATAAGTCAATGCAAGATTCGCTATTCCAGTGGCGTATCGCTAAATTTTCCAACGACGACGTTTTTGAAGCGGTCCACCCGTTTACTTATCAGAATAAAAATATCGGTCTATTAAGATTAGGATTATCGCTTTCGCCGCTAAACACTATTAACGATAAAATTATTAGAAGAATAATTATTATCGGGATAATTTTATTTATTCTCGGTTCCATCGTCTTTGCGTTAATTTTTATCAATCAAAATTTCAACTTATTAAAGAAAGAATATCATTCGATTGAATTGTTTGCAAACCGGGTTATTGAAAAAGTAAACGATGGCATAATTGTCCTTGATCCCGCGAATAATATCAAACTTGTAAACGAATCGGCAGTTAGACTATTCCAAAAAAGCAAAGAAGAGATACTTAATAAAGATTTATGCTCACTGATATCCCCGGATAAATGTAAAGAAATTATTGAGACCGATTTTTCACTTCAACAGATAGATATTACCATAGACAACCGTGATAAAAATCTACTTGTATCCAAAAGCCGGTTTGACGATGCAGCCGGAAAATTAAATACAGTTTTTGTGTTAAGCGATTTCACGGAACAACGGCTGCTGGAAAATCAAATCGAAAGAAACGAACGCCTTGCGGCTATTGGCGGGCTGGCATCTACCATAGCTCATGAAATTAGAAATCCGTTAAATTCTATCGGAACGATTACACAGCAGCTCGGCAAAGATTATATGCCCAGCGATAACCGGGAAGATTATCAAAATCTAACTAAACTTGTTTACAAGGAAGTAAGAAGGATCAACGATATAATCGAAAACTTTTTAAATTTTGCCAGACCTTTACCAATTAATCCATCTAATTTTAGATTAACTGATTTCTTTTATGAGATCGAGAAGCAATATTCTGCAATTACAAATGGGCGAAACATCAAATTACAAATTGATAACAACTGCGCTTGCGATGTATTTTGGGATCGAACACAAATGCACCAGGTTATGCTGAACCTTATCGAAAATGCGATTGATGCTGTAAAAACCGGCGGTTTGGTTTCTATAAAATGTTATGAAACTAAAAACGAAAAGATATCTATTGAAGTCTCGGATGATGGTAAAGGAATTCAGCCGGAAAATTTGAAAAAGATTTTCAATTTGTATTTTACCACTAAACCCGACGGCAACGGAATAGGATTAAGTATTGTTCAAAAAATAATTACCGAACATGACGGCATGATTGACGTTATTAGTAAAGAAGGATCAGGGACAAAATTTACAATTATGCTTCCGAAGAAATTATTACAAGGAACTTAACATGAACACTTTTTCTATCCTGGTAATTGATGATGAAGAATCTCAAGCTCAATCGCTAAAAAATTTTTTATCCAAACGCAACTATACGGTTTTTACTGCCGGCAACGGAGAAGATGGATACAAAATAGTGGTGGATAACCAGATTGATATTGTATTAACAGATTTTCAAATGCCGGGGTGGAACGGACTTGAGACACTCCAAAAAATTAAATCTGTAAATCCTGAAATTGAAATAATTGTGATCACGGCATACGGAACAATTGAGAGCGCGGTTAACTTGATGAAAGCCGGTGCATTTGATTACTTAATAAAACCGATCGACCTCGATGAACTTGAAAATATTTTAAACAAGATTAAAGAACGGAAACATTTAATAAACGAAAACAAATTACTTAAAGAGCAGCTTCAAGATAAATTCCGGATCGAAGGAATAATAACACAAAGTAATTTGATGCAGAATGTTTTAAGCACTGCAACCCGTGCAGCAAATTCTAAAGCAACTGTATTGCTGCGTGGTGAAAGCGGAACGGGTAAAGAACTGGTTGCTAAAGCAATTCACTTTGCAAGTCCGAGGAAAGATAAGCCGTTTGTCACAGTTAACGTTGCATCACTATCGGATAATTTACTTGAGAGCGAATTGTTCGGTCACGAAAAAGGTTCGTTCACCGGGGCAATAAATCAAAGGATCGGCAGATTTGAAGAAGCAAGCGGCGGTACAATTTTTATTGATGAAGTTGGGGATATTCCATTAACCGTGCAAGTTAAACTTTTACGAACAATACAATTTGGCGAGTTCCAAAGAATCGGCAGCAATGTAACTCAAACTACGGATGTAAGGATAATCGCCGCAACACATAGAAATTTAGAAGAGATGATAAAAAATTCGGAATTCCGCGAAGATTTATTCTACCGCTTAAATGTTGTCTCAATCAACTTACCGCCGCTGCGACAGAGAAAAGAAGATATCTCAATTTTAGTTGATCACTTCATCAAAAAATATTCATCGGAGTTAAATAAAGATATTAAAGGTTTAACGCGAAAAGCTCTTGATACACTAATCAAATATGATTTCCCGGGAAATGTTCGTGAACTTCAAAATATTATCGAACGTGCTGTAGTTCTTACAAGGGAAGAATACATTACTCAAAATGATCTCTTGCCTTTTGCACTTAATAATGTAGTTGATAAAAAACTCGATCCTTTCAATCTTGAAGATCCCTACGAAAGTAAAATTAAAAACTTCGAATCGTTGATGATAAACGAAGCGCTTAAGAGAACTAACGGAAATAAAAGTGCTGCTGCACGATTGCTTGGAATTACAGAACGACACCTGAGATCAAGATTAGAACGACTGTAATTACCATCCGAGACATCTGAAAAATTCTATAATGTCATTTCTGCTGAAAGTATTCCCTTGGAAGAAGGAGCGTAGCAACTGAGAAATCCTATTAAAATCAAAGATTTCTCTCCCGATGAATCGGGATCGAAATGACAAACAATATTTTTCAGAGCTCTCCATTCTTATTTATTTTCACTCACTCTGCACAAAATAGAAAAGGCGTGATTACTCACGCCTTTGTTAGGGTTGAATATGAAGGGTTACTACTAAATTATTTTCCGCCTCTGCGAGCAGAACCTTTTGGTCCGGTTCCATCACATACACCGGTTCCGGTTGTATAACCGCCTTTTTTACCATAGCCGGTTCCGTCTTGTGGTCTTGCCGGGTTGCCGGTTCCATCTTTCTTACCATAACCTTTTCCAACTTGATTTGAACCCTGGTTTGGTGTCCCAAAATTATCACAAATACCATCACCATTAGCATCTATCCAATTTACTCTTGTTCCTTTTCCGTTGTTGGTATTTACGGTTTGAGCATTTGATGTCGATGAAAATAAAATTACTGTAAATAATACTGCGAGAGTTAAGAACGCTATGCGTTTCATTTTGTACCTCTTTTTATTTGTTATGAAAAATTTAATTGCAAGGTAAGTTTTATAAAGATCGTGCCAGAGGTTGAAATGAAGAAATTATCTTAAATCGATAATTAGTTTGTGATCAGCTTGAATTTCCGTTTTAAAATGTCGAATGATTCGCCACTTATGTCGAAGTTTTACTTTACTATTCTCAACATCAGTGAAAATATCAATTGATAGTTTTCGGTGATACAAACGAGGGGGTTAATTAATTTGAAGACCTTTCTTCACAAATACTTTTGGGAGGCATGGTTACATTTTATTTCTCTTTGACCTATCAAGTCTCTGTTGATATAATGTTAAAAAATTTTATCTACCCTTTTCGGGCAGTCAGGCGGTAATGCCAAATCATTCATTTCATATTTTGTCACATGTTCGAGACAATCATCCGGATTACAACAAGTATAGCATACCCGTTTCAAGGATTTTACTTCGAGCAGTTCAACATGAGGTGATAAAAATGCTTTGTCAACCGGTTCATTTCTTAATAAGTCTGTGCTTAGATATTTTTTATTATCATCGGGAAAGACGGTTACAACAACAGAATCTTTATTTAGTTGCTCTTGAACTTTTAACGCCCCTATAAAATTTGCACCTGATGAAATACCAATTGCTATACCTAATTCTGATGCTAGTCTCTGCGCCATTATTATCGCATCCCCATCATCAACATCAACTACCGGGTCAATTGAATTAAGATCAAGAATTGGTGGGATAAACTCATCGGAAATTCCCTGAATGCGGTGTTTACCAACTTTACAGCCGGTTCTCAAGGTTGGCGAGTTTGCCGGTTCGAGCGGATAAACTTTTATTTCAGGAAATTTTTCTTTTAAATATCTTCCGCAACCCATCACTGTTCCACCGGTTCCAACACCGGCAATAAAAGCATCGGGTGTTATTGAATGGTAAATAAGCTGGGCCCAAATTTCGGGACCGGTCGTTTTATAATGTGCTTCAATATTATCTGAATTTGAAAATTGCCTCGGTAAAAATGAGCCCGGTGTTTTTTCTGCTAACAACTCTGACAATCTAATACTTCCAAGAAATCCACCTTCTTCTTTACTAACCAAAACAATTTCAGCACCTAAACTCTTTATCAGATTAATTCTTTCGACACTCATCCAATCGGGCATAAATATTACAACTCTATGACCTAATGCTCTTCCTATTGCCGAAAATGAAATTCCGGTATTGCCGCTTGTTGCTTCAATGATCTTAGCGCCGGGTATTAAATTACCGGAGACGTAACTTTTCATTAAAATATGGAATGCCATCCGGTCTTTAATACTTCCGGTCATATTCAGGTTTTCTGCTTTTGCATAGATAATCCTTTTGTCACCCTTAAAGAAAAATGTTATACGCAATAATGGAGTATTGCCAATCAAACTTGAAAGACCTTTTATTCTTTCCACACTTTTATCTATAAACATTTTCCATCTCGTGGGTTTTAAATAAATATATGATTTAGCAGATTATAAATTTTTGTCGAGCTTATCTATTACAATGCCGGGAGTTATAATCTCAGGAAAGATTACCGGTTCTGATTTACCCGGTACATATAAAATATAAAATGGAACACTATTCCTTCCAAATTGTGCCAATGCTTTTGTAACCGTTTCATCTTTATTCGTCCAATCAGCTTTTAATGCCGTTATCCCTTTTGCTAAAAATAAATCCTGAACATCTTCAGATCCAAAAGCAACTTTCTCATTTACCTGGCAGCTTAGACACCATGCCGCTGTAAAATCTACAAATACCGGTTTACCTTCAGACCGAAGTTTTTCAACGAGTTCCGGACTGAATTTTTTCCATTCGATTTTCCCTTGTCTGTGAACCTCTTCCGAATCGGCAGCTTTTACTTCTATATTCTGTAAAGAAAAAATAAGCGCTGCTGTTAATGTTAACGCAGAAATTGTTTGGGCAATTCTTCTTGTCGGTTTTGCCTTTGCAATGTTTCCCCATCTACCGTAAATCCATCCGCCGAGACTAACAATTATCAATGATGCCAATAAAATTATTACACCTTCGGAACCGGTTTGCAGACTAAGTACCCAGAGTAACCATAACACAGTTGCCAATAATAAAAATCCCATAAATTGTTTCATCGATTCCATCCATGCACCGGGTTTGGGAATAAACTTCAACAGTTTTGGTGTGGTTGTTAATATTAAATATGGTGCCGCCATTCCTAATCCAAGGAAAGTAAAAATTATAAGTGATACGTACACCGGCTGGCTTAATGCAAATCCTAATGCAGACCCCATAAACGGTGCAGTACAAGGTGTTGCTACTACTGTTGCCAATACTCCGCTTGTAAAAGAACCCATGTATGCTGATCTGTTTTGTGTTGACTGCCCGATCGATGTTAGCGTTGTTCCTATTTCAAAAACGCCGAACATACTTAACCCGAATAAGAACAAAAATATTGTAAGCACTATTACAAATCCCGGTGATTGAAGTTGAAAGCCCCACCCAAGCTGTTCACCACCAGCACGCAGTATTAATAACAACCCGGCTAATATCCAGAATGAAATAAGTACGCCCAGAGTGAATATCAAACCATGTTTCAGTTTTTCTTTCGGGTGATCTCCGGCTTGCTGAACTATCCCCATAATTTTTAGTGATAGAACCGGGAGAACACAAGGCATTAAATTCAAGATCAGCCCGCCTATAAATGCAAAGACCAGCGCTAAAAATATTCCGGTCGATTCATCTGTTGATGCAATTGAAACCTCTTCTTTATTTAATCCTTCACTTCTCACGTCTTGTACCTTGTTGCTCACATCTAGCACCTCACGTCTAGCCTCTTGTGCTTCATCCCTCACAGTGTTCTGGACATGCTCTTCTACCTCTTGCATCTCACGTCTAGTGTCTTGCTTTTCATCCCTCACATCCCCACCGCTAATCACTTCAACATCAAGAACAGTCGAAACGTCAGTGGGCGGCATACATGTTTGATCGTTGCATGCCTGGTAGCCGAGAATAATTTCAACGGATTGTTTCCCGGTTGGTGCAGCTTTATCTATAAACAAAGTTAATTCAGCTTTAACTTCTCCTTCATAAACAGATACCGGTTGATCTGAAAATGCAAGGGTTATCTCGTGTGGGTCGGGATATTTTATTTTGGCTAATCTCACTCCATTTCCTTTGACTGATATTGTCGTTGGTATAAGGAACTCATCATTCGGTTTGTTCGAATTGATGTGCCAGCCATTCACAATCTTTATTATAAGATTTACTTTAAGTTCTGATCCGTTTGAAATTTTTAGATTATTTTTTTCAACATTTACAGAAACCAAATTTGTCTGCGGTTGAGCTAAGGAAAGATTTATAAAAACCGGTAAGAGAATAAAGGGTAAAAGATATTTCTTGAATTTCATCATTACTCCAAAAAATTAATTTCTTTACTAATAAGACAATTATTTTACGATTTACCACTATGTGATAAGTAAGTTTTATTGACTGCATATTTTTTTCTGTGGTAGAGACGGTTATGTTTCGTCTTCCTTACTATTGTTTTTTCAAAACTCATAACCAAATTTTTTCCAACCTTACCCGCCCAAAAAAGGAAGGTAAACCCGTCCCCTCAGGCCATCCTCTGCGTCACTCCGAGCCTTCTCGCCATTTTCTTGGAGGGCTTGCCCACCTATTGGTGGGCTTATCGAAGTGCCCCTAATCCCTGAAGTGGTTTACATTAAGCATGTCCAATTTTGTCAGACATGCTTAAGTGTGGAGGGTTGCGTTTGCATCGGGAAATTTCAATGTTTAACAAAATTAAAAACGACTAAAATTAACCTTGAAAGCTTGCATATTTTTTTAAACCTCTCCGGAGATGGCTAAAACTCCGGGGAGGTTAGGAGTTGCATGAGTAAGTATCGAAAAAAAAATATTTTAATCACTCTTTCGTTGAGACATGCAGAAGCGAGTTTTTACAATTAGTAAAATCCTCTCCAGAGTGAGGGTAGCGCTCTGGAGAGGCGGAGTTATGTATGTTTCGAAAAGAACTATTTGATTAGATTTACCACAGTATCAATCTCTTCCATCATTATATCTGCTTCAAAACCAATTGCCGTATAACGTATTTTCCCTTCCCTATCAATAAATATCTTTGATGGAACTCCGCTAATACCAAAATCAGATGCAACTTTACCATCTAGATCAAGAACGCAATGGAATGGATAATTATTTTCTTTGAGATATTTTTTTGCATTTTCATTTGGATCGCCGGTTCGTTCCCATGTATTAACGAATAAGAACTTGACATCCGTGTTAGAATATTTTTCCAGAGCTTTCTTCATCAATGGGAAAGATGCTTTGCATGGAACGCACCACGTTGCCCAGAAATCGAGGACAACAATTTTATCTCTGTAATCTTCTAAAGATATTTTCTTTCCTTCGAGATCAGTTAATGTAAATTCAGGAGCTTCTTTGTTTATAATAGACAATTTTATTTTTTCTTTGAACTGTGTTAAAAACTTTTCTTTAATATCTGAGAAATATTTTTCATAACCTTCTTCAGAACCTTTTATTTTAGTAAAAGCTTTCTTGTGCGCTACCAGTAGTTCATCTGGAACTTTTCCGCTTGAGATCATCACATCAATCATTTTCATTCCTTCTTCTGCTCTATCATTCTCTACTAGAAGACGTGCATATGTTTTCTGTAAATCTTTGCTGAAATGACTTAGCTGATATCCTTCTTCAGCAATTTTAAGAGCTTCTTTTGGACATTTCGTTTTCTCATAAACTTTTGCTGCAACGAAATAACAATAAGAAGCAAATTCCTTTGTCATATATTTATATTGATTTGCAGTTAACCAATTGGGATTTGGTTTAGAAGATGCAATTAACTTTTTTGCAAGTTTAATAGATATCTCGTTGAGTTGATCTGTAAAAGCCATATCCTTAGTGTTTGATAAACATATATTAGTAATGTTGGCAAACGAGCCGTATTGCCACGTCCATTTTTCATCATCAAACTCAACATTCATACTTTTAAGATATTCTTTTGCCTCATCAAATTTTTCTTTTTTACATAGTTCTTGTAAAATACTGGCCTTAAGGCTATAACAGCTTTCGCTTTGGGGAAATTTGAGTGTAAATTCTTTCAATAAAGTTTTTGCTTTTTCAATATCTGACAAATTATTGTAAATATCCTGACTTTCTTCTCTTTCTTTTAACATACCAGTGGGAAATTTTTTTGCCGTTAAATCATAGTATTGTTTCGCTTTTTGTTCATCCTTTAAAATACTTGTATAAACATTTTGAATGCTCAACAATTGTTTTTCATCTAGCGATCCTTTACTCTTTTCAATCTCAGCTAAAACTTTTTTTACTAAACTACTTCCTTTTTCTTCTTGAGTATTTATAAGATCACAATATTGCCAGATATAATATTTGGCAATAGAAGGATTCTCCGTAAATTCTTCTTTATATAACTTATATGCACTTTTAAGATCCGCTTTGTCATTTACAACACCTTGATATCCAACAATGTAAGCACTTGCAGCTTTTGTTCCTTTTAAAAGCTTTTCACTTTTATCGAACAATTGAATTGGGAAAGTTTTTTGTGCTACCTGATTGGAGAAATTACTACCGGCAGCAATAAATTTTATTCCAAGTGCCTGAGATGTATCGGGAATTTGGTATTTGTACAGCCAATAGTTTCCTTCTCTCTTTGTTAAATACTCTTCTGCATTAAGAATACTATTCTTTACAGAATAAATAATTAGTGCTACTTCCTTACCGTTTAATTCTGTACTGATAGGATCAAACTGAAGTGTTAATACATCGCCCGGTTTTGGTTTCTCGGGTGTAAATATAAAATTTTTATCTTGTGCAATACTTAACGTTGCCATGAATACGATGACAAATAATATCAGGCTAATATTCCTTTTCATAATAGTTCCTTTGTAAGTGTTAAAGAATTATCCCGCCATAGCAGCGGGATAATTTTTTGTGAAATTAATTAATACTGGAAGTTGAATCCGAAACTGATTTGGCGTCCTATCATTGGGGCTGAACCGCTGATCCAATCCTGGTTATCCAATAAATTCTGAACATCAACAAATAGTAAGAGATTATTAAGAATCGAATAGTCCGCACGAAGATTAACTTTAGAGTAGCCAGGAAATTCACCATAGTAGTTGTAGCTATTTGGATAAGGTGCCGGTGAGGCCCATGCATTAACAGCTTTATAATAACCATAATAATCTTGTGCAAAGACATTTCCATTCCATCTATACTCTATAGTTATTGTTCCTCCTTTGTCAGTCCATGATAAGAAAGATGGTATTCTGGAACTTAACCGAACAAAGAATGAACCTGATGGAATGTCTGGAATTCTTTTCCCAGGTCTAATATTCGGGTTGGAGGTTGAGGTAAATCCCTCACCATATGTACTTGTAACTGATGTATATGATAAGTCTAATGTAAACGGGCTATAAAGGAATTTAGCAGAAAATTCCCATCCACTATTATCTGCCTTTGTAACATTTTGATATTGATAATCATTCTGTGGTGTTGTTGGATCATTCATTAATACTCTAACAATTAAATCTTCCATTTTTTGTTTGTAATATGTAACATTAAATACAACTGATGATCCATAATAAATATCAGCACCCAATTCATAACCAGATTGGTTTTGCGGTTTCAAATTTTGATTTGGTAGAACGATGAAATATGTATTAACCTCACCCATTTTATAATATGGATTAGCTGGTTCCGAAGATTTGCCCCATGAACCTCTTGGTTTGAAAGTAAAGTCACCTAACGCAACAATATATGTTAGCCCAATACGAGGCATTGAATACCATCCAAGGTCATCACCGTAACCACTATTCTTTTCAGCACGAAGACCAGTCGTTAAAAACAGATCATTACTATAACCCCATACAGCTTCACCAAATAGACCGGTAGTAGTTGTTGGATATATAGATTTATAGCCAAATGCTGCTTCAGGTTGAGATACATAATCTACTTGCATTGTTGAAAAAGTATTCATCATATCCACAAATCTATAATCTACATAGTCGAAACCTCCGGTTATATCAACGTTAAAATCTGTGCTTAAAGGTTGATTCAGATTCATATAATACTTTATGTCATACTTTCTAAAATCACGTGACATGGTCGGATAAATAAAAGTTGTCGGTCCATATTGTGATGCTGTATAAGTAGTATTTTCAAATCCATTCCGTGCATATCCAACAGTTAAATTATGATAAAGCTTTTCACCAAGTATCTGTTTTAAATTCAGGCTGGCAAGTACACCTTCCGATAAATTTCTATTATCAGACAATGCAAAGAACAACTTACTTGGAGCGCTCCAACCATCTGCCAAGGCAGTTTTATACAAATAATCGGTTTGAGAACTCCCACCGGTATTATAAGAGTATTGAAATTTTAAATCTGTTATAAGGTCAGCAAGCTTTGCCCTAACGCCAGCATTAATTTTCCATGCACTAAAATCTATTCCGTTATTTCTCTCATACCTTGAGATTGGACTTATTGAACGATCAACACCAAAACTATAACCAAATTCTCCTTGTCCACCTGAAACATTTAAAGAATAATTTTGATTTAAAGGATCACTATCGTACATCTTGCTTTTTTGTGAAGTTAACATGGTGCGGAAATTAACTCTAAGATTATTCATTCCACCGCGTTTTGTAAATATCTGGATGACTCCGCTGGAAGATCCAGCTCCGTAGAGAGTAGAGGACATAGGACCACGGCTAACCTCTATTTTGTCAATATCATTTGGGTTAAGTCCATCAAGAAAGGAGGGATCGGATAATTCAACTCCGTCTATTATATATTTAATTCCAGCACCTGGAACAACATTACTTAATGGTGCTCCGCCTCTCATATAAATGTAACTATATGCTGTACCACGTGTACTAAAAATTTCATTATTTCCACCCATCATAATTCCGGGTATAGATTCCAACGCTGACCCTAAAGAAGTTAGATTTCTATTTTCTAATTCTTTTGCTGTAATAACAGTAATTGGATTAGCAACAGCACGCATTGCACGTTCACTCAATGAACCGGTAACTACAACTTCATCAAGATTGTAAACACTTTGTCCTAAAGTAAAATTTATTTCTGTGGTTTTGTTTGCTTGAACAACAACATTTTCTGCTTTTGATGAATAACCAAGAAATTGAGCAACTAATGTGTAATTACCCGGCTTTAGATTATCAAAAATGTAATATCCGTTCAAATCGGTTGCAACACCTTTGGTTGTTCCTTTCAAAGTTACATTTGCTGCAATTAACGGCTCACCCGTTTTCGCATCGGTAATTTTACCTCTTATAGAACCGGTTTCGGGAGCTAAATTCTTTTCTGTAACTTCTGCAGTTTCCCCTTTCTTAATTACAATCTGGTTGTTGATGCGCTGAAAAACCAAACCATACTCACCCGCTAATCCTTTCAATAGATCATATAAGGATTCATTAGTTACATCAATAGTAACTCTTTCATTTAGAGGAATTTCTTCTTCTAAATAAACAAACTTCAAATTGGAATTCTTTTCCAATGTAAGGATTGCATCTTCCAAAGTTACATTCTGTACATTCAATGTAACTTTTATACTGCGTAGGTCTTGTCCTTCTGATGAACCGGATGCGAATAAAATGTTTACCAGGAGCCCTTGCAGTAATAATCCCAATAAGGAATAGAATGCAGTCATTTTTAATACCCGTATAAAATTATTTTTTCCCGCTATGTTTACTAAACAAACAGAGGGGCGGGATTTAGTTTTTGTAAATTTTAACATATTTTACACCCGTCGATGGTTAAACAATTGTTATTTTTAGATAATGGTTGTTTAGCTTTTTTCCAGCCATGACAATCTCTCACATTGTCATGCTTGCCCCTACTCCGATATTTCGGTAGTGGGGGCTTTTTTTATTGTCCCGCTAAGCGGGATTTAACTCTCATATAAATTGTACCTCCTTTTTTTGACCACCCCCTTTAGTTCCCTCTCTTGAACTTGTCCGCCATCTTGTTTACCCACCATCATTTTGGAGGGTTGGGCGGATTAGGAGGGGGATATGGGGGAGGTCTTGTTATCGCTATTTTTTATAAAAAATTATCTTCTGCAATTCATCATTCTTAAATTCTGTTTTGTACTCAAGTTCTGTCAATGATTTTATTACCTTAACTATCGTCCAGAAAGATGCATTTTCAAAATTAGCTTTTATTGTTAACTCTTTTGATGATTTATCAGCCAGCTCAAACTTTACACCATATAATCTTTCTAAAACAGTTAACGCTTTATCGAGCGATACATCGTCAAAGATCAAGATATTATCTTTCCACCCGATCACTTGCATTATATCGAACGTATCAACTTCTTCTTTGTTTGAGATTTTGTTATAGGTTAACTGCTGTTTCGGACTCAGTAAATTCTCACCATCATTTTTAATTGATACTTTTATTTTTCCTTCTACTAGCGATACTGCAATATCATTCTCACCGGGAAATGCTTTTACGTTAAACTTTGTACCAAGTACTTCGGTTGATATACTACCGGATCGAACGATAAATGGACTGTTATCCATGTGCGCTACTTCGAAGTATGCTTCCCCTTCCAAATAAACTTCTCTTGTGCCGCTGAATCCGGTAGGGTATTTTAGTTTACTGTCTGCATTTAATATTATTTTTGTTCCATCTAAAAACGTTAAGGTAGATTTTTCACCAAGCTGAGTTACCTTTTCATTCCAGGCAATTGATACGGATTTACCATTAAAAATACCGAGATAGTATAAAACAACTGTAGATATAATAAACACAAATGCAGTTGAAGCTGCTGCCCTGACAAACATAGAGTTTTGAAAGAGCGAATAGATTTTGAATTGCTTTTTCTGCGGCGTCACCTTTTGCTGAAACTCAATTGTTTGATAGAGGAATTTTTCAAATCCTTCGTTAACATCAAATTCAATCCCCTTTAAATTATTTACGGCACCTTCCCATTTCTTGGTTATAGTCTCAAATTCATCTGCATATTCCTTTTTCTCTAAGCATTTTCTGAAATGTTCATATTCCTCTCTTGTAGCTTCATTACCGAGAATTTTGATTGCCAGTTCTAGAAATTCTTCTTTGTTCATTTTTATATCCCTACTTTATAATTGAATGACAAATGAATAATAAAAAATCTACTATATGACTGAAAATATTCTGAGGGAGTTATTATTTATGGCCGTTGGATAGTTTCTTCGAAAGGATTTTGTATGCTTCAACCATGTGGTTTTGTACTGTATTTACAGAAATGGAAAGTATCTCTGCTATCTCTTTGTATTTGAGCCCGTCAATCACTTTTAATTTGAAGACTAACCTTTTTCTATCAGGCAGTTTCGAAAGGATTATCTCTACTTCTTCATCACTTTCTATTGCCTTATAAAATTGATCTTCCGATTCAATGTTCAGTGTTTCATCATCGTCTTCCGAAATTCTTAGATAATTTCTATTAGCAGTTTTTAAATAATTAAAACAATGATTTCTAACCGACACATACAAGTAAGAACGGAGACTTGTTGATATATCTATTTTTTCTCGCTTCAGCCAGAGGTTCAAAAAAATATCGGAAACAATATCTTTAGCCGGATCTTTATCTTTTGTGAACCGGTATGCAAAATTACAGAGCAATACATAATAGGATTCATAAAGATGCTTCATGATGTTAATATCACCGCATCTTATTCCATCTATAATTTGTTCGTCGGTTATCACTTTTTATACTTTATCAAAGTTACAGTAATCCCGACGTGAAATTAGGTGAAAGAAAATTTTGTTGCCAACTAAATAATTAGAAGGTCCGCTTCAATAGGTAATTTCAGGACATATATTTCTCTTGAGTTCTCTTCAAACACAAGCAATAATTTTATTTCACAGAGAACCGCTGAGTTTACACGGAGTTATACAGAGGAAAACAAATTAAAAGTTCATAATCATTCTGTGTAAATAATATCTCCTATTATTGAGTATCCAGTATCAAGCAACTTATATTCATCATTCAAAATTTATAATTCATAATTATCTTTTTATTTGATTAAAAGCTTTCTTCTTTGCATCCGTAAAAGGAATTAAATCATCAAGTAGAGAAATTATTTCATAGTGGTTTTCACCTTGAATTTTGATCCCTTTGTATTTTATACTAATTGCATCAGAATATGCTATGGCAGAATGAACAATTAAAAGACCGGCTGCATTATAATAAGAATACTCCGTTGCGATCTTGGCTCCTTCATAAAAATTTCTCGCAACCTCAATAAAATCTTTATACCGGTAAGCTTCAATCTTTTTTCTTGGACTTTTACTTGTCATTTAATAATCCATGAATTGATTTACCTGATAAAACAATCCCTTCTTTTACAATGTCACCAACGGGTGATTTTTTCTGTCTGTTTCTTTGCTGAAATTCCTTTAACGAGATATAAATCGGAGCTAAAGATATACCGTAATTTTTGTACAGTTCGTCCCGGCAGTTGTTTACTTTTTTTTCTAACATATTCTTCTTCTTGAAACTGGAAAAAACAAAACAAATATCAAAGTCGCTCTTTAAAGTTTCTTCTTTACGCGCAACACTTCCAAAAAGGAAAAGAAATTAAGAAATCGCTTCTCAGAAAAATTATTGTTGAGGATTGCGGACTGACTATAGAAGAATTTCTTAATTCCTAATCTTTCATACCACAGTATATTTATTCAAGAAGAATACTAACCCTTAAATAAAAAACCTCTCCAAAGATGGCTAACGGTTTATCCCTGGAGAGGATCGTTTCACTAAGCATGCCTAACTTTATAGGGTTTATCTGATTGTGTCAGGTATACCTAACTCCACTGAGCATGCCAATGTGAGGAGCTGTGAATGTGTACATCGAAAAAAAATATTTTTATTAACCTTTATTTAAGACTTGCGGCGGCAAGTCTTTACAATTATTAAACCTCTCTAAAGATTGCAAACATCAGAGAAAGTTTAGGTGTGTGTTAATAATCATTATTTCAGCAGCCTTATCATTTCGCTTATCTCAGCTACCAAGTGCTCAGTAGTACCACTAAATCCAACAGATTTAAACCTAATATTTCCCTCTTTATCAATAATAATTTTTGTGGGAATATTAGTAACATAAAAACTTTTGGCAACCTCATTATTTTCATCAAGCAGTACATGAAATGGATATTTATTTCCGGTAATGAAATTCGTAACAACTTCCTTTTTATTTTTTTCTGTTTGATATGTACTTATAAATAAAAATTTTACATCATTATCATTTGCAAATTTATTTACAGCTCTTTGCATTCCCGGGAAAGATGCCTTGCATGGTCCGCACCAAGTTGCCCAAAAATCCAGAACTATAATTTTACCTTTCAGTTGTGATAATGATATATTGTTTCCATCAAGATCTACTAGGGAAAATTGTGGAGCGGTTTCTTTTATAATTTCCTTTTTCAGCTTTGTGACTATTTTTTCTTTGACCTTTGATTCAAATTGTTCAAGATATTTATCATAACCTTTTTCGTTACCATTTTCAGAAATAAAAATTTTTCTTGAATATTCTTTCATTTCGGGAGTGGCTAAACCTTTCTTAAGTGCAAACTCTACAACACGTTTAATTTTTTCTTGTTTATTGTTTTCAACCAATAATGTAAAATATGCCGAAGCAAATGCAGTCAACAAAATATTGCGCCTATCATGTGATAAACCTTCTTCAAAAGAATTTAATGCTTCCTCCTTTCTACCCAATAGCTTAAGAACATTACTATATTCTATAATAGATCTACCCAGGTTAACATTCATCTGCTGCAACCAACCTTTTTCAGAATAATTTTTCAATCGTACAAAAGTTGGTGTTTTTAATTCTTTACGCCATTCTTCAACTGCTGCTGTTGCTATGGAAAGAGCAAGCTCTGTTTCTTTGTTGGTTTCCAGTACAGTATTAAGAAACAACGACAGAAAAGCTGCTTTCTTTTTAACGGTTAAAATATTATTTAACCACCAATCGTTTAGTAATTCAAATCTTCCTTTATCGATCATACTTTTAAATACATCGTATGCAATGGACAATCGTGATTCATCGTCGGGAAAATCTTGATAAAGTTGGTGGACCATTTTTATTTGTTCATTAAGATCCTTCACCGAGTTCAATTCGTCAATTCTTTTATTGAACGCTACAACTCCATAAGGAAATTTTTTAATGACTTCGTTCGATATTTCTTTAGCTTTCTCAGCTTCTCTAATTCTATAATAAAAATTTATGATAGTATTATAGTCGCTATCAGTCAGGTTCTCATTCTTTAACAACTCCGATAATTCTTCAGCAATTATCGGATTGCCTTTCTCTTTCAAAGCACCATTGATAGTGCCGAGATAATAATTTAAATACTTAATCTTAAGCTCGGGATGAGCAGTAAATATTTCTTTCATTATTCCGTATGCTGTTTTATCTTGTTTGAGAATGTTCAATAATCTAATTCCCCAGGATGAGATAGCACTGGCATATCCCAACTTAGAACCGATTGTTTCGATACCATCTTTATCATAGAACTTGATGAAGTAACCTTCATCATCATTGTTCTCTATTATATCATCACTAATAAATTTCAGTGCAATAAATTCTGTAGTTGGGGAAGTTTGAATTTTCCCCAACCAATAGCTCCCTTCTCTTACCATCTCAATGGAATATGTTTCTTCAATTTCATTGGAAAAGAGATAAGTAATCATATCAATATTTTCAACGTCTTTTAGCGATGTTCCTACACCATTAAATTTTATCGTAATAACATCACCGGCACGTGGTTTAAGAGGAGAAATTTGAGTTTTATCGTTATCGCAATACACTTCAGAATATAACACAGACAACAACAAAATTTTTATAAGAACTTTTTTATTCATTTTCACTCCAGGCAAAATATTAAAACGATATAAATAAATTATCGGTTACCGGTTAATCACTTAGATCAGAAATTAAACTTCAGTCCCAATGTACTCTGGCGACCGGGTATCGGGTATGTGTAAACAAGAATATCTTCTTTATCTGTCAAATTCTTAATGAAGACATAGACCTGTAAGAAATCTGTTACCCAATAGTTTGCAGTAAGGCCAAATAAAGTATAGGACTTAATATCAATCGTATGCCCGTCATATCTTGGTGCGCCGGGGATATACCTGGAATCATAAAGCGCCAGATAATCGGTTTGGCGTTGCGAACCGGTATAGTTAGCTCTTAAACCAACTGATCCCCCTTTCCCAGTTTCTGAAAATAAGGAAGGTATTTTATATGTGAGTTCTAAATTTAAACTTGATATTGGAATATTGATCAAACGGTCTCCTTCAGAGTAACCGATTAGTTCTGCACCGTTGCCGACTTTACTATTTGTAGATGTGAATGTTGCACTTAGAGAAAATGGATTGAGATTTAAGTACCCCGAAAATTCGAACCCTTCATTTAAAACTTCATTAAGGTTAACATATTGTACATAAAAGTTTGATTCTTCATCCTCAAAATAAGTCTGGTAAATCAGATCGGAAGCTTTCTGGTTATAATAGGTTACTTCAAATGAAAAAAGATTTCCATAATAAATATCCGCACCAATTTCATAGCCGGAGTTTTTTTCGGGCTTTAAATCTGGATTTGCTAATTGGATCCAAAATGGAGTAACAGAAGCAATAACCTGGTTATAGAAAGGAGGATTAATATTTAGTCCCCATGATACTCTTGGTTTAAGAGTAACATCACCAAGTTCTTGGACATAAGATAACCCAATTCTTGGCAGAACAGATGTATCAAAATTATCACTGAAACCACTGTTTTTTTCTACCCGTAATCCGGTTGTTAAAAAAAGTTTATTGTCATAGCTTAGAACAGATTCACCAAAGTAGCCATAATTGTATTCTGTAGTATGTACAATCGTAGATATTAAACCATCAGGATCGCTGATGATATCTTCGGAATTCGGAAATTGATTCCCCCATGAAGTACTTGTGAGTAAGGCAAATGAGTCGTTGTTAAATTGCCAATGTTCAAAGCCACCAGTTAAATCAATTTTCAATACATCATTTATGTAAGTATTGTAATTCATGAAATATCTTAATGTGTATCGCTTAATAGGTGCAAGACTAGTATTCCAGATTGGGTCTGCACTATTAGAAGTAGAAGGTATTTTATAAAATTGATTTTCTGTGTTTTCATAACCGGCAGTTAAATTATGATACCAATTTGAACTTAGAATCTGTCTCAAATTCAAGTTCGTTTTCAATGTGTAAAAATCTGATTGATAATTCGTTTTTATAGCAACCAAATCCCTATTGTATCTTGAACCCCATCCGCGTTCCCTTGCGTAATCATGCCACCATAATTTTTCAAAAGTACCCGTTGTTGTTTTAGCATAAGATACATGTATATCAATTAATAGCGGATCGTAATCCGACTTAAGTCCTACATCCAGACCCCAGAAAGATGCTCTAGGAATAGTACTTGGTTGTAAAGCATAATCTCTATCCCAATGTGATAGCCCGATGTTGTATCCGTACTGATTAGTACCCCCGGAAACATTAAGCGTTTGTTCATTTTGAAGCGGTGTGCCGGTAGCGTATTTATTTGTAATTGCAGTTATAGCAGTTGAGAAATTCACATTAGTTTTACCGGCTAACGGTTTTTTTGAAACAATATTGACTACACCAGCATTTGCTCGCGAACCGTATAAGGTTGTTGACATTGGTCCGCGCAATACTTCTATTCTTTCTATATTATTCAGATTACCTAAAAGGAAAAAGTTCCCCAAATCCTGGATCGGAACTCCATCAAGATAATATTTAATAGCTGGACCGTTGAGAGAAGTCGGTCCCCTAAGTCCATATGAGTTTGTTCCTACATTACCCTCTTGTTGAGCAATCTGGTAATAACCCGGAACCTTATTTTGGAGAATTTCATTTACACTCGTGGAGGGAAGTGTTTGGATGTCAGCTACTTTCAACGAAGTTATCGGATTGGGCAAAGCACGTTTTTCAGTTTGACCAAATGCACCTGAAACAACAACTTCGTCTAAATCAACCAATGACGGTTCAAGCGAAAAATTCAATTCAACAGTTTTGTTAATAAAAATATTTATGTTCTCAGATTTGGTTGCATAACCAACATACTTAACTACTATTGTGTAATTACCGGTTGTTAAATTTTCAAATTCATAATACCCGTTAAGGTTAGTGGTAACTCCTATAGTTGTACCTTTTAATACTATGTTAGCACCGATAAGCGGCTCTTTGGTTTGTGCATCTATAATTTTGCCTTTAATAGAACCGGTTTCAGCAATCGCAGTGATCTTTTCTGTTTCCCCTCCTACAGATTTTTTAATTGTTATCTGGTTATTAATTCTATTAAAGATCAACCCGTAATCATTTGCAAAAACTTCGAGAATATTATAAAGTGATTCATCTGTAACACTGATTGTTACATTTTCATTAATCGGTATTTCATCTTCAATGTAATTGAACTTAAAATCGGTTTTCTGCTCAATGATTTTTAGTGCATCGTGGAATGTTACATTAATTGCTTTAACGCTTAATTTAACATCCCGTAAATTTTGTCCTTCAGATGGTGATGAAGCAAATAAAAGATTAACAATTGCCGCTTGAAGTATAATCCCCCAGAATGAATAAATAGCTGTCATTTTTACTATCCATAGAATATTTTTTTTCATATTTTTATTCCCGTGCTGGTGAACACTTAGTTACTTAGTACTACTTCGTTAAAAGTGTTTGCTACTTGTAAGCCATGGCAATCTCATCCATTGTCATGGCTTTTTATTCTCTCATACTATTTGTACCTCCTTTTTCTACCACCCCCGTCCTTTGGATCACCCTCTCCGAAACTTGTCCGCCATCTTGTTTACCCGCCATCATTTGGGAGGGTTAGGCGGATTAGGAGGGGGAACAAAAGAGGGAGGTCTAATAGTTTTGTTTTAATAAAAAATAACTTTCCTTATTTCATTTTTTTCAGTAATCGTTTTGTATTTCAATCCAGTTAATTTTTTAATTACCTCTGCTACCGTATGGAATGAATCCCCTTTGAAGTTAGCCGTAATCTTAATATTAGCTGCCGATTTCTTCGTCAGTTCGAATTTAACTCCATAGAACCGTTCAAGTTTTATCAACGCTTTATTCAGCGGTTCGTTAGTGAATTTTAAAACATTGTCTTTCCATCCGGTTGCTTCTTGTTCATCAAAATTTCTTACGCGGCTTATCTCTTCGTCTTTTGAGTATGTTAACTGCTGTTCGGGATTCAGTATTACGATATCTTCTTTTTTACCGCCCGTTGATTTGGATACTTTCACGTTTCCTTCAACTAACGAAACCGATATCTCCCGATCAACCGAATATGCACAAACATCAAATTTAGTCCCGAGCACTGTAGTAGAAATAGTAGATGTACGTACAATGAAAGGTCTTGAAGTATCACGGGCAACTTCAAAAAATGCTTCTCCCTCTAAATATACTTCTCTCTGTGTGATTTCAGATCCGGAAGGATATTTTAATTTACTCCCGGCATTAAGTGTGATTTTTGTTCCGTCTAAAAAAGTAAGAATCGATTTTTCACCGAGTTGCGTTACCTTTTCATTCCACACAACTGAATTCGATTTACCGCTGAAGACACCCAGGTAGTATAAACCGATGGTCGAAATAATTAAAACCAATGCAACTGATATTGCCGTTTTAACAAACACATTTCTGTAAACATAGCGGATTGCCGGAAACATTTTCTGTTGTGGGTGATATCTGCTATCGTATTTGCTAATCTTGGTGTTTAACTTTTCTAATCCGTCTTCGGTATTAAATTGCTTCAAATTCACAGATGCATCTTTTCTTTTCCATTCTTTCCGTATTACTTTAAACCGTTTTGTATATTTTCTTTGCTTTAACAGATAGTTCAGTTCATCTCTTTCGGAATCCGAAGCTTCATTCGATAAATACTTAATTGTTAATTCTAAAAATTTTTCACCGTTCATTTTAGTAACATTAGTTTAGTGATGGATTTTAATAACTTAGACAAGAAATCGGGGTTGCACCTACTATTAATCTGTAAAGAAATAGCACCCTGATAATCCGCCAACAAAACGGCGGGCAAGCTCTGATTCAGCTGATTTCCGCAGATAAATCCGTGAACATCCGCCTAATCCGCACAATTCGCGGTCTATTGATTTAAAGATAGTTTATTAAGATTATTGAATTAGGAATGCCAGTACAAGTGTGAAAAGCTTTTTAATTCTCGGTAACTGTTTTGTCATAAACTTCACGGCTTCTACCATCTGGTTTTGAACTGTGTTTACCGAAATAGAAAGTATCTCGGCAATTTCTTTATAACTCAAGCCGTCGATCCGGTTCATCCTGAAGATTAGTTGCCTTCTCTCCGGTAAATTTTTGATCATATTTTCAATCTCTTCTTTCAACTCATCGTAAATCAAAAAGTGATCCGGCGATAAACTTGCAATTACGGATTCTTTATCAACCACTTCTAAATCCTCGTAGTTGAGATCTTTCTTCTTCAAATAGTTGAGTGATTGATTACGTACCGCTGTATAAAGATATGCCTTAACGCTAATGTTAATTTTTAATCTTCCGCGCTTCAGCCAGATGTTTAGAAAAATATCTGATACAACTTCTTCTGCAAGATTTTTATTCTTTACGAACTGAAGTGAAAAAAAACAGAGACGTGGATAATATCTTTTAAATAGAAGATCAAGGGAACGTTTATCACCTTCTGCTATACGATGTATTAATTCATTATCGCTGATATTCTTTAAGAAACTCATAGTGTAACTTATATCCGTGAATTTGAAATTTAAACATGCTGCAACCATCTGATTTAAATTAGGTGATAAATAACAATTATGGAAGGAAATTTTATGTGGAAAGTAATAAAACAAAAAAAGTTTTAACACGCTAAAGCAATGAATCTCCTCGCCGCAACCCACTTCGACTCGTTGAGACTTGTCGAATCGAGGCGAGGAGATGGAGAATTTAACCCTTGTCCGCCTCTGGCGGATTAAAACTTTTTTTTCTAAAGAAATGTCTCTAATAATACTATGCAGCTCTTAATGAATTTACAATATTCAATCTTGCTGCACGGACAGATGGTAAAAATCCTCCTAAGAATCCCATAACTACTGCAAAAATCATCGATGATATAATTATATCCGGTGATAGCGCAAATGAAAATGATAATTCGGCAAATGAATTCCAATTAAGTGTTGAGATCGAGAAAAATTGTAAGAACGACGCCAGCACCAATCCTAAAGCTCCGCCGACAATGGATATAAAAAGCGATTCGGATAAAAATGCTGCAAGCAGATTTCTTCTTCTAAATCCGAGTGCGCGCATAGTACCAATTTCTACAGTTCTGTTTGCAACAGCAGCATACATTGTAATTGTGGCACCAATCGTTGCACCGAAACTGAAAATTACGGTTACAAAAATTCCAACGATACTAATGAACGCAGCCAATATTTCAGATTGTTCTTCAAAAAATTTCTGTTCGATCTTCGGTTCCCATTGCTGTAACCTCCGTTCCGACTCAAATGCTTTTTTGAATTTATCGAAGTTAGCAACGTTATCCAATTTAACCGTCATTGTAGAAACAGAGCTCCCTCTGTTAAAAGCATTTAACAATTGTTTTGAATCGCCCCAAATTTCCGAATCGAAACCGCTGCCGTCGGTGGTAAACATTCCTACAATCTTCCAATTATCGCCGGCAAATTTAATTGTACTGCCGACTTGTGCACCTTCAAATTTATCCGAGATTTTATTTCCTACGATCAATTCACGTAACGAAGGATTGAAATTTCTTCCCTCAATTATTTTTACTTGAGTGCGAAGTTTGAACGCCGGCTGATCAACACCGCGGACAGTAATGTTACTCAGACCTCCGCCTTTGATACCAAGATTTATCACCACAACCGGTTCGGTTGAAATTAGTTGATTACCATCATTTGATTTGGCAATGTACGGTAAAGTTCTTATTACATTCTGGGTTTCTCCATCAATGATACTTGAAATCTCACCGTTAGCGGACTTACGTAAAATCATTACATTATCTGGTGAGCCGGTAGAAACAAGAGTCTTCTGTACACCGTATGCCATCATCAACACGGCGGCGAAAACAAAAACAACCATTCCTATACCAACAACTGTTATGGCTGTAGTTAGTTTTCTTTTCCAGAGACTGCGGATTGAATATTTAAAAGGTATCTTCATTTTTTTTCCTCTCTTAATTCTGAACGAAGTGAATGCCGTATGCATCCCTTCGGGAGAATCTCAATTTAAATTTGTTTGAGATACTGCAGTCGTTACACTCCTTCAGTATTAAATTAGCCAATGAATCTGATTCCCTCAACAATTTTTGTACGTATTGCCCTTTGTGTTGGGAATATAGCTGCAGCCAATCCTATCAACAATACTGCAACTATCGAAAGTATAACTGTTATGGTTTCTAGTTCAAACATCGGGAACACACTCTTGGGTATTGCTTGTTCAAATCCAACAATCAGCGGGAATGTTAAGAGTAATCCAACTCCACCGCCAAGACACGCAATCAACATCGATTCGCCGCCAATCAAGCCAATCAAGTGCCATGTTGAAAAGCCAAGTGTTTTTAATATTGCATATTCTCTTGCTCTTTCGCGTGCGGACATGATCATCGTATTCCCGAGTACAAGCATGATAATTCCAACAATCACAAAAGACATAAAATCCATCGCAGAAATTATAGCACTTGTTGATGATAAAAAATTCTCGGTAAACGCACGTTCACTTTCGGTTTTAGTTTCGTAAGCAGAATTTTTAAACATGTTATCAATCTGTGCAGAAATAGAAGCCGATTTTGCCGGGTCATCTATTTTCATAATATACCATCCTACCAAACCGGCTCTTGCCGGTGATTCTTCTTGCATTCTTTCATCAACATAAGCCCAATGGAAATACATAGCTGTAGGATCGATCGTTTTGAATTTCGGTCTGTAAATTCCGCGTATTACAAAATCCCATCTACCCGGATAAATATCCCCCTCTAGTGTCATGATATCACCAATCTTAAGATTGTACGTCTTCGCTGTTTCAATTCCAACAATACATGAATTTCTTTCGGCAATAAAATTTTTCTTTTCTTCATCCGTTAAAAGAATTTCGTCATAAACTTTTAATAGCGTTTCCGGGTCGGCAGCCATGCGTGCAAAGAACTGGTTTTTATCTTTATAGACTCCCGAGAACCAATTTGCATATGTTACTTGGGTAACACCGGGGATAGATGCAATTCTATCTTTGTATGCATACGGTAAAGGAAATATGAAAGATACTGCTTGACGAGTAATCAATCTGTTTGGAGAAGCCGCTTCAACTCCCACATCCCACGATGTTACAACCGTTCTTAATATTCCAAAAGCAATTACTGCTATTGCTATTCCAAGAATGGTTAATGTTGTTCTAAGTTTATGTCTTAAAGAATTTTTAAAAATTAATTTTAATATTTTCATAGCCGCTCCTTAAACCAAATCGCCTTTTTCAAGATGCAGCAGACGCAGAGCTCTTTCGGCCGCATGAGGATCGTGTGTAACCATTACGATTGTTTTTTTAAATTCTTTGTTCAAGCGCTCCATCAACGTTAAAATTTCTTGGGCGGAATGTTTATCAAGATCACCGGTCGGTTCGTCTGCAACAAGAATTGAAGGATCGGTTACAATCGCCCTCGCTATTGCAACACGCTGTTCTTGTCCGCCTGATAATTGTTTCGGTGAATGATGCATCCGGTCGCCAAGTCCTACAATACCGAGCGCTGTTTCAACATGTTTTTTTCTTTCTGCTTTAGAAAGTTTTGTTAAAAGAAGCGGCAGCTCTACATTTTCGTAAGCTGTTAGAACCGGTATTAAATTATAAAACTGAAAAACAAATCCTACATTAGCCGATCTCCATTTTGCAAGAGCCGATTCGCCAAGTTTCCCGATATCGGTACCTGAAACAACAAGATCACCTTTTGTAGGTCTGTCTATTCCGGCAATTAGATTTAACAAAGTTGTTTTTCCCGATCCCGAAGGTCCCATCAATGCGAGAAACTCTCCTTCTTCAACATCAAGTGAAATATTTTGCAGTACCGGGATTTCCAAGCTGTTTCGCCAGTAAGATTTGAACACATTACGAATCTGGATAATAGCCGACATATTTTTCTCCAATCACTTAATTGTTATTTAACTTTTACTGTTATACCATCTTTTATTTCATCCGTGATTTTAGAAATCACGCGGTCACCGTTCTCTAAACCGCTGACTATCTCGATATACGAACCCATATCACGACCGGTTGTTACCGGAATTTCGGTTACAGTCTTATCAATAACTTTATAAACAACTTTACTCCCATCAATTTCTTTTACCGATTCTTTGGGAAGAACTAATATTTGCTGTTCGCTCAATTGTTCTTCTCTCAATTTTTCTTTCATGAATACTACCTTTGCACTCATCTCCGGAAGAACTTTAGCATCATAAGTCTTGAAGCCAACTTTAACCATTACCGTTGCTTTGCTTCTATCGGCAGTTGGAACAATTTTAGCGACGTAACCGGGATAAGCATTCTGCGGATAAGCATCCAATCTTATTTCACAATCTTGTTCCGGTTCAATCTTTGTAATATTAGATTCGGATACATCTGCTTCAACTTGCAGAGAATTCATATCCGCGATAGTAACAACATTCGCTTTAGATGTACTTGCAGCAAGCGGTGCGACTATCTCTCCTACATCGGCATTTTTTGTAAGAACCGTTCCGTTGAACGGTGCACGTATCAAAGTATTTTCCATAGCAACTTCTGCAGCAAGAATTTGTGCTTTTGCCAGATCGATAGAAGCCAGCACTCTATAATATCTCGATTCGGCTGCATCAACATCGGCAACAGTAGCCGAACCGGTTTTTAATAATTCTTGTATCCTTTTGTAATTATTCTCAGCATCTTTCAAATCGGCTTCGTTCAGTTTTAAGTTTGCTTTGGCTTGTTCAAGCTGTGCCTTAATGTCATTATCTTCAAGCCGGGCAATTATCTCATCCTTTTTAACGCGGTCACCTTCAACTACACCAAGGTAAACCAATCTACCCGTTCCCTTGGAAGCAACAGCGGCTTTTCTCTGGGCAACCACATAACCGCTGGCTGTTAATGCTGCGCTTGATTGTGATGGCGACTGAAGTGTAACTGTAGTTAGTTCTACCTCAATCGATGTTTTGAATAATGCATTCCAGCCCCAAAAGAGTCCTAACAATACGACAACAACTATAATGACCAGTCCAATATAATACGATAATTTTTTCCGATCGGGATTAACATTTTCACTTTTGTTTCTGTCAATCTTTAACGAGGATAAATCAATGTTCTTTGTTTCCAATTTTTCTCTCTACAATTAATTAAATGTTTGATAAAAATAATGCGAAGGGAAATAATTACATAGTAAAAATTTTCTATAAATGTTTTTTCTTTACAATTTTTTGATTATTTGGACGAAAACTAATGCCCAAAAGTTTGACTAAATATATAAACAATCTTTTTTGAAAAAAATTCTGCAATAAACAGACTTATCTCAACAGCACCATCTTTTTTGTCTCATTAAACACATGTCCTGAGCTTGCCGAAGGACGAACTCTTAATGTATAAAAATAGACTCCAGATGGTAAAGACGCGCCATGGCGCGTCTCTACGTTATAAAGCACAGAATATTTTCCCGGTCCCTGGTATTCATTTACAAGTGTTGCAACTTCACGTCCAAGGATATCGTAAACTTTTAACGTCACAACCCCTCCCATAACCCTCCCCTTACTAAGTGGAGAGGCTGGGGGTGGGGTCGGAATTGTGTAACTTATTATTGTACTCGGATTAAACGGATTAGGATAATTTTGCGAGAGATTAAAATTTGTTATCATTTCTTTTGAATCATCGACACCGACTAATGAGCCATCCCATCCGGCAAGACGTGCCAATAGCCACCATATAGCCCCACCCTTTTGAACGCAATTCAAATTTTCGGAATGAGCACATTCACTGCATGCGTTTGAACTCTGGGTATAATGACTTGATGGATTATTAGTTACCCAATTAATCGCCCAGTTCTGATCGTCCCATGGATTTTCGTCGCCGTTACTGTCATACCAGCATCCATCGGTAGCATACAATGGCATATAATACATTAATGCATTCGGATCATAACTTTCTATATCGGCAAAATCGAAAAGAATTTTATTATGTGATACACAGTAATCCCTAATTTGTTGGTTTCTCTGATTAAGATTTCCTGATTGTCCACTGCCGTCAAGATGGCCGGTCATATAAATAAATTTTATATTGGGATATGATTCTTCCAGAGCATCCATAGCATTCAAGTAAGTATCGATCCCTTCCACAGTATTATCGCTAACACCGCCGCACCACGACCATATTACAGCATTCCTATCGTTCCCTGGTAAGTTTAACATTTGTATAGTTGCGTCTCTCCAGCCAAGATCTCCGTTATGCCCCAGGTCATCTGCACCACCGGCATTTCCCCAATAGTCATTAAAGAATATTCCTACATCGAGTCCCCATCCGGAGTAATCATAATTAAATGAAGAATTATTTTCTTTTATTGCATTCATACCGCTGACAAGTTGGCTTCCGTGCGAAGTATGCCCGTATCCAATCTTTAAAGTATTTTTTGCTGCCGTAATCCATGTCAATGGGATTTGTGTATAATCAATATGATTATGATTGATGATAATACTTTGAGCATGTAATCCGTTTAAGAAAAATACCGACACAATTAAAAAGTAAATTAAATTTTTCATTTTTGTTTTTCCTATATATTCATATTTACAAATTCTATTGTAGGTCTATCATAGTAATCATGTGCTAATATAGGAAGAGTTTTAAACCGAAATTTATTTTGTCAGCAACATTTTTTTGTTTTGTTAAACGCTGAACTGTGTAAGGCGTCCCGAATCATTAACGTATAAAAATAGACTCCAGATGGTAGAGACGCGCCATGGCGCGTCTCTACGTTATAAAGCACAGAATATTTCCCGGGTAATTGGTATTCGTTTACAAGCGTTGCAACTTCACGTCCAAGGATATCATAAACTTTCAAAGTTACAAACACACCCCTTTGATTCCCCTCTCGAGAGGGGACACCGAAGGTGGGGGTGTGTATGGAATATTCTATTGTTGTAGTTGGGTTAAAAGGATTAGGATAATTTTGTGAAATTGAATACCCGGCCGGTAATTTTTCTTTTTCATCTTTCACACTCACATAAGTACCGTACTCAACACCATTGATTTTTGCATAAGCAAGTTCACTTATATAATGAATTGCATAAACAAAAATATCATCGAAATAACGAAATGTTTCACCTAACCCTTCTGCGTATTCCCATCCATTATAATAATCAGAACTAATTGCAGTTCTTTTAATAAGTCTGGTTCTTAGGTTCAAGCCAAAAAATTCTTTCACATCAAAAAAGCATGTGTACTCATAAAAAATTTTTGCACTATCTTCAACAAAAAGACTGTCTCTTATATATTCTTGGTTTCCTATATATTGATAAATATTTCCGTTTAATGAATCTAATCTCATAAAAAAGTTGTATGGAGATAATTGATCGGGATTATTTATTTTATTTTCACTTACTTGATAATATTTTTTCCCATTAGCCATTATTGTATCACCAAGTATCTCTCTCGTACAAATCCATGTAGTATCCGGATCAGGTCGATCCATTGTTGTTTTTGTTCCCCTATATTGCCAAAAATCTCCTATGTGTAGAGGATAAAATTTTAATCGATTCTCTACTTGTGCAGAACTTACACTGCTAAGAAGTAAAATATTCAATAAAAATCTTTTCATGTTATCCATTATTGCTAAATATTTACTTTTCTAGATGAAAAATCCACACAAAAAATTCTACAACTTAATTAATCTCATCATCAATACATCATGACCTGGAATCTCTTTATTTAAAACTTCTTCTGTTGTTCCAATAACTTTTTTCAGCCAAAGATCTTTAATGCTATAATTTGTTTCATCAAAGTCGGCTTCTCTTTTGGCAAAATCGTCGGCAACATTTTCATTCTTCCAATCAAAAGAAAATTTGTAGGGCTGCTCACCTCTGTTTAAAATGCACATCGCCCAATCACCATTAACAAGCGGTTTGAACCATATTTCAATCTTCTCTTTTTCCGAATATTTAAATCCTTGTATTCCCAACGAATCTTGATTAACAGCAATCACCTCTTTGTTCGTCAAAATCTCCTGAGTCTCTCTTGACATATCTCTCAAATCGTTTCCGGCTATTAAAGGAGCGGCAAGCATACACCACATCGAAAAATGTGCACGGTCTTCATTAACTGACATTCCGTTTCCAACTTCGAGCATATCAGGATCATTCCAGTGATCGGGCCCGGCATACTCACGCAGACCTTTCTGCGAATCTAAAATTTTCATCACTCCCCACGATTGCCATGTTCCGTGATCTTTAATACAATCGAAGCAATTGTAGATATCACCGGTCGTTCTCCATAAATGCCCGATATTCTTTCCCCACTCCCACGGTTTGTTACTTCCCCATTCGCAGATGCTAAGAACAACCGGTCTTCCGGCTGCATACAAAGCGTTACTCATAGTCAGGTAAGCACCTTCCGCATTTAATTTTTCAGTGTTGCACCAATCGTATTTTAAATAATCGATTTCCCATTCCGCATAAGTTTTAGCATCCTGAAATTCATATCCCCGGCTGCCCGGTTTTCCGCCGCAAGTTTTCCAACCGGCATCGGAATAAATTCCAAGTTTCAAACCTTTTGAATGAACATAATCTGCAAGTGGTTTCATTCCCGATGGAAATCTTATGGGATCGGGATGAATGAACCCAAGACTGTCGCGTTCACCGTGCCAGCAATCATCAATATTAATATACAGGTACCCGGCATCTTTCATACCGGATGAAACCATAGCATCTGCTGTTTGTCGAATCAAATCTTCATTGATATCACAACCGAATTTATTCCAACTGTTCCATCCCATCGGCGGGGTTAGTGCAAGCTTTTCAAATTTCTGTGCAAAATTATTAGCGGTTATTCCAAGAAGTAAAACGAATAATATTTTTTTCATCTTCGTTCTCTTATCTATTTAAATTGATTCAATATTTCTATCATCCGGGTATGAACTTTTCCGTTGGTCGCAAGAATCTGTTTGGAATAAATACTCATCTGCTTACCGTTAAAATTGGTTACCTTTCCGCCGGCTTCTTCAACAATTAATTTACCGGCGCACATATCCCATGGGTTGAGTGACACTTCCCAGAAACCGTCAAATACACCTTCGGCAACGTAACACATGTCTATTGCGGCAGAACCAAGTCTGCGTACGGCTCGTGAGTGTTTTAAAAATTCAATGAACCGTTCAAATGCAAAATCAGGATTCTCTGCAACATTATAAGGAAAACCGGTAACCAGAACACTCTTTCTTAAATCATCATTTGTACTAACATGCAATCTTATTCCATTTGCGAAAGAACCGTTCCCTTTCTCCGACGAATAGAAGACATCGCGCATAACATCATAAACAACCCCGCAAATTGTCTCATTGTTTTTTTGAACACCGATTGAAACCGAAAATATCGGTAATCCATGGGCAAAGTTTGTTGTTCCATCGAGAGGATCAATCACCCATATGTACTCGGACGAATGATTTTTATGCTCTCCGCTTTCTTCGGCGAGAATCGCATGCGTAGGAAATTCTTTCTTAATAAAATTAATTATCGTTTGTTCCGATTTTTTATCGACTTCGGTCACAAGATTAGACAAGTTGGTTTTGTACTCGATAGAAAAATTTTTGCGGTAGCTATCACGTATAATCTCACCTGATTCCTTAGCTATCTGAATTACTTTATCTATCATCGTATCTCCAAAAAAGTTCAAACGAAAAATACCAAAATTATTCCTTATGAGAATGCTGAATGATGAATGCGGAGTGCTGAATTAAAAAAAATCATGAAAATGGCAAATGGAAAATGTAATTGCCAAAAGATTATTGCTTAAAATCCATTTCATATATTTTCCTGAGGAATTACTTCGGGATATTTAACATTTAAATCCAGCATTCTCAGTTCCGCACTCTAAATTCTGCATTCTCATTTATCAGTTCCATTTTCTTACTTAGAATTTAGAATTTGATTTTGGTATCTTTACTCATCAAAATAAAGAATGGAGTGTTTGTTTATATGAGCGATATAACGAAAAATCACCCGGAAGAAGTATCAATTCTTGAGGATATCCCTAACATACTTCCGGTTCTGCCCTTACGTGATAATGTAATTTTTCCTTACATGATTTTCCCGGTTTTAGTTGGGAGAGAACAATCAATTAAGGCAGCAAATTTTGCCTTAGAAAGTTCAAAATATATTTTCTTATCTGCACAGAAAAGACCAAATATAGAAGAACCGACCCGTGATGATATTTACACTGAAGGAACAATTGCAAAAATTATTCAGATTTTAAAACTGCCCAACGGCTTATTAAAAATTCTTGTTGATGGAATTATTCAAGGACGCATACTCAAGTTCACCGAAAGAAACAATTTCTTTGAAGCGGAAATAGAGGTAGTTGAACCGGTTGAAGAAGATCAGAGAGAAATGAACGCCTTGATACGGCAAATGACAAATTCGTTCAAAGAGTATGTAAAAATTAATAAGTCCGTTCCGCCGGAAGCATTGAACGCTTTCGATAACATCAACGAACCCGATAGAAAACTTTTTTATGTTGCCGCCAATATCAATCAAACAATTGAAGTTAAACAGAAAATATTGCAGTGCTTTACTCTTAAAGATCAATTGTACGAAGTGATAAGAATTTTACACTCGGAAATTGAGATTCTGAAAATCGAAAAAGAAATTGAAGGGAAAGTTCAGGATAACATCGCTAAATCCCAACGTAAATTTATCATCCAGGAACAAATCAGGATTTTGCAAGATGAACTCGGTGAAGACGAAGAAACCACTCCTGAATTTTTAAAGTTGAAAGAGCAAATTATTAACGCCAAGATGCCAGAACCGGTTCAGGAAAAAGCACTCGAAGAATTTAATAAATTGAAAAAAACTCCTCCAAGTTCTCCCGAAGCTACTGTTATTAGAAACTACTTGGATTGGATGATAGATGTACCATGGCATAATAGAACAAAGGACAATCTTGATATTAAAAATGTCCGCAAAATTTTAGATGAAGATCATTACGGATTAGATAAACCAAAAGAAAGAATTGTTGAACATATAGCGGTTTTAAATCTTGTAAAAAATATGCGTGGACAGATATTATGTTTTGTTGGTCCTCCGGGTGTTGGTAAAACGTCTCTTGGTAAATCGATTGCACGAGCACTCGGTAGAAATTTTGTCCGCATATCTCTAGGCGGCGTTCGTGATGAAGCTGAGATACGCGGCCACAGACGGACATACATCGGCTCGATGCCCGGTAAAATCATTCAATCAATGAAGCGTGCTAAAACAATCAATCCTGTTATGCTGCTTGATGAAATTGATAAGATGAGTATGGATTTCCGCGGCGATCCTTCATCGGCTATGCTCGAAGTTTTAGACCCGGAACAGAACCATACTTTTAATGATCACTATCTTGATGTTGACTATGATCTGTCACAAGTAATGTTTATAACTACTGCAAATGTCAGGTACAATATTCCGCTTCCTCTTCAAGATAGAATGGAAATAATTGAACTACCCGGTTACCTTGAACACGAAAAAATTCAGATTGCCAATAGACATATTATTCCAAAGCAGCTTCAAGCTCATGGACTTGATAAATATGACGTCGATTTTAAGGACTCTGCCATCAATAAAATTATAATGGAGTACACACGAGAAGCCGGCGTAAGAAATCTTGAACGTGAAATTGCTTCGGTCTTCCGCAAAACTGCAAGGGAAATTATTCTCTCACAATCCGAAAACGGAAAGAAGAAAAAAACAATTAAGAAATATGTAATTGATGAAGATAAAATCGAAAAGCATCTCGGTGTGCCAAGATTCAGAACCCAGAAAGCCGAAAAAGAATTGCGCGTCGGAAGCGTAACTGGCCTGGCATGGACAAGTGTCGGCGGCGATATACTTCAAGTTGATGCTACTATCATGTCCGGCTCGGAAAAATTAACACTTACCGGGCAAATTGGAAATGTGATGAAGGAATCCGCTCAAGCAGCATTAAGTTATTTACGTTCCAATGCCAAAGAATTTCATCTTGAAACTAATTTTACAAAAGGAAAAGAAATTCATATTCATTTGCCCGAAGGCGCTATTCCCAAAGATGGTCCATCGGCTGGAATTACTATGGCAATGGCTATGTACTCAGCTTTCAGCGGTAAACCGGCACGCAATGATGTCGCTATGACAGGTGAAATTACTCTACGCGGAAAAGTTTTGGCTATCGGCGGTTTGAATGAAAAACTTTTAGCAGCCAGAAGAAGCGGTATTAAAACAGTTCTCATTCCAAAGGATAATGAAAAAGACCTAGTAGAAATTAAAAATGAAGTGAAAGACGGATTGAAAATAATCCCGGTAAGTAATATTAAAGAAGCTCTTCCGTTTGTGTTTGAGCTTCAAAAGAAGAAAACGGTAAAGCGGAAAAAATTGAATTAAGATTTACGAACATGGATTTTAAATTTTCGAAGTCTCTTTAAATCATAATCATTTCAAAGATAAACTATGGCAGAAACATTATCTACAAACAAATTCATTTCCGAAGAGGATCGCTATATTTCTCTTTTATCTCAAATGGAGAGTTTGATTAATCCAAGCGAACCGGTTATATCAAATCTTTCTAATGTTATTGCTGCGTTAAAAGAAACATTCGAAAAAATAAGCTGGGTTGGATTTTATCTTTTGAAAAACAATAAACTTTACCTTGGACCTTTTCAAGGTAAGGTTGCTTGCACAATTATTGAAGTGGGGAAAGGTGTTTGCGGCACTTCGGCTAATAAGAAAGAAACAGTGATCGTCGAAGACGTAAATAAATTTCCGGGACATATAGCTTGCGATTCAGGATCACGTTCCGAAATAGTTGTACCGCTACTCGTTGATCAAAAAGTATTTGGAGTTATAGATTTGGATAGTTACCAATACTCGGCTTTTAGTAATATAGATAAACAATATTTGGAAAAACTTTGTAAATTACTTTTAGGTAAATTAAACATTGAAAAGTTGTCTGTTATTATCGATTGACAACCATTAACTAACTACTAACAACGTAGAACTAACATGAACTTTTTAGTTACCGCACGTAAATGGCGTCCGCAAAAATTTGAAGAAGTAATTGGTCAAGAACATATAACCACTACACTCAAAAATGCGATATTAAATAATAGGATTGCACACGCTTATCTATTTGCCGGTCCGCGCGGATGTGGTAAAACAACTACAGCACGCATTCTTGCAAAAAGTTTAAATTGCCTGAACCTTCAAAATGGCGAACCTTGTAACCAATGTGAAATGTGTCTGTCTTTTAATAACTCTCAATCACTTGATATAATCGAAATCGACGGTGCATCAAACAGACGGATTGAAGAAATTCGAACACTTAGAGAATCCGTTAAGTACGCCCCAACAAAAGGTAAATACAAAATTTACATTATCGATGAAGTGCATATGTTAACAACAGAATCTTTCAATGCACTTTTAAAAACTCTTGAAGAACCGCCTGAACACACACTCTTTATTTTTGCAACAACCGACGTACACAAAGTACCTCTTACAATTATTTCCAGGTGTCAGCGCTTTGATTTTAGAAGAATCGAAATGTTCGCTATAAAAAAATTATTGAACGAAATAGCTGTCGCTGAAGGAATTACAATCGACGATATGGCTCTCACATTAATTGCAAAAAAAGCAGACGGTGCTTTGCGTGATGCCCAAAGTCTGTTCGACCAGATTATTTCATTCAGCGGTAACAATGTTGACAGTAATGTTATTTCCAAAATGCTCAACTTAATTGATGAAGAAATTTACTTTACTATCTCAGAATCAATCCTTAATAAAGATTATTCAGCAGCATTCGATATTTCACAAAAAATTTATTACAACGGCTGGAATTTTATAGATTTTCTAAATGGTCTTAATGAGCATTTTAGAAATATATTGACGGTAGCTATAAGAAAAAATTCCGACCTGATTGAAGAAGCTGATTTTTATAAAGAGAAATATTTAAACTATGTTGATAAATTTTCCGAAAGTGATTTGCTTAGAATCTTATCTTATATCAACAAAACACAATATGAACTAAAATCTTCATCCAACCACAAATTAAAAGTTGAGATTGCTTTATGTCATTTGATTGGATTGGAAAATTCATCGTCTATTACTCAGCTTCTAAAAAAAATTAACAACTCGCATACATCAGTAAACAAAATTGAAGGGAGTGGGAATCCGGTTCCCTCTTACAAGACCAAGAAGTCTATTGACACCAATTTATCTCCTACAAAAAAAGAAGAAATAAAAATTCCTGAAGTAAAAACTTTTGAGATGCCTACCCTATTGAACTCCAAAGATCTTAAGGATATAATTTCAAAGTGGGAATATTTTGTAGAACAAGTAAAGAACGATAAACTTTTCTTTGGTTCTATCTTATTCAATTCTGTTCCTACTAATTTTGCTAATGATAAACTCCTAATAGAGGTTGAACACGCTGAAGATTTAGATATTATTAATGAAAATAAATCCTACCTCGATAAAAAAACTAAAGAGGTGTTCGGAAAAAAAATTGAATTGGATTTCGGAGGTAAGTTATCGACCACTGTTAAACGAACAACGACCACAGCAAAAACAAATTCCGTCTCTGTCGACAAGGTTGATGACAATCCGCTGGTAAATGCCATAATAAATCAGTTAGGAGCTAAAGAAATTCGAAGATATACAACAGAATAAAGCATTAAAATTTATTTTCTGGTTGAATTATTGGTGTGAAAGAATTCGGTGATGTTTAAGAGTCTTAAATAAAAAAGCCGATTTGATTTTTCTAATGGACTTCAAAATTAATCCTTACTGCTGCCGGATTTTATCCCGCTATTCTTTAGTAGGACGCAATGCACCGGCACATGTAGTAACCTTCCACATTTAAGTACTTTGCACTGCTGGGAACATCCGCCTATAGCAGAAATTTCTCTGATTGTCAGCTTTAAAAAACAAAAGCTCACTTGGTTTCCAAATGAGCTTATCAAATTTTAATCCTGGCAGCTACCTACTCTTCCACACACCTGCGCATGTAGTACCATCGGCGTTTAAGGGCTTAACTTCTCTGTTCGGAATGGGAAGAGGTGTTTCCCCTTAGCTATAGCCACCAGAAAAACCTTGTCCCGTTATTAAACGGAATCTATTCTGTTAAACATAAAAAAGATTGGAAGAGTTGAGTCAAATACATATATCTTGAAATAAAAATTAATGACTAAGTCTCACGACTTATTAGTACTGCTCGGCTGAACCCGTTACCGGGCTTACACCTGCAGCCTATCAACCTTGTAATCTCCAAGGAGTCTTTAGGTCTTGCGACGGGATACCTAATCTTGAAGTGTGCTTCGCACTTAGATGCTTTCAGCGCTTATCACATCCGCACATAGCTACCCAACGCTGCCACTGGCGTGACAATTGGTACACTAGAGGTGCGTTCACTTCGGTCCTCTCGTACTAGAAGCGACTCTTCTCAAGTATCCTGCGCCCGCATAGGATAGGGACCGAACTGTCTCACGACGTTCTGAACCCAGTTCACGTACCGCTTTAATTGGCGAACAGCCAAACCCTTGGGACCTTCTTCAGCCCCAGGATGCGATGAACCGACATCGAGGTGCCAAACCTTGCCGTCGATATGAACTCTTGGGCAAGATCAGCCTGTTATCCCCGGCGTACCTTTTATCCTTTGAGCGACGGCACTTCCACTCGCTACCGCCGGATCACTATGTCCTACTTTCGTATCTGCTCGACCTGTATGTCTCGCAGTTAAGCTCCCTTATGTCATTGCACTCGACGCATGATTACCAACCATGCTGAGGGAACCATTGAGAGCCTCCGTTACATTTTGGGAGGCGACCGCCCCAGTCAAACTACCCGCCTAACACTGTTCCTAATCCGGATTCACGGATTGAGGTTAGAATCCAAATAAAACAAGGGTGGTATTTCACCATTGACTCCATCGAAGCTAGCGCTCCAACTTCAAAGTCTCCCACCTATCCTACACATATTTTATCCGAACCCAATGTTAGGGTGCAGTAAAGGTGCACGGGGTCTTTCCGTCCATATGCGGGTAACCGGCGTCTTCACCGGTACCACAATTTCACCGAGCCCGTGGTTGAGACAGAGCCCAAATCGTTACACCATTCGTGCAGGTCGGAACTTACCCGACAAGGAATTTCGCTACCTTAGGACCGTTATAGTTACGGCCGCCGTTTACTGGGGCTTCGGTTTAAAGCTTCGCTTGCGCTAACCTCTTCCCTTAACCTTCCAGCACCGGGCAGGTGTCAGTCCCTATATATCGTCTGAATTGACTTAGCAGAGACATGTGTTTTTGTTAAACAGTCGCTTGGGCCATTTATCTGCGACCTCATTCGGCTTGACTTGTACAATCTTACCTAATAGAGGCACCCCTTATCGCTAACTTACGGGGTTAATTTGCCGAGTTCCTTAACCACGGCTCACTCGAGCGCCTTAGAATATTCATCCCATCTACCTGTGTCGGTTTGCGGTACGGTCTGACATAAATTTTCTACACGAAGTTTTTCTCGGCAGTATGTTTATGATTAGTTTATGTCTAAAAGACTCCCATTCACGTCTCGATGTAATATAAATGCGGATTTGCCAACATTTATCATCTACACGTTTAGACCATCTAATCCAACAGATGGCTAATCTTTCACTTCTGCGTCATTCCTTGTAGTCAAACAATTTATATCAGGTACAGGAATTTTGACCTGTCTACCATCACTTACACCTCTCGGTCTCAGCTTAGGATCCGACTAACCCTGAGATGACTAACATTGCTCAGGAAACCTTAGATATTCGGCGACACGATTTTTCATCGTGTTGATCGTTACTAATGCCTACATTTGCATTTCTATTCATTCCAACTTTTCTTACGAAAAATCTTCATCACAGAATAGAATGCTCCTCTACCACTTTAAAAGTTCATAACTTCGGCAAGTAGTTTTAGTCCCGTTTATTGTCGACGCTAAGTCGCTTGACTAGTGAGCTATTACGCACTCTTTAAATGAATGGCTGCTTCTAAGCCAACATCCTAGTTGTCTAAGCAACTTAACATCCTTTCTCTGTTAACTACTATTTGGGGGCCTTAGTTGATGATCTGGGTTGTTCCCCTTTTGGCAATGAAGCTTATCCCCCACTGCCTGACTGCCGTAATAATATGTTCGGAATTCGGAGTTTGTCTGGGTTTGGTACCGTTGTGACAGCCCTAGCCCAATCAGTGCTCTACCTCCGACATACTGTGTTAAACGACGCTAGCCCTAAAGCTATTTCGAGGAGTACGAGCTATCACCGAGTTTGATTGGTCTTTCGCTCCTACCCTTACCTCATCCAAGTGGTTTTCAACCCACACTGGTTCGGACCTCCATGAAGTTTTACCCTCACTTCATCCTGGACAAGGGTAGATCACCCGGTTTCGCGTCTAGCGCCTGTTACTATTTCGCCCTATTCAGACACGCTTTCGCTACGACTACCCAGCTTAGCTGATTAATCTTGCAACAGACGACTAACTCGTAGGCTCATTATCCAGAAGGCACGCTGTCATTCCGATAAAATCGGAACTCCAACTGCTTGTAAGCATACGGTTTCAGGTACTATTTCACTCTCCGGTTAGGAGTGCTTTTCACCTTTCCCTCACGGTACTTATTCGCTATCGGTCACAAATGAGTATTTAGTCTTAGCAGATGGTTCTGCTGGATTCACACAGACTTTCACTTATTCCGTGTTACTTGGGAAAATATTCAAGAAGTAATACAATTTTCGCTTAAAGGACTTTCACCTTCTATGGCTGACTTTCCAGATCATTCAGCTAAAAGTATTATTTTCAACTTCTCGGCTTATCCGTAATTTAGCCAAATATCATCCCACAACACCGTTAACACAAAAGTTACGGCTTTATACATGTTAAACGGTTTAGACTACTTCCTTTTCGCTCGCCACTACTTAGGAAATCACTATTGTTTTCTCTTCCACTGGGTACTGAGATGTTTCACTTCCCCAGGTTAGCTCTATTTATCCTATGAATTTAGATAATAGTTTCTCGACATTACTCGAGAAGGGTTGCCCCATTAGGAAATCCACGGGTATTAGGTTGCTTCCACCTCACCGTGGCATATCGTAGGTAACCACGTCCTTCATCGCCTATTTGTGCCAAGGCATCCACCGTATGCCCTTAGTAACTTAGCCAAAATTCTAATTTCAAGATAGATGTTTTTTGACTCAGTTTATTATTAATAAACTCATCCAATCTTTCAAAGAACACTTAAGTGGAGCTAATCGGGATCGAACCGATAACCTCCGCCTTGCAAGGGCGGCGCTCTCCCAATTGAGCTATAGCCCCAGAATTCCTTCTGGGTGTATAATTTTACACGCACAAAGTGGGCCTGAGTAGAATTGAACTACTGACCTCACGCTTATCAGGCGTGCGCTCTAACCATCTGAGCTACAGGCCCATGACATACTCAAAGTATACATAGTTGCCCAGATAAAAAATGAGTGAGCGACAAACAAACTATACTAGCTAAGATTACTCTTTAGAAAGGAGGTGATCCAGCCGCACCTTCCGGTACGGCTACCTTGTTACGACTTAGCCCCAGTCACCGGTTTTACCTTAAACAGCTCCTTCCTTACGGTTAGGTCGCTGGCTTTGGGTACCCCCGGCTTCCATGGCTTGACGGGCGGTGTGTACAAGGCCCGGGAACGTATTCACCGCGCCATGCTGATGCGCGATTACTAGCAATTCCAGCTTCATGGAGTCGGGTTGCAGACTCCAATCCGAACTGAGGATGCTTTTTAGGGATTGGCTCCACCTTGCGGTTTGGCTACCCGTTGTAGCATCCATTGTAGCACGTGTGTAGCCCTAGACGTAAGGGCCATGCTGACTTGACGTCATCCCCACCTTCCTCACTACTTGCGTAGGCAGTCCCATTAGAGTGCCCAGCTTACCTGATGGCAACTAATAGTAGGGGTTGCGCTCGTTGCGAGACTTAACCCAACACCTCACGGCACGAGCTGACGACAGCCATGCAGCACCTGTACAAGCGCCATTGCTGGAAAGGTACTTTCATACCCTATCGCTTGCCTTTCAAGCCTAGGTAAGGTTCTTCGCGTTGCATCGAATTAAACCACATGCTCCACTGCTTGTGCGGGCCCCCGTCAATTCCTTTGAGTTTCAACCTTGCGATCGTACTCCCCAGGTGGAATACTTAATGCGTTTGCTTCGGCACTGGATACTAATGCATCCAACACCTAGTATTCATCGTTTACAGCATGGACTACCAGGGTATCTAATCCTGTTTGCTCCCCATGCTTTCGCACCTCAGCGTCAGTTACGGACCAAGTAGCCGCTTTCGCCACTGGTGTTCTTCCAGATATCTACGTATTTCACCACTACACCTGGAATTCCGCTACTCTCTTCCGAACTCAAGATTAGCAGTATCAGAGGCAGTTCTACGGTTAAGCCGTAGGATTTCACCACTGACTTACAAATCCGCCTACGCGCCCTTTACACCCAGTAAATCCGGACAACGCTTGCCCCCTACGTATTACCGCGGCTGCTGGCACGTAGTTAGCCGGGGCTTCTTCTAAGGGTACAGTCAATTACTGATGCTATCAGTATTTTTCGTCCCCTTCAAAAGGAGTTTACAATCTTACGACATTCATCCTCCACGCGGCGTTGCTGGGTCAGACTTCCGTCCATTGCCCAATATTCCTCACTGCTGCCTCCCGTAGGAGTCTGGACCGTGTCTCAGTTCCAGTGTGGCTGATCATCCTCTCAGACCAGCTACCGATCATTGCCTTGGTAAGCAGTTACCTTACCAACTAGCTAATCGGATGCAAGTTCATCCATAGGCGCTACAAGAGCTTTAACAACATCATCATGTGATGCCGCTGCATTATATGGTATTAGCCCGTCTTTCGATGAGTTATTCCATACCCATGGGTAGATTACTTACACATTACTCACCCTTTCGCCACTTTACTCGAAGTATTGCTACCTCTTTCTCGTAGACTTGCATGTGTTAGGCACGCCGCCAGCGTTCGTCCTGAGCCAGGATCAAACTCTCCGTTGTAAATTTTATAATTTTAATGTAATCTCAAAGTTTATTACTAAATATAATTTAGTCGCTCACTCTTTCAAAGAACTTTTTCAAAAATGGATTAACAATTTATAACCTTAATCCTGAAAAGTCAAGAAATAAAATAGAAATTTTCCAGAAATAATCTATTCTAACTCAATGATAGAACTATATTATAATAAACAGCGGATAACAAATACTTTAGAGCTAATTTCAAAGTAAAGGAACTAAATTATTATTTCAATGTAGAAGAAAAAATCATAATAAAAGGTGTACAAGATGGTAGATTATGAAAATTTAAATTATGGCAATCCATTATCAGATATTATTTCGGATGAAGTATATACGTTGCTTAAAAGCAAAGGATTAATAAATGAAAAATCCGTAAGGGACCATTTAATAAGAAAAAAGTTTTATGAAATGAAAAAAAATAATGTAAATGCTTCCGAAGCAATATCTATTATTCGTAAAGATTATCCTTATTTACAATTTGATACTATTCGAAAGATAGTATATCAGGTTAAATAATGATTTTTCTTGACAAAAGATAATTTGTAAAGTATATTTTAATAGTATGCTTTCGAAGATATTAAACTTTGATTGCATTTTTAGCCCAGTGTCTCCCCCCAACACTGGGCTTTTTTTCTTAAACAGTGAGGAATCATGACAAAAGTCAAAAAAAATGTGAGAGAATCCAATAAAATCAGGATTTCGCCGTTTAACGATTATTGGGAAAAATCGCACTATATAGTTTTTGTTTTAGGACTAATAATACTGATCTTAGGTTATTTTCTATTAGCACAAAATCCATGGGATAATATTACTTCACTTAGCATTTCCCCAATAACTCTTTTACTTGCTTATATTATTATATTCCCACTGGCAATTTTAAAAAGAAAGTCTAAGAACAAAACAAACTGATATGTTTCTTGCTCTAGTAAAAGGAAATATAGTTTCTACACATAAAGATGAAAATTTAATAGGTCAAAAATTATTATTAGTTCATCCTATTGATTTAGAGCAAAATCTAGTGGGAAAGAAAGATGTAATTGCTCTAGATTTGATTGATTCAGGAATTGGTGATATTGTTATAGTTGTACAAGAAGGCGATGCAGTCCAACAAATTTTGGATAACTCAGTTACCCCGGTAAACACAATGATAATCGGAGTTGTAGATAATATAGATATTTCAGAATAAACCTTAGTTACAAGTTGACATCAGACTTTGAAAATTTAGCTTTTCTAAAATTATTACTAAGTGTCGATGGCATAGGACCTCAGAGAATCCTTTCTTTAATTTCATATTTCAAAGAACCAAAATTTATTTTTACCTCGTCAATAGCTGAATTAAGTAAAATCGATGGTATTAGCAGAACTCTTTCACAAAGAATATTAAACCCAAATTCATCTTTTGAACAATTTCTTAAAAAATTTGAATCTGAACAAAAGTCACTAGAAAAAATAAATGCTCGAATTATTTCTTATTGGGATACCAACTATCCGGCGTTACTTAGAAGAATTTATTACCCACCAATCTTACTTTACACTCTTGGTGAATTCACCTCTCAAGACCAATATGCTATTGCAATTGTTGGTACCAGACAACCGACAAATTACGGTAAAATGCAGACCGAGTTACTAACTAAACAGCTTGTTCAAAGGGATTTAACCATTGTAAGTGGATTAGCTAGGGGAATTGATTCCATTGCCCATAAATCTGCGCTCAAAAATAACGGTAGAACAATAGCCGTCATCGGTTCCGGGTTAGATGTAATTTATCCTCCAGAAAATAAAAAGTTATTCGAAGAAATAATCCAAAATGGGATAGTAATTACTGAATACGAATTAGGCACTAAACCGGATGCTCAAAATTTTCCACGAAGGAATAGAATTATTTCGGGTTTATCATTAGGGACATTAATTGTTGAAACAAAAATAAACGGCGGTGCTATGCAAACAGCGGCATATGCCATTGATCAAAATAGAGAAATATTCGCATTACCCGGAAATATTAATGTTAAACAAAGTGAAGGTCCAAATTCGCTTATACAAAAAGGTGAAGCTAAACTCGTAATTAATGCGGATGATATATTGAACGAATTAAATATTAAAATAAAACCGGAGGTTGGAAAAAATATTCCCAAGCCGAATATTGAATTAAACTTATTCGAAGAAAGAATTATACAGCTTCTTGACAACGAACCAAAACATATAGATGAAATATCCTCCCTTTCCTCACTTAGCATTTCTGACTGCCTTGTAAATTTGCTAACATTAGAATTCAAGGGAGTTGTAAAACAATTACCAGGTAAAATGTTTTTACTTGCTGATTAATATTTCTTAAAATTTTTCCAAAGTAATTTTAATCTATCCCTAATGGATTTTTCGTTGCCATTTTCCGTGGGGTAATAATATTGTTTATTCTGAAGTTTCTCAGGTAAATATTTTTCTTCAACAAAATGGTTTTCAAAATCATGGGGATACTTGTAGTTGTGCGCATAACCAATCTCTTTCATCAATTTCGTAGGAGCATTTCTTAGATATAATGGAACCGGAAATGCCGGCAGTTCCCTAACATCTTTAAACGCACTATCTATTGCCAAATAAGAAGAATTACTTTTAGGTGCCGACGCTAAATATGTTGCACATTGTGATAAAATAATCCTTGATTCGGGCATGCCGATTTTATCAACAGCACTAAATGTGGCTTCGGCTAATACCAATGCATTTGGGGTTGCATTTCCGATATCTTCCGATGCTAAAACTACCATTCGCCGTGCAATAAACAATGGATCTTCCCCACCTTCCAGCATTCGTGCAAGCCAGTAAACCGCCGCATCAGGGTCAGAACCTCTTAAACTCTTTATGAATGCTGAAATTACATTATAATGTTCTTCGCCGGCTTTATCATATATGACATTTTTTTTCTGAACAATGTTTTCTATCAATTCATTTGTTATTATGATTTCATCCTTGGTTAGTTCTTGATAAATAGCTGCTTCTAAAACATTTAAAAGTATTCGTGCGTCACCGCCGGATACATAGAACAAAAATTCGGGTTCGGTCACTTTAATGTTTAACACTTTATTGAATTCATCGTTGATCAATGCATGGTTCAAAATGTTTTGCAAATCTATTTTTGATAATGTCTCTAGAATGAAAACTCGTACGCGTGAACGCAAAGCCGGGATTATTTCAAACGAGGGATTTTCTGTTGTAGCACCAAATAAAATAATCTCACCTCTTTCCACCGATGATAATAATGCATCTTGTTGTGCTTTATTATACCTATGTATTTCATCGATAAAAAGAATCGTCCTTTTACTATAATTTAAATTTTCTTTCGCATGTTCAATAACGTTACGCAACTCCCGTACCCCAGAAGAAACAGCATTTACCTGAAAAAATTCCGATTTGGTTTTCTCAGAAACAATCCTTGCTAAGGTAGTTTTTCCGGTACCGGGCGGACCCCATAAAATGACTGAGCTTAACAGATCATTTTCGATCATACTGCGAAAAGGTTTTCCTTCACCCAATAAATGGTTTTGACCTTGAAATTCTTCGAGCGTCTTAGGTCGAATTCTTTCGGCAAGAGGAATTGTAGGTATTTCTATTTCATTTCTCACGACTACCTAATTCTCTTCAATTTTCAAAACTTGTTCGTCAGGTTTTAACATGTGAAATCTTTCTCTTGCTACTTGTTCAATCTTGTTTTTGCTGATCTTTAATGAATCAATCTCAGCTTCTAATTTCTGCAATGTACTTTCAGCGTTTTTTATTTCAGTGTTCAATTTTTCTATTTCATTCTTCAACTTAATATATTTTAATATTCCGCTATCATTAAAAAAAAGGAAAGCGAACACACCGGTAATAAGCAACAAGAAAAGAATTTTTATTAATAGTTTGTTGTTGATCTTTGCCATCAAATAGAATTTTTAATTATTCGGTCAACTAATTCTTCAAAGGTTATTCCAGCAGCTTTGGCCATTTTTGGAACCAAGCTTAAATTCGTCATTCCGGGCAGAGTATTAACTTCCAAACAATAAGTTTTATAATCCTTTGTAAGTCTAAAATCAACGCGGGCATAATTTTCGCAGCCAACCGAATTATAAGCCAGCAATGCTTGTTGTTGTAAATGTTCGGCAATTTTAGGAGGAATAGCAGCCGGAACTTCGTATTCGCTCATGCCGCTTGTGTACTTGCTTAAATAATCATACAGTCCGCTTTTGGGTTTTATTTCTAATACGGGAAGAACTTGCTGACCAATTATTCCAACTGTTAATTCTCTTCCGGGTATATATTCTTCGATCAGGGCTGTGTTCGAAAATTCCAAAGCATCATTTATTCCTTTTTCAACTTCAACATCACCCCGGCAAAGAGTTAAACCGATCGTCGAACCTTGATCATTGGGTTTTATCACACAAGGGTAACCAAAAAACTTTTTTATTTTCTCGCGTATTAATTTATAATCACTATCGTCTTTTCGAACAACAAACCACTTTGGTGTTGTAACATCAAAGTGTTGGAACATTATTTTAGACATATATTTATTCATTGCTAATGCACTGGCAAGAATCTTTGAGCCGGTATATTTTATCCCCCGTATTTCGAGTAATGATTGAACAGTTCCATCTTCACCCCACTTGCCATGCAAAGCCAAAAATGCAATATCCACATCATCGAATAAAGTTGAATTTATCACTTCGATATAATTTCTATTCGATATCTCGGTAAATTCTTTTTCCTCAAAAAATTTTGATTCATCTTTAGGTTGATTAAGGCCATATGCCGGATTAATTACTTTAACTTTATAACCTAAATCATAAAGTGCTTTTAAAATAGATTTAGCAGTCGATTTGGAAACCTCCTTCTCTGGCGAAGTACCGCCAAGAAGAAGAGCTACAGTAACATTATTGTTGGACATTTTAATACCCGGAGAATTTATGATTAGTGATCCATTCTATTTCGTTTATCGGTCTTTATTCCAAATACTTCTTCAGAAATATCGTACAACTCTCTAAGTTTATTTAACGGAATTGTTTTTTCTCTGCCAAGCATACGTGCGGCAATAATTGTATGAGCTGCGTGTTCCAACTTTTCCATCCTGAAATAGGCACCTTTAATATTTTTGCCAAAAGTAATTGCCCCGTGATTTTCAAACAGCATTGCCCACGCGTAATCGATATATGGAAGCATTGAATTAGGCAATTCGTCTGTTGAAGGAGTAGCATATTTACAAAGCGGAACTTTACCTAAAGCTAAAACTACTTCCGGGAAAACCGGTTTGGTCAACCCTTCGCCAGCAGATGCAAATGCAGTAGCATAAACCGGGTGACAATGTATTACCGCATTAATTTCTCTTCTTCTATGATACGGTAAAAGATGGATCTTAACTTCCGTTGATACTTTTCCTTCGCCCTTAATTATTCGTCCAGTGTAATCTATTTCAATTAGATCATCTTCGTTCACTTCACCTTTACATTTGCCGGAAGGTGTTATCAAAATTCTTTCGTTATCAATCCTGGCGGATAAATTTCCATCATAAGCAGAAACAAATCCGTTTGCATAAACCTTATGACAAATTTCTACTAATTCTTTCCGAAGCTGCATTGTTTTTCAATTTCTTCAATAATTTTCATATTAATTACAGCATCATCGCCGGTAACAAGAGGAGGTCGATTTTTAATAATTGATTTATGTATCGATCTAATCATGTAAGAAACTTTGTTGGCCCTTTTTCTAAATGCCTTTTTTGCTTCCCCTTCAAGATCAATGATCAACTTACTTGAGATATTCTTCTTGCCGACAAAATTTTCGATGCTAATTACTCCTTTGTGACCCAGTATTTCAATTCTGTTTATTGATTTTTTTGCATTGTAAGAAATATTAAAATAACCGTAGCCGCTCTTTTCAAATTTTAATATAGCTGAAGCAAAATCTTCAACTTCACTTTTATAAACTACATTATCCATGTACGCTTTAATGTCCGTAATTTCACCGCCAAAATATCTAAGTATGTCCAGCATGTGGGAGCCAAGATCACGAAGCACACCGCCGCCGCTAAGATTTTTCTTGAAACGGAAATTGTCATTAGGCGGATAATCAATATTAAATGATGCCGAGACTGATACTATTTTACCAAGCAAATTTTTATCGACTAATTCTTTTGCTTTTATTACCAAGGGATGGAACCGGTGAATAAAATTTATCATCAAAAGGACACCGTTTTCTTTGCAAACTTTTACCATCTCTTCTGCTTCTTGAACATTCATTGCAATCGGTTTTTCGCAAAGAATATTTTTGCCGGCTTTCGCTCCTTCTATAACTTGCCAATGATGATCAGCATTTGAACTTGCGACAAAGATCGTATCGATATCGCTTTTTAAAAAATCGGAATAATTATCAAATGATAAAGGTGCCCCGAATTTATTAGCTATAAATTTTGAGCGTTGTGCATCGTGACTGTAAACCGAAACAAGCTTACCTCTCTGTACCATCTGTAAAGCCGGTAAAAAACTATTTTCTACAAAATTTCCGCAGCCGGCAATTCCCCACCTAACTTTTTGCGTTAAAGGATTTTTCATTGTTAATACTTTAGGTGTACTTAGTATCATTTTATAATCCCAATTTTTTCATTAATAGATTTATAGGTTTGGAGGTTTGCATAATATAAAAATGTATTGCCGGTACTTTCTTTTCAATCAGGTCAAGTACTTGTTTGTATGTCCATTCTACTCCAATTTCTAATGTATGCTCTGGCTTTGCCCTATCGAGTTCTTCTACTAATTCAGTAGGTATATCGATATAAAAATTTTTAGGAATTGTATGAGCATGAACTTTTGAAGTGACAATTTTCAAACCGGGGATTATCGGTACGTTGATCCCTTCCTTTTTGCAATTTTCGAGATAATCGTAGTAAACTTTATTATCAAAAAACATCTGTGTAACTATGTAAGAAGCACCGGCGTCTATTTTTGATTTCGTGTATTTAATATCGGCTAATAAGTTCGGTGATTCGAAATGTTTTTCCGGGTAACCACTTGTACCGATACAAAAATCCATAGGGTAAGCATCGAGAAGTCCTTCTTCCAAATATTTGCCGTTATTTAAATCGGAAATTTGTTTTATAAGATCGATGCCATATTCGTTAATACTTCTACCGTATTTCAACGGTTTTTGAAATCCGCTCTCATCACCCCTGATAGCAAGTACATTATCAATCCCCAAGTAATGAAGCTCAATCAAAAAGTCTTCAGTTTCTTCTTTTGTAAATCCCTGGCATAACACGTGCGGAACAGCATCGATGTTATATTTGTTTTGAATTAACGCACAAATTCCAAGCGTACCGGGGCGCTTACGTTTTACTTTCATATTCATGCCGCCCCCTTTTGTTTCTTCATAAAAGATTTCGGCAGCATGACTAGTTATATCGATGAACGGAGGTTTATATTTTACAATATCATCAAGCACGGTTAATAATTGTTTAATATCGCCGCCTCTTTTAGGAGGAATAATCTCGAAACTGAGTAATGTCTCGTTTGCTTTATATAAATGTTCGGTTACTTTCATATGCCTTCAAATTGACTGGTTCTAAATTTAACATTTTGAAAAACAAACTTCTTTAATTATTTCTTCCGGGTATAAGTTTCATTAAGTGTTTAGATTTCTCTATGAATTTTTCTTGTGCTAAAGGAACCTCAACATATTTCCCGTTTAACCATGAGTCGGTCATATCTTTATAATGTTCATTCATGAAATGACCCGATTGACCGGTGGGCAAAATCAAGTCCATTTTCCCCGGTTGATTAAAATCGTAAATGTACCGCATAGATGGACCGAGCGTGTTTGCAAATTTTTTCTTGTTATTCAAATCTGTATCGAACAATTCCGGGAATGAATACTCCGTGTTAAAAATTGTCGTTCCATCGCCGCCGAGCCCGAAGGGTCCTACATCAATAATTTTATCTAATAAACCGGATTGACCCGAAAAGAAATGCTTAAATGTTACAGTATGAATCTTGCCCCATTGCCAGTCAGCAACATTTTTACCGAATTTTTTTTCAATGTCTGTTAATGCATCGGATAAACTCTTGCGCACAATCTCATCACGGTTTTCAATTTGGGCAGTTCTAATATCATCAAATAGAATGGGTGAGTTTGCTTCCAGCAGTTCAATCATTTTACGATAGGGAACGTTAGCCATATATACGTATTCTTTTATAAGACCGCTCCCTAAATCGTCTTCAAGCGTATTCTTAATTAGGTGATGTAAGAAAAAAACATAAATAGTTGGCACCTGGCTTTTACCTTCGAGCTTAAAATCCCAATTTTCAAATAACTGTATAGCTGTTCGTAAATTTTTATCGTTGATTTTAACATTGCTAAAAGCTTCCAGGATATAGCGGGTAATTGTACGGGCATAGGGAGAAACAAAATCCATTTGGTACTTCTTGAAATCTTTAATGGAATGTTTTGATTTGGAATCCAACAGTTCAACTATTCTTTCGATACGTGATGAGGGTTCCCATACATTCGAAATATGATATTTAAAATTATCAATGGTTTTATTGTTAGCAGTTGCAATAAAATTTTGTTGCGGATTGAAATATTTAGGCATCTCTTCATAAGGAACAAAACCTTTCCAATCGTTTGCTTCTGTTGATCCATCATAAACCATTGTAGGACTTACAGAATTTCTTATCGGTAATTTTGCAGCGCATATATAACCGATATTCCCTTGATCATCTGCATAAATAAAATTTTGACCCGGAACAGTAAAATGTCTTAATGCCTCTTTGAAGTCATCCCAATTTTTAGAGTGATTAATTGCTAAACCGGCATATATCTCATCGCTGAATTCGAGTCCCGTCCAGCGCATACTTAATGTTGGTTCAACCTTTCCATCCTTAGGATAGAACAAATTATATAGGTGCACATCAGATACGATCGGTCCGCGATGTGTTTTTCTTATCTCGAATGTATAATCCGCAGAATCTTTAACCGAAAATTTATCCTTAAAAATTTGAAGCGGTAATAATTTATTATTCAGAAAATAATTTTTGCCGGTCGAATCAGTCCGCTCGACATAAAAATCTGCATCGTCAGCCATAACATTTGTCATTGCCCATGCGATGTGATCATTTTTTCCGATTACAACTGCCGGTAAACCGGGGACTGTAAAACCTTCAACGTTCCAATCTCTGCTTCGGATGAGAACAAAGTACCATTTGCCCGGTGCTGTAAAACCAAGGTGCGGATCATTGGCAATTATTGGTTTTCCTGATTCGGATTTTTTTCCATTCACTACCCAATTGTTTGAGCCGATATGAGTTCCTTCATTTCCTACTAATCTTCTGAAATAACGATCTACATCTATTAGATCAGTCGAAATGCCGGCAATATTGTTTAATGAAGTAGGAATTATTCTCGGCGCATTCTCCGGATAATCCGGCAGCAGTTCCTTGGCTTTCTCCGATCCAACCTTTTGCACAATATTAGCGAATGATATATCCGTCCACCAGCTTATGTTTAATTCCCACGCCATCAGTTTTGCAATCACCAAACTATGTTCCGGTTTCCATTTATACGGATCATAGCCAAGTACATCAAACTCAATTTGATAATTCCCTTTGTTGGATTCGATGAAAGCATTTACACCTTTAGTGTATGCTTCGAGAATTCTTTTAGTTAATGGATTTAACTTTTGATAATTCTCTTTTACATTGTTATATATTCCAATAGTCCTAAACATTTTATCAACCGGGATGGTTTTGTTGCCGAAAATTTCGCTTAACCTTCCTTCCCCGGCTCGCCGTGCAATATCCATTTGGAATAAGCGCTCTTGTGCATGAATATATCCAAGTGCAAAAGCTGCGTCGTCATCGGTTTGTGCAACAATCAAAGGGATAGCAAAAGAATCGCGGTAAATTTCTACTTTTCCATTCAAACCGTTTAATTTTACTTCTTCATCATAATCCGGAAGTGAATTACTAAGCATTATGAATGATAAAACTGCAACAAAAATTATTATTACGACTACAGAGCCGGTTATACCCAGCAATACTTTCTTCCAGGTTTGCATTATACACTCGTTATATTATCTTACTAAAATTATGAAATAATATTTGCCGAATAAAAAAATATTTGATAAATAAGCCATAGAAATTAAAGTCTTTACCTGGAGCTGGTATGAATGAACTGCTTGTTGTTGTAACCCTTATTCTCTCTTTGCTGAGCGTAATTATCCTATTAATCCTCCATAAAAAAATTTCTAATTCAAACATGGGTAACGTTAAAGATGAATTAGAAAGAATTGACCGTTCGGTCCGCGATGAATTTAGTAGGAACCGCGATGAAAGTACACGCAACTCAAAGTCACAACGCGAAGAATTAAATGCTTCTGTTCTAAAATTAGGCGAGCAAATTTCTTCCACTATTGGCGAAATCTCCAAAAGACAGAAAGACCAGCTCGATATTTTTACAAACCAAATTAATTCCTTAACTCAAACCAACGAAGCTAAGTTAGATAAGCTCCAGGATAAAGTTGAAAGTCAGCTTAAGGAAATCCAGGATAAGAATGATAAGAAGCTCGAAGAGATGCGCCAAACGGTTGATGAAAAACTTCACAGCACTCTTGAAAAAAGATTAGGCGAATCATTCAAACTTGTAAGCGAACGGCTCGAAGCTGTACGTGAAGGTCTGGGCGAAATGAAAAATCTTGCTGTTGGTGTTGGCGATCTTAAAAAAGTTTTAACGAATGTTAAGGTACGCGGTACATGGGGTGAAGTTCAGCTTGAAAATCTAATTGAACAGATTTTAACACCGGATCAGTATGCAAAAAATATCAGTACTAAGAAGGATTCCAATGATAGGGTCGAGTTTGCAATCAAAATGCCGGGACGTAGCGAAAACAAAGACGGAATGTGCTGGCTGCCTATCGATGCAAAATTTCCGACAGAAGATTATCAGCGTTTACAATCAGCCCAGGATTCTGCCGATCCGGTACTTATTGAAGAAGCATCTAAAGCATTGGAAAATAGAATTAAAGGGGAAGCAAAATCTATAAATGAAAAATATATTGATCCGCCGAATACAACCGATGTTGCTCTTCTCTTTTTACCGGTGGAAGGATTATTTGCAGAGGTATTACGCCTGCCAGGTCTTTTTGAAAAAATACAAAGTGAAAATAAAGTTATACTGACCGGTCCAACAACTTTAACGGCAATATTAAACAGTTTGCAGATGGGATTCAGAACGCTTGCAATAGAAAAAAGATCGAGTGAAGTATGGAGTTTGCTTGGCACAGTTAAAACTGAGTTCACAAAATTTGGCGATGTGCTTGACAAAACTCAGGAGAAATTGCGCCAGGCGAGCGATACAATTGATTCTGCTAAAACAAGAACAAGAGCAATAGAACGTAAGCTTAGAGATGTTCAGGAATTGCCGGCAAGCGACGAAACGAATTTAATAGAGTAGTTTGCTTTATATAAACTTATTTTGAATAATGATCTTGTTTATGAAACGTAGAGACGCCCGATCGGGCGTCTTTACATGAATTTATGATTTATCATAATTGATCATATTTTATCTGCGTTCCATTACTTTTTAACTATATCAAATGAATAATTATTACTCATCCAAACTTTCTGCTGAACGGTTGAAACAAGTTTATGAAATCGCTACACCACGTATTAAGCAATACTTAGATGCAGAATTAAATTATGTTCTCGATAAAATAAATCCCACCAATGTTGTTTTGGACCTCGGCTGCGGATACGGAAGAATATTTCCTTCCCTCGCAAAAAAATCTAAAATTGTAATTGGTATTGATTACTCATACTCTAATTTATTTCTAGCAAAAGAAATCTTCGGCAATCTATCTAATTGCTACTCATCCCAAATGAATGCTGTAGAGCTTGCATTCCCCAACAATATTTTTGATACAGTAGTTTGCATTCAAAATGGGATCTCGGCTTTTCATGTTAACCAGCTTGACTTAATCCGGGAGTGCATACGCGTAACAAAACCTAATGGAATGATTTTCTTCTCAAGTTATTCCGAAAAATTTTGGAATCCTCGTTTGGAATGGTTTCAATTGCAATCCAACGCCAGCTTATTAGGCAAAATTGATTACGAAAAAACTCATAACGGTGTAATTGTCTGCAAAGACGGATTCACAGCAACAACTGTCGGAATAGATCAATTCAAAAAGTTAACGGGGGGAATAGATAACATAAGAGTAAATATCGAAGAAATAGACGAATCCTCCGTCTTCTGTACAATCATTCCGGTAGATAAATACTAACAATGGTAAATGTAAAATAAAATTCACCGATGATTATCAGTAATTCACCGAAAAGTTATACTATATATTAGAACCAACTATTAATTTTACCGTCGAAAGTTATAGAAATTAAAATTTGGAGTTAATCATGGCATGGCATCAAGTGAAGACCCGTGTGATAATTGGAATACTGCTCATCTTATTAGGCACTTTGTTCGTCCTCAGAAATTTAGATATATATTTTATTCCCGATGAGTTAATCTCGTGGCAATACTTTTTCATATTGTTCGGTTTACTCCTATTCTTCTTAGCAAATAACAAAACAGCCGGTGCTATTTTTATTGCACTTGGTCTTTTCAATTTGGTACCGGAATTGTGGCCGCTTGTATTTGTTTTTATCGGTTTGTATATCATCCTCAGAAGAAGGGACCATCATATCAAAAGAGTAAATTTCACCCATCATGTTGCAAATGAACCGCAAGATAAAACACAAGATTACTGTGACGATGTATCCATATTCGGCGGCGGTTCTAAAGTATTTTTTTCCGATAATTTCCGCGGAGGCACCATTGTCTCAATTTTTGGAGGATCGGAAATCAATCTTACACAGTGTAAATTGGTGGATGGTGAAAATATTCTTGATATTACGGCAATATTCGGCGGAAGCACAATCCTTGTTCCTACCGATTGGAAAGTTGAAGTAGATGTTCTGCCTATCTTCGGTGGATTCAGCGACAAACGCAGAAAAGATCCTAACATAGCATATCAACCGGGAAAAATTTTAATCGTAAAGGGTTTAGTCATTTTTGGCGGCGGAGAAATAAAAAATTAAGTTCGGAGAAATTTTATGAAACCATCAGGTTCAAAAAATTGGGTCGGAATTATTTTGATTGTATTTGGCTTACTGCTTGTGATCGATAATTTTAATTTCTTCGATTTCGATCTGAAAGATTTAATCTTCTCATGGCATACAATCCTATTAATCGCCGGAATAATCATTCTTTCAAATTCTAAAAACAGTACGCTTGGAATAATTTTTGTGCTCGTTGGATTGTTTGGAACACTTAGACATCTATTCCCGTTTATCTATCATATCGCATTCAGCGACCTCTGGCCAATAGTTCTAATATTAATAGGTCTCTTAATACTCCTCAAGAAAAAGGGACAGGCACCGGATTACCAGCATTTGAATGAAATGCAATCTGCTCAAAAAGAAGCTAATACAACATCTGCCGATGTCATTGACGAAACAATAATCACTACCAGTACAAAAAGAATCTTTGTATCAGAAAATTTTCAAGGCGGTAAAATCACGACCATAGTCGGCGCTTCTCAATTTGATTTAACAAAATCAAAGCTGGCGCCGGGCGAACATGTATTAGACATAACTTGTATTTTCGGGGGATGTACAATAACAGTCCCCAGAGAATGGAAGGTAATAGTTAATATAAGTGCTGTCTTCGGCGGCTTTGATGATAAGCGATATATTAATTCAGAAGCAGTACAATCTGATCAAGGTGTATTAATCATAAAAGGTGCTGTCATTTTTGGCGGCGGCGAAATTTTGAGTTACTAAAGAGTCTAAGGAAATGGTAAATCCTTTTATCAAGAATAAAAAAATCTTAGCTGCATATTTTATTGTATGGTTTTTCATCTTTCTTGTACAAATCTATGTACTCAATTTCTTTCTCAACTTATCGCTCTTCTTTGCATTCCTTGATAGTGCTTTTTTTAATTTAATTTATATGTTTCTTGGTATCAGTCTCTGGTACATGGTTAGTTTCAATTCTATTGAAAATTACAACGTTGTAAAAATTGTACTAAATCATATTGCGGCTGCACTGATAACTTCCGGGTTGTGGATACTGTTTGGCTATTATATCATGAGCAGTGTTATTACCGGGAAAAATCCTTATCCCGATTTTTTAACTAACTCTTTGGTCTGGAGATTTTTAATCGGCATACTCTATTATATTGTTATTGTTGCCATAGATTACGTTATAATTTATTACACCAATTTTCAGGAAAAACAGATTAAGGAAGTTGAACTCAAGTCACTTGTTAAGGAAGCTGAACTAAAAAGTTTGAAATACCAGATAAATCCCCATTTTATTTTTAACAGTTTGAATTCGATAAGCTCTCTTACGTTAAGTAATCCTTCAAAAGCACAAGAGATGACAATCAAGCTTTCGACTTTCCTAAGAGGAACGCTTTCTAAAAACGAAAAACAAAAAAGTAAATTGGCTGACGAAATTAACAACGCTAAATTATATTTAGACATAGAAAAGGTACGGTTCGCCGACAAATTCGAATTTGTAGAAGAATTCGGCGAAGAATGCAAGGAGTTGGAAATACCAAGTATGATTCTTCAGCCGTTATTGGAAAACGCCATCAAACACGGTGTTTACGAAAGTTTGGATAAAGTGATAATACATTTCATCTGTAAACCTGAAAAAGATTATTTAAAATTAACGGTCGAAAATAATTTTGACCCGGAGTCGATTCCGCGTAAAGGTGAAGGAATTGGAATCAAGAATATTAAGAACCGTTTGAAGTTGATTTATAACCAGGATAACTTGCTTACAGTCGAAAAAAACAATAACACATTTAGAGTTAACATATTTATACCGAGATAAAAATGGAAAAGAAAATAAAAACAATAATTATTGATGATGAAAAATTAGCACGCGATATTGTGCGAAATTATTTACGCAAATACGACCGGGTTGAATTATTGGCAGAATGTTCGAATGGATTTGAAGCTTTGAAACAAATCAGTGAACTAAAACCGGACCTTATCTTTCTTGATATCCAAATGCCGAAGGTTACCGGTTTTGAACTGCTGGAAATATTGGATGAACCGCCGGTGATTATTTTCACCACGGCTTTCGATCAGTATGCACTAAAAGCATTTGAGGTTAATGCAACAGATTATTTGCTAAAACCATTTTCGGAAGAACGCTTTGAAGAGGCAATGCAGAAAGCATTCAAGCTGATTTCAAATAAAGATGATGCCGATAAAAAAATTGAAGACCTGGTAAAACATATTGAAAAGAAGGATGAGTTTATCGACCGGATTGTTGTTAAGACCGGGCAAAAAATTTCTATTGTCCCGACTGAAGATATACGTTACATAGAAGCCCAGGACGATTACACCATGCTCTATACAGAGAAAGGAAATCTGTTAAAACAAAAAACCATGAAATACTTCGAAGAGAACCTTGACCCGAACCAATTCATTAGAATTCACCGCTCCTACTTTGTAAAAATTAACCTGATCAAGCATATAGAGCTTTTTGAAAAAGAATCCTACCGTGTAATCTTGAATGACGGGACGAAATTGCCGGTAAGTAAAACCGGTTATCAAAAATTAAAAGAGATAATGAATTAAAAGACCTGATTTCCTTCATTGATGTTTGGCTTACCTCTCTTTATATTTCGTTTAGAAAAACACGGAAACATTTATGAACCTCGACAAAGACCTTCAGTCGATTCAAGAAGCAAGAACTTTAGCGGCGGCAGCAAAAGAAGCTCAATTAGAATTTAAGCATTATAACCAGGACCAGGTTGATAAAATTACCAAAGCAATGGCTGATGCCGGGTTCCGCGAAGCTGAACGTCTTGCTCAATTAGCTCATGAAGAAACCGGGTTTGGAAAAGTTCAGGATAAAATTATTAAAAATCAGTTCGGTACAAGAGATGTCTGGGAATCGATTAAAGATCTTAAAACTGTTGGCGTTATCGATGTTCAAAACAACGGTAAGGTTATAAAAATTGCGGAACCGATGGGTGTTGTAGCTGCACTAGTTCCTTCAACAAATCCGACTTCCACTGCAATGTTTAAAGCGATCATCTCCGTTAAATGTAGAAATGGAATCGTAGCAAGTCCGCATCCTAAGGCAATTAAGTGTACTTCAGAATCTCTGCGAGTACTTGCAGATGCAGCCGAGAAAGCCGGCGCTCCAAAAGGATTAATTCAGTGCTTATCAATTCCTACTTTGGAAGGCACAGAAGCTTTAATGCACGATAAAAATATTGCGGTAATTTTAGCAACCGGCGGAATGCCGATGGTTCGCGCTGCTTATAGTGCCGGCAAACCGGCTTATGGTGTTGGTTCGGGGAATGTTCCGGCGTTTATTGAACGAACAGCCAATTATCAAAAAGCAGTTGCAGATATAGTTTACGGAACAACATTCGATAACGGTGTTCTATGTTCTTCCGAACAAGCTATGATTGTTGATAGACCTTTACGAGAAAAAGTAATTGAAGAAGCAAAACGATTAGGTTGTTACTTTGTTAATGCTGAAGAAAAAAAGAAATTGGAAAACACTGTTGCAAAAGGTGCTAAGTTAAATGCTGATATAGTCGGTAAACCGGCTCCGTGGATAGCTAACTATGCCGGATTTTCTGTACCACAAAATACAACTGTACTTATGGCTGAATGTACTAAGGTCGGAAAGGAAGAACCGCTATCGATAGAAAAGCTTTCACCGATGCTTGCATTTTACACCGTTGATGGCTGGCTTGAAGGATGCCACCGATGTATTGAACTTCTTCAATTTGGAGGCATAGGACACACGCTTGCAATTCACTCCAATGACAAAGAAGTAATAATGAAATTCGCCCTTGAAAAACCGGCATTCAGAATTGTAGTCAACACTCCTTCTTCTGTTGGCGCTGTTGGTTACACAACCGGGTTAATGCCTTCAATGACGTTGGGACCGGGAACATGGGGCGGTTCCATAGTATCCGAAAATGTTACGGCAATGCATCTAATGAACGTAAAAACTTTGGCGTTTGAAACTAAGTCAGTTAATCCCGGTACATGCGTTACTTCTTTTGATCTGCCTTCTTCTTTTAGTATTAAAAAATCACAACCGGTAGGAAACTTTACAAAAGAAATTGAAGAAAGATTACGGGCACGCGCCGGAAACCCGAACTTTAATCCGCTAGGAAATGTAAGCAGAAAAATTTCTTCCGAAAAAGGTTCTCAAACGTACGGAACCGGAATATCCGAAGAAGAAATCCAAAAAATTATTAAAGAATTCAATCGCTAAACAGATTTTTCTTGAATTATATTCCTATGAAATTTGTTTTATATGTGATATTTATCATCAAATTAAACCAAATCAAATAATAGCTTTGTTTCAAATTTTAATCAGTTATGAACAAAAATAATCCAAAAGGATTCAACGGCTGGTCAATCGAAAAGGGTGATTACAAGAGAGACGATACTTCAACATGGAGTTATCAAAGAAAATTAATACTTAAAAGAAGAATCAAATACGCTTTGCTGACTATTGTTTATGTTGCTACTGTTGCTGTGGTTTCTTACTTAATCTTTTCGTGATCAAGAATAACGGTCGAGTTTAAATTTCTCACCAAGGTATAATTTACGAACGTCTGCATCTTCTGCAAGGAAGTGAGCGGTTCCTTCTTTGAATATCTGACCGTTTATCAATATGTATGCCCTATCGACAATACTCAATGTTTCGTGTACATTGTGATCTGTGATTAATATACCAATCCCCTTGTGTTTAAGATTTGCAACAATGTTCATAATGTCTTCCACGGCGATCGGGTCAACGCCGGCAAACGGTTCATCCAAAAGAATAAACTTAGGATTTGTAGCAAGGGCACGTGCAATTTCCGTTCTCCTCCTTTCACCGCCGCTTAATTGATACCCCATACTTTTTCGTACACCGGCTATTCCAAGTTCTTCTAATAATTTTTCAAGTCTCTCTTTTCTTTCACCGGGTGTCAGTTCTATCATTTGGAGAATAGCCATGATATTATCTTCGACGCTTAATTTTCTAAAGACCGAAGCTTCTTGCGGTAAATATCCAATTCCCATTTTAGCCCTTTTGTACATCGGTTCATGGGTAATTTCTTTGCTATCGACAAAAACTTTTCCTTCATAAGGTTTGATCATTCCTACAATCATATAAAAAGTAGTTGTTTTACCGGCACCGTTTGGACCAAGTAAACCGACTACTTCGCCTTGTTTTACGGACACGGAAACATTATTAACAACAGCGCGTTTTTTATAAATTTTCTTTAAGTGCTCGCTACGTAACAGTAATTCATTCCCGGCCATTTTCAAACTCTGTTTTTAGTGTACTGATAAGATATGATTTTTGAGCCGCAATTGTTCCCTTTGTAGGTCTGTTATCAAAAATTCTGAACGTTGGAATTGTGAATTCTTTCTCTTTACCCTCAATCATATTTTCCGGATGATATTCGCTTTGCGGATTATTATATAACTTTACCTCTGAAACTTTTTTATTATCAAAAAATATCTTCGTTCTTTCAGAACTCGATTTTAACAATCCGTTAGGTTCATCAGCTTCATACATGTAATAAATACTTAGCGCATTTCCTTCAACCTCTGTTCTTCTTAAACCATCTTCGTCAAAAAATAATTCTATCAACTTACCGGAGATTTGGTCGTACCTCATCTCGTAATTTTCTTGTTTTGAAATTATAGAAGCATCCGAAATTATCTTCATATAATCTAATCGGTTATCTTTCAAGCGTATAAATACCGAGTCACCTATTAACTGGGCATTTTCGTTCCAAAGTACCGGTGCGTTTGAATCTGTTTCTCTTTTATAAGCATAAATTTCGTCTTTCAACTGGTAAAATTCTGCATACCCCGAAATTGATGCAAACTCACCGCGGACAATTTTTACCGAATCTATCGCTATCAATCTTTTTGCACTGTCGCCGTAAGCTTCCATCATCTTCGAACGGACAAAAAGAGTATCAAGCTTACCTGAATCTGTAGTGTCAATTTTAATTAGCAGAGGTTCGCCGAATATCCTGGAATAATTTGTATCACCGTAATCTTCAAAATTGTTTCCGAATATTGCAAGTTTGTTTGAGCTGTCGTAAATACGCACGTTATTAAACGCGAATGTATTTTTGTTATTTCTATTGTGTTCCAAGCTATCGGCATACACAACAGTTGCGGAATCAACAATCTTTACGTTGCCAACCGCTACTGCTCTATCTTCATCATTGAAGTAAGTTAATTTATCGGTTGTAAGTGTTGAAACATTATCGTTCAAAACTACATTATCTGTAAAGAGAGCCCGTTTTTCATCAAAATAATACCATCCTTTTTTCGATTCTAAATTCACGTGTCCGTCATACAAAGTAACTCCTGATTCAGACGAAGCAATTTTCGTATCGCCGAAATAATAACCGAGATCTGTATTAATAACAATGCTATCCTGGATTACTACAACCTTTCCGATTAATTCAGCTTCATTACGGGCAATGTATTGTATAGCTTTATTACATGTAATTCTAATATCGCCCTGGGTCATCACAACATTGCCGTGAACTTCTCTTATACTCTCCCCGTCGATCGTTCTACCAACTAAACTATCACCTAAAACTATTAACGGATTTTCTTGAGCAGTTAAGAGGAATGGGAAAATTAAAATGAACAATATTGAAAAAATTCTAAAATTCATTTGTTATTACTTTTAGTGAGAGTGGCCGAATAGGTAGGTTTGAAAATTACATAGTTATGCAGACCCTGATCCGATTCTAATCCGTATCCTTCTATCACTTCTTTTGAGGATTTGATGGACACGAATTTATCGGTGATAATTTTTTGATCTTTATTCCTCCACATCAATTCATCGGTCCTAAGAACGGTTCCGCTGTCATTGACCGCTACAACGCTGTCGATTGCGTACATATCCCTCGTTATATCATCTACTTTTCCTTTTAAAGATGTAAGTCGCGATGCAACCTTTTCTTCCTTATCATAGAAATCGATTTTTACTCCATCTAGAAAAGTTTGCTTCTGCATTTCGTATTTCTTCAAGTGGTCGGTAAAGAGAATTGCTTTCAAATTTCCTTCATCTGTAAAAATAATTTTTGAATTCCAGCTTTCATGTGCTGGAATTTCTCCATTAGCTATATTTTGGACTAATTCCGGCTGAACTTTCTCTTCGGTGCATGAAACAAACAATAAAAATAGCAGTGCGGTTAAAACCTTACTCATCTCGATTGCAGTCCTAATTTCACAAGGTCGTGCAGATGAACAATCCCTTCCGGTCTGTTCTGTTTATCAACAACAATTAGTGAAGTAATATTATAGTTTTCCATTTGCTGTAAAGCAAAAGATGCCAGCAAATCTTTCGTAATGGTTTTTGGCGTTTTGGTCATTACATCAAACGCCGTAAGATTTTTTATATCCAAAGTTTTTTCAAGTAATCGCCGCAGATCACCATCCGTAATAATGCCCGATAAAATCCCTTCATTATTAACCACACACGTCGTACCAAGTCGCTTCGATGTTATTTCCAAAATTGAATCCTTCAATGATGCAGCTTCTTTTACTATCGGAACATCTTTCCCCGAAATCATAATCTCATCAATTTTAAGTGATAGTCTTTTGCCAAGACTTCCACCCGGATGCAGTAAAGCAAAATCTTCAGCAGTAAATCCTCTCATTTCCAAAAGTGTTATTGCTAGAGCATCGCCCATAACAAGTGCCGCTGTCGTTGATGAAGTTGGTGCGAGATCATAAGGACAAGCTTCCTCTTTAACGCTTATATTCAATACGATGTCGCACTCTTTTCCAATTTTTGAAGTTGTCTCGCCCAGCATTCCTATCAAAGTAACATTAATTCTCTTGAACATGGGGATAAGCTGCATCAGTTCTTCAGTATTTCCGCTCTTTGAAATTATTATTACAATATCATCTTTACGAACCATACCAAGATCGCCGTGCAGAGCATCGGTTGGGTGCATATAGATTGAAGCGGTACCGGTTGAATTAAGTGTAGCAACAATCTTACGTGCAATTATACCCGATTTGCCCATCCCGGTAAAAACAACTCTGCCGGAAGTATTTAATATTACATTCACCGCTTTAATAAACTCGCCATCGATGCTATTAACAAGATTAAGTGCTGCCTCCCCTTCAATTTGAATAACTTGTTTTCCTTTTGCAATTATTTGGTCATCCGACACATTAACCTCTCTTAAGTGGAAATTTAGATGATATACTCTTTATGATATCAATTAATACGAAACTTAACTTCTTTTATGCAACACACTAAAAATTTCTTTTAACAATTCTTCAGAGTTTTCGGCATCAATAATTATATCGACAACACGCTTAACATCCCGTTTAGCATTTCTCGGTGCTGCTTTAACACCGCACTTGCTCAACAATGGAATATCAAGAATATCATCCCCCATGTAAAATAGATCCTGATAATTCAGATTCAATTTAGGAAGCAGATTATCAACTGCCTCCGCTTTATCAAGAGTCGATGAAATTAAAATTAATCCTTCTATTCTTTTTAGCGAGTCAATCAAAAAATCTTCTTCCCTACCGGTAACTATTCCCAACGCAACATCTTTGTCTTTAAGGGTAAGAGTATAATCTTTAATCAGCTCTACAAAATCATTCAATGATGAAGCGCTTTTAGTTTCTTCACCTTTTAATAGAACACCTTCTAAATCAAAAAGAAAAAGTTTTACCGCGTTTAATTTTTTAATTAGTTCTTTCTTCATTTCTTAACAAGCGTATCAATTTCTTTAACAACAGTTAGAAGTTCTTTGAGCATCGAAAGCGGCAGCTGGCTTGCTGCGTCGCTTAATGCTTTGTCAGGTTCTGGATGAACTTCAAGGAAAAGACCATCTATCCCAACCGCCGTAGCGGCTTTTGCCAATGTAGGTATGAATTTTCTCTCGCCGCCGCTTACACCGCCCTGACTTGGAATTTGCACAGCATGAGTAGCGTCCATAATAACAGGGAAGCCAAATGATTTCATAATTTCTATACCGCGCATATCCACAACAAGGTTATGATAACCGAATGACGAACCTCTTTCAGTTAAAAGAATTTTTTTGTTGCCGGTGCTTTCAATTTTTTGAATGACATGCTGCATATCATCGGGTGCAAGGAACTGACCTTTTTTAACATTTACCGCTTTGCCTGATTTACCGGCAGCAATTAGTAATTCTGTTTGTCTGCATAGGAATGCCGGTATCTGTATTACATCAACAAGTTCCGCAACTTCATAAATTTCATTTTCAGTATGAACATCGGTTAAGATCGGAAGTTGAAATTCGTTTTTAACTTTCTGCAAAATATTTAGAGCTTCCTTAAAGTCAATTCCAATAAAGGAGTTTATACTTGTACGGTTTGCTTTTTTATAGCTGGATTTAAATATATACCCAATGCCGAGATCGCTTGTTATTTGTTTTATCTTCTCAGCCGTGTTTAGAGTAACCGATTCACTTTCTACAACACACGGACCGGCAATTAATACAAATGGGTTTCCGCTGCCAATTTTAATTTTTGATATTTCAACCATAACTAATTAAATAAATTTTCCTGGTTATTAATTTTGCCGCGCTTTTTATTGAAGCGGTTGTATGCAAGATCGGTAGCTTCTCTTCCGCGCGGAGTTCTTTGTATAAATCCTTGCTGTATTAGAAAAGGTTCGTAAACTTCTTCAATAGTACCCGGATCTTCATTCACAGCAACTGACAAAGTATTCAAACCTACCGGTCCGCCGCTGAATTTTTCGATGATGGTAAGAATGATCTCTTTATCCATCTCATCGAGACCGTATTCATCTACTTCAAGAGCAGTGAGTGCCTTCTTAGTAATTTCAACATCAATCGTTTTTTTATTTTCAAAATCGGCAAAGTCTCTTGTTCTTCTTAACAGTCTATTTGCAATTCTCGGCGTTCCGCGTGATCGTTTCGCAAGTTCTTGTGCTGCATCATTATCAATTGTTATATCAAGCAATCTTGCCGATCTGTGAATTATTCCGTCTATTAATTTGCTTTCGTAATAATCTAATCTTGATTTGATTCCAAACCGGTCCCGTAAAGGAGCGGTTAATAACCCGGCACGTGTCGTAGCGCCAATTAACGTGTATTGCGGCAATTTTATTTGTACTGTTCTTGCATTTGGTCCGCTGTCAATCATAATATCAAGCTTATAATCTTCCATTGCCGAGTAAAGGTATTCTTCCACAACCGGACTAAGGCGGTGAATTTCATCGATAAAGAGAACGGATTTTTCTTCGAGATTGGTTAACAAACCGGCAAGGTCACCCGGCTTTTCCAGCACCGGTCCCGATGTTATTTTAATTTTAACACCAAGTTCATTTGCTATGATGTGTGCTAAAGTTGTTTTACCTAGTCCCGGAGGCCCGGTAAGTAATACATGGTCTAAACCTTCGTTTCTTTTTTTTGCTGCCCCGATAAAAACTTTTAAGTTATCCGTAATTTTTGATTGACCAATAAAATCGCTGAAGGTTTTTGGGCGAAGTGTTAGTTCAAACTTTTTTTCTTCTTCGGCAACGACCGGATTTAAATTCTCGGATCTCTTTTTCATTAGTTCTTCTTTTTATGCTGATAAATCTGCTGTCGCAATTTTATTTTTCTTATATGCTTTATACTTTTCTAAATAAATAACCATCAGCGACATCAATATTATCATTATTACGGCGGAAATTATTGAAGCGAACGGATCCATCCTTCTTGAGAAGATAAGATTAAGACCCGGTACCCATGCACTGCCGTAAAGAATTATTACATGCACAGCATAAACCAATAAAGTATGTCTGCCGACTTGTTTAACAAATTCAGGTACCGTTTTAATTCTTAAGGCAATGAAAGACATAAAACTATTTAAGAGAACTACGGCGCTTATCCGCAGAAATATCACATAAAAATTATCCGTCCATAATTCCTTACCTTTATAGAAAATATCTTCAATCCCTTCAATAAGAAACGCCAGTGCCAAAGTGGATAACCCTATAATCAATAATCTAAAACTGAATTTGGTAGATGTAAACGCATCAGGATTATGTGCCAGGTAAACGCCAAGAATACCGCCGCAGATAACATATCCGGCCCACGGAAAGAACGGGAAATATGATCCGGTACCTTGATATAGATATGCAGCGAATGGTATAGGCAAATAATTAGCCCAATTAACTTGTTCTGTAAAATTTACAATTGAAAAGAAAAAGAGTGCCGCTGTAACGAAAACTATATAATCGCTTACTTTTATTTTTTCGGCAACATAAGTTAAAATCATAATGAATAAAATACCGAACCCGATAAGATGGAGTGCATCAACACAAAAGAATCCGAGCCATTGTTCGTGAGTCACTACACTAAAATCAAAAACTGTGAAAGTCGGATACCTGAGTAAGTATCCTATTACGAGCAATGTTAAAAATCTAATAATACCTTTTTTCACCCTGGGATTTTCAAAAAATGTTTCTCTGTTCATTCGAAGAAGATAAGTGAAAGCAACTCCTGAAGTAAACATGAAAATAGGAGCGGTAAAACCGCGGATAGTAAACCAAATATTAAAGAGAGTAGATGAATAATCTCTGTACTGATCGGCAAGAAAAGTATCGATAGTATGACCCTGAACCATCATTAAAACGGCAAGGGCACGCATCATATCCAGGAAAATTATTCTTGTTTTTGAATTTTCAGACATTAATAAACTCTATAATCATAACTAAAATAATCAAAGTATCTCTATTATTAAACATTCTGAATTGCATAAAAGTGGCTGTCTCAGAAGTATATCTTTTTTGGCATAGCCATCACTATGTGAAAAGAATGGCACGCGGATAAAAACGGATTTAAACAGATTAGCGCTGATTTTTAAATTGAACAATTACTTCTGAGACAGCCTCGATTGCCAACATTGATCAATTCTTAGGATGTTTTTCCACCCAACTTTTTAGGTAATCAATTATTTCAGTGGTTGGTGTACCCGGAGTAAATAATTCGCCAACACCCAGCTCTTTAAGTCTCATTAAATCTTCCTCGGGAATTATACCGCCACCGAACAATAATATATCATCAACATTTTTAGTTTTCATAAGATTTAAAATCTTCGGGAAAATTGTCATGTGCGCACCGGATAAAATACTTATTCCAATAGCATCAACGTCTTCCTGGAGGGCTGCTTCAACAATCATTTCAGGTGTTTGGCGTAGTCCGGTATAAATCACCTCCATCCCGGCATCCCTTAGTGCAGCGGCAACAACTTTAGCCCCTCTATCGTGTCCATCCAAGCCGGCCTTCGCTACAAGCACCCTTATTTTTCTTTCCATAGATACCTCTTAGTAAAAAATTATTTGTTTGCATACCAAAAATAGCATCCCTTAATTGAAAAGACAATCTTACTACTTTTTACTTTTTGCTTGTTCTTTCTCCTGATTTACCAAATCTTTCATAGTACCGGCGAGCTATTTCAAGATCGCGCGGAGTATCTACCGATAAACTATCATGTTCGGTTACAACAATTTTAACTTTGAAGCCGTGTTCGAGGAATCTTAACTGTTCTAACTTTTCAATTTGTTCAAGATCGGTTGGTTTTAGGGAAGTAAATTTTAGAAGGGAATCTTTTTTGTAAACATATAAACCAATGTGTTTGTAAATTTCGCCGGTTTCGATCCTTTGCAGATTTGTTCTAGCATCGCGTACAAAAGGTATTGGCGAACGTGAAAAATAGAGAGCAAAGTTGTTGTAATCAAAAACTACTTTTACAACCGAAGGTGTTTTCATTTCTTCAACATTTGTAATTCTTCTTGCCAAAGTTACTACGTTCACTTTTCTATCAAAGAGGAGCGGTTCAATTGCTTCATCAATCATTTTACCTTTTATGAAAGGTTCGTCACCCTGGATATTTACAATTATCTCTGCATCTTTCAATTGCTCGGCTACTATTGCAATACGATCGGAACCGCTGGCAACATTTTGCGGAGTCATGTAAACTTCGGCACCGAAACCTTTGGCAACTTTGTAAAGTTTTTCATCATCGACTGCTATTACAACTTTATCGAGCAGTCTCGATTTTTTTGTACTCTGCCATGTATGCTGGATCATCGGTTTACCGCCGATATCGGCTAAAGGTTTTCCCATCAACCTGGTAGATGCAAAGCGAGCCGGTATAATTCCAACGATCATTTTATAGGATAGAGTTATTGATTTATCACTTTAGGAACTTTGAAATACTCATCATTGCTGTCCGGTGCATTTTTCAAAGCTTTGCCATGCTCGATTGATTTCTTTTTTAGATCACCGCGAAAAACATTTGCGTTTTCGACCGGGTGTGAGAGCGGCTCAACATTTTCAGTATCGAGTTCGTTTAATTTCTCTACGTATGCAAGTATTTCGTTCATCTGGTACGTGAAGTTCTCTAACTCTTCATCGCTATATTTTAATCTTGCTAAATTTGCAATGTATTCGGCATCTTTTTTTGTTACAGACATTTTTCCTCAATTATAAGTTATTGCGAAGTAAATCCGCCGCTGTTAAACGTTCCGGTAATAAATGAATTATCGCCGGTGTGTGGATTATTTTTAATTCGTACTGTAAGTGTGTGGTTAAAATTTCCGCGCTTTGGACTTTTATATGTTAATAAATAAAAACTGTTGGCGTAATCTAAAATCTGTTCTTGTATTGTCTGAAGTTTTGTTTGCAATTGATTAGAATCACTTATCGGGAAATAACCGGCTGTACCGAGTGCCTCAAGAATATCGGGTTGAATTTCGGTGCCAAGACCCACCGTATAAACAATCTTGCCATCTACTGCACTCAAAGCCGATGCTAATGTTGACGAACCTTGTGTATCGTTACCATCGGTAAAAATTATCATTGTACCTTGTAATACATTATTTACGGAGTATAAATCTTCCCACCGGGACGCACCCTCTATTACCGTTCCATACAAATCAGTTGTCGCAAAACCTATTTGATACTTCTGTAATGTATTTACAAGACTATCAATATCGTTTGTAAAGTCCGTTAACATTTCAGGGTTTTCCGAAAACTGGTAAATAGCAACTTCTTGTTCAGGTGTTATATTCCGGACAAAATTTTCCGCAGCCAGACGAATTTGATCTATATCATTTGTTAAACTTGTACTATTATCAAGCATTAGAACAATCCGTATCTTAAACGGTACCTGGTCGCTCTTTTTTATCTGCAATTCGGATTCCGACGGTGTAAGACTTGCGCCATCTTCAAAAATTTCAAAATCATCTGCTGCTAGATTAGTTATACCCTGGCTCGTTAAATCAGTAACCTGGAATAAAACGTTAACTGTGTTGGGCAAGACCGTATTGATATCTTCCATAAAAAGAGTATAACCATCCAACGAGGGAGTGGGTGACAACATAGTTGTAAAATTCCAGACCGGTCCTTCAACAGTACTTCCATCACTAAGTTTGGAAATTACTTTCCAATAATATGTTTGATTATAACTAAGCTGGGTTAATACAACCGGTTGATCGGTTACATCCGGAACAAGAAGGGTTGTAGGTGGATTTACAGTATCAAAATAGATATCAAATTTACTTACGTTCCCGGCCGACCAATCGAGCGTTACAATTAACGGCTGATTGACCGCATCATTTGCCGGTTTAGGATTATACGGTTTAGTGGTATCTTTTTGAGTAGTAGTATCAGTTGGGGTCGGATTCGTAATATTAGGTGAATCAAATGTACATTGAAAAGTAAGGAGCAGTATTAAAACAAAAACAAATATTTTTAATAGTATGCGATACATTAACAGAATTACTGTCCTCATTCGTTTGCACAAATATAAATAATAAAATAATAGCTGTCCCAAACTTTTCTCAGCCAATCTGATTAATTCAGGTAATAATTTGTAGCTACGCAATATGATCTATGCCGGGGTTCAATTTGTAAGACCGAAAATCTTTTGAAAATAACCGATCTTACAAGACTTTTTAATCGTGTCTATAAAGTTTGGGACAGTAGTGAATAAAATCAATTTTGTAAGGGGGTAGCAGCACCCTCAATAGCTGCCGTTCTTTTCTGAATGGATGGGTGGCTGTAAAAAAACCACTCTACTAATGGGTGCGGTTCGCGGTCGCCAAGATTTTGATCGGTAAGTTTGTTCAGTGTTGCAACGAAAGCTTCCTTTTTATTAGTGGAAGTAACTGCGTAATGATCGGCTTCGTATTCAAACTTACGCGAAATGAGATTCGAAATTGGTGATATGATTAGCCCTATTAAACTGCCCCAGAGAACAATTAACGGTAAGGCAGAAATATCGGTGATTGAACTGAATCCAAAGTACCTTAGCGTTAGGGAATACAATTCAGCAATGAAATAAAAAGTTGCAAAACTAAAAAACGTTCCGATTACAAGATTTTTTATTATATGCTTTTTCTTATAATGACCAAGTTCATGGGCAATAACGGTTTCAATTTCATCATGTGAATAGTTATCAAGTAAAGTATCGCCGAGGAGAATTCTTTTAGTTTTTCCAAGTCCGGTGAAAGCAGCGTTTGCCTTCTTAGTATTTTTACTCATATTAAACTTGAAAACATTTTCGACATTCATACCGGCTTCTTTACCTAGTTTAATTATTCTCTCTTTAAGATTTGCGTCTTCAATTGGCGTAACTTTATAAAATAACGGCAAAATAAAAATTAGTAATATTTTTGCTAGAAGAACAGAGACGATAAACATGATAATGCCAAACGGGAGCCACCAGGTATTTTCAAACGTACTTAATATGAAAAAGAAAATCAGAAGCAACGGGATTCCAATTGCCGATCCTACCAATGTTTCTTTCGCATTTTCCCAAATCCACTTCCAGAAAGTTTGGTTCGACAAATTGTATTTGTGCTCGAGGTAAAACTCTGTGTAATAACTTACCGGGAAAAAGATGATTGATGAGACAATGCCAATAGTAAATACATAAGCCAGCAATACGAAATAATCATTAGGGGAGTAGGTGCGCACATAATTTTCCAATTTTGAACTGTAACCCAGCCAAACAAACAAAAAGAGTATTATAAAAGAAAGAATAGCTTTTATTATTCCTATCGTAAGCTTTATGTTATTATATTTTTTTGCTTGAGATTGCATAATTAATTTCGCCGTATGTGACATTAAGGAAGCTGTCTAAACAAAAATATTCTGCGGAATAACTCTTGAAATTTCTATTTTAAATTTGCTCGAATGACCTTTTCTCTACCCAGCCAATTTTACCATCTGCAAGTTTAATTTTTACCCAATCGTTTACTTTGTCTTCAACGGAAAATTTTATCCCTTCATGAATTACAAATGCATCGTTGCTCTTAATATCCGGTGAAACCTTTGCAGCATAAATCTGTTCCGTAAGAATTCCATAATCCGCAGTTGAATCATGCTCGTAACGAGCAATTAAAACCACAACGGAGATTATTAGTATCGCCAGCGTTGATGATGAAGTAATAAAACCTAATCGCTGTAAGTTAAATTTTCTCGAGAGTAAGTAGAATGCAATGCCGCCAAGGAAAATTAGGTAGATGATAATTACAATTATCGACCAACCCGAAAACGAGAAAGATGTAACCAATATGTCCCACCACTGAACGATGAACAGTTTGGGTACCTCGGTAATTTTATCAACTGTTCTTAAGTTTGCAATTCTCAAATTGTAAGCGAGGTCCTCATCGCCAGGCGATAATTTTAAACCCTTTTCATAAAATAAAATTGCGCTACCAATCTGCCCGTTTTTGAAATAAGCGTTCCCTAAATTGTGATAGAGGGAGGAACTTTCGAAACCTTGCGATAAAATTTTCCGGTAAGTAATAATTGCAGATTCATATCGCGAATCCTGGTAAAACTTGTTCCCTTGCTGCATCAATTCTTCAGGTGATTGAGCAAAAGAAATTGTAGCAAACGAAAAAAGTAAAAGAGTAATCAGTTTGATTAATCTTATCTTTCCAATATTGAGATTCTCCCGAAGGGATGCCTCCGCATTCGTCGTGTTATTCCTCAGAATTAAAAAATTCATCTTTTCCTCTCCAGCGATGAATCGACTTCAACAATTACTTTCACGGTTTCATCATAAATTTCAGAAGCTGAAGCAGAGGTTTCTCCTTGCGGAGCGAATCGTACAAACTCACATTTTTCGGCTATTACTTTTACACGTTCAATCAACTGTTCCGGAATATTGTTCTGTTTTAATTTTTCGAGCGATAGTTCCAGGGTAAAATCCGATTTCTGAATTCCAAGTTTATCTTCAAGATACCCGTAAAGAGCAAGAGAAAGTTCTGAATAAAACTCGGTCACCCGGTTTAAATCAAGCGCATGTTTAGCTGTTTTCAACCTTTGCTTTGCAGCTTTCTCGGCTTTCTGGTATTTCAATAACTGCAAATTACCGTAAAGTTTATTTTGTCTTTTCCTAATTCCGACTGCAGTAAATAATGCAGCTAAAGGCAGAGCAAAAGAAATCCAGAACCATGGTTTTATCAGCGAAACTTCTTGTCTTCTCTCCAAATTGAAATCGGAAGTTTTGATGTAGCGGATATCTTCGCTCAGAAGTTTTACATCTTCCTTCGAATAATTCCCGGCTAACGGTTCATACTGTCCCTCACCTTTGGTAACCGAAATTTTGAATTGGGGTGATCTTTCCGTTACGTATCTTTTTGACGAAGGATTAAAATAAGAGAACTCTATGGACGGAATTTCTTTATCTCCCGGTGTACGAGGGACAATTAGGTACTCAACAATTTTTTGTCCTGAAATTACAGATCCTTTATTTACGTTGTCGTAAACTTTCGGCTCGTATTTTTCAAATCCGGCTGGAAGCTGAACCTCCGGCAGTTTCAATAGTTTAATATTTCCTGAGCCGGATACAGTCATCCGCAAAGAAATACTTTCATTAGTTACTGCTTTATTTTTATCAAGCTCCACCTTGAAATTAAAATTTCCTACAGCTCCATTAAACGAAGGCGGTACGTTGAACGAAGGTAAAGGGTCAACTTCGATTTTTAATGTATTGGATCGCGCTTCATATTGCACGGTTTCGGATCGTCCAAAAAATGAATCGTTAAAAAATTCATCGAAGATATCATTGCCGGTTCGCTTCTTTTTAACAATGACCGGCACGTTTAACTCGAATGGTGAAACTTTTAATGACCCGGTTTTAGTCGGGAATAACGCAACGCGTTTTATGGTCGCCACACGGTAACGTTCACCTTTGTACATCCCGATGTCAAAAGAAATAGTCTGTGTTGGATCCATTTCTTCAGCCCAAAATCCTTCATACTGCGGAAGCTTAGTAATTTGCGGTGATGCTATATTCAATTTCGTATAAAGTTTATAAGTTACATTTACTTGTTCACCAATCATAGCACGTGATTTATTTGCTTCGGCTAATATGAAAACATTTTTTGCCAGCTCTTCTTCGGTATAACCGCCCGTACTCTCCTTTTGCTGCTGCGGTGTTCCTTTTTCAACTTTAATTTTTAATGGGGATGTTCTATACGTCTTGCCATCGTAATCAACACTTGACTGCCCGATAGTAAATTCACCTATGCTTGTTGGCTGCAATATGTATGAAAATGTTAATGAACCGGAAACCTTACCATTAATTATTTGCATGCTTGTTGATTGGTTGGGTCCGCTCAAGACTTTAAAACCACTAAAAACGGGCGGACGGAAATTTGTAACACTATTAACATCGGCACCTTTAAAAGTGAGATAAACTTGAAAGCGGTCGTATTGTCCCACGGTTGTACGGTCAACCGAGGTATTAAATTCTTGTGCAAATAATTTTGCGGTAATCGTACCTAAAAAAAGAATCAAAAAAATATTTCTTCTATTTACCAAAAACATGTTTTATATCAATTTTTAATTTTTAATTCACAATTTTTAATTCTAGACTCTTCACTCAATCTCACCAATCCTTTTCTCTTGCAACCGCTCTTCCTTTAACCTTACGCAGCTTCTTTTGTAAATCTTTTTCATTGTTTTTCATTGCTTCCAAAATACGCTGGGCATCATCTTTCGAAATCTGGTTTTGCTGCTGCTGCTGTTGTTGGTTCTGTTTATTTTGTTCTTTGTTCTGGTCCTTATTTTGATCATTTTGATTCTGCTGCTGATCCTTATCCTGGTCTTGCTTGTTCTGATCTTTATTCTGTTGTTGCTGCTGATTTTGATTTTGCTTCAGCATATTTAGTGCGTACGAAAGATTGTATTTCGTCTCCAGGTCGTCGGGATTCAACTTCAAAGCATTTATATAAGCGCCGATACTTTCCTGGTACTTTTGTGATTTCAGCAATGAATTACCAATGTTATGGTAAACCTTGGATTGATTATACTTATCATCCGTAAAAGCCAATGAGTTTTTGTACGACTGCATAGCTTCATCATATCTACCTTGTTTGTAATAAGCGTCGCCAAGATTAAAATGTCCTTGAAACAATTCAGGATCTTTTTCCAAACTTTTCTTAAAATTTACCTCGGAATCGGAAAACTTTCCGTCTTTGTATAAATCAACACCGTCGTTAACCAATCCTCTTTTACTTTGTGCATTGAGAACAAAAGATAATGTTAAAAACATCAATAAAAATAAACCATAACGACTTTTAAAATACTCATGATTGTCATTTCGAAGGAGTCCGTCGTTCGATGGACGACTTAGAAATCTTAATGAAACTATAGATTTCTTTCCCGGCTTGCCTGGATCGAAACGACAAAATTTATTTTTCTTATCGATTATTTTCATTGTTCTGCCTTTCGCAATATTTCGAATCTCCTCAGCCATTTTGATCTATTCATAGAAATAAAAAATTCCGCAATCAACAGCAAGATAACCGGCAGTAGGAAATAATAAAATCTGTCTTCGTATTCCGTAATTCTTTTGGAACCATATTCGGATTGTTCAATCTTGGCAAGGTCATTGTAAATACTTTCCAGTTCATCTTCGGTATTAGTTCCGCGATAATATTTCCCGTTTCCTTTCTCAGTAATTGTTTTAAGTATTGCCTCATCAAGTTTTGTTAGAACGATATTACCTTGATTATCTTTTTTGAAACCAACCTGGTTTCCCGATTCATTATAGACCGGTATCGGCACTCCAGCCGGAGAACCAAACCCAATTGAATAAATAGCAACATCTTTGGAATTGGCTTCTTCTATGGCAGCATCCAAATCACCTTCATGATCTTCGCCGTCGGTTATAACTACGATTGCTTTTTTAGTTCCGTCATCATAACGGAAAGATTTTAAAGCCAGATCGAGTGCCGGACCGATTGCAGTTCCGGCTTGGGGAACAGAGTTAACATCTACGGCAGATAAAAATAAATTTGCTGCGGCATAATCAGAGGTCAGCGGAAATTGAATATATGCTGCACCGGCAAAAACTATCAGTCCGATTCTATCACCTTGCAAGCGTTGAATTAATTGTGAGATTTCAAATTTCGATTTTTCCAATCTGCTCGGTTTAATGTCTTCAGCAAGCATACTCTTGGAAACATCGAGCAGAATATAAACATCAATTCCTACTTGTTTAACTTCTTCAATCTTTGTTCCTACTTGCGGATTTGCAAGAGCAATCAACAGTAAAGCCAAAGCAAATAAAAATATCCCGAATTTATACGCAGATTTTAACCGGCTTCGCATCGGCATTAATATATCATGCAATTTTGTACCGGCAAATTTTTCTAAAAACATATTCTGCTTTTTCTGTAAATACCAGTACAAAATAACCAGCACCGGGATTATTAAAAGCGCATAAATAAATTCTATGTTTGTAAATCGAATCATATTTTTTTCATTATTATCTCAACGGCATTGATATTAAGGCAGCCGTCGTAAATAAGTTTTTGATAAACCAAACTCCGCTAATAATAAAATTAGTCCGGCAAAAGCCCAACCAAAGTATAATTCCTTTGCATGTCTGAATGACGTAACTTCAACCCTCGTTTTCTCGAGCCGATCTATCTCTTCATAAATTTCAACAAGTTTACGATTGTTAGTAGCACGGAAATATTTTCCGCCGGTAATACCGGCAATCTGTTTCAGCAATGCCTCATCAATTTCAACCGGTACCATTTGATATCTTCTTCCAAACGGTGTTTGGAATGGATACGGAGCTTCGCCCATTGTTCCAACTCCAACCGTATAAATTCTAATTCCAAATTTTTGTGCAATCTGCGCAGAAGTTAAGGGATCAATTTGACCGGCATTGTTAACACCATCGGTCAAAAGTATCATCACTTTACTTTTTGCTTTGCTGTCTTTCAACCTATTCACGCCATTTGCAACGGCATTGCCAATTGCCGTACCGTCTTCAATCATACCGCTCTGAATTTCGCCGAGCAAATTCCTGAGAACAGAATAGTCAATCGTTAACGGGCATTGAGTAAAACTTTCGCCTGAAAAAATTACTAACCCGATCTTATCCGAAGTTCTGCCCTTTATAAAATCATCAATAACTTTTTTTGCGGCATCCAAACGATTTGGTTTGAAATCTTCTGCAAGCATACTTCCGGAAATATCGAGCACCATTGCAATATCAATTCCTTCCGTGTAAATATTTTCGCCGCTGGAAAATGTTTGCGGACGTGCAAAGGCAACTATAAGTAAAGCCACCGCCAATGTTCTCAATATAGCCGGGAGATGAACTATTCTTTCCTTTAAGCTTTTTGGCGCATCACCAAACATTTGTAACGATGAATATGTAATGTTAGGTGATTGTTTATCCTTATTCTTCCAGTACCAATAAAAAATCAAGGGGACAAAAATAAGTGAGTACAATACCCACGGATATGCAAAGATTACATCACTAAACATTTTGTACCTCTCGTACTTCCGCAACAACCGGCTTCGGGATTGTATCGTTAACTATTTGATAAGCTTGTTTAATCATCTCATCGTTTACATTCGGCATCGGCTGAAACTTAGCAAACTTTACAAGATCCGCATTGCTGAAAAATCCGTTTAATATTTCGGTTATCACCTTTGCATCTTCAATATAATTGATAACAGCGAGTATTTCTGCACTGGTCATTTCAAGTGCCCTGAAGTTAAAACGGTCTTCAAAATATTTGCGTATAATTTCCGTAATCTCGGAGTGATATTCTTTCACAAAACCTTGCTGCCATAATTTCCTTTCTTCAAGTAAGTGCAATTGCTGTAGAGCTATTTCGTGCGGAGGAATTTTTATTTCCGGTTCGGTATGGACAACATCCACCTTTTTCTTTTTGTAAAAACGATAAACATAATAACCCCCGACAGCAAGAGCAACGGCGATTAATACAATAATTATAATTAACACCCAATCGAGCGGCAGTTTAACCGGCTCTTTAATATCACGTATATCCTCTTGAGAATTTACCGGGAGAGTATGAACTACTATTGACAGAGGATTTGTTGCAATAAAATGTTTGTTACCGCTTTGATGTTTAGTATAGGCAACTTGCAATGAAGGGATTTCTACTTTACCCGAATCATATTTCGAAAAAATAAATCTATGGTATTCAATAATGTTCTCATTTACATCATTTTTTTCGACCGGTAATGTTCTTATAAAATCAAGCACTTTAATACTATCTTTTACCGGGGGAGGAGTAACCACAAAATATTTATCATGTTTAATTTCTATTGTGTATGTAATATAATCGCCGACCATATAGCTTGTTGTATCGGTGTATGCACTTACACTCATTTCTTGTGCAAAAGTCGAAACAAATGGGACAAGTAAAATTGCGGAAAGGAGTCGTAAAATTTTTACCATCTTTTCTCTCTCAACTTAAAGAAATCAACAAGCGGTTTGATGTAAGACCCACCGGTTTGAATTTCAATAGAATCCAACCGGCTGGAGATAAAAAGCTGTTTACGGAAATTTGCAAAACGCTTTTGTGTTTCATTAAAATTAACCTGGAAATCTCTGCTGTCGGTATCGATATATCTAATTTCCCCGGTTTCAGCGTCGCGGAATTTTATCAATCCGCTTTTCAATATCTGTTTTTCTCGCGGATCGCTTATAACTATTCCAATTAAATCATGTTTCTTTCCAACAATTCTTAAAATTTTTTCGTAGCCGATATCAAAAAAATCCGATATCAAAAAAACTATGGCTTTCTTTTTTATTGTATGATTAAAATACTCAAGTGCCGAGCGCAAATTTGTTTTGTTTCCTTGCGGTTCAAATGATAATACATCACGAACAATTCTTAATGCGTGACTTTTTCCTTTTTTAGGCGGAATGAATTTTTCAATCTGATCACTGAACATAATCAATCCCACCTTATCATTATTCTTCAAAGCAGAGAAAGCAAGTATGGCACTCAGCTCAGCGGCAATCTGTTGTTTCGTTTTATCAATACTTCCGAAAACAAGCGAGCCGCTCATATCAACCAATAACATAACAGTAAGTTCGCGTTCCTCTTCAAATATTTTTACAAACGGATGACCAAACCTGGCGCTGACATTCCAATCAATACTGCGGACATCATCACCAACATGGTACTCGCGGACTTCACTGAATTCCATACCGCGTCCTTTGAAAACGGAATGATACTCGCCGCTGAATACATCGTTAACAATGCCGCGTGTACGGATTTCTATTTGTTTTACTTGTTTTAATAATTCTTTTGTTAGCATTTTGATAGTAATAAGTTTTTAGCTATTAGTCTTTAGTCATTAGCTGTTAGCTACGAGTCATTAGCAATTAGTACTTGCTAAAAGCTGAAGACTAAAAGCTGTTTTTTCACGGTACTTCAATTTTATTCAAGATTTTAGAAATTATTGTTTCCGAAGTAATATCTTCTGCTTCTGCTTCATAAGTAACAGCAATACGGTGCCGCAAAACATCGGAACAGATTGAACGAACATCTTCAGGTATTACATAACCTCTTCTGCGTACAAATGCCATTGCACGTGTGCCAAGTGCAAGGTAGATCGATGCGCGCGGCGATCCGCCGTAACTGATTAAATCTGTCAGCTCATCCAAACCATATTCTTTCGGGTTACGTGTTGCAAAAACAATATCAAGTATATATTTCTCAATTTTTTCATCCATGTAAATTTCATTAACAAGTTTACGCGCACGTAAAATATCATCCGGAGAAACAACGGCATTTGGATTTTGCTGCGTACCGGTTGAAATTGTTCTCATTATTTTTTGTTCTTCTTCACGGTTCGGATATGTAATCTTAACCTTCAGCATAAAACGATCAACTTGTGCTTCAGGCAGCGGATATGTTCCTTCTTGTTCAATAGGATTTTGAGTTGCAAGTACAAGGAACGGCTCATCAAGTTTAAATGTTGTTTCGCCGATGGTAACTTGTCGTTCTTGCATCGCTTCGAGCAAGGCACTTTGAACTTTAGCCGGGGCGCGGTTTATTTCATCTGCAAGTATGAAATTCGCAAAGATCGGTCCCTTTTTAATCGTAAAGTTTCCGTCTTTCTGGTTATAAATTAATGTTCCTATTAAATCCGCCGGAAGAAGATCGGGAGTGAATTGTATTCTTTGAAATTTTGCTTTCATTGACGAAGCAAGAGATTTGATTGCGAGAGTTTTTGCGAGCCCCGGTACGCCCTCCAGCAAAACATGACCGTTGCCGAGCAAGCCAATTACCAGGCGTTCCAGCATCTGTTTTTGACCGACAATTACTTTGCCGATCTCGTTGAAAAGTATATCAATAAACTCACTTTCTCGCCGGATTTTTTCATTAAGTGCTGTAATATCCAATTTTATCACCTCAATAATTTGAAAAACTGTTTGTTTCTACAAAATTGAATTGATTTAAGTTTCTATATAATAGTTAATTTTTGTTAAAAAATATGATTCTCAAGCGGTAAATATAAGAAATTTGGAATTGTTGGGAATTCTCTGATTACTAATAAAATTTAGGATCTTGAGTTATATTGGATATTTAAGTTGAAGTCGAGCAAAATGCTCGACCTACTGCATAAAATTACAAAATTCTTATAGCAGCAAATTTTAAATAGACCGTTTCTTCCATTGCCGGTAATAACGGATGATCAAGCGACGCATTATTGAAATAAAAAAACTGTATTTGCTTGCCGGACTTTTGAGCGGCAGAATTAACGGCGTCAACAAACATTTCTTTTTTAAGATGATACGAACATGATGAGGTAAAGAGTAAACCGTCCTTATTTAATATTTCCATTCCTAAGCGGTTTAATTTTTCATATGCTTTGATTGCTTTTGGAAGCGATTTTTTATTTTTTGCAAATGCCGGCGGATCAAGAATTACTACATCAAACTTTTTACCGGATGCAATACATGATTCTAAATAGTCAAATACATCTGATGATATGAATTCTGATTTCGAATTTAATTTATTCAATTCAAAATTAAATTTTGCATTCTTTATTTCTTCGTTTGATGAATCGACAAAAGTTATAGAGTTGGCTCCGTTTATTGCAGCATGTAAACCAAATCCGCCTGAGTTGCAAAAACAATCGAGTACTGCTTTACTCTTACAAAATCTACCGGCAAATTCCCGGTTGTCGCATTGATCAAAATAGAAACCGGTTTTGTGTGATGTTGAAAAATTTATTTTGTATTTGATTACTCCATCATCAATAATTTCATCAGCCGCTTCACCCAAATAGATTTTATCTTCTGCCGGAAGCCCTTCTAATTTTCTAAAATACTCTTCGTTCTTTGTAAAAATATTTTTTGCACCAAGTCTTTCTTTCAGTACAAATACTATTTTATCAATATTCTTGTCCATTCCGAATGAATAGATTTGAAGCACAAACGTATCGTTGTATTTGTCGATTATCAGACCGGGCAAGAAATCACTTTCTGAGAAGACCATGCGGAAGGAATTACGGTTTGGATAAATAGTTTTTCGAAAGTTGAAAGCCGAAAGTAATTTCTCCTCAAAAAAATTATTGAGATTAATTTCCTTTTCTTTGAATAGAACACGAACCGCTATCAATGAATTGGCATTATAAAATCCAGATGCAATAAAATTATCGCGTGAATCATAAACTTGTACAACATCACCATTCTGCGCTCTATATTCATCATTCTGCATTATCCTTTCAATTTCATTGCTAAAAACCCACAGATGCCCTTGCTTGATGCGGCGTTCTTCGTTTTTCTTTAATATAATTCTGCTCAAAATCTCACCATTAGTTTGTGCAAATATACATCGCTTACAAATCAGAAGTCAGTTTTTAGTTATATTTCGGCACTAAATTTTCAAAGGAATGAATCTATGCGTTTAAAAATTATAATTTTTATTCTTGTTTCAATTTTAGTTGTTTCATGTTCTAACAAAGAAGAACCGAAAAAGGAGATACCTATAAATAAGAATCAGCACAAAGTTACTGTTCAGGAAGTTATCCAGGTAACACAGTACACATATCTTAGAGTTACAGAAGGGGAAAAAGAATATTGGATGGCTTCGCCAAAGGCCAACTTTGAGGTTGGAGAAGTTTTGTTATACGACAAAGCCATGGAGATGAAAAATTTTGAAAGCAAAGAATTAAACAAAACTTTCGACTTAATTCTTTTCATCGACAGTGCAAGCATAAAACTTGGCGAAGGAACGATGAACCAGCCGCAAAAACCAATTATCGAGAAAGAAAATATTTCTATTCAGCCGGTCTCGGACGGAATAACAATTGCACAACTCTATTCTAAAGCTGATTTTTATTCCGGAAAAATTGTAAAGGTCAAAGGCAAAGTAACTAAATTCAATTCCGGCATTATGAAAAGAAATTGGGTGCATATTCAGGATGGAACCAGTGCCGGCGAAAACTTCGACCTCACAATTACAACCAACGATTTTGTAGAAACCGGCAAGACAATAATTTTTGAAGGCAAGATTTCTTTGAACAAAGATTTTGGTTACGGGTATTCTTATAAGGTTATGATGGAAGATGCAAAGACTTTGAAAAATATATAATGTTATTTTTTAATTTACCCACGACTTAAGTCGTGGGTAAATTCTATTCTTTTAATCCTTTCTTTATCAGTTCCACTCTATTCAATCCATTGAGCGCAGCAACACGATACGCTTCCGCCATAGTCGGATAATTAAATGTTGTATTGATAAAGTAGATCAAACTATTCCCCTCACCTTTCTGCGACATAATCGCTTGCCCGATATGAACAATCTCAGACGCACCATAACCAAAGCAATGAATACCAAGTATTTGCAAAGTCTCTCTATGGAAAAGTATTTTCAGCATACCAACCGTGTGGCCGGTTATCTGCGCACGTGCAAGATGACGGAAGAATGAATGACCAACTTCATACGGAATTTTTTTCTCTGTTAATTCTCTTTCATTCAAACCGATAGAACTAATTTCCGGGATCGTGTAAATGCCGGTTGGAATATCTTCAACTTTTAAAGTTGCTTTTTCATTATACAATAAATTACGCGCCGCAAATCTTCCTTGATCGTAAGCCGCACTTGCAAGTGATGGGTAACCGATAACATCGCCTACAGCGTAAATATTCTGAATAATCGTTTGGTAATATTGATCAACCCTGATCGATCCTCTTCCATCCTGAATAATTCCGAGTTCCTCGAGTCCCATATTCTGTGAGTTGCCGGTTCTGCCTTGTGCCCACAAAAGGTAGTCACTTCTAATCTGCTTGTTCGATTTCAAATAAATCGTAACACCTTCGTTATCGGGAACGACTTTTTCATATTCTTCGTTGTGGCGAATCAGCACACCGTTTTCACGCAAGTGATATGCAAGCGCATCGATAATTTCATCATCAAGAAAAGAAAGAAGCTGGTGGCGTGTGTTAATCAAATTTACTTTGATACTGAGTCCGCGAAAGATTGAGGCGTACTCGCATCCGATAACACCGGCACCGTAAATTGTTATCGTGCGCGGATTATCCTTGATCTTCAAAAGTTTGTCGCTGTCTATAATTCGTGGATGATTAAAATCTACATCCGGAGGATGATACGGACGCGAACCGGTTGCGATTATTACATAATCGGTTTGATAAACTTTTTTCAGCCCGGTTGATTCTGTTATTTCAATTCTATGTTGATCAAGAAATTTTGCTCTTCCGATTAACAGACCTACTCTGTTTCTTCTATAAAAACTTTCGCGCAATTCAACTTGATTCCTAATCACAGATTCGGTTTGGCGGAGTAATGTTTGATAATCTGCATCATGAAGTTTTCCGCCATCCATTAAAATTTGACTTGCGTGCCGCAAAGCTTTACTTGGAATTGTACCTTTGTGAGTGTTGGCACCGCCTACAAGCGAAAATTCATCGCACACAGCAACTTTTTTACCGGCTTTAGCACAAGCCATCGCAGCGCCTTCTCCGCCCGGTCCGCTGCCGATTATCATTACATCATATTTGGTCATAACCACAAAATTTTTTTGAGTTGATACTTCAAAGTTATGGTAACTGAGTAGTAAACGCAAAGCAACGAGTACTTGCGACCCACCCTTAAATCCCCTCCGGTTTGTCCATCATCATTTTGGAGAGTTGGCGGATGGAGGGGACTTTTAAAATTTTCCCCTCCCGGGAGGGGAACACAAAGGGTGGGTTGTTTTATTTTTTTGCGTTAATTATTTTGAACTATGAACCGTAGAAAAATCATTCAATATAAATCTCACCTTAAAGAACTTGCCCGTAACCTTAGAAATAACAGCACAAAAACAGAAATTCTTTTATGGAATGAACTCAAGAAAAGAAAAATGAAAGGATTTGATTTCGATAGACAAAAACCGATTGATGAATACATTGTTGATTTCTACTGTAAAGATTTAATGCTGGCAATTGAAATTGACGGTGAAAGTCACATTGGTGAAGAGAAATATGACAAAGTTAGGCAACAAAGATTAGAAAACTTAGGTGTTAGATTTTTAAGATTTAACTCGCTTGATGTTTTTTATAAGCTTGACAAAGTTGTTAATGAAATTGAAAAGTGGATTGATACAAATGCTAAATAGTATTACTTGTTGATGACCCACCCCTAAATCCCCTCCGTTGAAGGGGACTTTTAAAATTTTCCCCTCCTCCGCCCATCAAGAAGGCGAACAAGTTGGAGGGGAACACAACTTGTCTGCCTTTGGCAGAGGGGTGGGTAAAACTTCATTTACATAGTTTACATTTTTAATTAACTTTGAACTAAAGAAAAGAGAATCAATATGCAAGAAAGAATTTCTATAGACCCCAGAATATGCCATGGTAAACCGGTTATTAAAGGTACGCGAGTACTTGTAAGTAACATACTCGGTTACCTTGCGTCAGGCAATTCGTTTGAAGAAATCATTAATGATTTTCCACAAATAACAAAAGAAGATATCCTTGCTGCAATTTCCTTTGGAAGCCAGCTATCAAATTTTGAAACCTTTCCTTATGATGTGAAAGCATCATGAATTTTTTCCTTGATGAAAATTTTCCTAAATCCGCTGAACAAATTTTACAAAAAATAGGTCATAAAACATTTTTGCTTGATAAACAACAAGTTGGTATTGATGACATATCAATTTTCAAATTAGCACAAGAGAAACAAGCAATATTTTTAACAACAGATAAAGACTTCTTTCATACAATTCCCTTCCAATTTAGAGATCACTACGGTATAATTATTATAGCTCTAAAACTTCCAAATCGGAAGAACATCTTAGAAAAACTTGAGTGGGCAATTAATAATTTCGATCTGAATAATTTCAAAGACAAGGTTATTCTTCTTAGAGACAGTAGTTATAACATTAGATAAAATTTTTCTCTTTCCCCTCATGAATGGAACAAAAGGGTGGGTTGTTTACGTATTTTTAATTTTGTTGTAAGTTGCAAAAAAGAGGGTTCGACAATGTCCGGCATAATCACAATTACATTAGGAATGTTAATTATTTTATTCAGAAGCGAACTCGCAAAAATTTATTACTATTTCGAAAGCAAAACACCGGTAAAATCCAGACGCATGTACAACGTGGAATATATTCCAATCTTCACGGGAATAATTCTAATTATACGCGGTGTTGTTAGTTTTATAGAATTTTAGGACTGATTATAAAATGCAATCTGATACTATTTATGCATTCAACCATTTTTTAGAATAGATCATGCCAGACATAATTGCAATCATCCTTGGACTTCTCCTAATAATATTTCATGAACAACTTTTTCGTATCTATCTCTACTTCACCAAAAGAAGCAAGAATAAAAAAATTATTTTGGGTGATGATTGGAAATATTTTCCAATTATCGCCGGAATAATTCTAATCCTAAAAGGTATAGTTGCTATATACTTCTGATATTATCAATCAGAGCAAAGACGCTATCCAACCTATTTATTATGTTTAATATTTGTGGTAAGTTTGCACCACTTTCAACTAACAACTATCTACAAACAAAACCATGTCAAACGAACCAAATAAAATAATTTACTCGATGATCGGCGTAAGTAAGTATTACAACAACAAACCGGTCATAAAAGATATTTACCTATCATATTTCTACGGTGCAAAGATAGGAGTACTCGGACTCAACGGTTCGGGTAAAAGTACTTTGCTAAAAATTCTCGGCGGAGTAGATAAAGATTTCAACGGTGAGACTGCCGTTTCACCGGGATTCACAATCGGTTTACTCGAACAAGAACCGCACCTTGATGATACAAAAACTGTAAAAGAAATTGTTCAAGAAGGTGTACAAGAAATTGTTGATGTACTCCGCGAGTTTGATGAGATTAACGCAAAGTTTGCCGAACCGATGAGCGATGACGAAATGAATGATCTGCTTGAACGCCAGGCAAAAATCCAGGATAAGCTTGATGCTCTCGGTGCATGGGATATCGATTCCAAACTTGAATTAGCAATGGATGTACTCAACTGTCCGCCACCCGACACGCCGGTAAAAGTTTTATCCGGCGGCGAAAGAAGACGTGTTGCGCTTTGCCGATTGTTATTAAAGCGTCCCGATATTTTGCTGCTCGATGAACCAACCAATCATCTTGATGCCGAAACTGTTCTGTGGCTCGAAGCAGAATTAAACCGTTACGCCGGAACCGTAATTGCAGTAACTCATGATAGATATTTTCTTGATAATGTTGCCGGATGGATTTTAGAACTAGACCGCGGTGAAGGAATTCCGTGGAAAGGAAATTACTCATCGTGGCTTGAGCAAAAACAAAACCGTTTACAGCTTGAAGAGAAAAAGGAAACGGACCGGCAGAAAACTTTACAGCGCGAATTGGAATGGATACGGATGGCTCCGCGCGCACGACAAGCAAAATCCAAAGCACGTATCAGCGCTTACGAGCAGATGTTGAATGAAGAAACGGAAAAGCGCCAGAAGGATATTGAGATTTATATTCCACCCGGACCACGTTTAGGCAATGTAGTAATTGAAGCTGAAAATATTTCTAAAGGTTACGGCGATAAATTGTTGTTTGAAAATTTGAGTTTCAAACTTCCTCCCGGTGGAATTGTAGGCGTAATTGGTGCAAACGGCGCCGGTAAAACTACTCTCTTCAGAATGATTGTAGGACAAGAAAAACCGGATAACGGTTCGTTTAGAATTGGCGATACGGTAAAACTTGCTTATGTTGATCAAAGCCGCGATATACTCGATCCTGAAAAAACTGTTTGGCAGATGATAAGCGGTGGCGAAGAAATTTTGAAACTCGGCAGCCGTGAAGTTAATTCACGAGCTTATGTGGGACAATTCAACTTTACCGGTGCAGATCAACAAAAGAAAGTTGGAATGTTATCCGGCGGAGAAAGAAACAGAGTTCATCTCGCACTTGCTCTAAAAGAACATGCAAATGTAATTCTGCTCGATGAACCGACTAACGATCTTGACGTAAATACAATGCGCGCGCTTGAAGAAGGTCTGTTAAATTTTGCCGGCTGTGCTGTTGTAATCAGTCACGACAGATGGTTCCTTGATAGGATTTGTACACACATACTTTCGTTCGAAGGCGACAGCAAAGTTGTATGGTTCGAAGGAAACTTCTCCGATTACCAGGAAAATAGAAGGCAACGATTAGGGAAGGATGCAGATATTCCGCACAGAGTAAAGTACAAGAAATTAACAAGGTGATAGTGAATGTATGCCTAAGTTCCTGGGTGCCGTACTAACTGAGCAATATAGCAACTAAGTAACTGAGCACCTGGGCAAATAAAAGAGAAAAATGATAAAAACATACCGCGAAATGATTGTTTGGCAAAAATCTGTTGATCTTGTTACGCTGGTTTACTTGAAAACTAAAAATTTCCCGAATGAAGAATTATATGGACTGACAAATCAAATCATAAGAGCGGCTATATCAATTCCAAGCAATATCGCAGAAGGTTTTGGTAGAAATTGAAATCTTAATCTCAGGCACCATAGGCACTTAGTTGCTTAGGCACTCAAATACATTCATTTACAAATTCATTAATACTTTTTCAAGTTTCGAAGTAACTTCACCAGCAATTGCACCAAGAGATTCATTGCCAACGGCTTTCATCGATTCCATCGGATTAACAAAACTAACTTGCACTTCACCTTTTTCTTTTTCTTGAACAACAACATTGCAAGGCATGAGCACACCTATATTTTCTTCCATCTGCAATGCTTTATATGCAAATGGCGGGTTACATGCGCCAAGTATTTTATATTTTCTGAAATCAACATCCAGTTTCTTTTTTAATGTTTCTTTTACATCTATCTCTGTTAAAATACCGAATCCTTCTTTCTTCAATTCTTCGGTAACTTTTGAAATAACTTCATCGAATGTGTAATTAACTATTTTTGTATTGTGATAAGACATTTTTCCCTCAGATTTTTGTTTGTTAGATGATGAAAAAATAGAAAAGATTCAATTTAATTTGTAGCGCAGATTTCCAATCTGTGTTTAATAGATGTATCCAAAGAAAATCACAACAATAATAATCCCGATGATATTCAATATAAACCCGGCTTTAACCATATCCCAAACAGACAATCTATGACTGCTAAACACAATTGCATTTGGCGGTGTACCAACCGGCAGCATAAATGCAAGTGATACAGATAACGTAGCCGGGATCATAATACTTAACGGATTAACTCCTATTTCTTTTGAAAGCGATGCGAGTAGCGGAAGTAAAATTGTTGTTTGTGCAGAGTTTGAAGTCAATTCACTTGAAAAAACCACGACGATGCTGATGCTAGTCATTAATAAAATCGGGTGAAATGATTTTAATATTAAAAATTGTTGACCGATCAATTTAGATAAATCACTTTGTACAAATCCTTCCGCCAGCGCAAATCCTCCGCCGAACAACAGAACAATATCCCATGGAATTTTTTTGATATCATCCTGGTCCAAAACAAAATTATGTTTGTGCGCGTTACTTCTGCACGGAATCAAAAATAAAACTAAAGCCATCGTTACCGCAACAGTGCTGTCATCAATAAAGCTACCTAAAGAAAAAATATTTGACCACCCTGGAATATTAAACGTACCGAAATCAAGATTACTTCTAAAGATCCACAACACAGAAGTAATTATAAAAACTATTAGCACAGCTTTTTCTTCGTAAGTCATTTTTCCCAACTTATTCCGTTCGGAACGGATAATTTCTTTGTTGAGAACTAAGTTTTTATCCGATCTAAAGATGACTTTTGTTAATACTATCCAGGCGAAGATCATCATGATAATTGAAATTGGAACAGCCAGTACCATCCAACCGCCAAAACTTATCATTTGAGCTTCGGGAAAATTGATTTTGTACATTCTTTGAAATATTAAATTAGGCGGAGTGCCTACAAGAGTTGCTATTCCACCGATGGTTGCAGAATAAGCAATTGAGATCATCAATGCTTTAGAGAAATTAGAACTCCTCGCTTCTCCAAACTCAGCTTCTATCTTATAAATTATTGAAAGCCCAATTGGCAGTATCATCAAAGTTGTTGCTGTATTTGAAATCCACATTGAGATAAATCCGGCAGCAGCCATAAACCCAAATATTATTCTTGAGGGACTTTTTCCGAATAGTAATATTACACTAAGTGCTATCCGTTTATGAAGATTCCATTTTTCCATTGCAATTGCTATTATAAATCCGCCTATAAAGAGGAATATGGTTGAATTCATGTACTGAGGCGCTGTATCGGTTGCCGATACAATACCAAATATAGGAAAGAGCAGCAACGGAACAAGCGATGTTACAGCGAGAGGAACTGCTTCAAAAATCCACCAGGTTGCCATTAAAGCAGCAATTGCTGCTACTAACTTTGCATTATAATACTCAACACCAAAATCAACAGTAAAATAGATAAGGATAAATAAAAGGATGCCGGAAAAAAATCCAACGCGCTTTATATAAAACGATTTTTCAGGTAAACTAATTTTGTGCAGCATTAACTATAATCATTAGTGAAAATTTAAGTGATCATTTACTTGTACTACCTTTTATTAAATTAAAAAGGTCATATTCAATTTCTTCTTCGCAAAAGAATGCTTCACCATACTCTTTCCCGATTTTAAAACCAAACACCCTTGCCCGTGCTTCCAAATACTTTATAAAGTTAGGATGACTAATAAATGTTTCAGGTTCTGTGCTGTTTGGATTATGGAATTGCGTTTCATAAGCATAGACAGCTTTCATTTTTGTTTCGAATGTATCGCTGATATCAACGATGAAAGTCGGCTTAAATTCGTAAGTCTGCATGTAATAAAATAATTTCTGCGGACGATATGGAGATTGGATTCTACCATTATCTTCGGTAACAACTTTAGGCAAGCCCGAGAAAAAATACGCTTCTTTTATTAATTGACTAGCACCTATATGATCTGGATGACGATCGTTAAAATGTGGGGCAAAAATTATTTTAGGTTGATGTTTTCTTATCTGGGCAATAATCTTTTTCAAATACTCTTCATTGTATTTAACATACCCATCACGTAATCCGAGATTCTCGCGATGTGCCACTTTTAAAATTTCCGATGCATTACTAGCTTCTATTTTTCTAGTTTCAACCGAACCTCTTGTACCAAGTTCACCCTTCGTTAAATCTGCAATACCTATTTTCAATCCGCTCTTGGTTAACTTAGCAATAGTACCTCCCATCGAGAGTTCGGCGTCATCGGGATGAGCGGCAAATACCAATATATCAAGGTGCATTCATTTCCCTTAGTCTATTATTAAACTGGTCTTTAAAATGAAGAATATTTTTTGCAAAGTAAAATACGATACCAAATATATTTATGATAAAATAATTATTGAACCTTACCAATAAAATATTTATTCTACAATAAGAATTTAACACTCAGATGAAACATAGAATAAGATTACAAATAATAATCTTATACCTTATTCCCTTCCTTGTATTCAACTTGTCAAGCTGCGAATTAAGGCATGTTGAACCGAATGAACCTATTTCATCTGTTGGAGGCGAAGCAAAATTTATATCGGGTTTTGTTTGTGATGAAAATACAAACCTGGGAATTCCGGGCGCTGAAATTACTATTGCCGGAATAACTGTTACAACTGATGAGAATGGCAATTTTGATTTTACCAACGAATTAGAAACCGGGATTTATACCATAAATATTTCTAAAGAAGGTTACTTCCCTATCAAACGATCTTTGTCTATTCATGATCCCCAAAAAAACAGATCATTTATTCAAGGTTTCAGTTTAATAGAGAAAAATACGAGTCTTGTTGTAAATGCTCAGAACGGCGGAACTATTACCAGCGGAGAAGGACATAGTCTGGAAATACCGGCAAACGCATTATCACAAAATACCAACTTGAGTATTACATCAATTTCAGGAAGCGGAATTCCAATTTTATTAACCGGAACAAAACTTGCTTACGAAGCCGTTGCATTAGAACCAAACGGACAAACTTTTCAATCGGCACTTACTCTGCGCGTTCCAATATCCGTTAATCAAGATGAAACACAAGAAACAATCGTTAAAGCTATATCGTACGATCAAATCACATTGCAGCCTGAATCAGTTGACGTAATACTTGATACAATTGCCCAACGATTTGCCGCTAGTATCAATCATTTCTGTTATGTTATATTTTATATAGACGGAATTGGATATGAATTTATTGAAGAGTCATACACTGATAGTTCCAAAAGTACAAATGCAGTTGTTGATTGCCGTTCGGAACGTGCTACCGCCGATATTACAATTCAATCTGAGATAATAAATAATAGTAACCTACCCCCTTACGTTATCGAAACTAAAATTGGAAAACCAATTTCGTTTTCTATTACCCGTAAAGGTGTTATAACCCGAAGTTCCGGCGGCCCAATACGACAATTGTACTATAAAGTATCGGGGATTAGGTATATCATCAAGAAGAATGATATTGAAATAGTTTCCATCAAATATCCGCAGTCGATCGAATTTATATCAAAAGATGTAGAGCCGTGCCACGATCAAGGCGGCGGCTGATTTAATTCTTTTATCTACCTCCTATGGGAGAGTAGTGATCTACATGATAATTAATTATATTCACACCCAAAATTTCTAATCATTAGTTTCTATGAATTCAAAATACGAAGCTGTTATTGGTCTAGAAGTACATGCACAATTGCTAACCGATACAAAGATATTTTGCGGCTGTTCAACAAAATTTGGTACGGCTCCTAATACAAACGTCTGCCCGGTCTGTCTCGGTCACCCCGGCGTTCTCCCGGTATTAAATCAAAAAGTTGTTGAATACACAGTGTTGATGGGACTTGCAACAAATTGTTCAATAAATGAACGGTCGGTATTCGCACGGAAAAATTATTTTTACCCTGATCTTCCCAAAGGTTATCAAACCTCGCAATATGAAGAACCAATTTGTGAGCATGGAAAAGTTATAATTGAATTCAAGGACGGTTCAAAAAAAGAGATCGGCGTAACAAGAATTCACATGGAAGAAGATGCCGGGAAATCAATCCATGATTATGGCGACACGACATTGATAGATGTAAACCGGTGTGGTACACCGTTAATGGAAATTGTCAGCGAGCCGGATATGCGGAGTCCCGAAGAAGCATATTTATATCTCACAAAACTGAAACAGATTCTTCTCTACCTGGGAATCTGTGACGGGAACATGGAGGAGGGTTCACTCCGCTGTGATGCAAATGTTTCGATCCGCTTGAAAGGTGAAAAAAAACTCGGCACTAAAGCCGAAGTAAAAAACATGAACTCTTTCCGGAATGTTGAAAGAGCAATAGCACGCGAGATTGAACGGCAAATAGAATTATTAGAAGATGGAAAACAAATTATCCAGCAAACTCTTCTTTGGAATGCAGATTTAAATGAAGTTTATCCAATGCGTAGTAAAGAAGAAGCACATGATTACCGTTATTTTCCCGATCCCGATTTAATGCCCGTATTGGTTGATGATAAATGGAAAAATGAGATTGCCAAACGCTTACCTGAACTTCCGGATTCACGACGTGACCGATTTATCTCGGATTTCAATCTGCCTCTTTATGATGCCGAAGTCTTAACCTCGTCAAGAGAACTTGCCGATTACTACGAAAAAATTCTATCGGTAACCAACGATTACAAATCTGCAAGCAACTGGGTAATGACCGAAGTATTAAAAGTAATGAATGATGAAAAAATTTCAATTACTGATTTCCCGGTTGCGCCTGAAAATCTTGGCAAGTTGATTAAACTAATCAATGAAAAAACAATCAGCGGAAAAATTGCCAAGGATCTCTTCCCTGAAATGTTGAAAACCAACAAAGACCCGAATGAAATAGTGAAAGAAAAAAATCTTGTACAGATAAGCGATACTTCTGAAATTGAAACTGCTGTTGAAAGGGTTATCTCTGCCAACACGAAGGACGTTCAGGAATATTTATCGGGCAAAGAGAAAGTAATTGGTTTTCTTGTTGGTCAAGTTATGAAAGAAACAAAAGGGAAAGCTAATCCGCAGATTGTAAATGAACTGCTAAAGAAAAAATTAAGTAAATAATTTTAACCCACCCCTTTTATTCCCCTCCAGCTTGTCCGCCATCTTGTTGGGCGGAGGAGGAGACGAAGGGGTGGGTTATCTTTCATTTATTTATTATCTCTCTGGTAGCTTCTCGCAAACTCTTCGGTTCGACACCAAAAGATTTTAATTTATCAATATTTAGAGATACATCCGCTACCTTATAACGAAGACCGGCTTCCTCCATAGTCGTCTTTATTAAAAGATTTTTATCAAACCCGGCCTCTTCACAAAGTATTTCTCCTATTCCATATCTTGAGAATCGTTCGCTTCCACCGAAGTTTATTGTTTCGCCGCTTATATTCTTTTCTGCCAATTCACGTATCAAGCGAGCAGCATCATGCAATGCAAAAGGTGAGCGGAACTGATCCGTATAAAGATTAACTGTTTTCCCTACTTTGAGTTTATAATACATCTTATGAAAATTATTTATCGAGTGATTCAAACATAACCCTACAAGGAGTGCAACACGCAAGATCAAATAGTTATCAAATGTTTCTTTGATCTTCACTTCCCCCATTAATTTGGTCTCAGCATATAAAGATACCGGTATTAGTTTAGCATCTTCCTTCAAATATGAGTCACGGTAACCGGCATAAACCGAATCTGTAGATGTATAAATTAATTTTGCGTTATACTTACCACATAATTGTGCAATTTGCAATGTGGCGTTTACATTAACATCATAAACAACATCGGCCGCTTGCTGATCTGCCTTTTCATTATTAGATAGCGCTGCCGTGTGAATCACAACTTCGGGATTAAAATTCACAAAAACTTCTTCGAGTTTTTTATAATCTGTAATTGGAAACTGAACATGATTAAATTGACGACAGTTACCCGGATTGTTATAAAAGTGAGTTAATATATCATGATGCTTTCCCAATTCAATATTGAGAAATTGTCCAAGCATTCCACTGCCGCCGGTAATGAATATTTTCATAGTTATACTACTTTTTATTTATTAATTATTCTTTATTTTTCATTAGCAATACTTGATAATAGCTCCAAGTCAACCAGCAAAAAGAGAGAAAGGAAATTTATGAAACACTTAATCGGTGCACATACATTCGTAAGCGGCGGTCCGGCATCAGCAATTGATGCGGCAGAAAAACTCGGGTTCACCGCAATTCAAATCTTTACTAAAAATAATAATCAATATTTTGCACGCGATCTTACCGAAAAAGAGATCAATGATTTCCGCGACAAACTTAGCAAATCAAATATCAAATTTGTAGTCTCGCACGATACGTACCTAATTAATCTTTGTGCAAAAGACCCCATGAGTTTAGAGAAATCCCGTTCCGCATACATCAAAGAACTTGAACGATGCGAACAGCTTGGTATTCCGCATCTCAACTTTCACCCGGGTGCACATACCGGGCAAGGCGAAGAAGAAGGGATAAAAATTATTGCCGAGTCTTTGAACTATGCACATCAGCAGACTAAAGGTTATAAAACAAAAAGTATGTTGGAAGCAACAGCGGGACAAGGCACTGCGCTCGGTTATCGCTTCGAACAGCTAAGAAAAATTATCGATCTTGTAGATGAACCTGAAAGAATGAGTGTCTGCATTGATACGTGCCATATTTTTGCCGCCGGCTACAATATCCGCGATCCGAAAGAATATAAAAAAGTTATAAAAGAATTCGATGATATTATTGGTTTGGAACGCTTACAGTGCCTTCACATGAACGACAGCAAAAAGGATCTTGGTTCGCGTGTTGATAGACATGACCACATTGGCAAAGGATTTATTGGGTTAGAAGGTTTTACAAACATTATGAATGATAAAAAAATTGAGAGAGTACCAAAAATTTTAGAGACACCAAAAGAGAAAGATCAAAAAGAGGACATTCAGAATATAAAAGTGCTGTTGGGATTGGTGAAAAAATAATTGAGAATTTAGAATTGAGAATTAATTCTCAAAACCATCACCCCCGTCTGCTTCTTATTTGCTTTCAGATAATCGGCAAGCGGTTTTTCTGAGATTTGTACTTTGTAACCGATGTTGGGTGCGTGCAGCAAGTGTATTCTTCCATCATCCATTCTGATGGCAATGCCGGTATGGGAAATGTCGAGTCCTTCAATGTTTGTGGTAATTCCTAAAATATCTCCGCTCTGAATTTTTTCTTCGATCTTTTCTATTTCATCTTCGGGAATGTAAAAATTTTTACGAAAGCTCATTTTCCTCTCTGTATTTCTTATCTCTTCAACAAAATTAGGATTTTCTTTTAATTGTCTGTATGCATCGGTATGCGTAGTCATGAAATCAATTTTCTTCATGTAACCTACACCACCAATATCTTTTGTAATATTTTTTCCAATTCCTCTTTTATCGATATCATAAATCCAATCGGAAAAGTAATGAAGCCGGGAAGGATACTCGTTTAACTTACCACCGCGATAACGGATATTAATTAATTCTTTTTGATAATCTTCAAATGTGGTACTACCATTTTTAATTAATCTTGCAAAGACAATAGCACTCTCCAAAAATGTGTAACAGTCCAAGCCGGTTAAATTAATTACGAGTTTTTCTTTATCACCTACTTCTAAAGTATTTGCAGCGTAGTCGGTTCCTATAAAACTTTTTGCTATATCAACTATTATTTCGTTGATTGATTTTTTAGACAGTTCTTGATCTACCGCTAACTGAAATTTTGAATTACAGATTTCAACATCACGTTGTGTATAAACTGACTGGGAATAATGGAAAGATGGAATAATGGAGAAGTAGGAAAAAAAAACTAAAAGAAGAAAAGTTTTTGCTAAAGAATTTTTCATGCAATCATATACTCTGATTAAAACGGCGGTTCTTCAAGCGCTGCTACCGGTTCTTCGCCGGCCGGTAATTGCGTACGGAATCTTTCAAGATTTTCGAAGCGTGCATAATCTTTCAAAAATCTTAGTCTTGCTTCACCGGTAGGACCGTTTCTTTGCTTACCAACTATAACTTCAGCAACGCCTTCGGTAGTTTCCCCTTGCATATCGCCGGTTCCAAAACTTGTTATGCCATACATTTCCGGTCGATACAAAAAGAGAACTACGTCTGCATCTTGTTCGATAGAACCCGATTCACGTAAATCGGAAAGCATCGGTTTTTTATCGGACCGAGATTCAACAGCACGATTCAACTGTGATAATGCTATTACCGGGATGTTTAATTCTTTTGCAAGAGCTTTTAATGAACGTGAGATTGAAGAAATTTCACGCTCGCGGCTTTCCATAGATGAAGAAGGATTGACTAATTGCAAGTAATCAACGATTATCATTCCAATACCTTTTTCATTCTTCAAGCGTCGCGCTTTAGCCCGCAATTCAAGAATCGATATGCCCGGTGTATCATCAATAAAAATTGGTGCTTTGCTTAACTTATGCACCGTTCGGCTTATCTTAGCACCTTCTTCAGCTTTAAATTTTCCCGTTCTTACATTATGTGCGTTGATTCTTGCTTCAGCTGAAATTAATCTTGTTGCTAATTGAATTGTGGACATTTCAAGACTGAAGATTCCAATCGGGATGTTATGATCGATAGCAGCATTGCGCGCGGCAGACATCGCGAAAGCGGTATTGTGCGTTACGGTACAATCTTCTAAAAGAAATAAATGATTACCATCAATTTCAAATCCGTAATAATCATCAACCTTGTCCGGCTCTACTTTGATACCGGTAACTTTCCAATCTCTGTAATCAGTCCACTCTTTGCCTTGCTTACGTTTAACACGTGTAGGAATTTCATCAATATTGCCGTTGAAACGAACTCTCCACACAATGCATTCAAATCCAATGGAAGATATTGTTGCTTTTTTACTTTTGAGAGATGTACGATAACCAAGAGTATCGCACAGAAATTTTATTTGTCGTGCAAGATGTTCATACTTGCTTGTTATTTCAATTGTACCGCCATATTCGGAGTTTACATAGCCATCACTATCAATTAAACCGGCAAGTAACTGCGAACGAATTCTTCGGTTGTTTGCAAGATAAATTTGAGGAATATGCTTATTGTTCAGCACGCCTAACTCACGAAGCTTTGCTTGAAAAGAATTATCGCGAGCTTTTTGAGATCGTCCACCGGAAATTGTGTAAGCCGGGCATTTATCTTTTTCCTGATAGACAGAAACAAATTGTTCGTTTGCTTCGGCATACTCCTCAAGATATTCAACAACTTCTTGATCTTGAGTAAAAATTCGCGAGCTATCAGATTTACCATCACCGAGCCACAAACCTAATAAATACGGATCGATAGGAACATCCTGATAATTAAATTCAACGGAGGTTTTGTAACCTTTGTAATTAGTTTTCCATTTGGGAGATTGTTCAAGGTAATCGCGGATTTCAATATTTATCACATCTCCTTTTGTATGTGAACCTTCATTTCTACTTCGTTTCAAAGATAAGATGTGACTTTCATTCACTCTGTAATCTATTCCATGTAATTGCCGGACCCAGTACATCATTTCTTTACCATGAGTGAGCGATAAAACTTTCCGCGGCGTTGAATCATCACCCATCAACAGATCCCCGACACAAACATCCTCAACTGCCTTGAGAGTTCCATTGTACATCAACACACGTGTCCCCTTGCCAAGGCATTTTCCCATTGAAGGTCTTGCGGCAATAATAATCAAATCCGATTTTTGAAATCCGCCGAGTAGTTCATCTAATTCAAAAAATCCGGATGGTACGGAAAATGTTGAAATGTTTTTTGAGTGGATTGCTTCGATCAATTCCAAAGCTTCCTTAACTGCTTTGTCCATCGATTTGAACGATTCCTTAATACCTTCTTCCGATATCTGGAAAATTTTAGTTTCGGCATTGTCTAAAAGATCGAAAACATCCTCGCTGCCTTCGTACGCATTATGAGCAATATCAAAAGATGCAGAGATTAACTGCCGTAGAATCCATTTTTCCAAAACAACACGTGCGTGATAATCGATGTTAGCGGCTGAAGAAATATCTTGAGTAAGTTTGCTAATATAAGCGGCACCGCCGGCTTCATCCGCTTTGCCTGATTTTCGTAATTCTTCATAAACCGAAACAGTATCTATCGGCTCATCGGCTTCATAAAGGGACATCATTGATTCAAAAATAACGCGGTTCTTTTTTTCATAAAAAGCATCGGGTTTCAAAACTTCAATTGCTTTTGGTACAGCATCATTTTCAATCAACATTGCACCAAGAACAGATGCTTCAACTTCAACAGCAGATGGCGGCTGCTTAGCACCCGATTTTAATTTTTCAATATCAACATTTTCTCTGTTGTTCTTTGAACGCGTGTTTGTTTTCTTAGCCATTTTATTTAACTAATAATTCATCATATAATTTTTTGAATTTTTGAACATCTTCCCAGCAGCCGCGTTTCCAATGCGGATTCCTCAGAAGTGCAGCCGGGTGATATGTTGCCAATACTTTAATGCCGTTAAACTCGTACATATTATTACGCAGATCGCCGAGAGACAATTTTTTATTAAGTAATCCATTAGCCGCCACTCTGCCCAAACATAAAATTATTTTCGGTTTGATCAAATCAATTTGTTTATACAGATAAGGCATACATGTTTCCATCTCAATTGGCTGAGGATCACGGTTACCGGGTGGACGGCATTTCAAAATATTTGCGATGTAAACTTCTTCCCTTCCCAGGTTAACCGCCTTCAAAATATCATTAAGAAGTTTTCCGGCTCTGCCAACAAACGGCTCCCCTTGCATATCTTCATCTGCACCTGGAGCTTCGCCAATCAACATAGCATGTGCATTAGGATCGCCAACACCAAAAACAAATTTATTTCTTGTCTTTCCTAAAACGCATTTCTGGCAATTACAAATTTTAGAATTTAATTCTTTTAGTGATTCGGATTTTTCAAAATCCTCTGTAAATAAATTATTGCTCAAATCCATTTCAACCTTTTCTGATACAATTAGATGTTTAACCGGCAAGGGTGTATAGTTTAAATCAGCCGGCTCTTTTTCGAATAGAAGATCGCCGAAAATTTCTTGCTGAATTTTCAAAGCCTCAGCCGCTTGTTTTGTAAAATCACTATCCAATTTTTTCTCTTTAAACCCGGTTTTTGTGAAATGAATTTAGTCAAAAAAGTAGATTATTTAAAAAACAAAAAGCGGAGATTCTTTTTCTCCGCTTTTAATCTTAGTGACCGGGAAAGCTTATTTATCCTTGTCCGATTTATAACGGAATTCGATACCGTTATTAACAAGTTCCTTAACACTCTGGATATGCGGTTTTTCACGCTTTTCAAATTCGAGCGAAAGCTTCAACTGTTCGGGGTTTTCTCTATCTTCAAAATCATCATCATGACCTGAATTGATTGTACCAAGAACAGCATTGAATTCGGTTTTGTTATCATCATTGATTTTGCGTGCACGTTTTGAAGCAACAATCACAGCTTCATAGAGATTCGGTATTTTCTCTTTTATCGTATTCAAATTCAATGGTTTTATCATTTGTCCTCCTTTGTTAATTCATTTTCAATAATTTTTTTTACTTCCTTTTTAGCGTAATCAAGATCAATATTCGAAACGACATAATCAAATTTTTCCTTAAAACTTAATTCCATTTCGGCGCGCTCAATTCTCTTTTTAAAATCAACTTCTGTTTCAGTGTTTCTGTTTAATAATCTTTTCTTTAACTCTTCAATACTTGGCGGCGCAATAAAAATGAGAACAGAATTAGGATAAGCTTTTTTTATACTTAATGCACCTTTAACATCTACTTCAAAAACCGTATTTAACCCGTTGCTATTATTATCATCAATAACCGATTTCAAAGTTCCGTAATAATAGTCGTAAAACTTTTCCCACTCAACAAATTCGTTATTATCAATTTTCCTTTTAAAATCTTCTTCGCTGATAAAATAATAATCTATACTATCAACCTCAGAACGTCTTTTTTTTCTTGTTGTTGCAGAGACAGAAAATTTAAAATCGGGGTAATACTTTAAAATTTCACGTACGATAGTAGTCTTACCTGATCCGCTTGGCGCAGAGAACACAAACAATTTTGATTTACTTGCCAATTTTCACTCAATGTTTTGAATTTGTTCGCGGATTTTTTCAATCTCTTCCTTAATATAAATTCCCGAATGGGAAATATCTGATGAAACCGATTTACTGTTAATTGTATTAGCTTCACGGTTCATCTCTTGTAAGATAAAATTCAATCTTCTGCCGGCATCATCTGTTTGATCCAAAGTATCCAAAAATATTTTAAGATGACTCTTCAACCGTACACATTCTTCGGTAACATCATATCTTTCCGAAAGTAAAGCCAATTCGGTTAACAAACGGTTCTCATTATCAATCAAGTCACCAACAAGCTGTTTAGCTTTATCCTTAAATTTTATAAAATACTCATTAATGCTCTGTTCTTTCTTTTTTTCTATCTCCTTAACAGTATCATAAATAATTTGAATCCTTTTACGGATATCTTTTTCCAGTTCGCTTCCTTCGGCTTCGCGCATCTTGTTCATATTATCTATTGCCAGGTCTATCGCTTGTTCGATGAACGGCATTTCCTCCGAAGCTTTTTCTTCATCCTCTTTAAAAAACATATTTTGAAAATTAAGAAGATCGCTGATTTTAACTTTATCCTTGATTCCGGCTGCTTTCTTAATATCCTTCAGCAGTTTCAACGCATATTTAACATAATTGGGATCGATCTCGTTAAACCGGTCTTCAAAATCACCTTTGCGCACGGTAACGGAAAGATAGATTTTGCCGCGTTTTATTCTGCTTCTTACTTTTTCTCTTACCTCTAATTCTTTTGCCGATAAAGACTTAGGCAAACGCAGCGATAAATCGAGGTATCGACTATTTAAACTCTTTATTTCAGCTTCAACAATTAAATCATCATTTTGGATTAGACCTTTGCCGTAGCCGGTCATACTGGAAATCATTACAATCCTCGGAAAAAGTGGCAGCAAATTTACTTAAAAATGGCGTGTTAAACAAAGGGGAATATTTACTAATGTAAGTTCATATTCTACAAAAAACACTGAAATTAAAAAGCTTCGCCGATGCCGATATGAAATTGAAGGACATCCTTCCAAAAAACTTTTTCGCTAATGTTCCTTCTATCTTTTGGGTCAATCAGTTTTAGACCAAAATCGATGCGGAACGGGGCAAAATCAGAGTAATATCTTAACCCAAAACCGCCGGCAACTGCAATTTGATCGAGCCGGAATTCATTAAAATCATTCCAGGTATTACCATAATCTAAGAAAAGAGCTGTGCCGAATTTTCCAAAAAGTCTGTTCCTGGTTTCGATAGAACCTTCGAACAAAAAGAATCCGCCGCTTGCAGCACCTTTAAGAAGTATTGCCTCTAAATCTTCCTGGGAGATGTCTTGTATATCAAAAATTTCTTCCTGGGGTACAAGTTCTCTTGTTCCCCAACCTCTTACGGAATTGCTTCCCCCGGCATATAGTCTTTGATTCAGTGAAACCTGGGCTTTATCACCATGGTATGTGAAAATTTGACCAACTTTTAATTTTACTCCCAATGAATTTACATTCGAAGAATATACGGGCAGATAAAACGATGAAGAAGCAACCAACTTTAGAAAAAGCGGACGCGAAAAATCGGCACTAAAAATTTTACTGAATAAATACGGAAGAGAATTAGCATCTTCTATCAATAGTGATAGATTATACCCGGCACTAGGGAATAAAATGTCGTTAGTATTATTCGACCCAAGAGAAAAACCAATAAGAGCATTTGTACTTTGTGAAAGTAGTTGTCCGCCGAATAAATCGTTGATCAACAAATTTGCAGCCGAATCAGCTTCTTCTTCTGTCATAGGTACTTCGGAAGAATTTCTGATTGCATAACTTAACAGCCCGGTTAAATATTCTTCCTTATATGTGTACTCTGCTCTTTCAATATTGAAATATGAATTGAAAGAATTAAAATATGTAAACTGGGGTAATTCAAAATCAAAATTTAAACGGGCACCATACAATTTTGAATCGTACTCGTTCTTTCTCTTCTGTAAAGTATAATATGTTTCCAGACTTGTGTTTATAGGTTTGTTAAATAGGTACGGCTGTTCAATCGTTATGCGTGCATCGGCATAGCCAAATACAGTTGAATCGTTGAATGAGGGATTTTTAACAAATTCGGAAATGTTTTGTGCAGCCGCTGAAATTCCTACAGTCAGTTTTCTCGCTTCGCCTAGAAAATTCTTCTTAATAAAATTTAATCCGAGACCAAGATTAAAAGTATTGTCTTCATTATTAGCAATAATTTCAGGGGATAGTTCGTGGAGTTTTCCTACATCGGCACTGATATTTAACGGAACCGTATTGCCGGAAGTATCAGATATTACACTGTTGATTACGGCAGAATTAAACAGTTCTGTACGGTAAAGTCTTACTTGTCCACGTTGTATATCATAATAACTATAAGTATCTCCCGGTTCAATCCCAACAATATCTTTAAGCAATTGATCATCTACGTAATTCATTCCCTCGCCGGTTCTAAACGCGTATATGTTGCCAATTGTATATCTCTTGCCGGTATCAAAATTAATCTGAACTTTTACCTTATTCCGTATGGTATCAACGTAAACATCCGGCTTATCAAACCCGGCAAGCATATAACCATGATCGCGTAAAAATGAAATCGTATAATTCTTTTTATTCTCCAGGATACTGTTCGAATAGATGGTATTTGTATCTGTGCCGACATAATCTGCGATATCTTCTAAATATTCCCCCGGTATATTATTTAATCCGTTAAATTCAACCGACTCAAAGTATGCCGGATCGGATTCATCTATAGTATAAATCAACCCGGCTTCGTCTTCACTTATTGTATAGGTGGAACTAACTTTCGCCTTAAAATATCCTTTGGAATTATAGAGACTTCTTATTGCAGCAAGATCCATCGGAATGTTCAGTGAATCAAAAAAAATCGGCGGTTCTCCAAATGGGGTGAATTTATTAATAAACTGTGAAAACCAGCCGGGGGATTCCTTTGAAATAATTACCGACTCCAATTCTGTTGATGAAATAGAATTGTTACCAACAAATTCGATACTCTTCAGTTCATAACCATTATTTTGTGAAAAAATATTAGAAGTGAAGATTATTAACAGTATGTAGAGGGTTTTAAGTTTCAATTTGTAATATCATCAATATGTGATTTTTACCGGCGTTCCAATTTTAACAACAGAAAATAATTCGTCTATGCTTTTGTTGCTTACGGCAACCGATCCGTCCGTCCAGTTAAAGGTAAACGGAAGATTCCTGAAAATAAAATCATACTCGCCTATTCCGTGAATTCCGATATTAGAACCGAGTGCTGTTTCTTCCGGCGGACATTCATTTTTTTTGTACGCGAGATTAATTGCATCAAATTCGTCATTAACTATGTAACCTTGTTTCAATGCTTCAGCAGCATCTTTATCATTCGGATAGTTTAAATGCAGATATTTATGAAATTTTGAATTAGTATCAATCGCACAAATTTTATAATCGCCCATCGGGGTTACCAAATCATTTTTAGATGTTTTAATGGTACTATTATTTTTCCCAAAAACAGCTTTGTATGATTTTATCAGTAATTTATTGGAATAGAGTTCAACGTGATAATTTTTTCTGCTGATAACAAGTTTCACATTTTCAATACGACTTAGTCCTTTTTCCTTTAAAGTTTCTTCTAATGATTCCTCTCTAAGATTTAAAATAATACCATATGCAATCAAACCGACAAAAAAGATTACGATACTTGCGCTTATATATAATACATTCCGCAGCATTAAAGGTTACGCCGGTTCTCTGTTTTTATAAAAAATATGTGATAATATAAAAAAAAGCGCCCAAATGGGCGCTTATTAAATAATTAAATATTACACAGTTTATTTGGTGCTTTCAGCTTCAACAACAGCCACAGCAGTCATATTAACAATATCGCTGACAGTATCGCCGCGCTGTATAACGTGCACCGGTTTTTTCATTCCCATTAAAATTGGTCCAATTACAGTTGCATCCGTTAGTCTCTGGAAGAGTTTGTAAGCAATATTTCCGGCATCAAGATTCGGGAATATGAGAACATTTGCATTTCCCTTCAATGTAGAAAATGGAAATTCGTGTTCCAACCTTTCGGGTACCACGGCGGTATCGGCTTGCATCTCGCCATCAATCATTAAATCCGGTCTTTTCTCTTTAACAATTTTCACAGCGTTTGCTACTTTAATCGATTGCGGATACTCGGCAGACCCAAAATTGCTAAAGGAAAGCATTGCAATCTTAGGCACAATATCAAATTTCTTAACAGCATCGGCAGTGCTTATTGCTATTTCAGCAAGCTGTTCTGATGTGGGCTCAACATTAACAGTTGCATCAGCAAAGAAAAATACTTTCCTTTTAATAATAACAATGTACATTCCGGATACAACTTTCAGACCTTCTTTTACGCCTATACATTGCAGAGCCGGTTTTATAGTCTGCGGATAATGATAGGTAAGTCCGCCAATCAGTGCGTCGGCATCGCCAACTTGCAGCATCATCGAAGCAAAATAATTTGGTTGTCTTACCAATGATTTTGCTTCTCGCGGTGTAATACCTTTTCTTTGACGCAGCTTATAAAATTCATCTGCATAAAAACCGGACTTATGAGAATTCTCAGGATCGATTATTTCAAATTTAGATAGATCATATCCCAAATCTTGAACTCTGGTAGAAATAACTTTTTCATTACCAAGAAGAATTGGTAATGCAATTTTTTCATCATAAGCTGCATTAGCAGCGCGGATAATTTTTTCTTCTTCACCTTCAGGGTAAACAACTTTTTTGGGACTCTTCTGTGCTTTGTGAACCATTACACGAACAATTTCTGTTGAGAATCCGAGACGTTCTTGCAGCTGTTCTTTGTAAGCAGTCCAGTTTTCAATCGGTTGCTTTGCAACACCGGTATCCATTGCAGCTTTTGCAACAGCCGGTGCAACGTACCAAAGCACACGTGGATCGAACGGCTTTGGAATAATATACTCCGGGCCGAACGAAAATTCTTTTCCGCCATAAGCATTGATTACAACTTCAGGCACTTTTTCCCTTGCTAACTGTGCTAGTGCACGTGTAGCAGCCATTTTCATTTCCTCATTAATTTTTTTCGCACGTACATCCAAAGCGCCGCGAAAAATAAAAGGAAAGCCAAGTACATTGTTCACCTGGTTCGGGTAGTCGCTCCTACCGGTTGCCATTATTATATCTTTGCGTGCATCTACTCCATCTTCATACGATATTTCTGGATCAGGATTTGCCATTGCAAAAACTATCGGATGTTTTGCCATGCTTTTAACCATTTCTTTCGATACAATATTGCCTTTTGATAACCCGACAAATACATCGGCACCTTTCATGCCATCGGCCAAATCTTTGTATTCAACATCTTGCGCAAATAAAGTCTTGTACTTATTTAAGTCCGTTCTCTTCTTATTGACGTGTCCTTTTGTATCGAACATAGAGATGTTTTCAACTTTTGCACCGGCAGCAATATAAAGTTTACAGCAAGATATTGCGGCAGCACCGGCACCTGATACAACAATTTTTACTTGACTCAATTTTTTACCGGCGATCTCAACTGCATTAATTAATGCCGCACAAGAAATTATTGCGGTACCGTGTTGATCGTCATGAAATACCGGGATATTCATCGTTTTGATCAACTCTTCTTCAATCTCAAAACATTCCGGTGCTTTAATATCTTCTAGATTAATTCCGCCGAAAGTCGGTTCAAGAAGTTGAACAGCACGTATGACTTCTTTTGCATCGTGTGTCTTAAGTTCAATATCGAAAACATCGATGTCTGCAAATCTTTTAAATAGAACACCTTTGCCTTCCATGACCGGTTTACCGGCATGCGGACCAATATCACCCAAACCTAAAACAGCAGTACCGTTCGAAACAACAGCTACTAAATTACCTTTGGCAGTATACTTATAAACATCGTCATCATTCTTTTCAATATCTCTACACGGCTCTGCCACGCCCGGTGTGTAGGCAAGTGATAATTCGCGTGCAGTATAGCATGGCTTGGTAGGAACTACTTCTATTTTTCCTTTTCTACCCTCGCTATGATACTTTAATGCCTCTTCTCGATTAAATGCCATTGTTAAAATTCCTTATTTTATTTTTAATGCAAATAATAAGATGATGTTGTCTTACCGAAAAATAGGGATACTGTACCAAACAAAAAAGAATAATTACATTCATATAAATCGACAAAAAAGCCCGCCAATTGGCGGGCTCTCAAAATCATCTACATACTGCATAATAAGTACTCTATACTCATATCTGAATTAAACTTCCATAATCTCTTTTTCTTTATGCTTTATCATCTCTTCAATCTTGGCTATGTGCTCGTCGGTAAGTTTTTGAGTCTCTTTTTCAGCTTCTTTTAATTGATCTTCCGTAAGCTCTTTATTTTTTTCAACTTTCTTTAAATGATCATTAGTATCACGACGCACATTGCGTAAAGCAACCTTGGCGTCTTCTCCAAACTTTTTAACAATCTTAACCAATTCTTTTCTTCTTTCTTCAGTTAATGGAGGAATAGGAATTTTAAGATTTGTACCATCACTGATTGGATTCAAACCGAGATCGGAAGCTAAAATTGCTTTATCGATAACAGGCACCATGCTCTTATCCCATGGTGTTATAGAAATTGTATGAACATCCATTACAGAAACATTACCAACCTGGTTTAATGGGGTCAACGTGCCGTAATAATCAACTTTGATTCCATCCAGCAGAGCAGTAGTGGCTTTACCGGTTCTAATTTTTGCAATTTCATTTCTAAATGCTTCCACACTCTTATCCATTCTTTGCCTGGCATCTTTTAATAAGGGATGATTCATCATAGCTGCCTCGATTTTATTTCTACTTTATTTATACTATCTAAAATTACCAACAGCAGTGCCTATGTTATTGCCGGTAACAACTTTAAGAAGATTGCCGGGTATATCCATATTAAAAACAACAATCGGTAAATTGTTTTCCTGGCATAAACTGATCGCAGTCATATCCATCACTCTTAGATTTTTTTTAAGAACATCCATATAAGAAATTTCATTGAAAAGATTAGCATTCGGATTTTTCTCCGGATCAGAATCAAAAACGCCGTCAACGCGTGTTCCTTTAAAGATTGCGTCAGCTTCAATTTCAACAGCACGTAACGATGCCGCAGTATCGGTACTGAAATAAGGATGGCCGGTGCCGGCGCCGAATATAACAATACGATTTTTTTCCAGATGCCTAAGCGCTCTCCGTCTTATGTAAGATTCGGCTATCTCTTCCATTTTAATTGCCGACATTAGACGGGTAAAGATTCCATGTTTTTCAAGTGTGTTTTGCAAAGCGAGCGAATTAATTATTGTTGCAAGCATGCCCATCTGATCACCGGTAACCCTATCAATACCTTGTTCATTTGCACTTAAGCCGCGATAAATATTTCCACCGCCAATCACAATACCTATCTGAACACCTAAATCGTGAATCGTTTTTATTTCCCCGGCAAAATATTCGAGTACCTTTTGATCAATGCCAAAAGATTGGCTGCCCATTAAAGACTCGCCGCTGAGCTTTAATAAAATTCTTTTGTATTTAAGATTTTGAGCCATACTATAATTCCAATATAAAAAAAAAGGTCTTATTGTGAAATAAGACCTTTTTCAATTTACTTTTTTTCGTCGCTGATATGAAATCTTCGGAATAGAATAAGTTTCGTTTGCGAAGAATTAACTTTGTTAAATTCTGCGAGAAGATCGCTTACTTTTTTAGTATTGTCTTTAATGTAAGCTTGTTCGTACAAACAGTTTTCTTCATAAAACTTGTTTAATTTGCCAACGGCAATCTTTTCAAGAATTTGTTCCGGTTTACCTTCTTTGCGTGCAAGCTCTTTATAGATTTCAATTTCTTTTTCAACAACAGCTTTATCAACTTCTTCACGATAAATAGTTAACGGTCTCATAGCTGCAACTTGCATTGCAATATCTTTTAATACTGGTTTAAGAATATCTGCTTTTTCAGTCGGAACGTTATCAGCTTTTATAAGTACACCTAATTTAGAACCGTGATGTACGTAATCAACTACTTCACCGTTTTCAGAGTTTTCTATTGCAAATCTAGATACCTCGATTTTTTCACCGATTTTACCAATCAATGCGTTTAATTCGTCCGCGAAAGCTTTACCGTTCAATGAAAGTTTTTTTAATGATTCCAGGTCGGATGGTTTTTCGTTAACAACAATATCCATAACAAAATTAACGAAGTTTACAAAGTCATCACTCTTGGCCACAAAATCAGTTTCGCAATTAACTTCTACAATTGCGGCAGATTTTCCATTATTAAAAATCTTAGTTAAAACGATACCTTCGTTGGCACTTCTCTCTGCTCTTTTTGCAGCAACAGAAGCACCTTTCTTTCTTAGTATTTCGATAGCTTTTTCAAAATCACCATTAGCTTCATCGAGTGCTTTCTTACAATCCATCATCCCGGCGCCGGTTTTATCTCTAAGCTCCTTTACTGCATTGGCACTTACTGACATGATTAATTTCCTCTTTTTATTTCAATTTTATTATTTATTCTGTTTTGCTTCCTTCAGTCGGGGGTTTCTCTTCCTTACGTTCACTCTTTTCTTTACGTTCGAACCTATCACTCCTTGGTTTTCTTTCTCCTCGTTTTTCATCTTTGCCTTCTAATCTTACCCTACGAACCTTTCCTTTAGATTCTTTCTTTTCAGGTTCTTGTGATTCCTCTTCACCTATTTTTTTATCTTTTTCTTTTTCGGCGGCTTCGTGTGCACGTAATTCTTTCGATTTTATGTTTCCTTCAATTATTGCATCTGCAATAACTTTTGTGATTATCTCGACAGCACGCGATGCGTCATCATTTGCCGGAATAATGTAATCAATTTTATCAGGGTCACAATTTGTATCAACAATTGCAAAGATCGGTACGTTAAGTCTTAATGCTTCATTAATTGCAATTGCTTCTTTCTTAATATCTACGACAAAAAGTGCACCGGGAAGTTTTGACATCGTTTCGACACCATCCAATACTTTTCTTAACTTATCTTTTTCGCGCGTTAAAACTAATCTTTCCTTTTTTGTTATCTTTTCAAAAGTACCGTCGCTTTCCATTTTCTCGATGTTCTGTAATCTTTTAATACTTTTGCGGATAGTTGAAAAATTTGTAAGCATTCCGCCCAACCATCTTTCACTGACCCAGTTGCTTTCCGATCTTCTTGCTTCAGAAGCAATTGTACCTTTTGCTTGTTTCTTTGTGCCGACAAACAAAATCCGCTTACCCTGAGAAACTACTTCCGTCATTGCCTGAGCAGCATGATCTATAGCTTCTTGTGTTTTTTTAAGATCTATAATGTGAATCCCGTTCTTCTCCATGAAGATATATGGCTTCATTTTAGGATTCCATCTGCGTGTTAAGTGCCCGAAGTGTGCACCGGCTTCGATAAGTTCTGTGAGTTGTACTTTAGACATGTTTTCTCCGTTTTTCTTCTACCCTCATCTTCTTTGCCGTTCATCTCTTTTCGGGTGAGACACGGTGGCAAATCCGAGAGTATGATTATTGAATTAATTAACTGACTTTTATCTCTTAGAGAATTGGAATCTCTTTCTTGCTTTCTTCTGTCCGTATTTTTTACGTTCAACCATCCTTGGATCCCTTTTAAGAAGTCCTTCGGATTTTAACGATGAACGGAATTCAGGATTTATATCTTCTAATGCTCTTGCAATACCAAGACGTACAGCATCGGACTGACCGGTAATACCGCCGCCATTTACTTTGGCAAATACATCATATTTGCCTAATGTTTCCGTAGCTACAAACGGTAAAAGAATATTATCTCTGTGCTCTTTAAGCTGAAAATGTTTTTCGATTTCATTGTCATTTACAGTAACTTTACCCGAGCCGGTTCTTAAATAGACTCTTGCTACTGCGTTTTTTCTTCTTCCGACAAATAATTTGTCAACCATCAAATAACTCCGTTATAAACTTAAAACTTCAGGTTTTTGTGCATTATGCGGATGTAATTCACCAGCATAAATTTTTAACTTCTTAATTAATTTTTTCCCTAATTTTGTCTTAGGAAGCATACCTTTGACAGCGGTTTCAACAGCAAATTCCGGTTTCTTTGCCATCATTTCTGCATATGATCTTATTTTAGCTCCACCCGGGTACATCGAGTGTGTAAAATAAGTTTTTTGTGATTCCCTTTTGCCGGTCATTCTTACTTTTTCAGCATTTATCACAACAACAAAATCACCCGTATCCATATTCGGTGTAAAGACAGCTTTATGTTTTCCACGAATTACGTGCGCTACCTTTGCAGCCAAGCGTCCTAAAATCTGATCTTTGGCATCTATGACATACCACTTTTGGTTAGCATCTTCCGCTTTAATGAACCGGGTTATTCTTTCTTGTTTCAATTAAACCTCCAAACTGCATAATTCTATTTTTCAAAGGTTTCAAATATATTGGCATATGGTTAGAATGTCAAGAAATGTGCTGAAATTTTAATAACTTACGCGTAATAAAACTATTTTTTTCAGCTGTCCCAAACTTTTCTTTGGGAATTTGATTAAATCAGCTAATAATAACTTGTTCTTACGGAAAAAAATAGTATCGAGATTCATTAGAAAAATCTAACATTTTTTTGAAAATGACCGATTTTACTAGATTATTAATTATATCAATAAAGTTTGGGACAGTAGTAGTTTTTTTGCATAATTCTAATATTTTCTAACAAATACTGTTTATTATTATGAAAGTTTTAATTACCGGCGGCTCCGGATTCTTGGGAATCAATCTAGTTAGATATTTATTAAACAAAAATTGTGAAATTATTTCACTCGATTTGAATGATTTCGATTATCCAGATGTTAATAGTCTCATTAATCACATAAAAGGTGATATTAGGGATAAAAATTTAATTGATAGTATAATGAAAGATGTAAGTATTGTCGTTCACTGTGCGGCAGCACTTCCTTTATATAAACCCGAAGAAATTTTTTCGACCGATATTGACGGGACAAAAAATTTAATTGGCGCCGCATTTAAAAATAATGTTGAAAGGTTCGTACATATTTCATCTACTGCAGTTTATGGAATACCTGATCACCATCCGCTTTACGAAAGTGATAAACTTGATGGCGTTGGTCCATACGGCAAGGCAAAGATTGAAGCTGAGAATGTTTGTCTTGAATATCAAAAGAAAGGAATGTGTGTACCAATAATTCGTCCCAAGTCTTTTATTGGTCCCGAAAGGTTGGGTGTGTTCGCACTATTTTATGATTGGGCTAAAGACGGAAAAAATTTTCCAATGATAGGTAAAGGAAACAACCGATACCAGCTTCTTGATGTTGAAGATTTGTGCGAAGCTATATATTTAACAATGACTCTTCCGATAGAAAAAGTTAACAATATCTTTAACGTTGGTGCTAAAGAATTCACAACTATGAGAGAAGATTATCAAGCGGTTTTAGATTATGCCGGCTTTAATAAAAAAATTATAGGACTTCCAGAAAAACCGATTATATGGACTTTAAAATTTTTAGAGGCACTCAAACTTTCTCCCCTTTACAAATGGGTTTACGAAACTGCTTCTAAAGATTCTTTTGTTTCGATAGAAAAAGCAGAAAAGATTTTGGGATTCAAACCAAAATATTCGAACAAAGATGCGCTGATTAGAAATTACAAATGGTATCTCGAAAATCTTGATTCATTTAAAGATCAATCCGGCATCAGTCACCGCGTTCCATGGAAACAAGGAATTTTATCAATTGCAAAATGGTTCTTTTGAATGTAAAATGATGAACACTGAGCGTGGAATTTAAATATTCTAAATTCTGCATTCTACACTCTGCACTCTTTTTTTTATATTTGCAAACAAATTTTAAAATAAGAAGGAAAAGAAATGGCAACAAAGAAAGATTATTTAAAAGAAGTAATCAAACATATAGACATTAAAGAGCACAATGTTGTAAAACTTGTTGATTCTATGGAACAGATGGCATTCAGCGCACGCGACTTAAACAGAGCTGCACATATTTTTGAACGCATGGTCAGCGATACAAACTGCACGGTTATACTTACGCTCGCCGGTAGTTTATTCAGTGCCGGTTTAAAACGCGTAGTGTTCGATCTTGTATCCAATAATATGGTTGATGCAATTGTATCTACCGGTGCTGTTATGGTGGATCAAGATTTCTTTGAAGCGCTCGGTTTCAAACATTACATCGGTTCCCCGTTTGTTGATGACAACGAAATGCGTGAACTTCACATCGATCGTATTTACGATACATTTATCGATGAAGACGAACTCCGCATTTGCGACGAGACAACAGAAAAGATTTTCAACTCACTTGAACCGCGTCCGTACTCATCACGCGAACTGCTCTGGAATTTCGGAAAATATCTTGATGAAAACGGCGGACCTAAAGTTGAAGACAGCGTTATCTATGCCGCATACAAAAACAACGTTCCGATTTTCGTACCGGCTTTTTCCGATTGCTCTGCCGGGTTCGGAATTGTTATGCATCAGCATAATAATCCGGAGAAACATGTTTCGTTTGATTCCGGCAAAGATTTCTATGAGCTGACACAAATTAAACTTAACAGCAAAGAAACCGGAATATTTATGATAGGCGGCGGCGTTCCGAAAAACTTTACTCAAGATATTGTTGTTGCTGCTGATATTCTGCAAGAAGACGCACCGATGCATAAGTACGCTGTACAAATTACTGTTGCAGATGTCCGCGACGGCGCCCTTTCAAGTTCTACACTAAAAGAAGCAAGTTCGTGGGGCAAAGTTGAAACTACTTTTGAACAAATGGTTTATTCGGAAGCTACTATAGCAATGCCTCTTATTGCCGGTTATGCTTATCACAAAGGTGTTTGGAAGAATAGAAAGAAAAGAGAAATGCAAAAAATATTTTTGAAAGAAAGTATTGCTGTTAAATAAATTTTATAACCACCCCCATATCCCCCTCCTTAACAAGGAGGGGGAATAAAGGTGGAGGTCATTTCATTAAAACCATCTTCTTAGTCTGTACAAATCTTTGTCCCGAGCTTGTCGATGGATCAGCAGTAACTTTGTAGAAGTAAACACCGCTTGTAACTCGCCTTCCAAAATTATCAGTCGCATTCCAATATATATTATGTTTACCGGCATATCTTTCTTCATCTATTAATGTTCTAATTTCATTACCAAGTATATCATAAATTTTTATTTGTACGTTCGATGCTGTAGGCAGACTGAAGCTTATCACGGTTTCGGGATTGAACGGATTAGGATAATTTTGTTCAAGACTGAAAGCAGAAGGTAATATTTCTATCGGCTCGGAAACCTCGGAACCGCTGTAACTAATATATGCACGTATTAGATTCAAAAATATATAACCGGTTCTATCTGAAACAGAATAATAAATCCAGTCATCATTGGCAGCTCGATACCAAAAACTATTATATGAGGTTGGTGATTGATATTCAGTAACTAATACTCTATTACTGCCTGGGTATGTTCCTTCAAATACAAATTGTACGGTAAATGGATCGCTAGCAGATATGTTTTGACTACTCAAATCAACTGTAGCCCAATTCGGGTATGGTTGAGGATATGGATAATCGCCATTAGGATTAATTACTTGCGGAGTTGAAGTACCATTTACAGAAATTGGACCGGCTAATTTCGTACCGCCCAATCTATTAGATAATCCCAATAATTTATAAATGCCACCATGAACCGGTGCAACATTATTTCTTAGAGCAATTCTAATCGAATCTATTTGAGCACCTGGATAACCTTCAAAAACTACTGCAAGACTATCACCGGCTGTTAAATCCAATAAACCGGTTGGTTCAGTTAGATCGTAAGCAAGTTCTATCACCTGGCTCTCAAATGTGCCAGACGATGTATATGAGTAATTAAATGGTCCGCCGCCCGTTATCGTACTTATATTATCCATATACACTAAAAAAGTTACCTCACCTATATCGGTTCCAAATGTTGGAAGATTGTAATCTGAATTAACTGTTACACTTTCCACTTCCGGGTTAACACCATATTTTATTGCTTTCACTTTAAAATTATTTTTCAGATTTGTAGGCACTGCGCTGTTGCTAAAATTAACCGTTAAATTCTCACCATCGGTATAAGTGATATATTGGACACCCATGTTATGTACTTGATCACTCATTGTTACATTTGGGTTAACATGCTCTCTAAAATCCATTTGAGGTAGATCGGGATAATCGTAACCCCATTTCGAATCAACAGATTTATCATTAAGATAATTTGCAATGAACCAGTCGGGTAAAATATCTGGTAATTGTCTTGTAAATCCAAGAGCAGTGAGAGAAGAATTCAATCCACTCCCTCCTTTTATTTTCAAGTCTAAATACTTCTTGAAAATTTGAGCGCCAAATTGTTCATAAAGATACAAACCAAATCTTGCGGCTCTTGAATAATCATTCAGACCTTCACTAAGATCATCACGCCATCTGTATAACCATTGATTTGGTTCGCCGGCATACAGACCTGGAGAGTATAATTCATATCCATTAACAATTTCGGCAGATAATGACCAACATTCATCATAAAATGTTTCGTCATTAACTATATAATTAAAATGAATCATATGCTGAAACTCGTGTGCGGTTGTTGCCATAGCAGTTTCCAAACCGCCGGCTGTTGTTAAGTTGCTTTGAACACCATCTAAATAATAAATCTCTGCCTTGTTGCTGTTAGAGCTTTGTGTTTGATCAGTAGAGCTAAAATAACCGGCAACATAACCGCTACCAGGCCCGGCATAATCATCTTTAATATCAAGAATCAGGATAATTATTTTTGAATCACCATCGACATTTGGCGGAGCGCCAAATGTTTCAACGTTGGTTTGATAAATACCTTTACTTGCATTAGCCGGAGTTTTAGAATCAAATGCTTCCCCAACTTTATCAACACTGGTTTGATTAACGCTTACGCCCCAAATTGCATTTTCAACGAATATGTAACAGTTGGTTCCAACCTTTTGGCATGTTGAAGGTACATCATAATAAGAACTCGATTGAAAATTATGTGCTTTCCAGTTAACTGCCGTACCTACTTGAAAATTCCACGCAGCTTTTAAAAGGCGGTTGCCAAGCAGCTCTTCTTTAGCAATATCAAAGCCGGTATCTTTATAAAATTTTTCCAGGTAAGGGCGCGCATGAACCGGATATGATTCCTTTTGCAGTTGAACACCCTCGGTAACTTTTGCTAAGTTGATTTTATTTTGAGCAAAAGAAAAATTTATTAATAGCAATAAATTCAAAATTATGATGGTTTTAATTTTCATTTTGAACTCTTTATTTTGATTCGAAATAGTTATACTGCTCAATATTTTCAACAACTAAAATTGGTACACCTTCTTCTACTTTGCTTTCACTAAATTTAATAATGTAATGTTTTCCCTGGTTACTCCAAAGTTCCTTATTGATTTTTTCATCACATTCAAGTACATAAACTTTTTCATCTTCCAGCATTACAGCAATCTTGGTAAACGGATCATGCCCAAAGGTAATGATTACACCTTTTACAGTGTTTTCATCTGTTGTTTTACCGCAATTACAGCATGCAGTTATGTAAAAAACAGAAAATAAGGTGATAAGGAAAAAATATTTTTGTTTCTTCATTATGTTTTTCCCGTTTATCTGTTGACAAAATAACTATTTGAATTTCCCATATCAAAGGTAAAAAAAAATAATATGAGTATAATCACTAAATATAGAAATGCTAATTGGATGCGATTTTAGAATTGTGACTGCTTACAATCTCAAATAAATATTTCTCAGAACCCAGGAGATCGTTTAGAGTCATGTTGCTAATCACAGAATCAACGGAATCCTGAATTACGCGCCATAAGGATCTAACGGAACAATCGATTGTATTTGTGCAAAAGTCGGTTGTACCGGAATGCATCTGGCAGAATGTATCATCATATAATTTTCCGCCGAGAACTGTAAGTATATCACCGATACTAATTTCTTCCGGCGGACGCGATAAAGTGTATCCGCCAAGTTGACCTCTGCCGGCTGTTAAAAATCCGCCGAGTCTAAGAACACGTAATATTTTACCGGTATTGTGTTCTGTTAAACCCTCTGCTCTGCTAATCTCAGGTATAGTTAATGATTTACCAACACGGTAAAACTTTCCTATCCTGATTAAACATCGCAAACCATATTCTTCTTGTGCACTGAATTTCATAACAGCCCCTCCAAACCTCCCCAAAGGGGAGGCTTATTAAAACTCTATCACTTTCTATTTAATCACCTAAATCATATAAAGTAATTTTTGGTAATTAATTTTGCCCTTCCCTTTGGGAAGGGTTGGGATAGGCCGGTATTTTCGATCCGCACATCTTTGCATGAACAAGTTCCGCGTATCTTTCCGGCGAAACTGACGGACCGGGTCTCTTACAGAACTGGTCAAATACACTTTTTAATTCATCGGCAATTTCTTCGTCATACCTACCTTCAATTTTATGACGCGGCATCAAATGAATAGCTTTACCATTTTTAAACAAAGCAATAAAAGGTGATGAAGGAGGAATGTTGGCTAAAAATTTATTCCGCAGATGATCAACTGCATCGCGTTCTTGTCCGGCAAACACGGTAACAAGTCTATCGGGTATAATATTATGTTGCAGCGCCAATGTAACGCCGGGTCTTGCGCTTCCGGCGGCACATCCGCAGACAGAATTTATCATCACCAAAACTGTTTCGTCATTGTTCTGCGAAAGAACATCTTCAACAGTTTGCGGTGTTAATAATTCTTCAAATCCAACGAAGATCAATTCGTCTCTCATCGGCTGAACTGCTTCGGGATCGTAAATAGGTGCTCTTTGATTTATTGTGAACATGACTTTTTCCTTTCAAGCCCATCCCTAAATCCCTTCCCAAAAGGAAGGGACTTTTAAATTTGGGCATTGGTTAATATTAAAAAAGTCTTCCCCTTGGGGGAAGATTTAGATGGGGCTTTCATAAAAAGCCCAACTCCAGCTTTGCTACTTCACTCATCTTATCCATATTCCACGGCGGTTCCCAAACCAGATCGAGATAAACATCTTTAACACCTTTAACACTTTTAACTTTCTCTTTCACCTCCGGCGGCAAACTTCCGGCAACCGGGCAGTGTGGAGAAGTTAATGTCATTTTAACATAGGTATTCCCTTCATCATCGATCCTGATTTCATAAATTAATCCTAGTTCCCAAATATCAACCGGAATTTCGGGATCGAAACAAGTTTTGAGAACTTGAATTATTTCTTGTTCTAATTTTCCCTTGTCAATCATATTTCCCTCGTGACCTCCCCTTTTGTCCCCCTCCTTACTCGCCTCGCTACGCAAGGCGGAGCGGGTTAGGAGGGGTAGCTTTAGCCGGGGGTGGTCAAGAAAACATTTTTTTTACTTTATTTAATCCAACAACAAGTTTATCAATTTCTTCTTTCGTATTATAAAAACATAGAGAAGCACGAGCCGTAGCCGGTACATTAAATCTTCTCATGATAGGTTGAGCACAATGATGACCGGTACGAATTGCAATTCCATCGGTATCGATTATTGTACCGATATCATAAGGATGGATTCCTTCAATTATAAATGATATTACCGAAGATTTTTCTTTTGCGGTGCCAATTATTCTCAATCCATCTATAGCAGATAGTTGTTCGGTAGCATATTTAAGCAAATCGTCTTCATACTTTTTTAATTCATCGCGGTCAAATTGATTTAAATAATCGATTGATGCGCCAAGTCCTATTCCCCCGGCTATGTTAGGTGTGCCGGCTTCAAATTTTTTGGGTATGTCGTCAAAAGTGGTTTTTTCAAAAGTAACTGTTCTAATCATATCACCACCACCTTGATATGGCGGCATCATTTCAAGATATTCTGTCTTGCCGTACAATACACCAATCCCGGTTGGACCGAAAACTTTGTGCCCGGAAAAAACGTAAAAGTCGGCGTCTAATTCCTGGACGTCAACTTTAACATGGGGAATTGCTTGTGCCCCGTCAATCAGAACCGGAATGTTGTATGAATGTGCTATCTCAATGATTTTTTTTACGGGATTAACAGTTCCAAGTGCATTTGAAATGTGAACTATGGAAACAATTTTTGTTTTTTCACTTATCAATGAAATGAATGCCCCGGTGTCGAGTTCACCACCGTCGTTAATCGGGATCACTTTTAGCTTAACATTTTTTCTATCGCTCATTAACTGCCATGGAACGATATTAGCGTGGTGTTCCATGTTGGAAACTATTATTTCATCACCTTCATCGAAGAAATTATTTCTGCATAGTGAAGTTGCGACAAGATTTATTGCTTCAGTTGTACCTTTTACAAAAATAATTTCCGAGGCGCTGAGTGCGTTGATAAATTCCTTTACTTTCAGACGCGCATTTTCATATTGCTCGGTTGCAAATTCGCTTAGGAAATAGAGCCCTCGGTGAATGTTTGCATTATCATAAGTGTAATAATGAGTCAACGCATCAATAACTGCTTGAGGTTTTTGTGTTGTGGCTGCATTGTCTAAATAAACAAGCTGTTGTCCGTTGATCTGTCTCTTCAAGATCGGGAAATCATTACGAACTGCTTCAACATCAAATTTTCTTTTTACTTCCGGGATTGTATTTATCATTTCACACTCTCTTTAAATTCTGAGTCCCAATGCTGAGTTCATCGAAGCATGGAACGAAGAATCTCAGTAACAATTATTCACTCAAAACTATTTTTGCAAAAAGATGTTTATTTACTGAGTTATGCAAATATCGGCGTAAGCCGCTTTTATTTCCATTTAGATGCAATTGTCGTTATCTAAATTTATTATTTGTCAATAATCATTAAATCGAAATTCTCCCGAAGGGATGCCTTCGCATTCGGCATTCCTATTTCATCGGGATTCCTCAGAATCCGTTATTTCTACTCTATGCAAATGTTCAAATATCATGTGATTAAGTTGTTCGCGCATCTGCTCGATCTTTACGGTTTCAACTATGTCATTAGCAAAGGCTCGTATCAAAATCGATTTAGCAAGTTCATCCGGTATTCCCCGTGTACGGATATAAAAATTTGCGGTGTCATCAAGATGCCCGACAGTTGCACCGTGTGTACAACGGACATCATCAGCAAAAATTTCTAACTGCGGTTTTGTATCGATATGTGCGCCCTTAGAAAGAAGAATTGTTTTGTTCTGCTGATATGCGTTTGTTTTTTGTGCATCACGGCGTACAATTATTTTTCCGTTAAACACACCGCGTGAGTCATCGTCAAGTATCCCTTTATAAATTTCGTTACTGATACAATTCGGTCTGGCGTGATCAACAAAAGTATGGTTATCAATATGCTGTTTACCTTTTGCTAAGTAGAGTCCATAATAATGTGTTTCGATATTTTCGTCATCCAGGATCGAATTAATATCATTGCGAACTATACCGCCGCCAAAAGTAAAATTGTAATGATTGAAAATGCTGTTCCTCTTTTGGTGAGCTTGCAGCTTTTCAATATGGTAAGAATTATCGTTTTCGTTTTGAACTTTATAATAATCCACGATAGAATGCTCGCCGGCATGAATCTCTGTTACTGCATTAGTAAAATATAAACTATCTCTCAAACCGGAATAATTATTAACAACTGATACTTGGGAATTCTTTCCGGCAATAATCAGGTTATGCGGAGCCGATAAAATATTGCTTCCATCTATTCCGTTGATATAAATGATCTGTACCGGTTTTTCCAAAACAATTCCATCCGGAACGATTACAACTGCACCATCGGTTGAATAAATAAAATTAAGTGCGTTGAATGCATTATCAATCTTTGTATATGCATTAAGATGTTCTTTGATTAACCCGGGATTATTTTCAGATAAGGCCTTCAAACTTCCAAGAACAACATTTTTAGGCAAACCCCTTATATCGCTTAACGCCTGATCAAAAATTCCGTTAACAAATGTCATTAGGTAAAAATCAAAACCCGAAAAAAGAAATTTTTTCAAATCTTCTTTTGAAAAAGTAATGTTTGTTAAATCGGCTACCGGTAGAAAATTATTCTTTAGAATTGGAGAGACACTCGTGTATTTCCATTCTTCCTCACGGAGTGTTGGGAAGTTTAACTCGGCAAATTTAACCAAAGCATCTTTACGTATATCATGCAGAAAAGTTTTGGATTGCCCGTTGAGTTGTTCTTCAAAACTTTTGAAATTAGAAATGTACCACTCTTTTGTATTTTCAAATTCAGGTATCTTGTTCATTTCATTTCCTTTTATCATACGGTTCCGGCTTCAATAAAATCCGGTTTAATCCAGTCGTAACCTTTATCTTCCAGTTCGAGCGCCAGCTCTTTTGTGCCGGTCTTAATTATTTTACCTTTGTACAAAACGTGAACAAAATCCGGCACGATATAGTTAAGTAATCTCTGGTAGTGCGTAACGACAAGAACAGCATTGTTATTATTCCTAAATACATTAACACCGTTTGAAACAATTTTTAGAGCATCGATATCAAGACCTGAATCGGTTTCATCAAGAAGCGCAAGTTTTGGGTTCATCATCAGTAATTGGAATATTTCATTCCGCTTCTTTTCTCCGCCGGAAAATCCAACATTAACAGAACGATTAATCAATGTATCATCCATACCAAGAATTTTCGCTTTCTCTCTCATCAAATCCAAAAATTCTTTTGGTGTTAATTCCGGCTGACCGTGATATTTCTTTACTTCGTTTATTGCAGTTTTTAAAAATGTTGCATTACTAACACCCGGAATCTCTACCGGGTACTGGAAAGCAAGAAACATTCCTTCTCTCGCCCTATCTTCAGGAGCTAGATCAAGCAGATTTTTACCACGGAACCAAATCTCTCCGGCGGTAACTTCATAACCGCCGTTGCCGGCAAGAACATTTGCCAATGTACTTTTTCCCGAACCGTTAGGACCCATAATAGCATGAACTTCACCGGTATTTATTTCGAGATCAATACCTTTAAGTATTTCCTTCCCATCTACGTTCGCATGTAAATTTTTGATGATTAACATTTCTTTCCTCTTTAAAGACCACCCCCTTTAATTCCCCCTCCTTACTAAGGAGGGGGATATGGGGGAGGTTTATTTTATTTAATTATTAATTTTTACTAACCGACGCTACCCTCAAGACTAATTGCAAGGAGCTTTTGTGCTTCAATGGCAAATTCCATCGGCAGTTCGTTAAACACTTCTTTGCAGAAACCGTTAACAATCATATTAACGGCATCCTCCGAAGAAATTCCTCTTTGATTCAAATAAAATATTTGATCTTCCCCGACTTTTGAAGTCGTTGCCTCATGTTCAACTTTAGCTAAATCGTTTTCAACTTCTATATAAGGGAATGTATGAGCACCGCATTTATCACCCATTAACATAGAATCGCATTGAGTATAGTTACGGGCACCTTCTGCATTTTTTCCTACTCTAACTAATCCTCTGTATGAATTGTTACTTCTACCGGCAGAAATACCTTTTGATACCACTGTGCTTCTAGTATTTTTCCCGATGTGAATCATCTTAGTACCGGTATCAGCTTGCTGATAATTATTTGTTACCGCAACAGAGTAAAATTCACCGACAGAATTTTCACCTTGAAGAATGCAACTTGGATATTTCCATGTAATAGCAGAACCCGTTTCAACTTGAGTCCATGAAATTTTTGAATTCTTACCCCGGCAAGCGCCGCGTTTGGTTACAAAATTATAAATACCGCCTTTACCTTCTTTATCTCCCGGATACCAATTCTGAACAGTTGAATATTTTATTTCTGCATCATCAAGAGCAACAAGTTCTACAACTGCAGCATGTAATTGATTGTTGTCGCGAATCGGCGCAGTACATCCTTCAAGGTAACTTACATAAGCTCCTTCCTCCGCAACAATCAGAGTACGTTCAAATTGCCCGGTCTCTTGAGCATTAATCCTAAAATAAGTTGACAATTCCATCGGGCATCTAACACCTTTCGGAATGAACACAAACGAACCATCGCTGAAAACAGCAGAGTTAAGCGCAGCAAAATAATTATCTGTGTAAGGTACTACAGAGCCAAGATATTTTTTTACAAGTTCAGGATGTTCTTGTATTGCTTCGGAGATCGAACAAAAAATTATTCCTTTTTCTTTTAATGTTTCTTTGAATGTTGTTGCAACAGAAACCGAATCGAAGACTGCATCAACAGCTACACCCGAAAGTATTTTCTGTTCTTCGAGCGGTATTCCCAATTTTTCAAATGTCTTTAGTAATTCCGGATCAACTTCATCCAAACTATTAAGCTGGGGTTTGCTTTTTGGAGCTGAGTAATAACTGATATCCTGGTAATCTATCTGTGGATAGTGCACATTAGGCCAATGAGGTTCTTCCATTTTCTTCCAATGACGGAACGCTTTCAATCGCCAATCGGTCATCCATTCCGGTTCATGTTTCTTTGCCGAAATTAAACGAACTATATCCTCGTTTAACCCTTTCGGTACCGTCTCTGATTCAATATCGGTTACAAATCCCCACTTGTATTCGGAATCAATATGTTCGTCAAGTACTTTCATATCATCTGATAATTCTTGTGCCGAATTTTCTTCTAATTCGTTCATTTTTGCCTTTTTTTCAAATTTTCTTAATCAAACCTATTCAATCTGGAAAAAAATGTCAAGATTATATTTGTAAACCTTTGTTTGAGATAAATCGTTCCAAAAAGTTTTGATGGTTTAAATTATTTCTGGCAGCGCTGCCGTAGGATTTCAAAAAGTAGAACACCGGTTGTAACAGATACATTTAACGAATCGATCTTTCCTTTCATGGGAATCTTCACAAGGAAATCGCAATTGTCTGCAACAAGTTTACGGATTCCTTTTTCTTCGTTACCCATTACAAGCGCGGTGGGCATTTTGTAATCTAACTCCGAATAATTTTTTTCTCCTTGTAAGTGTGTACCTACAATCCAAAATCCTTCTTCTTTAAGTTTTTCAATAACGTGATTAATATTATTCACTTTACAGATTTTAAGATGGGAAACTGCACCAGCGGAAATTTTTTCAACTACATCGGTTATTGATGCACTGTTATTTGTCGTGATAAATACTCCTTGGACACCGGCACATTCTGCCGTACGCAAAATTGCACCAAGGTTATGCGGATCTTGAATTGAATCGAGCAGCAGTAGTAATGGATACTCCTCTTGTTTTGATGAATCGATTATTTCATCAGCAGAATAATATTCCTGAGAACTTTTTACAGCTATTATACCTTGTGTGTTTTTATTTTCGGCAAGCTGTTCAAACTTAGAATGTGATAATTGTGAAATTTTAATTTTGTGTTTTTTAGCTGCGGTAAAAATATTATTTATAATTTCTCCGTGCTGACCAAATGCAATATAGATTACTTCCAGTTCCACCCCGGAATTAATCGCTTCGAGTACGGGTTTTCGTCCATAAATTTTATGCATTTATCTCACAAAAGAAATTAGAGTTATATTAACTTAATTCCGGAAATGAAAATTGGTTTTCAGCAACTTCAAATTTACAGAACAGACGATTATTTTTTTTCTTTGGCTTGTACTCTCTCTTCAATTCGATCTGCCGCTTAAAAATATTAAAATTAAAATCGGCAGAATTGATTGCCCCGTCTTGTTTAACAACATTAACCGTGTAATCTCCGAACAGATCTTCAAATAACAATTCTTTGTTTGCCGGTTGGATATTAGGTACAGCATCCATTTTTGCCTTTAGCCCCATAAGGATAAAATTAATAATATTCTTCTCGCGTATTATTTCAACCGCAATCTCATACGAAAAACTCGTGAACTCGACAACCGTTTCAAGAACAAAGGCATAAAATTGTTTCTTTACTTTTTCATCGTATTTAAAAAAAGTTTTACAAATATATTCAAGTTTATCCGGTTTCTTGGAAGGGATAGTTTGTAGAGACGTATGTGCGTTCTTCTTTCTTGTTTTGGGAATCTTAGGAATGTCTGTCGGTTTGCGGAGAGACAATTAATTCTCCTTTAGCAAAGAAATTATTTTATTCAAATCGGATTTTTCAAAATTAATCTGTTCGCCGCCAGCCATGTTCTTGAGTAGAACTTGATTCTGCTTATATTCCTCGCCGCCAATCATCAATACGAATTTTGCATTCAGTTTATTGGCTTCTCTCATCTGTGCTTTAACACTCCGCGACAGATAATCAAGTTCAACAGTAATTCCATTCCGTCTTAATTCAATGGCGGTGCTATATGAAAAACCGTATAATTCCTTATCAAGTGTTACAATATAAAGATCGATCTTTTCTTCGTTAAGCGAAAAAGATTTTTCATTTTCACAAGCCAAAAGAACTCTTTCAATACCCGAAGCAAAACCAACACCGGGAACGTCTCCGCCGCCAAGTTCTTTTACAAGCAAATTATATCTTCCGCCGCCGCATAATGCACTTTGCGAACCAACGCTTCCGCTTACAATTTCGAAAGTTGTATGAGTGTAGTAGTCCAATCCGCGTACTAATTTGGGTTCTATTTCAAAAGGAACATGTGCAGCAAGGAGAGCTTGTTTTACTTTTTCAAAGTGTTCAAGACTTTCGGTATCAAGATGCTCAATAAGAAGCGGCGCATTTTCCATAATCTTCCGGTCTTGTTCTTCTTTGCTGTCAAAAATGCGCAGAATATTTGTATCAAATCTTTTTCTGCTCTCGGCTGTAAGATCATTGAAATACTTGTCTATGTATTCACGTAAAATATTTTTGTATTTCTCTCTCGATTCAGGAACACCGAGCGAATTAATTTTGACGGAAAGATTTTTCAAACCAAGCTGCTTAAAAATATCATAAGCTATTATAATTATTTCAGCATCAAGAAGGGGATCGTTACTGCCAAGCACCTCGGCACCAAATTGATGAAATTGTCTATAACGCCCGGCTTGCGGTCGCTCTTGCCTAAACATCGGCGAGATGTAAAAGAGTTTGTTCAAACTCTGTTTTTTATCCATTGAATGTTCGATAAACGCACGTACAACACCGGCGGTCATTTCGGGTTTAAGTGTAACACTTGTTCCGCTCCTATCAACAAAGGTGTACATCTCTTTGCTTACAATATCGGTTGCTTCACCAATTCCCCTCGCAAAAAGTGATGTCTCTTCAAATACCGGTGTGCGGATCTCTTTGTAATTGAAAAGTACCATTGTAGAAATAACGATACTTTCCAGGTATCTCCACTTAGGTGTATCGATTGGTAAAATATCTTTTGTGCCGGTAATAGCTTTGATCATTCGTAGCTTCCGGTGTTATGTGATTTCGAAGTATTGTTTTTCTTCGATTTCGAAAAGATTATAAATTTCTTCAGAAGTTTTTGCATTAAGCAGACTTTCACGGAATTCTTCTTTATTCATCATTCGGGATATTCTGCTTAAAAGTTTAATATGAGGACCTACCAAATTTTCTTTGCCGACAAGTAGAAAAACTAAGTTAACCGGCTGACCATCGAGTGCCTGAAAATCAATGGGTACATCAAGTTTACCGAATGCAGCAATAATTTCATTAACAGTATTAGTTTTAGCGTGAGGAATTGCAAATCCTTTTCCAACACCGGTGGACATAATTTTTTCCCTATCGTGAACAGCTTCCCGTAAGATTTCAACATTAATAACTTTGTCGTCATACTTGAATAAATCGATCAGCTCGTTAATCACATCAATTTTATTCTTTCCTTGCATGGAAGGAATAATCTTTTCTTTCGATAATAGATCGCAAATACGCATTTAGACCTACAATTTTCTATTAATAACCGTTCCAAAGTTAAGAAAGCCACTCTGTTTAATCAATTAATCCGGGTGTAAAATAAAAAGTAATTCTGCAGCAGTTTTGAAAAAGGACTCACTATCAATAACTTATGTAAAATATCAATTCCAAATTTCCTTGCAGAGGTAAAGAGCAAGACGTAATTTTCAAATACAAATTTATCCAATTATGATAGATGAGGATTTATGGATATCCAAAACAAAACAGTTTTAGTTTTAGGCGGCTGGGGTTTAGTAGGCAATGCAGTAATAAGAAAATTAATGCATGAAAAACCAAAAAGAGTAATTGTAACATCGTTAAAAAAGGAAGAAGCAGAAGAAGAAATTAACAGATTAAAAAAAGAATTCCCGGGTTTACCAAATGATTATTTTGTTCCGTGGTGGGGGAATATTTTTGTGCGCTACGATTTCAAAGATATGAATCGATATGAACTTTTAGATGATCCTGAAAAAAGAAAAATTCTTGTTAAAGACACAATGGAAGAATTAACGGACGAGGTTCTCCGCAGTTCATCTATCTACAAATTATTATCTGAATTCAAACCCGAAATAATTGTTGACTGCATCAATACTGCAACCGGGATTGCTTATCAAGATGTCTATTCAACCTATCACCGTATCAAAAAAACTATTGAGACAAAGACAAGCATACAAGATATTGCTGCCGAAACGGAAAAATTACTTTGCACAATGTATATTCCGCAGCTGATCAGGCATGTCCAAATTTTATTCAATTCAATGAATCAGACGAACACAAAAATATACGTTAAGATAGGAACGAGCGGCACTGGCGGAATGGGTTTGAACATTCCTTACACACACAGCGAAGAAAAACCGTCACGCGTACTACTAAGTAAATCTTCGGTTGCCGGCGCACATACACTGCTTCTGTTTTTGATGGGAAGAACACCTGATGGCCCTATCACAAAAGAAATTAAACCTACTGCTGCTATTGCATGGAAGAGAATAGAATTTGGTGAAATAAAAAAACAAGGTAAACCGATTGAAGTATTTGATGTTCAGCTTGAAGAAGCAATACCACTTACCGGTAAGTTCAAATTAAAAGCAGATAAACAATTTCAATCCACCGGTGAATCCTTAAAATCAGTGTTTATTGATACCGGCGAGAATGGTACTTTTTCACGAGGTGAGTTCGAAGCAATAACCACACAAGGTCAAATGGAGTATGTAACCCCGGAAGAAATAGCTATCGATGCAATCAGGGAAATCAAAGGAGGCAATACCGGTCACGATATTATCAATGCTCTCGATCATGCAACATTAGAACCATCATACCGTGCCGGTTTTATGCAGCATGCGGCAGTCGATAAACTTGCCGAACTTGAAAAAATTCATAATGTAAATAGTGTTGCGTTTGAATTGCTGGGCCCACCAAGACTTTCAAAACTGCTGCATGAGATTAATTTATTGAAAATTAATTTCACTTCGATTAAAGAGATATTAAAGCAATCACCAAAATCTTTATCGGAAAAATGTTTTGAAACATTAAAAAATAATCCAAGACTTAGAAATGAAATCGTCTCGATCAGTATTCCAATTTTATTACCGGACGGCAAATCTTTGCTGAGAGGAAAAGACATTAAAATTCCGCCGTTCCGGGGTGATAACGAATTGGAGATAAACGAAAGGTCCCTTAATCTTTGGGCGCATGACGGATGGGTTGATCTGCGTGAGGAAAATATGAAAATTTGGCAAGAGCGACTTCAGATTATTTTAACCGATGCCGATTCAATTCCCAATTCAGATACAAGTTCTATGTACGTGAGAAACAAAAAGTATTGGAATAATTTTGAAACCATCGATATAGGAAAAATTGTCGGCTGGATCTTCATAAAAGAAGAAAAAGGCGAGAGGATGAAAGCGTAAGTCGGATACATGACACCCACTTCGACTAGCTGAAATTAGTCGAATTGAGGTGAACTGGATGTTGGATATTGAAAAAATCCCGCGATGAGCGGGATTTTTTTATAAAAACAACTACAAATAGAAGTTAATTACTTTCGGCTTGTGTGATTTCTGCATCTCTTCATTGACGATTGTATATCTTTTTCCGTTATCTCCGGTTTTTCTCTTACTAAGTCTTTCATGTTCATAAATATTTTCAGGTGGTTCCCTCTTAGCAACAGTAGGTTTGCGTACAACCTTTAATTCTTTAGGATTGTAATACAATTGTACAACGCTTGGATTCTGATTCCTTAAAATAGGCTGTTCAATTTGATTACGGATTATTATTGGTTTGGGAGGTAATGCTGATTTATTCGATTGTTCTTCGTCCCTTGTTTTTGAAACGATATACGAAATAAACACAACAATCACCAATAACGCACCACCGAATATGAGAACGGTAAATATTATATCTATAAGCTGCATGGAATAGTCAGTATAGTTTGTAAAAATACTCCAACTATAATGCCGGATTAAAATAATTTTTTGAAATTATTTCACAATATTTATTTTTGAAAACAGTATCATAGTGAGAAAGAGAAATAAATTAAGACATACTTTTGGGCGAGAGCAAAATTATTTTTTATGGAAGGATTCGTTTAGTTGAACTATTTTTATTTCCAAACGGTACTATTTATTATTTAGGGAAAAGTTCGGCAAATAAACTTGTCAAACAAAATTGTAATTCAAATAAGTTTATTCTCAGATTATCCGACCGATAACAAATAACAAATAGATTAAAAATATTAAATTGGCTTGGATAGTAATTAGAAGACGGGATAAAATTGTTTAGGGAAAGACAAAATAAATTTGGGCAAGATGAAATTATTGGACATGTAGAATATTTACATGGGTTCTATAGTTACAACCTGAGAAATGAACGGGATATTATAATTTGGCTTCCTCCCTCCTACCAGTCATCAAACAAAAATTATCCGGTTTTATATATGCCTGATGGACAAAATCTTTTTAGTCCGCACACAGCTTACATTGGATACGATTGGCGTGTTGATGAAACGTTGACAAAACTTATCGACAAAAATGAAATAGAAGAAATTATAGTTGTGGGAATTTACAATCATCTGGATCGATTGGATGAATACAATTACTTTACAAAAAAAGGGAAACTGTATGCCGGTTTTATCATAAAGGAATTAAAAAAATATATTGATAGTCATTACCGAACAAAAAGCGATGCAAGAAATACGGCAGTAATGGGATCTTCTCTGGGCGGGTTGAATGCCTTCCAGTTAGCCTGGTTCTTCCCGGATCTTTTCGGCAAAGCCGCTTGTCTATCAAATTCTTTTTGGGTAGATGAAAGGAGAATATTCAAAATATTTAACGGACCGGATGGTTTTTCCGAAACGCAAAAAATTTATATCGATTGCGGCACAAATGAAAAAAAATTAATTAAAGATAACAGAATGATGTGCAGAATATTAAAAGAAAAGGGGTTTGGAAAAATTCTGCAATGCTATTTTGAAAAAGGCGGAAATCATTCCGAGATTGATTGGGCAAAAAGAATTCATATACCGCTGAAATATTTGTTCGGGATTAAAAACTACAAGAAACCGGCATTCCTTAAAAAAAATTGAGATTCTTTAAAGTTTTTTCAAAAATGCTTATTCTTTAATTGCTGTCCAGTAATCTGTAATTATATCGTGATATTTTTTCTTCTCACTTTCATTTAAAAAGCTAACAAGTATTGCATTAAGGGTTATCTGTTTTAAATCATTGTAAGAATATTTCAATTGATCATGGAGAAGAAAAAACTCGTCGGTAATATCGGAACCGAACATCGGCGGATCATCGGAGTTTGCAGTAACCATCAATCCTTTTTTATAGAAATCATCAAAGGGGTGATCGCTAAGTGACTGAAATATTTTTGTTTTCAAATTGCTTGTAATACATACCTCAAGAGGAATTTGTTTTTGATAGAGATAATCAACAAGCTTTGGATCTTCTACCGATCTTACGCCATGTCCAATCCTTTCAGCTTCAAGATCTTTTATTGCCGACCAAACAGATTCCGGTCCGGATGCTTCACCGGCGTGAACAGTAGTTCTAAACCCTTTTTTCTTCGCTTCAAGAAATACATCCTTAAAAAAGATCGGGGGAAAATCTTTTTCATTTCCCCCCAATCCAACACCAATTATTCCATTATTGAGGTAAGGGAGCGTCCGCTGTAACCTTTGCATCGCTCCTTCAACGCCTTGATTGCGTACAATATCAATAATTAATCCGCACTTTACCGGGAAATCATTCTCTGCTTTTCGGATTCCCGATATTGTCGCTTCTGTTATTTCTTCCATTTTCAAATTATTGGGCTCAAAATCCCATGGTGAAAAAAAAACTTCGGCATAAATAACATTTTGCAGAGACAAATTTTTTATTGTTTGATATGTTGAATCTTCAAAATCCTCCGGCTTACGGTAAAATTTGTTCTTCCAAAACCAGGTATTAATAAAATGAATGAAGTCCGAGAACACAAACTTATCCCGTAAATCATCAATACTTTTAATTGCGGGATCTCCGCCGTACTTGTGAACAAGATTAAATAGGAAATCAAATGTAAATGCACCTTCTAAGTGAAGATGGATTTCCACTTTCGGCATGTTTCTAATTACTTCAGGTATGTTTTGGAATGCAAGCATATTAATTACCAAGTAATATTGTTCCGTTTATATAGAATAAACCGGCTATTGTTGAAGTAAATAAATTAGCCAGCGTTGCCCCGATCAAAGCACGGAATCCGAGCTTCGCAAAATCTTTCATTCTTTCCGGTGCCAATGCTGTGAAACCGCCTACAAATATGGCTATCGAAGCAACGTGTGCAAAACCGGTAATTGCATAAGTAGTCATTACAGCACTCCGCATAGAAGATAAACTTCCGCTTGCCATTAGTACTGATAAATCTTTAAATGCCGGGATTTCAGTCAATACCAGCCTTTCACCAATAATTTTTGAAATAGAAGCGACATCATTCCAGGGAATACCAATTATAAAAGTAACCGGGTAGAATAAGTACCCCAACAAACCTTTAAGTGTCCAATCAATATTCAACGAAAATAAATTATTTAACCATCCTCCTAAAAAAACGAGAATTTTGTCTAACAAAGACATCAACCCCAAAACAGCAAGCAGCAGCGCTCCTATTCCAACAATTAATTTCACCCCAGAGTTCGCATTATTAATAATCGATTCAAAAAAACTTCCTTCCTTTTCATATAAAGGTTTTACATTTTTTCCAAAGGTAACCGGTGAATCTGTCTCGGGCAAAAGAAGTTTAGAAATTATTATTGCTGCCGGTGCATTCATAAGGCTTGCTGAAACAAGATGTCCGGCAATATTTGGGAATTCATTCCGCAAGATTAATATATAAACAGCAAGCATGCTCGATGCAATTGTTGCCATACCGGCAGTAAGTATAGTATTCAATTCAGATTTTGTCATCTTACCAATGTAAGGTTTAATTACCAACCCGGATTCTACACCGACAAAAATGTTGGAAGAAGCGCAAAGTGATTCTGCGCCGCTTATCTTCATCATCTTTGTAAAGATGAATGAAAAGAATTGGATTATCTTACTCATTATTCCGTAATAATACAGAAGACCAACCAAGACTGCAAAAAAAATAATTGTTGCTAATGCCTGAAAAGCAAGTATAAAACCAATTGAGGACTCACCGGTTGGCAATGTTGTGCCAGGTGATAAAGCCAAGGGACCAAACACAAATACTGTTCCGTATGTGGCACTATCAAGAATACTATTTACAACGTCATTTACAACTAAGAAAAATTTTGTGCCGATAGGGATTACAAAGATGAATAGAGCAAGCACCAATTCAATTATTAATCCCCATATTATCACTCTCCAATTGATAACCTTTCGGTTGGACGAAAGAAGCCAGGCAAATAAAAGTAATACCGGTATTCCAAAAAAATTAATAATGCGTGATAAATCCATCTGGAACCTCTATTAATTATCTATCAATAGTTACTCCTTCAACTCTTAGTTTTTCTACAGTAACTAAGCGATCAATTTCTTCCGGAACTTTGTAAAGTTTTGGAAGCATTTTCTTTGAAGAAAGGAAATAATGAAGACATCCTAATTGAACAGAGAAAGACATATCCATTATATCTGCCGGGTGACCTAAGCCGCCGGCAATATTTATTATTCCTCCTTGTGCAAGAATATAAATCATTTTACCATTTGGCAAAAGATATTCTTCAATCTCATCTCTTACTACTGTACATTTCTTAACTGATTTTTTGAGTGCCGGGATATCAATTTCATAATCAAAATGTCCGGCATTTGATAGGAAGGCACCATTCTTCATTCTTTTCATATGTTCAATTCTAATCACTTTGCTCTCGCCGGTTGTTGTGATAAAAAAATCCCCTTTGGGTGCAGCATCCATAATAGGCATAACTCTAAAACCATCCATACTTGCTTCAAGCGCTTTCCAAGGATCAACTTCGGTTACAATAACACTTGCACCTAACCCTTGTGCACGTGCAGCAACACCTCTGCCTACCCAGCCATAACCAACCACCACAACACACTTACCGGCAACATTCATATTCGTCAACTGTGTAATTGCTGTCCATGTAGATTGACCGGTTCCGTAGCGGTTATCAAAAAGATGCTTGGATTTGGCATCGTTCACTGCAATTGTAGGGTAACTAAGTTTTCCAATTCTCTCAAGTTCCTTTAATCGGTTTACACCGGTAGTAGTTTCTTCACATATACCTTTAATATTAACGCCATACCTTGGATTGTTATGTAAATATTCACATATATCACCGCCATCATCAACTGTAACATCCATCTTATTCTTTAGAATTGTATCAATGTATGATAAATATTCATCATGGGGTGCTGCGTGTCTTGCATAAACATGTACACCTTTTTTCGCAAGTGCTGCTGCTACCTCATCTTTTGTTGAGAGTGGGTTACTACTTGTCACCCAGACTTCGGCTCCCAATTTTTTAATTATCAAAGCTAAGTAGGCAGTTTTAGCTTCAAGGTGAATGCAGAGAGCAACTTTTTTATTCTTAAATGCACCGGTAGCGTTGAACTTCTTATAAAGATTGTTCAGTACGGGCATCCATTTAGAAACCCATTTAATTTGTATCTCCCCCTTCATAGCCAAACCAATATCCCTAACAAAATATTGTTCGTTCATATTTGTATCTCCGATAAAATCCGCATTAAGATGTAACTATAACTCAATTCCGGTTACAGATCCGTTAACACCTATCGAAAATCTTAATTCTCTACCCGGCACCGGCGAGCCCCTTATAATCTGCAATTGTTTATCAAATAAATTATTTACTTCAAAACGGAAACTAAGATTTACATCGCCTACTTTTGGTGAAATACCGAGGTTAACATTCACCAGTTCATAACTGCCCAGTTCAATTTTATTTGTTGAATCATGAAATCTTTTTCCGACAAAATTGTAGGTAAGATTTAACGATGCAACCCAGTAATTTAAATTCAGGATCAAATCAAATTTATCTTTGGGTCTGTAAATTAATTCTTTGCCGGATGTAGTAGGACTATCACTATCATCCTTAGCTTTCATGTACGTATATGATGAATGGATTTCAAGAAGTTTGTTGAATCCTTCCCACGAAACTTTTAATTCTACTCCATTAATTTTTGCCTTTGATACATTTGTCGGTGTCCATTTACCCGATTCTGAGGAAGCCCAAAGTATTAAATCTTCAAGATTACTTCCGAAATATGTTGATTCAACACTCCAGCTGCCGAGCCCGGCAAATTGAACAATAAAGCCAAAATCATAAGTAATTCCTTTTTCCGGTTTTAAATCCGGATTTCCTTTTGTCCATGTATCTTCCGGCCAGTACAAGTCGCTGTAAGTTGGTGCTCTAAAAACTTTACCAACATTGCCTCTAACAGCACCGCGCCATATTTCATCATGACTAAATGTAAAACCGGCTTTGGGTGAAAACTGAGTGCCGATTCCACTTTCGGGGTAATCATCAACTCTTATAGCCGGCACTATTGAAAATTTCCAGATATGATCGATATCATATTTCCAATCATTTTGGAAATAAAAGCTGTTCACATTCCGCTGATGATCGCCAATAAACGACTGGCTTACCCCGTTAAGCAAACGATCACTTTCAAGTTTGTCTTGACGGAGTTCATAACCGTATGAAAGAAGACCATATTCATTCAAGTCTGTAAATGCTTGCAGCATTACACCTATCGCCTTTGTATTATATATACTTTCTTCAGTTCCTAAATAAGAACCGGGATTTATATAACGGTGTTCACGCTGCATATAATAGGTATTAATATTAAACGCAAACGGACCGAACGATAAACCCTCATAAGAAAAACTAAGATGGTTATTATCAACTTTATTTCTGGCTACATAATTAGGATAATCGATAGAGCCGGGTGAACCGTTATCGGATTTGCGGTACTTGTAAAATGCAGATAAGCGGGACTGATCTTCGAATAAGTAGCCGCCTTTTACAAAAAAGTTATCGGCTTTAGTATCTCCATTTTTCAGTTCAGTCTTTTCGCCGGTTTTATTTGTGAATTCGAAATTGCCATCGGTTAGTGTTTTATTATATGAAATAAAGTAATCAAAATTCTTAATGCCCTGACCAACCGAGACATCATAAGTTTGAGTATTGTACGATCCATACAAACCACTTACAGAAAAATCTAATTTGTCTTTACGCGCCATAGATTTTGTAATAACATTAATTACTCCGCCTACGGCATCGCTGCCATACATTGCCGAGTTGCCCCCTTTGACAACTTCAATCTTTTCAACTGCATCGAGTGAAATTGAACTTAAGTCAACTGAACCTTGTTGTGCATTGTTCAATCTTTGACCATCAACTAATATTAGTACCTGATCACTTGTAGAACCTCTCAAAGAAACTGATTCCAGCGAACCGACAGCACCGTAACTTTTTATCAACGATGAACTGATTGATTTTAAAATTTCTCCAACATTTTTTGCATTGGAATTTTCTATTTCCCTACTATTTAATATTTCAGTAGCAACAGGTACATTGGTTACAAGTTCTGCATTACGGGTTGCCGTTATAACCACTTCGGAAAATGTCAGTTCGTCATTAGTAAGATTAAAATCAATTGCAAGATGCTGGTTATTATTTACCTCAATTTCTTTTTCTACCTTTATGTAATTGAGCATGCTGCAAACTAAAATCCACTTGCCGGCCGGCACTTGTTTTATAAAGTAATTCCCGTTTATATCGGTCGCACCTCCGGTATGTGTTCCTTTTAAATAAACATTAACACCAACAAGCGCTTCTTTTGTGTTCTCATCTTTTACATTACCGCTCACAGTACCGAAGTCCTGGGCTTTTAAAGGTATAATTAATAAGATGGAAAGAAATAGCAATATTATTTTGATTGATCCGGTCATTATTACTTCATCCTCAATTTCTTGTTGATAAATGAAACGTAATTAACCTTATACCGGGGATGCGCACACGGAAATTTTTGTGCAAGATAATTTGTGCGCATTCCCCAGCCGGAGTTGTGTATGAGTACCAGTATTAGAGAAGACTTAATCCAATTGTTCCGCGTATTTCTCTTCCGGGTAAAGGATAACCGTCACTCAATCGGTAGTTTTTATTAAATACATTATTTACATCAACTCTTACAGTCCAGTTCAGATCAAATAATTTTGGATTTGCACCAACATTTACATCCCACTTACTTACATCCGGTAATGCAGCTGTGTTTGATGTATTTACATAACGGGCACTAAGGAATTGATAATTAATATTAAATTCAAAAATGTCTATTGTGAATGATGTATTAAAATCCAATTTGTGGTACGGGCGATATATTAACAGTTTATTGTCATTTGTCTTGCCGCTTTTATCCCTTGCATCCATATAAGTATGATTAACCTCGAACTTCAGTTTTTCTTCGAAGAACTTTATACCTACATAAGACTCGAGTCCGCTTGTTAGCGAGTTATCAACGTTTGTAGGAGTCCATTTGGAATCCAATGCCCTTGGCGCCCAAATAATTTGGTCGGTCATTTTACTATTAAAATAATTTAACCTTAACGTTACATTAATGAAGGGCAACGTAACTCCAACACCGGTTTCAATAGTTCTGCCATATTCCGGTTTTAAATCCGGATTACCGACTGTGTAAGAATCCTCCGGCCAAAACAAATCGTTAAATGTTGGAGCTCTGTATGATCTACTCCAATGCACATTAATATTGAATGCATAAGCATCGGTACTGGCAAAAATAAAACTGATCTTGGGACTTAATACTTTATCAAAGTCAGAAGGTGCATCATAACGAACAGCGGGTATTATTGAAATATTGTTTAAATAAAAACCGATATCCTTGAAGCCGACATTTGCCGAAAGATGACCGCTATGTGTGTTACGATTCTTATCACCAATCGATGTACTGTTAGCATTATCATGACGGTAAGCATATCCGTAAACTAAGGTTACCAAATCTACAATAGGATTATTTTGTGTAACCTCGAACCCATAAGCATTTACTTTATGATCACTTGCAGTAGGTCCGCCCCATGTATCGGGATCATTATACCTAGTGCGGAAAAATTGATAGTAGCTATTAGCGCTCAAATCAGCTTTGCCGAATATCTCTTTTACACCATAACTAAGATTAAAAAAAGAATTATTGGTTTTTAGTATTGCGTTTGGAGTTGCGCTTGCATAATTCTTCAATCCTTTTACGCTGCCGGCAGAACCGTTTTCGGATTGGCCTAACTGTCCGGTAAATGAAAGACTAGAATTTTCTTGGGGTTTGTATCCTAATTTTACAAGGAAATCATCCCCTTTAGAATGATTATTCTCTCTTGTCTGTTCTACTCCATAAAAATCTTTATACTTAAAATCGCCATCACTCTGTCTCCGTTTATAAGAAAGATAATAGTTGAAATCGCTAACGGTATTGGAAGTGTAAATACTATAATATTGAGAATTAAAAGAACCGTAAGTTGCTCTCATTCCAACATCCATTTTAGAAACTTCTTTAGCTTTTTTAGTAATGAAATTAACTACCCCTCCAACAGCATCGGCACCGTACCGTGCTGAATTACCTCCCCTAAGCACTTCAACATTCTCAACAGCATCAATAGGAATTGTAGTTACATCATATCCGCCGCTTTGAGCATTATTAACCCTTTGCCCGTCGATTAAAATTAAAATTTTGTTTGCTGTAGCATCCCTAATATTAATTTGACCGGAACGGATGTAAACACCAGGAATAGTTTTTAGAGCTTCTGCCATATCCTCTGCATTTGTTTTATCGGATAATTCTTTGGCAGAAACAACCTTTTCATTTGTTTTTTCTTTCGCTTCATCCTGGGCAAATGTTAGACTAGTAGATACAATAAGAATAACAAACAATGATAAAATGCTGAATAGCTTTTTCATATTCATCCTCCTTTTGTTAATTGGATAAATCAGTATCTGAAGAACAATTATTTATTCTTTGTCTTATCTATATTTTCCTTCCAATTTGATATACCATCTTGGATCGTAATTTGAGGATGACTGAAGTACTCATTCCATTTTTTTGCATCAGCCGGGTCATTCCACTTTCTACTTGGGAAATCTCCATAGGGAGGATAATCCAAATAAATTGGGTTTGTAACAGCATACATTGGCCATTGACCAAAAACTTCTGCAATTACCCAGCTATCTTTTCCAATAATAATAGGCTCTACTTTTGTGAAAGTGAATGCCGAATCCGTATCAAAACTATATGTTGTTTCTCCATTGATTATTACTCTCACTGCGCTTTGCATCTTTGTAAGAAGTCGATTTGCCAATACTTCAATCTTAATTTCAACAGAACCATTTTTAGGAACGTATATAATTTCTCCCGGAGTTTTGCCTTCCGAACTGATTAATAACAACGGACCAAAGCCGGATGTAAGAAAAATCTTTCCTTCTCTAAGAGCATCTTGAATATTTTCTTCACCAAGTTCTTTACAATAAAGATAGGTTCGCGGGTTACCGGTAGTTGTTGTCCAGTAGAACTCCCCCTTGGGATAAGAGCCGGCACCATAAATATCGTGGCAATCGGAGCCGGCAATTCCTGAAATTTTATTTCCTTCATTCAAATAAGAAAACCAGGAATGCAGCGCCCACGTATTAATATTAAAAGGTTCTTTCGCCCATGTATTTGTCGACAAAGTATGAGGCGGATCACCGTTCCATATTTCGATTGCATCAAAATATTTTGCTTCTCCCCATGATTTATATCTACCCGACCAATCCCAACTCTGGTATGGGTGATTAATAGAAATGAATCCTTTTTGTTTGTGAGTTTGATCGATTACCGCTTGAACATCTTTATGGCTGCTGAATATTGCACGAGCCCAAATGTTCGGATCATCGGGATAAGTCATGTTCAATTTTTTAATGAAACTTTGGTTTAAATGACCATATCCATTGAGTTCTGAATTACTTGAAGGTTCCGTCGTAATTTCACATCCCGGAACTGCAATAAAATTTTCCGTAGTTGTTGCCAGCCATTCTTTATTGCCGGCAATAGTATTATGATCGGATAAAATTCCCCATGATAACCCTACACCTTTCATTGCATGCGCAATCTGGGATGGAGTTTGTTTTCCATCGCTGTGTAAACTATGATGATGTGGATCGCCTGAGTACCAGCCTTTCTTACTTAAATCGTATAGCTTTTCTAGTGTAACATTGTACTCAATACCTTCAAATTCATTTTTCTTTATTATGAATAGCTCCTCTACAATTTTCCATTCCGGTCCTTTCGTAATTATCAACGTTAAAGTATCAGTCGGCACTTTGATTGCGTAATATCCATTGTTCTCGGAATATGTCATGCAAATCAAATTATCGGTTCTTCCTTTCAGTGAATCCTTCCCGAAAGCAAACACAACTTTTTCTAAAGGGTAATACCAAGCTTGTATTTGAGCAACGACCGGTTTACCGTTAGGATCCGTGATGCGTCCGTATATTGTTTGCTTTGAGCTTGGGGGAATATTTACTTTTGGTGAAGTTGTATCACTTAATGATTGAGGAAAGATTGATTGAACTAAAACAGACACCACGAAAATAATTCTACAAATAATTCTGATCATACCCGTACCCAGGTAATCTTATTAAGGTTTATTTAAAAAAATTTAACTCTTTCCTTTCATGAATTTGTTTTTATTTCGTTAATAAAGAATTAGCGATTTTTTTCGCATACCCTTCAAAATCAATTTTGTTTACTCGTGATAATTGATCAATTATATTTGAAGGGAAAATTGCACACCCTGAATAAGCTCCGGCAATACCGCCGGCAATTGCGCCAATAGTATCACAATCTCCGCCAATGTTAGCAGCAGCTTCAGCAGTTTTAAGAGGATTGCCATTATAATAAACAACTAGTGCAAGTGCTGCCGGTACAGATTCAGATATAGCAACTCCGGTGCCTACATAATCATATAAATCTTGCCATATTTCTATTTCACTTTTACCGGCACGTATAATTTTTAGCGCTAGCTCTGCTCTTTTTAATATTGAAGCCCCGTACCATTGTCTTCCAAATTTCAATCCTTCTGCAGCTCCGTAATAAAATGCTTGTATTAATTCATCCATATTTTTATTAGCCATTCCAGATGCCACTGCACATGCAACAGCAGCAGCCCCGGCAATTGCCACGTTTGTATTGTGAGTAGGAATGCACACTTCAGCAACATCATCCACAACTGCCCGGTAATCTCCGGGATGAACAATTCCTACCGGTGCAATTTTCATTGCAGCACCGTTTGTGTCTCCCATACTGCCGGTTTCTTCAACGGGAATTCCATCATCGATCATTTTTAAAGCTCGGAGTGAACTTGGACCAAGTATCATTGATTGAAAAGCATTTAAACTTTTTGCCCATTCAAGCAATTTCCTTGCAACTCCATAACGTGTAAACTTCTTTTCTTCTATAAACAGATCTGCAAGAAGCAATGTTTGCTGTGTGTCATCTGTAATCTCGCCGGCTAACATTTTATTATGAATCATATGGCCTTCCGGTGCCGGTAATAATTTGGTGATTCGTTCCGGAAATATCTTTCGTATCGTAACCGGGTCCATCAAAGAAGTAGGCATACCCATCGCATCTCCGTATGCTACTCCCAGAAGTGATCCATACGCTTTTTTAAAAATGCTTTCCTTTTCTAATCCTATTGACTCTAATAAAATTGAATTTTCTTTTATCATCACATAACTCCTACATTTTCAGTATTCGCCCAGATTGCCGCTATTAGAACTACGAGTTCAGCAAAACATATTATGTAATCTTTCTTCGTCATTTTTATTTCGTGCAAATTGGTGGCCGTTTTGTAGGCGCCGAATCCACGGTTTAACATAGCTATCGCAAGGTTTTCCGACATCCGGATTGAATCAACAATCATTGGAATAAGTACCGGAATATATCCCTTGATATTTCCGATTAGACCTTTGTTTCCAAATTCAGTACCTCTTGCTCTTTGTGCTTCCTGGATCATTTCTGATTTTTTCTGCATTGTCGGAATGAATCTTATCCCGGTTGCAATTACAAAAGCTAATTGGTAAGGCATTTTCATTTTTTGCATCAATTGGATTATATCTTCTATCGGTGTGCTGAATGTTACAATAGTTGAAGCTATTACCATTATCAAAATTCTGAGTGTAAGTGTTAAACCGTAAAAAATTCCCCCAGTTGAAAACGGTAATGTATTGTCCGGCATTAAATAAAAAAGTATTTGCTTATTAACATCAAGCTGAAATTTTTCAGCCGGATAAGTAAAACCGGTTATTAAAAGCATTATTAAAAAAATCGGAAGAAGTGGTTTTATAATTTGTTTTACTTTATTGAACGGAGTTCTCATTGAAAGAAGTATTAGAGTCGTAATCAAAACAAGCAGTAGATTGATAACCGGCGATAAGAACACAAATGCTGTTACAGTTACTATAAAAAATCCTAGTATCTTTGTACGTACGTCTAGAGAATGAATAAAACTATTTGACGGATAGTAATCAATTAACATTTATCAAACTCAAATTTTCCAACAGTTGCTCTTTAATTTGATTTACGGTAATAAGTCCGCTTTTAAAACCTAACTCAAAAAGAGATTTTCCAATCTTTACACTTTCAGGCAACGAGATTGATGCCGATTCTAAAATTTTTTCTTGTGAAAAAACTTCCGGAGGTGTTCCTTCCAATACCACCTTTCCATTTGAAAAAACAATTATTCTATCCGCGTACTCGGCAGCTAATCTCAAATTATGAGTTATGGTTAAAATTGTGTGTCCCTTCTGGTTCAACTCTTTCATCATGGTCATCATTCTCTTGGTACCATCCCAATCTTGTCCGGTAGTCGGTTCATCAATTACTAAAATCCCGGGTTCCATAACAAGGATTGAAGCAACTGCCAACTTTTGACGTTCACCTTTTCCCAATGTAAATGGATGCCGATCCTGGTAATCTTTTAATCCGACAAATTCCAACACTCTTGTTACCTTTTCCTCTATTTCCGGTTTTGACAGATTCATATTTTTCAATCCATATTCAACTTCTTCCTTTACTGTAGCAGAAAATATTTGGTGATCTGGATTCTGGAAAACGTATCCGACCTCGCGGCTTAATTCGGATGTACTAACTGATTGAATGTCTCTTCCGTTTATTTGAACTTGGCCAGATGTTGGTCTTAATAATCCATTAAGATGTTTTGAAAATGTAGTTTTGCCGGCACCATTTTTTCCGATTATTGCAACAAATTCACCTTTATTAATTCTAAGATTAATTTGATGAAGTGCGGCTTCATTTTTTCGATACCCAAATGAAAGACCGATTGCTTCAATAACTGTTTTTTTCTGTTTGGGAAATATTGACACTTTATGTGTAGCGTTTTTAACTGAGTAATTTTCTAATTGCCCTTTCAGATATTCGATTAGCCCCTCACTATGCAAAAATATTTTGGAATCATTCGAATTGGAGTTATGAAATACATTTGAGATTTCGGCCGACTCGATGGGTCTGATTCCATATTTTTCTGTAAGAAAAACATCTTTGAATAAATCTTGCGGTTTACCTTGCCAAACAACTTCGCCTTCATCAAGAATAATAATCCTATCTGCGAAATCAAGCATTTCTTCTGAATCATGACCCGATATAATCACAGTTACATTTTCTTCCTTGCGTATTTCCGATAACACACGGAAGATTTCGGCACGTCCGCTCGGATCTAATTCCGAAGTCGGTTCGTCAAGCACAATTATTTCCGGTTCCATTGCTAGCACACCGGCAATTGCTAAACGCTGTTTTTCACCGCCTGATAATTCTGTTGTTATTCTTTTTTCAAATCCGCTCAATCCCACGAGCGAAAGCGATTTCTTTATAAGTTCTTTTATTTTTTCTTTACTATAGTTAAGATTAGACGGACCAAATGAAGTATCTTTTTCAACAGTTATTCCGAAAATCTGAGTTTCAGAGTCTTGCATAACTAATCCTATAAACCGTGCAAGCGTTTGTACTCTGTACCTTTGTGTATTCATTGTATTAACAACAACAGAGCCGGTTAAGTCGCCTTCAAAAAAATGAGGTATCAATCCGTTCATAAGCATCAATGAAGTAGTCTTCCCGGAGCCGGTTCTGCCTAATACGCCGATAAATTCACCTTTGTTAATTTTAAAATTGATTTTCTTAAGAGCTGCTTTAGAGCTTTCGGGGTATAAATATTTTTCCAAATCTACAATTACTGATCCTCTTTCCAACTTCCCGGTATTCAAGTTATCCCCTTAGTTCTCCTATTATGCTCATTGGTTTATTTATTTTGTGCTGAAGCATATGTAATTCATTTTTAGGTAGTGAAACAAGACAGCATGTTGAAGGTCCGCCGGATTTTGCTACATCTACATCATTAACACTATAATAATGTGGAAGCAGCCCGGCACTCTTTGCTAGTTCGTAAAACTCATGCTGAATCCCCTTGGAACCAACCGGAAGAATGTCGTGAATAAACTTACACCGATTTAATTCACTGATTGTTTTTGTATTGGTAATCTCGCCATCATTAAAAATTACTTTGTACTCAGGTGCGGATTTAGGTTTGCCTACAGCAACAACGATATCGCTATCCAAACTTTTACCGGGTCTAAAGTCATCTTTGTGAACTAACCCTATAATAACCACACCTATCCCGGTTTGATTTGTTTCAACATTATCCTCTGTACTCCCGGTGACAACACTGTTCCCCCTCATTCCGGCCTCTTCAACTTCATCTTTTACTCCTCGAATAATCTCTTTACCGGTTGGCTCCATTTCCACAGATAAAACATCAATAACCATAATTGGCAAAGCACCTGAAGCCATCAATTCCATCAATGGTACTCTAGTACCGAGTCTTCCAAGATCGTACGCCGGAGAAAATACTGTGTCATGTATTTTAGGACCGATACCTCCATCCGAATCCGAACTAACAACAATCCATAAATCATCTGTTAGTTCAGAGATTAAAAGATCACGTACATGTCTAGTATTAAATTGATTCGAGTTATCCTCTTTTAATCCCCGGTATCGTTGGTATAATAAATTTATGTCCATTACTACACCATTCTGCTCTTCTGAATAATCAGGTAAGCTGTGCACGCAATAAAAACATTTATAAACCCACCGATCGTTAAAGGAAGAATCAATGCTGCAAAAAGCCCAAACCCGCCAATAGGTATTACAAGCAATGAAGAAATAGGTCCATTTAAGATTACGGCTAAAACTGCACCAAACCATAGGTGAATGTTTTTGGCAGTTATATCAAAAATTGTAACCCATACTGCCATTTGAATTGATATAAACAGATGCATTGGTAAACCAAGTGGAAAACCAGTAGTCAATGCCGTTAACATATGACCAAGTGCCGCAACAATAGCCCCTTCGCGCCATCCAAAAGCAACCGCTGAGAAAAATGCAAACGCAGCATCTAGTGCTACTGTTCCGGTTGGACTTGGAACTTTAATCATTGATCCAACTGCACACATCGCAATGAAGATTGCCATTCGTGCAATACGTTTAGATGACCAAAAAATTTTTTGATCGTAAATATCAAATTCTTCTTTTGGTATCGGTATCGTTGACATTTTTTAACCAACAGCAATATGATTTAATTCAATACTCACATCCTCACCATGAGTGAAGGAAAATTCACATCTATCGCCCGGTAAGAACGAGCGTACAACTTCAATTATTTCGTCATTCTTTGTAAATGTTTTTCTTGTTAAAAGGAATAGTGGTGATCCCTTTTTAACCTTCAATAATTCTGCTTCATATTGATCGGCTTTAACGCATGTTAAGTTCTCAGTAAAATAGCCGAAGTTGAGCTGGTAATGTTCTTTCAAAATATCAAACAATGAATTGCTTGAAAGATCGTGAGAAAGCAAATCGGGACAAAAGAATTTTGGGATATAAGATGTTTGTAAAGCAACCGGCAGATCGCTCATCAATCTCAATCTTTGAATTCGATATAACTCGGTGCTTTCTTTCATTTTCAGATATTCAAGAGCTTCTTTAGATTCAAAGATTTCTTCTGATATGATAACTCTTGTTGTTATTGCAGAACCATACTGCTGGAATTCTGAAGAAAAACTGTAAGCATCTGTAAGACCTTTAAATATTTTTCTTTCTGCTACAAATGTTCCTTTCCCTTGTACACGATACAACATTCCTTCCGAAACAAGATCGGCAATCGCTTGTTTGGCTGTATTACGACTGATCTTTAGAAGTTCAGCTAATTCATTTTCAGAAGGAATCTTTTCATTAGGTTTATATCTACCAATGTCTATTTCTTCTTTAAGAATTTCTTTAAGCTGATAATAAAGCGGTAGAGCACTTTTTTTATCTATTTCCATTGTTTACTCCGGTTTTCATTAAAGGTCTTTTATAGTCAATCTGATTTGCTACAAATAAAGGAATACATTGGGATATAAAGAATTATATTGGAAAATGTAACGTCATCCATTCTATCCGGTACTTTTTCTATCTTTAATAATTCCAAATCACCATCAGCGTGAATCGTTTTACCAAAAAGATCAGCAGCTGTTGGGATCTGGGGACCGGCTTGTTTTGTCTTCGCCGAATTAATATATCTAACTCTACCATTCTTAACAGCATTGATAGTTACAGCATCTTCTCTATGAGCAATTTCATAGGGTGTGGTTGTACCATGCCCAACTTTTTCCCCCTCGAAATAAGGACCACCGGCATTATCCCAAATTGGAATTAATATTACATCTGGATTTGCTTCTATTACTTCTTCCCATTTTACAGAAGGAGCTATTCCCGGTCTTTCAGAAAATAGTGGTTCTCCTCCAACCATCCTTATAAGTTCGGTTATGTATGAATCTTTACCCGGAACACATTTGTAGTAATAGTTAATTTCGTAGTAAACACTTACACGTGGATAATCTTTATACTTTTCAACAATACCCATAAGATTACATTTAATTTCCTCAACTAATTTTCCGGCAAGTTCTTCTTTTCCTATTGCTTTCCCTAACTCAACAATCTTGGAATATACTTCTGAAAGACCTATTTCTCCCATATGAAGAACTTTATAACCTTCCTTCAAAAATCTATCTCGAATCTTTGCCTGAACTCCGGTACAAGTGAGGATTAAATCCGGTTTGATCGCATTGATGCGTGAATAATTCACATCTGAAAAACCACCTACGATTTCCAATTTTCCTTCATTTACTAAACGAGGTATGGAATCCGGAAAGATACAGTATCTTGTAACACCGCACAGTTGATCAGCAGCTCCTAATGCAGCTACTACGTTTGTCCAATTCGGAGCTAATGAAACTATCTTTAAATCTTTTTGAGCATATAACAATGATGTCAGAAAAACAAAGATGAATGCGTATTTAATTGATCTTCTTAGTTCTTCCTTTAACATTTTTTCTCCAAAAATTGATAAAAAAAGCAACTTTTCTATAAGTTGTTGGGTTGTTGGTACAACTTAATTTATCTTATCTCTAATGTCAAGTTAATTTTTGACTAGTATTTTGTATAGTTACTACAGAAATAAAAAACAATAATGGTTGATGGAAAGGTTAGAAACACAGCTAGGAGACATCACCAAATTAAAAGTTGATGCTATTATAAACGCTGCCAACACAACATTACTTGGCGGCGGTGGTGTTGACGGCGCCATTCATCGTGCTGCCGGGCCCAAACTTTTGGAAGAATGCAAAACTCTCGGCGGTTGCAAAACCGGTGAAGCAAAAATTACAAGGGGCTACAACCTTCCGGCAAAGTTTGTAATTCACACAGTTGGACCGGTGTGGCGCGGCGGAAAGAACAATGAAGATAATCTTCTTGCAAACTGTTACAGAAATTCTTTACAACTCGCTGTTGAAAACAAAATTAAAACAATTGCCTTCCCGGCAATCAGCACCGGTGTTTATTCCTTTCCGATAGAGCGAGCAGCAAAAATTGCCGTTGAAACTGTTAATGAATTTTTGAGGAATGATTCCACAATTGAGAAAGTGATTTTTTGTTGTTTCGATAAATTCACATTCGAAACATATAACTCTCTGTCATGACAGAGTAAATACTAAATTAAATTGCCGAACAAATTACATTTATGTTTTCATTAATATCATCTTAAAAACAACATTGCGATGCCAGCAACTGCTATAAAGGCACCAATAATTGATTTCCAGGAGAGCTTCTCCTTATAGTAATACTTTACCATCGGAAGCATTATTATTGGAGGCATTGCCATAATTGTAGAAGCAATACCAACCTTTGTATGACTGATCGAGATCAAACTAAAAGTTATACCGAGATACGGACCGATTATTGAGCCGACAACGGTAAAGATCAACCCCTTCTTATTCTCTCTAAATTTCTGTACCGGCTTATTGAAACGTCTTGTCATTGCAACCAACGGGTAAATAATTATTAATGCCGAAATGATACGTGCAAATGTAGCAACAAACGGATTTATGTCACTTTCATTAAATGCAAGTTTTGCGAAGATCAAACCAACACCCTGACCAACAGCACCCATAAATGCATAGAATAGACCGGTGTAATCAACTTTGTACTCGGAAGTTGGTAACTCCTTTCTTTGTATCACAACAAGTGCAATTCCAAGTATAGTTACGAACATTCCGGCAACACCTAAAAACGAAATTCTTTCATTCAGAAAAAAATAAGCAAGTAGTGCCGCTATTGCCGGTGCAACCGACATTATCAGCATACTGATTCTTGCACCAATTAAACGATAAGCTTTAAATAAAAATGAATCACCTACAGCCAATCCGATAAAACCGCTTATTACAAGGTTAACAAACTGTGTAATAGAAATATCTATGGGTGCACCGATAGCTATTATTGTTACTGATAAACATATAATTGCAAATAACATTCTTGTAACATTAACATACATCGAACCGACACGAATCGATGCTTCTGCAAATGCTATGGAAGTACCCGACCATAAAATTGCTGTAATCAACGCTGCTATTTCACCAATAAAAGGCATGTGATATTAGTTAATGATTTACGAATTACAAATTAATATTTACGAGTTACGAATTAAAAACAATACTCGAATGACGAATTACGATTTACAATTTTTGAATTTGGATTTTTATCAAACTTTCGATGTGACAATATAAATATTTGGATGGAAACAATTTTTTGTAATATCAGGTAATAATAAAAGAATGTTGAATGCTAAATTTCCTATCCCTTGATTCAACTTAACATTCAACATTTAGCGTACAAACTACAAAGTAAAGTACATTTTATATTCAAACGGATGAGGCATCGTACCGATAGATTGTATCTCCTCGTTTTTTATTCTTACCCATTGATCAAGCAGTTCATCAGTAAAAATATTACCCCGTCTCAAAAACTCGTGATCTACTTCGAGTGCATCAAGCGCTTCGGCTAAATTCCTGGGCAGCATTAGTATTTTGTCTTTCCCGTCGTCATCAAGAAAATTTTTGTCATACGGACCAAATCCTTCTTTTACCGGATCAATTTTGTTTACAACACCGTCAATACCGGCAAGTAACATAGCAGATAAACACAAGTACGGATTAATAGTAGCATCAGGCGGACGGTACTCAAATCTTGTTTCTTGGGGATTTGAAACGTATTTAGGAATCCTGATTGCTGATGCACGGTTCCCTTGTCCATATGTTAACGCCACCGGTGCTTCAAAACCCGGCACCAAGCGCTTATAAGAATTTGTACTTGGATTTGTGAAAGCTGAAAGTGCCGGCGCATGCTTTAACATTCCACCGATAAAATATAAACCAAGCTCATTCATATTGCCATATGCATCTTTTTTATAGAAAGCATTCTTTCCGTTTTTAGTTAGATATAAATGAAGATGCAGTCCGTTACCGGCTTGTTGGTACATCGGTTTCGGCATAAAGGTGATATACAAATTTTTCTGCCTTGCATAATTAAACAAAACATATTTGGCGGTAATAATATTATCTGCTGTTGCAAGAAGATCATGGAAGTATGTTTCAATTTCTTGCTGTCCGCGTTCGCCTACTTCATGGTGATGATACTTCACGCTAATTCCAAATTTCTCCAATAGCTTGCTGGCTTCGTCTCTAAAATCATCGTAGATATCAAACGGATTTGCGGCATGATACGCCTTCTTATAAAATTCCTCTGCATGTTCTACTTTGTAGTAAGAAGTAGCAGTACGCGTATCATAGTCAACATTCGAAAAAATATAGAATTCAAATTCAGGACCCCACCAGCTTTTATCTGTCCCGGTAGTTTTCTTCAAAAGTTCTTCTGCTTGTCTTGCAAGATATCTTCCGTCTTGTGAAAATTTTGATTTCTTACCGTCGGTTAAGATGATATTCGAATAAAAGCTAAGAGTTGGTGCATCACGGAAAAGATCGATAACCGCTGTATCAAGATCGGGTATTAAGATCATATCGCTGTTTTCAACTTTTCTAAATCCATAACTAGAACCATCGAAACCAACACCCTCCTCTATCAATTTTTTCATGATGTTATTTTTAACCGGTAGCGATATATGATGAAGCCGTCCGGAAAGATCGATTGCTTTTAGATCAATTATTTCAACTTTGTTCTTTTTGATTAATGAATTGATTGAATCTGCAGTCTGGCGAGAAATTTTCTTTTCGGGCATGTTTACCTCTGTAAGGTTTAAAGACAAAAATGCCCCGCTTATGACGAGGCATTTTATTTTTATTTACATTAATTATATGTTACAATTAATCGCTTCTATTCCGGGGAATATTGCTGTTGTATCGAGTTCTTCTTCAATTCTTAACAACTGGTTATATTTTGCAATACGATCTGTTCTTGATGTAGAACCGGTTTTAATTTGTCCGGCGTTTGTTGCAACAGCAATATCAGCAATAGTTGTATCTTCAGTTTCGCCTGAACGGTGGCTGATAACCGCAGTGTAGCCGGCACGATTTGCCATTTGAATTGCATCAAGTGTTTCTGTTATAGTACCAATTTGATTTACTTTTATTAAAATTGAATTTGCAACACCAAGTTGAATTCCTTTTGATAAGTATTCGGTATTAGTAACAAAAAGATCATCGCCAACCAACTGAATTTTTTTACCAACTTTATCGGTAATCAATTTCCAGCCATCCCAATCAAATTCTGCCATACCGTCTTCAATTGAAATGATAGGATATTTATTAACCCAATTAACCCAGAAATCGACCATTTTTTCCGGTGCCATATATGATTTATCTGATTTGAAGAAGAAGTATTGTTTCTTATCATTATCCCACATTTCACTTGCTGCCGGATCTAACGCAATACAAATATCTTTACCTGATTTGTAACCGGCTTTTTCAATTGCTTCAAGAATAACTTCGATAGCTTCGTCGTTGGATTTCAAGTTCGGTGCAAAACCGCCTTCATCACCAACAGCAGTATTGTAACCCTTCTTATGCAGAACAGATTTTAATGTATGGAATGTTTCGGCACCCATTCTTAATGCTTCGGCAAAACTCGGAGCGCCGACCGGCATAATCATAAATTCCTGGAAGTCAACATTGTTATCGGCATGTTTACCGCCATTCAAAATATTCATCATCGGAACCGGCAAAGTTTTTGCATTAACACCACCAAGATATCTGTACAAAGGCAGTCCTAAAGATTCTGCAGCTGCTTTGGCACAAGCCATAGAAACACCAAGTATCGCGTTAGCACCAAGTTCAGCTTTTGTTGGGGTGCCATCTAACTGAATTAATAAATTATCAACTGCAACTTGATCGGTGGCATCAAAATCAATTACTTCATCAGCGATTCTGTTGTTAACATTATCAACCGCTTTCTTCACACCTTTACCAAGATATCTTGATTTATCGCCATCGCGAAGTTCAACAGCTTCATTTTCCCCGGTAGAAGCACCGCTTGGTACTGCGGCTCTTCCGATTACTCCATTTTCCAAAGTTACTTCTACTTCAATTGTTGGGTTACCGCGTGAATCTAATATTTCCCGTCCCCAAACATCAACTATAGTTGTCATTTCATACTCCTTTATTTTATCTATTGTGTCAAATTCAGTTCTGTAAATTTACTAAAATAGGACGAATTCATATGGATTTAATTATTAAAATTTTTTTAAATTTGTTTTGGCGATGGAGTTCACCAATAACCTCCTACCCCGGCTGATAACTCCTACTTAGTTCCAACAATTCATTAAGGATATTTTCTCCATGATAAATTATTTGATAGTTTCATTAGGCGCAGCTTTGGGCGGTGCATTTCGATATTGGCTCTCCGGAGTAATACAAAAATACTTTCCGGCATCCTTTCCGTACGGAACGCTTACAGTTAATGTAGCCGGCAGCTTACTTCTAGGTATAATAATTTTTATAATAGACAGCAGACAAATGATTAGTCACCAAACGAAAATTTTCCTTACAATTGGGTTTTGTGGGGGGTTTACAACTTTTTCTACTTTTTCATTTGAGACAATTAATTTAATTAAGCATTCGGAATTCTTTTTAGCATTCATAAATATAATGTTGAACGTCGTTCTCTGTTTGGGTGCGGTTTATGCAGCTTCACTATTTACACATAAATAATTGGAGATCAATATGGAAATTAAAGGTGATGCAAAACTGTTAAGGATTTTTTTAGGCGAATCAGATAAAATTCATTCGATTAACGTTTATGAAAAGATAGTGATGAAAGCAAGGGAAGAAGGATTAGCCGGTGCAACCGTATTTAGAGGCATAATGGGATTCGGAGGTAAAAGCAGAATACACACTTCAAAGATTTTACGATTATCCGAGGACTTACCATTAATAATAGAAATTGTAGATGAAGTTGTAAAAATTGAAAAATTTATCCCGGTCGTAGAATCAATTTTCAATGAGGCAAACTGCGGCGGACTGATAACAATAGAACACGCTGAAATAATAAAGTACACAACCAAATAAGTTTTATTATCTTTTTCAAAAATCTGTTGTATTGCCATATCTGAATTTTTATATTTCAATAACATTTAGAAACCAAAATCATTATTAATTAGCCCCGGTAGCTCAGTGGATAGAGCAGCGGTTTCCTAAACCGTTTGTCGGAGGTTCGATTCCTCTCCGGGGTACAAAATATTGTGAGAATTATTTTTAAGAAAATTAATAAACAAAAAATTATACTCCGGTCGTTGGTATATTTAACGGCGGTTTCCTAATCCCGACTTGTCGGGACGGAGGTTCTCCCAAAGGGATTCCAGGGGAAGATTCCTCCCTGGTGTACAAATCACATAAGGAAATTATTATGAAAAAAATTATGGTAGTTTTAGTTTCTGCCCTTGTTGATATTGTTTGTTTTGTACAAGGCAGTGTAATACTTGCTTATGCATTATTCCATTTCAATTATAAGGTAGAGGTAGTACGCGGAGAAGGTTTTAATACATTAGAAATGCAGAATGTCCCGGTTGCAATCGGGGGATATTATTATTACTCGGATCCTTACATTAAAGTTGCATTAATTGGAATTGCTTTAATTATAACCGGTTTCTTAATGAGAAGCTGGCGTAAAAGTTTTTGAATTCAAAATTGAAAAGAAAATTAAGTTTTTGAGGGCTTCAAAAAAAAACGACAAACTATGTATTACAGTAGTTTTGGAATAAAATAAAATTCACTAATTAAAAATAAGGAGAAATAATGCGTTTATTTACGAGGGCCGCGTTAATATTATTACTTGTATTTGTTTCTACTAATATTAATGCTCAATTTAAAGATTATGGACTGAAAGGCGGCGTGCAGTTTAATGGTGTAATGCCAGTTACAGAATTTGAAGATGATAACGGATATACAATATCATCTTTATTATTCCGCGGTTTTTTAAGATTTGAACTTTCCGATCTTTTTGATGCAGAAGTAGGCGCCGGTTATGGCAAACTTTCCGGTGATGATTTTAACTACACTACAATGAAAAAAGGTACCGGTGAATATGAGGTTTCAATTATTCCTATCGAAGCACGACTTCTACTTTCTCCTTTCGATTTAGAATCGGTTAATCCATACTTGTACGCCGGCATTGGCATGATGAATTTCAGTGTTGATACAAAACCAAGCGTTGTTTCGCCGGTTGCAGTTGATGAAACCGGATGGGCGGCAGTTATTCCTTTTGGTCTTGGAACAGAAATTAAATTGTCGGATGTAATTGCTTTAGACTTGAGCGCCGGATTTAATTACTCGTTAAAACCCGATTTCAATTATTTTGATATTGATGATTTAAATGACGCTTATATTAATTTCGGTGCCGGTATTTCTTATAACGGTGAAAGCTGCAGTACCGATAAAGACGCGGATGGCTTAACAAGATGTGAAGAAGAACAACTAGGGACAGATCCTAAAAATGCCGATACCGATGGCGATGGATTAAATGACGGACAAGAATTGAAAGAGTACAATACCGATCCTAAAAATCCGGATAGTGATAATGACGGGTTGAAAGACGGTGAAGAAGTACTAAACTACAAAACTAATCCTGGCAAAGCAGATACTGATGATGATGGATTAAATGATTATGACGAAGCTATGACACACAAAACCGATCCTTTGAATCCCGATACCGATGGTGACGGATTGAAAGATGGCGATGAAGTAATGAATCACAAAACAAGTCCATTCAAAGCTGATACCGACAGCGATGAGTTGAAGGATGGCGAAGAAGTTACTAAATACAAAACCAATCCTTTAGATGCCGATACCGATGATGGAACAGTACTTGACGGAAAAGAAGTTGCCAACGGTACAAATCCTCTCGATCCTAAAGATGATGTTCCGGTAACAGCTGTCGAAAAAGAAATTAGCTGGGAAAACGTTTTGTTCTCCATCAACAGTGCAAAATTATCCAAAGCTGCTAAAGCTACTTTGGATGCTGCATATGATAATTTCACAAAACTTACTGATGCTAAACTACATTTAAGCGGACATGCTTGCTCGCTTGGTGCAGATGATTATAATTTGAAACTTTCCGAAAAGAGAGTTAATGCTGTAAAAGAATATTTAGTAAAGAAAGGAATCAATGCAGATTTAATTGATGTCCAGGCATTTGGTGAAAGCAAACCGGCATTCCCGAACGATACTGAAAAAGAGAGAGCCAAAAACAGACGCGGCGAACTGAAAGCTACATACTGGGATAAACCGTAATTAGATATTTAAAAGAGAGTTGTCTCAGAAGTATATCTTTTTACTGCGTAGCAATCACTATTTGAAAAAATAGCACGCGGATAAAATCGGATTAACGCTGATTTTTAAATTGAACTATTACTTCTGAGACAGCCCTTTTTTTATTTTACATTGTACCTATTGTCAAAAAGCATTACATTTTCTTAGAATTAAGTCCCGATTTATTAAAAAGCTCATTATACTTTTCTTGAAACAATTTTTTTACTTTATCCAAATCTTTGATGAAATCCGCTAGCTCGATATCACCGCCGTATTTAAAATAATAATCTGTTAATTGTTCAAGATATAACTCAGTAAGTTTTGTTATTGCATTAAATGATTTTGATGTATCCCTATCGAGTTTTCCAAGTTCCTCGGCTTCGTAGGGACGAATCAGTTCTTCTTCTTCGAGTATAGAAAAATGATCAACAAATTCTTCGAGCTCACTTCTTTGTGACCAAATACGAGCAAGCTGCAAAAGTGCGCTAACTATTTCTCTTAACTTCTGCTCTCTTAAAGAACGGAATTCTTCAATCGTCTTTTCTTTAGATGATTCACGGATATTTTCTATATGAAGTTTTTCTAAAATGGTTGACAGATGAAATCCCTTTTCTTTCCCTTTAATTATTTCTTTGAACTTAGTGTGAATTTTTTCATCGAATGCAATTTCGGAATCGCAAGAGATATTATTGGAAACAAGCAACTCGAGTATCTCATTTTTTCTATCAGGATATTTCCTCTCAAGAAACTCCTCGGTATAATCAAAATTATCATTCCCTATCGAAGGGTGATCTAACAAACTTACAAGGTAAGATTTAAGCCGCAGTAAAATTAAAAACAGATCGAATTGCTCTGAACTACTCATGGTTTCTCCATTTACGCGCCTAAAAATAATCTTAAAAGAATTGTATAGCAATTTGCATAGCTTTAGTAATCTAAATGAAGAAGCTAGATGTTAACTAAATTATGCGTAGATATGGAACTGAAGATTATTTGATCAAAACCATTTTTCTTGTATGTAATTCTAAGGATCCCGACTTGTCGGGAGATGAAGAATCTCCTACTCTTAATACGTAGAAATAAATACCCGATGGTAGAGACGCTCCGCCTCCGGCGGAATGGCGCGTCTCTACATTAAATTCTATGTTATACTTACCTGGTTGTTGGTATTCATTCACAAGCGTTGCAACTTCTCTACCGAGTATGTCATAAACCTTTAACGTTACAAACACACCCCTTTGATTCCCCTCTCGAGAGGGAACACCGGAGGTAGGGGTGTGTATTGTGTATTCTATAGTTGTACTTGGATTAAACGGATTTGGATAATTCTGTGAAAGAGAAAATTGTTCGGGTAATTTGTTTTCGGTTTCAACATCGCCTATAATCGGATTAAACTTGTCTTTTGCAATCCAGAGATCTGTTTTATTATTAAATCTGTGTTCCCAGATTATTGAAACAAACACGGTATCATTTTCATAAGCCATTGCCAATGCCGGACGGCTATCGTTTCCTTCTGCATCAGAAATATTAATTAAAGTATCATTTAATGAAAAAATAGTTTTTATCATGATCTCCTTATTATCTGTAAGTGAATCACTATCAAATGCTACAAAGAAAGGTGTTTCATTAGTTGAAGATGATGTCGGGATTGGATAAGTGAAAAAAACTGGATTTCTGTAGTTATAATATTCGCTTTTAATATTTCCCAAAGTATGACCTTCATTCAAAGTATAAACTAATTGCCATAAATTACTTTGCAAAGACTCATACACTATTCCACCCTCATAGCCTGATTTCGGATTAAAATCATTATCCCCATCAGATATTTTCTTCATTTCCCAGTGACTTGTAGGATATTGATGATAATCTGCCAAAAAGATGTTCTGTTTTCCATCAATAGTTTTTTCATAAAAAATTTCTGTGTTAAAACCACTGATATCAGGATTTGAACAATAACTACTATCAATGATGACAATTACTTCGGAAGCAGAATCAAAACCTTTCCAATAAAGTTTCCAGTTATCAATCCAACACAAGCTTTTGTTGCCAAGTGAAATTTGCGGATCGCTTGTAAGTGAATTAATCAGAGTCGTTGAAGTACTTAGTGTATCGTTATAATAATCAGCTGCTTCAATTTTCCAGATATTGTCGGCATAAGTTTGCCAGGCAATTTTAATTTCTGGACCATAGTTCACAAAATCAACTTGGGGATTTGTTTTAATTGTATTATCTGAGGCAACAATTAAATTTTCACCCAAAACTGGTGATAACTGTTTTAAGTAGATTGTATAAGTAGAATCTGTTTTATTAATCCAGGTTATATAACAACTCAAATGGCCATAAAATAGAAAATTGGATGTAACATCAACATCATAATTGTCCCCGGGAATGTCGATCAGAATTTCTTTTTTGAAATTTTGCCCTCGGCTAATGTTGCACAAAAAAAGTAAAGAGAGAATAATTATTACAAACTTGCCGGCATTATTATTCATACGGCAACTCCAAAAGTTTATGTATTAGTTAATATCCTCATTTCAGCAGAATCATTTTACATGTTTGAATTAATGAACCGTATTTTAATTGATAAAAATAAACTCCGCTTGGTAGAGACGCTCCATCGAGCGTCTCTACATTAAACCGTACAGAATACTTTCCGGGTAACTGATATTCATTAACGAGTGTTGCTATTTCTCTGCCGAGGATGTCGTAAACTTTTAATGTTGTGAACACACCTCTTGTGTTCCCCTCTCAAGAGGGGACACCGAAGGTGGAGGTGTGTATTGTGTATTCAATCGTTGTACTTGGATTAAACGGATTTGGATAATTCTGGAATAACTGAAAATCATATGGTTTAAGATCACTATCTTGTGTAACAGAAGTAATAGTTGTATCACCATAAATAACATTATTTACTATACATCCTTTTAATTCCGATGTAGAAGAGACAAAATCCGCTGCCCATGTGTATTTATATAAACCAATGTTTTTTAAATAATGGTCGGCGTAACCGATCATTCCACGGATATGGGAATAATGTCGTGCTCTAAATGATTGTTCAAAATAGCCCACCTCATTTTCATTTCTAAAAACTATCATCCAATATGGAGTTAATAGAGTATCTCCCGGATTTTTCGGAAAGTCTAAAATAAGTTTTTCAAAATTAGTTGAATCGGAGCCAGAGTCATATTGATATACTTTTAATTGACTACTATCAATCCTTTCAAAAGAAACAGAAATATATTTAGGAGTGTCATAAGTTATTCTGACAATTTTTTTATACGTTTTATTATTCGGCATGATTGTGTCTTTGATGACTTCTTTAATCCATTTCCGATTTACAAACTCAAAAGGATCAATTGTGGTCATATATAATTCAGAAAAGATCCATTTATTTCCTAAATGGAGCGGATAATAATTTAATAATGAATCCGGATCATTATTGCCTTGTGCATATAAATTCAAACATGAAGAAAACAATAAAATTAAAAAGTGTACTTTGAATTTCATTATAGTATGATATTAAAATTATTATTTCAACAAATTCATCTTTCCAACTGCATGCGAGGAGCCGGCTTTTACTTCATAAAAATAAATTCCGCTGCTAACTGGTTGATTCGATTCGTTTTTACCATTCCATTTTGTTAAGTAATTACCGGAAGGCAATTGCTCTTTTAATAATTTTTTAACAAGCTCACCTTGTATGTTATAAATGCTCAACTCTACAAATGAGTTTGTTAAAGCAGATGGAATTGTAAAACTGATAATGGTTTCCGGGTTAAACGGGTTGGGATAGTTTTGCACAATAATATGATTGGTTGGAATTTCTTTATTAATAGTCTCGTCTTTAACACCGGTTACTAAGTTTATGCCGGTTCCTCTTAAATTTCCTTCACTATTTGCAAGATAAAGATTTACCCAATCGGGCCGAGATGATTGCAAAAAATAGCTGCTTCTCCATTCTTCATCATTTATCCTAAAAAAATTATCCGATGTAAATTCATAATAACTGTTTACCGGTCCGCAGAAAGCAACTTTACCGACATTTGCTACTTCACCAATTACAACACTCAAATTTCTCCAACCGGTCCCGGCATGTTTAACCCACCCAACCATACCTCCATTTTCATCTGTCGGTGCAGTATGATAGTCCGCTACAACTTGATCATTAGAATTATCAAAAAGGGTCTCCCAATAATTATAATGAAGTTTAAGATACCATCCATCATAGTTTATACCACAACCAACCGGTACGTCATATACTACTGTTTTCATAAAATGTTTTTCTTCATCACTCAACTCAACATTACTCAATTCTTTTTGTGAAATAGATTTTAGTGTATCCATATAATTACTGAAACTTTCAAAGTAATATATCTCATAGTCTAAGTTTATTGATAGCCCTGAAAATTTTTCTTTAGCTTCATCAGCTAATAATTTCATAGCACTAAAAAATTCCGGGATAGGTTCTACATATCCATAGGGATAAGAACAACTTACCCCACCAGTATAAGACTGCTTTGCATAAAGAAGATTGTCATGGCGCAGTTCAGTCCAAGAAGAAAGCTGTGTATTTAATTTCTGCTGCCACCACGCAGCAGTCTGCATAAACTCCGGCAACTGTTCCCTATTCCCCGGCGGATTTAAAGTTCTTATAGAATTCAACCAAAGATTGTAGATTGAAAATTCCCAGAAATCATTATTATATGAATCAATCAAATATCTCAAGGCAGCTAAATTAGGTGCGTAATTATATTGTTCAATTTCACTATTAAGTAATTGTGCTGCAGCAGAATTACCAAAGGCGAACAAAATATCAAGCGTTGACGGCAGCATCCGCAATGAATTCACTTTATCATATACAACATTTCCAGTTATGTAAGAATCCACAACGAATCTTTGTCCAAAAATTAAAAATGCTGAAGCCGGTTTAATTTTTTCTGTGTCAAAAGGATTACTCATTAGTATCTGCGAAAGGATTTTTTGATCCGCAAATGGTTTTGCGCTGAGAGAATCCTGGAATGTTTCAACAAGAAGACTATCTAATAACTGGTCGGCACTGCTTACATTAACCGACTGAAAAACCGAATTCATCTGAGGTAGTGTTGCATTATCTTGTTCGCCAACAAATGCAGAGATCACTTTTTCAAATTCATTATACATCGATTCGACTCCGGCTAATTCACACAATTCCGAAATCATATATGAATCGATAATTTGTCTTTGTGTGTCGCGAAAAATTTTTGCTGAATCAACATTATCGGCATTAGGAGGAATCAAATAGAGTTCAGTTCTGCCAAGCCAGATCATCGCTTTAAAATATTTTGCTAACTGGGGAAAGTATTCGTCAGTATAATGTCCTCTTACTTTAAACTGGCTGTAATCATATAATCGATAATCCTCGCTAAATAGTGGTTCGTTAACAACTTCTAACAATTCTATGTGAGTTAAAATTCTGTCCAGGTCATCCGAATTATTTTGATAATAGAGTGATGCTTCATTATTCAATAAATATCTTGCTACGGTTAAATAAAGATCAACATCGTACAACATTTGCAGCAATCCCGGGTTGCCGGAATATTTCGTTTCAAGTTGTGGTATTTGAGAATGAATCAAATCTAAAAATTCAATCAGCTTTGGAATTAAATAGCTTAGTTCTACATTTTTGAGTATTAGATCGTAAGATTTATGAAAAGCATTTAGTATCGCATCGGCAGAAATAAAAACCGGTAAGTCTTTGTGATAAATTTCGAGGAATTGGTAAATGAAATCATTATTGCTCACACGTTCGGTAACCATAAATCCGTGTCGGCTCAATAAATCTTTCTCGTAAGCTGTTAGATTATACTTAATCTCAACGGAATCCATATACAAAACTTGCTTGTAATCGAACGGTGTAACCGATTTTTCAAAAAGACCGGCATTATAAATATCGGTCAATTGAGAATAAGTTAAATTTTGATTTTCAGCGAGAAAAGTTTTGTAATTGCTGATGTTAAAACTTTGAGAAAAATTATTTTGAAGAGATAGTGCAAATAATAAACTTAATGCGATCGGTAGAATCTTTTTCATAATCTTCACCAATGCTTTGGGAATAATTTAATAAAAGGGTTGAACAAAATATATAGATGAAAAAATGCACTAAATAAGATTAAGTATATGAAAAATGATTAATCTTTCAACCCCATTTTTGTAAGAAGCAGTTTAAAACGCGGATCATTGTGGATGGGACGCCAATAAATATTCCTCAGAAAAACTACTGCACCGCTCCGTTCTTCGTAAGCATAATCTAAATATTCAAATGTCTTGTCTAAATTGCCCATACCTAGATAAACAATTGCAATATCAACATTGACGGAAACATCGGGTTCTAATTTCTTACGCTCTATTAACCTTTGCAAACAGTCTTCAGCATCTTTCATTTTCCCGGTGATTCCATAAAGAAAGCCAAGCGGTGTAATTCCCTTTAACGGATGATTAGCTTGTCTTTTTATTTCGTCAAAAATTTCAAATGCTTCATCATATTGTTTTGTCAGCACATAATACCATCCTAATCCATATAATGCATTCTTATATGACGGATCAAGATCAAGAACTTTTTCAAATTGTTCTTTCGCCTTATCAAACATTTCCATGTTAAGATAGATATGTGCCAGTGCTTCATTAATAACCACCGATAACGGATCCAACGTATGAGCTTTTTCAATATAGTCAAGGGCTTCATTATACCGGTTCAGCGCAGTTAGGTAGAGCCCGTAATAATGATGGGTTGTACATGAGCTCGGATTAATTTCAAAAGCTCTTTTAAAAGATCTTTCAGCACCTTCCCAATCCCAATCAAAAAACATTCTTACCATTGCCAGGCCAAGATGGGAATCACTATCATTATCATCCATGCTTAATGCTTTGTAAGCTAATTCCTTTGCTTTGGGATAAGCAATTTCAGAACGTATGGCTCCTTTAGCACCAAGAAAGACATAACAGCCCGATAACCTTGCATAAGCCGGCGGAAATTTTGGCTCTAATTCTATTGCTTTTTCAAGGTACTGAATAGCTTCTTTCATACTGTGAGGCAAGAACTTGTTGAAGTAATATAATCCTTTTAAGTAGTTGTTATATGCTTCAACGTTAGTTTTGTAACTTTTAATAATTGGTTTATTGATATCACTCCTGGCAAGTTTCTCCCTTAATATGTTTGCAATCCGCCGGGATATTTCATCTTGCACTTCAAATATATCTTCTAAATCACGGTCAAAAGATTCCGACCAGATATGATACCCATCCGAAGTATTGATTAACTGTGAAGTAATGCGTACACGATTGCCAAATTTTCTAACACTGCCTTCGAGTATTGTGCTTACATTCAGTTGATTTCCAATCTCGCGTATATCCTGGTTTTTGCCTTTGAATACAAATGAAGAAGTTCGGGAAGTAACTTGCAATCCTTCTACTTTTGAAAGAGCATTTAGTATCTCTTCGGTAATACCATCGCTGAAATATTCATTTTCAGGATCGGAGCTTATATTGACAAACGGCAGTACTGCAATACTTTTAAAATTAGGCAATGCTTTCGATCTAATATCATTTGGATTCGGCATCACTAAACCTTCATTAGCCAATGCGAAAACTTCAATCGGGCGGCGCACATTTTTTAATTCAAATGTTCCTATCGGAAATACTTTGAATTCGGTATGGTTTTTTATCTCATCGTAAACTTTATCAGAAAACAAAACCGAACCGGGAACCCCGAGTGACTCAATCCTACTTGCAACATTAACCCCATCGCCGTAAATACCCTCGTCGTAATAAACAATATCGCCAAGGTGTATCCCGACTCTTAAAGGTATTACCGGTTCGCGCTGCATCTCTAATTGAACAGCAGCAGCACACCGTACGGCTTCAATCACACTTCCGAACATGCTTAGCGTACCATCACCGTAATACTGCAAAATTTTTCCTTGATGGAGTAATGTTTCCTTCTCTAAAATTTGGCGGTGTTTAGTGCGGATTGCAATAGCTTTGTCCTCGTCGTCTTGCATCATCGCTGTAAAACCAACCATATCGGTAAACATTATAGCCGCAAGTAACCTGATGTTTCCTTCAATCATACAACAATTTTCTGAATGGGTTTAAAAAGTCGGTACAATTTAATTGTAAGAATTCCGAAAGGCAAACAAGATTAGTGGTAAAAAAGCCGCTTGACCTATTCTGCCAGCGGCTCAAGAAAAAAATTTATTATTTCTAATTATTCTTCGGTATGTGCTAACCAGAATCCGCCGATCGCATTTAATTGTGTATCGCCCCAAACTTCTGCAAGCAGAACAAATCCATCGCGCGAAACACCGGATGCACGGATGCTGTATCTAATTTGTGTTGCTTTTTCAGCATCTAAGAGTGAAGGCATAATGACAACTTTTGGTTTCTTCTCAAATGGCTTTGGATAGGTAATCTCATATTCAACAATTCTTTTACCCTGGTTTGCATGAAGAGTGTAGTTATCTTTGTTCTGATCTTTACTGTAAAAGAATGTTCCGCTTTGAACTTGTACTTGAGCGTAAGTAACACTGGCAAATAAAATGACAGTTAGAATAAAAAATACTTTTTTCATACTACCTCCTTAAGTTGATAATTGAAAAACCCTCTTTTTCCTACATCAAATTTAGAATTATCGGCTTTATTGTCAAATGATATGATTCAGTTGCAAGCAGATAATCTGCGTTTTTAGCAACCAATTACAGTTTCAATTCTTTTTGCATAAGTCCTAACGATACTTCTATTGGTGTAGCTTTAAACCCTAATTCCGTTTGGGCTCTCAACGTTATCAATCCTGATTTCAATGGGCGCAATGCAGCTTGATTTAAATCCTTAGTAAGCACCGGTTTAATCAATGATTTATCCAGTCTGAAATATTCAGCAATCCTTTTGGTAAATTCATAACGGGATAATATTTCTTCACCACCGATATTATATATTCCTTCTTTCTTGAAGGAAATTATTTTGTTAATTGCCGAGACAACATCGTCTATGTATGTTGGATTATTAATTTGATCGGTAACAATCTTTACTTCTTTCTTTTCTTTCAGCGAATTAACAACCCATTTTACAAAATCTGGTCTGCCAAATTGAGCTGGTCCATACAAAACATTTGTCCTGATTATTGTGAACCTAACACCGCTTGTTCGTATTGAATTTTCACTTGCAAGTTTAGTTCTGCCGTAATACCCGAGCGGACATGGTTTATCATCCTCGGTATAAGGTCCGTTCTTACCATCAAAAATATAATCTGTAGATAAATGAATTAAATGCGCATCAACCGTCCACGCATACAAAGCAATATTTTCAACCCCGGTAACATTAATTTTCCATGCAGTTTCCCGTTCGGTTTCGGATTTATCTACGTTTGTGTAAGCGGCGGTATTAATTATATAGTCGGGGAAAAAATCTAAAACAGATTCTCTAAGTTTTGATTTCTGAGTAATATCAACCTGGCGGTAGTCAACGTTTTCAATAAAAGAAGAGCCTTCAACCGAAGTACAAAGTAACTCAACATCACGTGATGCAGAAAAAAAATTTGTCAATCTTTGTCCGAGCATTCCGTTCGAACCGATGATCATTATCCTGGTTTTAATAAAGTCTTTGGTTATCATTCAAAAATTTGTCTGGATTTTCAATCAATTTAATTGCGGCTGCCAATGATGCCGCTTTATTTGCTTTCGCTAATGACGAACGAAGTTCTTTTGAACAAAGATAGGAATAAAAAAAGACCGCCCCAAAGATATCGCCGCAGCCAACACTATTAACCTGATCTATTTTTAATCCTTCTTCATTATAAAATTTATAGGATTCATTTTCCTTAAAATGTAACGAGGCACCATTCATTCCCTTTGTAATTATCAGTGTTTTATCACCAAGACCCGTTATTTGTTTTATAATTTCAGATTCAACATCAAAACTTGAAATGGTTCTCAGTTCATTTTCATTACATTGTATAATATCAACGTTCCTTATCCATTCATCTGCATCCGGAATTTTCCTGAAAGTTCTTTTCATTTCCGAATCAACTCCGCGTGCAAGAGTGTGAACATCAAAATAAATTTTACCGTGGTAGTTTTTTCTAACATACTTTAATTGATCGAGTGTTATGTCAAAACCGGTAATCATATTAATTAAAATACCGTCGAATTGGTTCCAATCATCAACTTTGGATAGATCAAGTGCAGATGAAATATTTTTGTATTTCTCTCCTCTTTCATTTCCGCTACTGATTTTTAAAATAACTTCGGGCATATTAATCAATTCATCAAAATACCTTAGCTCTACATCCTTATAAACCTTGCCAAATAAGCTTTTGAATTCATCATTCATCCCGGTCAAAAGATAAATTGTATCAACCGGTCGTACAACAGATAAAAGACCAAGAGCCGAATAGTAAATACCTCCCGGATAAATTTGGGCAGCATCTTCTTTCTCAAAATGATCAACTATTGAATGTCCGATTAATAAAATTTTCATTCTTACAAATTTGCTGTATTTTGAGTTGTGTAATTTAATTGTTCTTTATTGCCAGTTAAAAATAAATAACTGTACCCCAAATAGAAATGAAAGTTTAAAAATGAAAATCGGAATAACTTGTTATCCTACTTACGGCGGCAGCGGTGTAGTAGCAACAGAATTGGGATTGGCATTGGCATCTATCGGTCACGAAGTTCACTTTGTAAGTTACGCACTTCCTCACCGGTTAAGTCGCTTCGTTGAAAATATTTATTTTCATGAAGTTGAAATGAGCACATACCCGTTGTTCGAACATTCGATGTATGATCTATCGCTCACAAGTAAAATGCTCGAAGTAATTGAATATGAAGAACTTGATTTAATGCATGTTCATTACGCAATCCCTCATGCGGTTAGTGCTTATCTTGCAAAGCAAGTCCGTAAAAAAGCCGGGAAGAAAATCAAATTTATAACCACTCTTCATGGTACCGATATTACCTTAATGGGTTTGGAGCCGTCGTTCATGCCGCTTGTCAAGTTCAGTATTGAAGAGAGTGATGGTGTTACTGCCGTATCAAGATTCTTAAAAGAAAAAACTCTTACAAATTTTAATATTCAAAAAGATATAGAAGTTATTTACAATTTTATTGATATAGAAAAATACACACCGGGTAACGGAAAACCATTTAGGAAACGTCTTGCTTCGTGCGGTGAAAAAGTAATTATTCACACTTCAAATTTTAGAGTGGTAAAAAGAGTAACAGATACAATCCGTGTTTTAGCAAAAGTAAAAAAAGAGATCCCGGCAAAATTAGTTTTGATTGGCGACGGACCGGATAGATCCGAATGCGAAAGATTAGCAAGAGAGCTCGATCTTCAAAAGGATGTTGTATTTCTCGGCAAACAAGATGCTATTGAGGAAATACTTCCTTCAGCCGATTTATTCATAATGCCATCACAATCGGAAAGTTTTGGCCTATCCGCATTAGAAGCTATGGCTTGCGGTGTCCCGGTTATTTCTTCTTCGGTCGGTGGTTTGCCCGAATTAGTTATTCACAACGAGACCGGCTACATTGCGGAGATTGGCGACATCGATAGGATGGCAAAATACACGATTGATTTGTTGACCAATGAAAAGAAGTATAAAACTTTTTCAAAGAATTCACGCGAACGCGCTGTTAAACATTTTGATAAAAAGTTGATCGTTCCCCAGTACATCGAATATTACGAGAAGGTATTGAATTCGTAGCTTTTTCAATACTCTCATAGATACAGAGTAAAGTATACGTATAGGGAAAAAATTTAAACTGTTTTTAACTATATCGTTTTCTATTGATCTCACCCTTTAAGGATTTGATTATTTACTATCCATAATTTAGCTTTGTATATAGTTGTATAAACTTGTTTAACCTCTATGAAAAACAAATATAATGTTAGTGAAGTAGCTTCATTGTTGGGTGTTAGTAAAGAAACTTTACGAAGATGGGATCGTAATGGTAAATTCAAATCAAAGAGACATCCAATTAATAATTACCGTTATTACACCCAAGAACAAATACAATCGCTTGTTAAAGAATTACAACTAGAATTCTCTACAAAAAGGAATAGTTCAATTTTACCTGAACCTTTCTTTACAACCGATTTAGGTTCACTTTATAACCTAGATGTTATTGATCTTCTTAAAGCTGTTGACAACGAATCCATCGATTTAATATTTGCAGATCCTCCATACAATATAAGTAAAGCCGAATGGGATAGCTTTTCTTCTCAACAACAGTATGTTGATTGGAGCTTAACGTGGATTGCTGAAGCACAACGCGTATTAAAACCAGCCGGGACATTATATATATGCGGATTCTCAGAAATATTAGCTGATATAAAATGGGCCGCCAGTTATTTATTTCAAGGATGCAAATGGCTGGTCTGGCATTATAGAAACAAAGCTAATTTAGGAAATGATTGGGGTCGTTCTCACGAAAGTATTAACTGTACCCAATTGGTTGGACAGAAAAATGACATAATTTAATGTGTAAAATTTAGTTAAATCTCCGGTCAGTTGAAATAGATTTCTGCCGGTGTTTTATAATTCAATGATTGATGTATCCT